>CAYZGT010000005.1:0-133334 GCA_964478155.1 uncultured Simplicispira sp.
GCCGCCCGATGGACATCGAGTGGGGCAAAGACGGCACCGACGGCCAGCTCTACATTTTGCAAGCCCGCCCCGAAACCGTGAAAAGCCAAGCCAAGGGCCAAGCCGAGCAACGCTACAAGCTCAAAGGCACGGGCACGGTGCTGGCCGAAGGCCGCGCCATTGGGCAAAAAATTGGCACTGGCCCGGTGCGCTTAGTGCACAACATCTCCGAGATGGACAAAGTCCAGCCCGGCGATGTGCTGGTGACCGACATGACCGATCCCAACTGGGAGCCGGTGATGAAGCGCGCCAGCGCTATCGTCACCAACCGGGGTGGCCGCACCTGCCACGCCGCCATCATCGCGCGTGAATTGGGTATTCCGGCTGTGGTGGGTTGTGGCAATGCCACCGACAAGCTGTTGGATGGCACGCTGGTCACCGTGAGCTGTGCCGAAGGCGACACCGGCAAAATTTACGACGGCCTGCTAGAGACCGAAATCACCGAAGTACAACGCGGTGCCATGCCCCCCATCAAGACCAAAATCATGATGAACGTGGGCAACCCGCAACTGGCGTTTGATTTCTGCCAACTGCCCAACGAGGGCGTAGGCTTGGCCCGCCTTGAGTTCATCATCAACAACAACATTGGCGTCCACCCCAAGGCCATCTTGGACTACCCCGCTGTGGATGCCGACCTGAAAAAGGCGGTCGAATCGGTCGCGCGCGGCCATGCCTCGCCGCGTGCTTTCTATGTCGACAAGGTAGCCGAAGGCGTGGCGACGATTGCCGCCGCCTTCTGGCCCAAGCCGGTC
Organism: uncultured Simplicispira sp.; assembly: GCA_964478155.1. Classification (GTDB taxonomy): domain Bacteria; phylum Pseudomonadota; class Gammaproteobacteria; order Burkholderiales; family Burkholderiaceae_C; genus Simplicispira. The sequence continues at coordinate 792 of CAYZGT010000005.1, forward strand.
ATCGTGCGTCTGTCCGACTTCAAGAGCAACGAGTACCGCAAGCTCATCGGTGGCAGCCGCTACGAGCCGGAAGAAGAAAACCCGATGCTGGGCTTCCGCGGTGCGGCGCGTTACATCTCTGAAGACTTCGGCGAAGCCTTCAAAATGGAATGCGAAGCCCTGCGCCGCGTGCGTGAAGACATGGGCCTGACCAATGTGCAGGTGATGGTACCGTTTGTGCGCACCCTCAAGCAGGCCGAGCGCGTCACCGCCATGCTGGCCGACAATGGCCTCCAGCGTGGCGAGAACGAACTCAAGCTCATCATGATGTGCGAAGTGCCCTCCAACGCTATCTTGGCCGACGAATTCTTGCAGTACTTTGACGGCTTCTCCATCGGCTCCAACGACCTGACCCAACTCACCCTGGGCTTGGATCGTGATTCGGGCCTGGAGCTGCTGGCGCACGATTTTGACGAGCGCGACCCCGCCGTGAAGAAGCTGTTAGAGCAAGCCATTCGTGCTTGCTTGGCCCAAGGCAAGTATGTGGGTATCTGCGGCCAAGGCCCCTCCGACCACCCTGATTTTGCCCAATGGCTGGCCGACCAAGGCATTTTGTCGATCTCGCTCAACCCCGACAGCGTGATCGCCACTTGGCAACAACTGGCAGGTTAAACCTGCGCGCGTGGTGACCCGCATCCACGCTGCTCCAGAAGCCAGTGGCACGCCTGCGGCGTTGCCACCGGTGATACTGCCCAAACCCGACCCGCGCCGCCTGCTGTTGCAGGCGGTGTTGTTGTTGCTGTGGGGGCTGGCTGCTTTCGGGGTCATGTTTTTTGCCCGTGATTTGCAGTCTCTGCAGGTGTATGGCTGGCCCTTGGGTTACTGGCTGGCCTCGCAGGGGGTGGTGTTGGTCTTTATGGGCATCGTGTTGGTATATGCCTTGGTCATGGCTTACCTTGACCGCCACCCGTGGCCCACCACAGCGCAGCCCAATACGCCTGTAGCCACTTCCTCGGCCCCACCACGGCCGCCCCGGCATGGCTGAACCGGGCCTCGGCACCAACCGTGCCTATCTGCGCCGTCTGCACCGCAATCTGGCCTTGTATGTGCTGGGGCTGCTGGGCTTTGTCGGCTTGATGACCTGGGCCGAACACCGGGGCCTATCGCGCCAATGGATTGGCCCGATTTTTTTATTTTTGACCGTGATGGTCTATGCCGCCATTGGGGTTTATGGCCGCACCGCCGACCCAGAAGAGTATTACGTCGCCGGGCGGCGCATTCCACCGTTTTACAACGGCATGGCCACCGCCGCCGACTGGATGAGCGCGGCTTCGTTCATCAGTTTGTCTGGTGCGCTGTATTTACAGGGTTTTTCTGGCACACCGGGGCAGGCCGGGGGCTTGGCCTACTTGCTAGGCTGGACGGGCGGTTTTTGCTTGGTTGCGCTGTTGATTGCCCCCCATTTGCGCGCCATGCAGTTGTACACGGTGCCAGAGTTCTTTCAGGTGCGTTTTGGCGGCCATTGGCCGCGTGTTATTGCCGCACTGGCCGCCGTGGCTTGCTCTTTTACCTACTTGGTGGCGCAAATTTACGGCGTGGGCCTGATTGCCTCGCGCCTGACCGGAGTGCAGTTTGAGATTGGCATCATGCTAGGCTTGGGTGGCATGTTGCTGTGTTCGTTTCTGGGCGGCATGCGGGCCATTACTTGGACGCAGGTAGCGCAGTATGTGGTGATCTTGCTGGCCTTTTTGATACCGGTTTCGTGGTTGGCCTACAAGCAATTAGGCAACCCGATCGCTCCACTGGTGTACGGGCAACAACTGGGCAAAATTGCCGAGTTAGAAACCCAATTATTAGCCTCACCCGCTGAACAAGAAGTAATTGCTGCTTATCAGCGCCGGGCACTAGAACTGCAAAGCTGGCTGCAAGATGTAGAAAGCGCCCTAGAACAGCAGCGCCAAGCCCGGCAAGAGCACATCCACCACTTACGTGCGCAAAATGCTGATGTGGGCTTGATTGTGGCCGCCAGCCGCGAACTGGCCGCTTTGCCACGCGATGCCGCAGCAGCGCGCGAACGCTGGCAACAAGAAATGCGCGACAACTACGCGCGTGCCCAACCCTTGGGCGGCTTGCCACGCCACAGCCAAGCCTATGCGGGTGACCCGAATGGCACACCACAAGAACAGGCCGATTACCAAGACACCCGGCGCAATTTTTTGGCCTTGATGTTTTGCTTGATGGTGGGCACCGCCGGTTTGCCCCACCTGCTGACCCGCTACTACACTGCGCCCTCACCCGCCGGGGCGCGCGCTTCGGTGGCGTGGTCTTTGTTCTTTATTGCCATCTTGTACCTGAGCGCCCCCGCCGTGGCCGCGCTGGTCAAGTTTGAAGTGATGCACAACTTGGTGGGTAGCCCGTTTGATGCCCTGCCGCACTGGATGGCCCAATGGGCGCGGGTGGATGCCTCTTTGCTGTCGGTAGAAGATGTCAACGGCGACGGCTTGGTGCAGTTTGGTGAAATCCGGCTCGGGGCCGATTTGATTATGCTGGCCGCGCCCGAACTGGCGGGCTTGCCCTATGTCGTCTCAGGCTTGGTGGCCGCTGGCGGGCTGGCAGCCGCACTTTCTACCGCCGATGGTCTGTTGCTCACCATCAGCAACGCCTTGGTGCGCGATTTGTACGTGGCCGACCCCGACCGCGAAGCCACCCCCGAACAGCGCGTTATCCTGACCAAGTTTATTTTGTTGGCGGTGGCCTTGGCCGCCGCTTTTGTGGCGGCATTGAAGCCGTCGGACATTCTGCCGCTGGTCACGGCCTCGTTCTCTTTGGCGGCCTCGGCTTTTGTGCCCGTGATGGTGCTGGGCATTTTCTGGCGCGGCACCACACGCCAAGGCGCAGTGGCAGGCATGTTGGCAGGCTTGGGTGTGGCCGCCTACTACATGCTCAGCAACGTGACAGCCGTACGCGCCGCCGTGCCCGCCCTGCTCCTCGGAGATGGCCTGTGGTGGGGCATCCAGCCTATTTCTGCCGGGGTATTTGGCGTACCCGCTGGCTTGCTTATGGCTTGGCTGGTCAGCCGTTGGGGCCGCCCCGCACAACCTACAGGCCACTAAGGCCTTAACGGCCTACTTTGAGCAGTTCAACATCAAACTTGAGCGTGGCATTGGGCGGAATCACACCACCCGCACCACGGGCACCATAGCCCAAAGCGGCCGGAATAATCAGGGTGCGCTGGCCGCCCACCTTCATGCCCTGCACGCCCTCGTCCCAACCTTTAATGACCATGCCAGCGCCCAAACCGAACACAAATGGATCATTGCGGTCGCGGCTGGAGTCAAACTTGGCCCCTTGTTGACCGTCTTGGTACAGCCAACCGGTGTAATGCACCGTGACTTGCTGGCCGCGGGTGGCCTCAGTGCCTTCGCCCACCACGGTGTCTTCGTATTGCAGACCCGATGCTGTAGTGATGATTGTCATACTGGTTCTATCCTTGTGCAGTAAGGTAAAACCACACAATGTAGCCGAAACTGGTCAGGTGGATAGGCTACTCAGCGCTTGCTGCGCGCTGCAGCCCAGCGGTTGGCAAAGGCTTGCAAATCACTCAAGCGCTTGAGCAAATCGGCCCCCGTGGGAGTAATCGAGTAACCATCGCTGCCGTGTGCCAGCCAGCCCATATCACGCAACTCTTTAATCCGGGTATTGAGCGTGTTGGGCGTAATGCCACCCACGCTGTCTTGCAGCAATCGGAAAGTTTGGGCATGCCCATCACGCAAAGCCCACAACACACGTAGCGCATAACGGCGCTCTAAACGCTCAAACAGTTGGTAAGTGGCGGCATTTTCTTTCGCACTCATGGGGTTTTGTCTCCTAAAACGGGGCGATGGGGCCTGCTGCAACCCACTATAGCGCTGAATTTATAACGCCAGTTCGCACAAAAGACATCAGCATCGGGTAAGCTTATTTTGCTAACTGTTTAGAAATCTTTTTGCGTATGACCCAAACCCTCTCTACCGCCGAACAAGCCCTGCGCGAAGCCGCACTGGAATACCACCGCAATCCGAGCCGGGGCAAGATTTCTGTCACCCCCACCAAGCCACTGTCCAATCAGCGCGATTTATCGTTAGCTTATTCGCCCGGCGTGGCTTATCCTTGCTTGGATATTGAGGCAGATCCTAATCTGGCGCACGAATACACCTCGCGCGGCAATTTGGTCGGGGTCATCACCAACGGCACCGCCGTACTGGGTTTGGGCAATATTGGCCCGCTGGCCAGCAAACCGGTGATGGAGGGCAAAGGCTGTTTGTTCAAAAAGTTTGGCGGTGTCGATGTCTTTGACATTGAACTGGCCGAAAACGACCCCGACAAACTGATCGAAATCATTGCCGCACTCGAACCCACGCTGGGCGGGATCAACCTCGAAGACATCAAAGCGCCCGAATGTTTCTACATTGAACGCGAACTGTCCAAGCGCATGAACATTCCGGTGTTCCACGATGACCAACATGGCACGGCCATCATCTCATCGGCAGCACTGCTCAATGGCCTGGAACTGGTGGGCAAAGACATCGGCCAAGTGCGTCTGGCAGTCTCCGGTGCTGGAGCTGCGGCGATTGCTTGCTTGGATGTGATGGTGGGCTTGGGTGTCAAGGTAGAAAACATCCTGGTCTGCGACTCTAAGGGCGTGATCCAAACCGCGCGCGAAGATGCCAAGGCAGGCAAACTCGATGCCTCCAAGCAGCGCTACTGCCGCGACACCAGCGCCCGTACCTTGGCCGATGCGGTCCATGGTGCCGATGTGTTCTTGGGCTGCTCGGCCCCCGGCGTGCTGACGGTGGAGATGGTCAAAACCATGGCCGACAAGCCGATTATTTTGGCGCTGGCGAACCCCGAGCCAGAAATCCGCCCCGAGCTGGCCAAGGCCGCGCGCCCAGACTGCATCATCGCCACCGGCCGTTCCGACTACCCGAACCAAGTCAACAACGTACTGTGCTTCCCGTACATCTTCCGGGGTGCATTGGATTGCGGGGCCACCAAAATCACCGATGCCATGAAGCTGGCCTGTGTGCGCCAGATTGCCGACCTGGCCAAGGCCGAAGCCAGTGACGAAGTGGCTGCCGCCTACGCAGGCAAAGACTTGAGTTTTGGCCCCGATTACCTGATTCCAACCCCGTTTGATGCGCGCTTGATTTTGCGCATTGCCCCGGCTGTGGCGCAAGCGGCTGCCGAGTCGGGTGTGGCAACGCGCCCGATTGCCGACATCGAAGCCTACCGCGACAGCCTGAGCCGCTTTGTTTACCAAACCGGCATGTTCATGCGTCCGGTGTTCCATGCTGCCAAACTGGCGCAAAGCCGCGTCGCTTATGCCGAAGGCGAGGACGAGCGCGTACTGCGGGCCGCGCAAGTGGCGGTAGACGATGGTTTGGCCCGCCCGATTCTGATTGGCCGCCCCGCTGTGATTGCCGCCCGCATTGAAAAAGCCGGTTTGCGCCTGCAACCGGGTAAAGATGTAGAAATTTGCGACCCCGAAGACGACCCACGCTTTCGCCGCTACTGGGAAACGTACGCCCGTCTGATGGGCCGCCGGGGTGTCACTCCCGAGGCTGCCAAGGGCGTTGTGCGCCGCTCCAACACCCTGATTGCCTCTTTGATGGTGCATCTGGGCGATGCCGATGCCATGCTGTGCGGCTTGGTAGGCAAGTTTGACAGCCACCTCGACCATATCCGCGATGTGGTGGGCTTGGCCCCCGACACCCCCACCCTGGCGACGGTCAATGCGCTGATGCTAGAGCAGCACACCCTGTTTATTGCCGACACTTACATCAACGAAGACCCGAGCGCCGAAGAGCTGGCCGACATCGCCCTGATGGCTGCCGAAGAAGTGCAACGCTTTGGCCTGCCGCCCAAGGTGGCGTTTTTGTCACACTCCAACTATGGCTCTTCGGGCCGCGCTTCAGCCCGCAAAATGCGCCAAGCGCGTGACTTGTTTGTGCAAGCCTCGCCGCACATCGAATGCGATGGCGAGTTGCATGGTGATGCGGCCTTGTCGGATGCGATGCGCCGCGTGATGTTGCCCGAAACCACCCTGAGCGGTTCGGCCAATGTGCTGATTTGCCCCAATTTGGACGCAGCCAACATTTTGTTCAACGTGCTCAAAACCACCAGTGGCCACGGCACTACCATTGGCCCCATTTTGTTGGGCGCGGCGGCATCGGCCCATGTACTGACCCCCTCGTCTACCGTACGCCGGGTCGTCAACATGACAGCGCTGGCTGCTGCCAATGCCGGTGCGGCGAAAGCCCAAAACGCCAACAACGGCTAACCGCAAACCAAGCAACAGAAGCGACAACGGCGTTTTTAACCGTTGTCGCACAACCAGTGGTGCAGCTCACGCACCGTATGGGCTACAGCCAAGGGGCGCAGCGGTGCAAAGGTGTCAGGGTGGTGCGCCCCATAAGCTACGCCCACGCTGGCACAACCGGCATTCAGTGCCATTTGTAAATCGTGCGTAGTGTCACCAATCATCAACACCCGCTCGGGTGGCACGTCAAACTCGGCCATCAGCTCTTGCAACATCAGCGGGTGCGGCTTGCCAGCCGTTTCATCCGCCGTGCGCGAGCTATCAAACACGCCACGCAAACTGGCATGTTGTAGCGCATCATTCAGGCCCCGGCGGCTTTTGCCCGTTGCCACCGTCAGCAAATGGCCGCGGGCGCGCAAATCATCTAACAAAGGCAATACGCCGTCAAACAAACTGACCTCGTTTTGCAAGCGCAAATAATGGTAACGGTAGCGGTTACTCAACTCGGGGTAGCGCTCGGGCGGAATATCCGGGGCGGCATGGGCCAGTGCGGGCACCAGAGCCATGCCAATCACATAAGATGCGGCTTCTTGGCTGGGCACAGCACCGCCCAAATCTTGTACGGCCTGCTGAATACAACGCACAATAATTTGTGTGGAATCAAACAGGGTGCCATCCCAGTCAAAGGCAATCAGATCGAAACGGCGCGGAATATGTATCTGCATGTTTTCATCTTAACCCACGCATTTGTTTTTCAAGGATACTTCTGCTTCGGTTTCATTTTGATAATTTTTTGTTTCGGGAGAGATATGATGCGTTGTTCCGCAATGGTTCGAGGTGGTATTGGTTTGCTGAGCACGGTGCTGGCCTGTATGGCGGGTGCCGCAGAGGTGGCTAGTTTTGATCCCAGCACCAATATTTTGACCATGCCCTTGGTCAAAATTGATGGCAACACCCAAATTCGGGATGTGCGCGTGCGCCTGCTGGACATCGGACAATTACAGCTCAATGACACCAACGTCGGCAGCCAAATTGAATTTTTATCGGGTGGCAACGTATTGCGCCTGCCACAAATTACCTTGGCCGGTGTCACTTACCCGCGCGTTACCCTGAGCAATCCGGTGTTTACCTTAGAAAGCTTTGGCTCTATCGTGGTAGACAGTGGCACCCAAGGCCAATACCGGCTAGAGGTGCAAGTCTCGGCCATGCAGATCACCGTGCCCCCGATTGTGATTGAGAACGTGCCCAAGCCAGCCACACAGGATGAGTTCTGTAACGACCCGATGTTGCGCGACCACATTACCCAGTCCAGCAACGGCATGAGCGGCTCTTGGTCTATGCAATCCTGCCGCTTTGATGGCACCGTAGGGCACATCGATATGACCTTGGCCACACCGTTTTTCAGCTTGCCCTACAGCGCCACCTACACCTACCGCTAAGCTACAGCGCAGCGTGGGCGGCGGCTGTGATCTCTAAAGAGCGCAGCCGCAACTCGGGGTCGAACACATCACTGACCAAGATGAACTCGTCTGCCTGCGTAGCCTGCTCCAAGGCGCGCAGGCCTTGGTACATGGTTTGCGGGCCACCAATCACAGCCGCAGCCAGAAAATCAGCCACACCAGCACGCTCTTGGGCACCCACGCTGCTCCAAAAATCAGCCACCGGGGGCTGTAAGCGTCCACGGCGGCCAGTCAAAATGCCCAGCACCCGCTGGTAGGTGCTGCTGGCCAAGTAATGCGCCTCCTCGTCGGTGGGCGCGGCAATCACCGGCACGCCCACAATGGCATAAGGTTTGGCACATTGGGCCGAGGGGCGGAACAAACGCCGGTATAACTCCAACGCAGGCAACAACATGCGCGGCGCAAAATGCGAGGCAAACGCATAGGGCAAGCCCATCTGTGCGGCCAGTTGCGCCGAGAACAGGCTAGAGCCGAGCAGCCAAATCGGCACTTGGGTGCCCGCACCGGGCATGGCCGTAATGCGCTGGCCCGGCTGGGCTGGTGCTAATAGGCGTTGCACTTCGGCCACATCGCGCGGAAAATCTTCTTCGGTTTCGATGCGATCGCGGCGCAAAGCGCGCATGGTCGGGCCATCGGTGCCGGGGGCACGGCCCAAGCCCAAATCAATGCGATCTGGATACAACTCAGCCAAGGTGCCAAAGGCTTCAGCCACCACCAAAGGGGCATGGTTGGGCAACATGATGCCCCCAGAACCCACCCGAATGGTGCGCGTTTGGCCTGCAATATGCCCCACCAGCACCGCCGTGGCCGAGCTGGCAATGCCAGGCATGTTGTGGTGCTCGGCCACCCAATAGCGGGAAAAACCGAGCGACTCCACATGCTGCGCGGTACGCACAGCAAGGTTGAGCGCTTGGGCCACCGTGCCGCCCTCACGCACAGCCACCAAATCCAGCATAGACAGGGCCGGACGATGCACAGCGGTCATGTCGACAACCGCCTTAAGGAGCTTTAGGCGCAGGCGCTTCTGCTGGTGCAGAGGGCGTGGCAGCCGCCGGAGCTGCTGGTGCGGCCTTCACAGCCTTGAGCAAGGCGGCCATCAAATCGTTACGGATTTTTTCTGCTTGGGCAGATAAAGAATCAGGGGTTTGGGTGTTTTCAGTCATAAGGTATGAATCTACCACCAATGCACTAGGCTTGGCAGAGCTGCGCCCTAAGCGGCCAGTGGCACGACCGGTCTTTGCAAGCAATCGACCAACACCGATGGCAGTTGCTGCGCCAGTTGCGGTTTGTAGACTACGGGCAAGCCAGCCAAAGCAAAGGCATGGGCCGCACGCTGCTCGGCATCGAGCGCCGTCAGCACCACCACCTGACTTCCTGCCAAAGGCGGATGCGCCCCCCAGCGGCGCACCAAAGTACAACCATCTACCCCTGGTAACACAATATCCACCAACAACACCTGGGGGCGCAATTGCCCTGCCATGACCAAGCCCACAATGGCATCGTCTGCCACATGCAACTCTATTTGGGGAAAATGGTGGCTTAGCAAGCCCCGAACCAGATTTTGGATATGCAGCGAGTCTTCAATCAACAGCACCTTCAAACCAGCGGCCAGCAGCCCACCGCCGACAGGCGCTGCTGGAATGGCTGCTGCCAATGGGCGCTTGGCACTGCCTGCTTGGCGGTGTGCCAACCACTGCTGTACCGATGCACGGGCAATGCGCCGATGGCCTCCGGGGGTTTTCCAAGCCAATAACTCACCCCGATCTACCATCAACTGCACCGAGCGCACCGCCAAACCCAACACCCGCGCTACATCACGGGTGCTGCAACTTTCGGGTAATAAAGCCACTTGCTCTGCACTCACCATAGGGAAATTCTATCATTTTTTATGGATTTTTGATAAATATGATAAAATTATCAACACTTACTGCATCTTCTTGTACAAAAACCACACCATGGGCAAACGCATATTGATTGTCGAAGACCATGCCGATATTCGTCGGCTGATCCGCCTGACACTAGAGTTTGAAGACCATGAAATCCACGAGGCTGCCAATGCAGATGATGGTTTAGTGCAAGTACGCAAGATCGTGCCCGATTTGCTGTTGCTCGATGTCATGATGCCGGGCAACATGGATGGGTTGGATTTGTGCCGATTGGTCAAAAATGACCCCAGCCTCAACCAACCGCACGTCATTTTGCTCACGGCACGCGGTCAAAGCCAAGACATAGAGGCCGGTTTGGCGGCAGGAGCAGATGCGTACCTGCTCAAGCCTTTTAGCCCACTCAAACTGATCGAGACCATCAACCAATTAGAAAGCTGATGCCTATGCCGCAAACCCCGCGTCCTGCAGAGGCTACCCAGTTCGATGCTGCCGCCGCCGATCAGATGGAAAAAATCATTTCTGATCTGGGGCGCATGTATTACGAGCGCAACGAGGCCTTGCAAGAAGTGGCGCGCGCCCACCACGAGGCCCTGTTTCGGCTGGCCTTAGCGGCTGAATACAAAGACGACGACACGGGCGTACACATCGTACGCATTGGTTTTCTGGCTGAGGCATTGGCTTTGCATCTGGGCCAGTCGCGCGCCTATGCCACCTTGCTGCGTAAAGCAGCCCCGATGCACGACATCGGCAAAATTGGCATTCCGGACAATGTGCTGAAAAAACCGGGGCCACTCAACCATGCCGAACGTGAAATCATGAACCAGCACCCAGCGATTGGGGCAGATATTCTGGGCAAATCGCGCATTGCCTTGTTTCAGATGGCTTCTGAAATCGCCCTAGCGCACCACGAACGCTGGGATGGATGTGGCTACCCCTCGGGTTTATCGGGTGAAAACATTCCCCTGTCGGGCCGCATTGTCACAGTCGCTGATTTTTACGATGCCCTGACGATGGATCGGGTCTATCGCAAAGCCTTCAGCGAAGAAAAAGCATTGGCGATGCTGGGCAATGAACGCGGCCACGCCTTTGATCCGCAGGTGGTGGACTGTTTTATCGACAACCACACGGCCTTGATGGCCTTGCGCCAACAGGTGACTGCCAAACGCATGACCTTTGCCGATTTGGTGAATGGGACTGCTCCGCTGGCCTGCTAAACCGTGATCCAGCCTACCCTCGCATGACCGCATCTGCCTCTGCCACGCTGCATGCCCAGCATCGCCCGCGTCATCATGCCATCATCGTTTATGGCTTCAGCATGTTTGTGCTGGTGGTGGCTTGGACGACCGTACTCACCATGTTGTATTGGCAGTGGCAATCGACTCTAGAGGCAGAGTTGCGCCAAAACATCAACATGGCGCGCGCCGTAAAAGAGCACACCTTGCGCGTGTTAGAAACCATAGACCAAGCCGTGTTGCGCCTGCAAACCTTGGCCGCAGAACACAAACCCAAGCCCCAAGATTATTTGCAAATTGCCAACGAAACTGGCTTGGTGCCAGAAATCATGACGCAATTGTCTTTTGTGGATGCCCAAGGCTACTTCCAAGGCAGCAACCTAGATCCCGATGGCAAACGCAGCGGCAACATCAGCCTCAAAGACCGTGAACATATCCGGGTGCATTTGCAAGCGCGTGATACCGACCCCACCTCGCGTGAACTGTGGGACGGCCTGTTCATCAGTCGGCCACTGCAAGGGCGGGTGTCTGGGCAATGGACGATTCAGCTCTCGCGCAAGGTCGTCGGGCTGGACGGGCGCACCGTAGGGGTGGTCGTAGCCTCGCTCAATCCTATCCATCTGTCGAATGTGTACAGCAGTGTGCAACTCAGCCCAGGGGCCGGGTTGGTGTTGGCCGGGCTGGATGAAATTGTGCGGGTGCGCGTGATTGATGGCATGAGTTCGGGCGTGGGTGAACGTCTCTCAGCACCACTGGCCTTGGCCACGCTAGAAAACATGGACGGCACCCTGATCTCCCAAAGCAGCGATGGCATTGAGCGCATTATTGGCTACAGCCGGGTCGGCAATTACCCCCTCACGGTACTAAGCGGCACTACTATAGACCAGGCCTTTTCCCAATGGCGGGTCAACCGCAACTTGCTGCTGGTGATGTCGGTTTTGGCCAGTATCTGTGTGCTGGCTTTCTTGGCCTTGTTTCGCAGAAGCGTGCGCGAGCTGGCACAAAGCCACGCTGCCTTGGTCGCCAGCGAGGCGGTAGCGCAACAAGCCAGCCAAGCGAAAAGCGAATTTTTGGCAGCCATGTCGCATGAGCTGCGCACACCACTGACCAGCATCAAAGGCTTTTCAGAATTGATTGCGATGCGTAGCCAAGACCCGGCCACCACCGAACAAGCCGAACTCATCAGCCATGCGGCCACCCACCTGAATAGCTTACTCACCGAAATTCTTGATTTGGCCCGCATCGAGGCCAATGCCATGCCCACCAACCCCGAGCCAGTGTTGCTGCACGAGGTGGTACACGAAGTCAAAGCACTGTTTGAAATCAGTGCCTTGGCCAAATCATTGCAACTGACCGACTCTATCGCCCCCGAAGTCCCTGAATGGGTGGTGACAGACCCGCTCAAACTGAAGCAAATTCTGAACAATTTGCTGTCGAATGCCGTGAAATTCACGCAACAAGGCCATATCGACTTGCAGCTAGAACTAGACCAGAACCACCAACACCTGCTGCTGCATGTCACAGACACTGGCCCCGGCATTGCACCCGAGTTGCACGAGCGCATTTTTGAGCGCTTTCGCCAAGGCAATGCGCGCATCAGCTACGAACATGGTGGCACCGGTTTAGGTTTGGGCTTGTCCCGCAGCTTGGCGCAATTGTTGGGAGGCACCCTGACGCTGCAATCAGCGCCGGGTGCGGGGGCGCGCTTTACCCTGTGTTTACCTTTGGTCTTGCCCCTGTCAACGCAAGCGTGACAAAGCCGCGCTGGCCATTTCGGCAATGCGTGTTAAAAAATCGGTGCCCATAGTGGCTTCAAAACGGTGCGGATCGTCCGAGGCCAAGACCAACAAGCCAAAGGCCGGGGTGGCCCGATCCATCGGGCCATCGCGCAACGGCAGCAGCGCCAGCGACTGCACCATATCACCATCGCGCAACCAGCCCACTGGCTCAAAGCCCAAATTGGGGCCGCAAAACGGCATGGTCAAAGAGCTGGCAAAAGCACGCACGTCGTTGCTCACCCCTTGGGCAAACGGCGCGTTGGCGTAGGGCGGTGCCACACTCCACAAGCGCATGGCGGCCTGAGGGACTTCAAACTGGCGGCGGATACCTTGCACCACCATCTCGGGCAAAGACATGGGGTGGGTGATGCGCTGCAAATCACAAGCCCACTGGTGCAAGCGCTCGTCAATCACCATGTTTTGCTGGCCGTTGTGTACCATTTCCAAAATGCGCTGCTCTAAATCGGCAATTTTGGCGCGCAGGCGCTCAGACTGGCGCTCTTGCAAACTGACAGCGCGGTGACCGTGCGGACTGATGATTTGCACATTGGTCAGCAGCTCAGCATGGCGCTCAAAGAAGCCCGGCGTTTGCAACAGATAGTCGGCAATGTCTTCTTCGGTGATCGGGGCGATGAAGGCGGAAGGGTCGTGGGCAGTCATAGGGTATCGGGGAGTTCTATCTGGCCTTGAAAAACGGTGGTGGCAGGGCCGGTCATGAAGACGGCATCGGCCAGTTGGCCGCTCCACGCAATACTCAGGCGGCCACCTCGGGTATCCACATCGACTGGCGTGTCCAGCAGCCCCAGCTGAATGCCCGCCACCACAGCCGCACAGGCCCCGGTGCCGCAAGCCAGCGTTTCACCTGCACCGCGCTCATAGACACGCAGACGGACATGGTTGCGCGCCACAATCTGCATGTAACCCGCATTGACGCGCTGGGGAAAGCGCGGGTGTTGCTCTATCAGTGGGCCGGTGTGTGCCACGGGGGCTACATCCACATCGGGCACCAATTGCACCGCATGCGGGTTACCCATCGACACCACCGTGACAGCGACTTGCAGACCATGGCTGTCCAAAACCAGTGGCCAGCATTGCCCTTGGCCCTGTGCTTGCGGCTGCAAACCCCGGGTATCAAACGGCACACGCTCGGGGTCTAGCACTGGGCACCCCATGTTCACCATAACACGGCCATCGGGGCACAGCTCTGGGGTGATAAGGCCCGCCTTGGTTTGCACGCACAGGGTGGTTTTATCGGTCAGCCCTTGGTCATGCACATAGCGGGCAAAGCAGCGCGCACCGTTGCCGCATTGCTCTACTTCGCCCCCATCGGCGTTGTGGATCACATACTCAAAATCAATGCCCGGCCCCAGTGCAGGCCGCACCGTCAAGATTTGGTCAGCACCCACGCCAAAATGGCGGTCGGCCAACAGACGATAGTGGGCTGGCGTGAGGCCCAAGCGACTTTGGGTTTCGTCGAGCACCACAAAATCGTTGCCCGCCCCTTGCATTTTGGTAAAGCGAATTTGCATGGCAGCCATTATCCTTCTAGGCCAAGGTACTGGTGTTACAAAACCCGAAATGCGAGCACCGCTACCAACGTGGGCGGCAGCGCTGCCAACAGCAGGCCCACGGGGTGGATGGCGTTATCTTCAAAATGGCCGCGCAAAATAGACACCCCCGCCGGGTTGGGGGCATTGGCGATCACCGTCAGGCCCCCCCCTGTCACCGCACCGGCCACCAGCGCCACCTTGAACTCTTGGCTCAAACCATCGACCAAAGAACCCAAATAGGTGAGCGCAGCATTGTCGGTAATGGCTGTCAGGGCGGTAGCGCCAAAAAACACCGTGGTGGCATCCATGCCCATCAACACGGGCTTGAGCCACCATTGCTGCAAGCCGCCCAACACCACCAGCCCGGCCAAGAAGAAGGCTACCAACAAAGACTCGCGCAGAATGAGCGGGTCTTGGTAGCGTTGGTAAGCCGTGGTAAAGCCCAGAAAGAACAACAACAGCCCCATGAACACTGCCGGATGGTGCCCAAACACCACCACACCCAGCAAAAACAGCAGATGCACCAGCACGATTTGCCACGGCACGGCCTGCACGGGCGTGGCGGCTGGTTGGGAAGGGGTCAAGGCGCGCAATTCACGCGAGAACAGCAACATGACTATGCTGGCATTGGTCAGCACAGCGATAGCTGCCTTCCAGCCAAAATGGCCAATCATGAACCAAATGTCCCAATTCCACTGGCTAGCCACCATCAGCACTGGCGGTGCAGCAAACGGTGTGAGCGTGCCACCAATCGATACGTTGACAAACAGCACGCCCACGGTGGAATATTTGAGCCGGCTCGAGACATTGCGGCTAAAAATAGTGTCGCGCAGCATCAAAGCTGCCAAAGTCATGGCCGCTGGCTCGGTAATCAAAGAACCCAACAAGGGCACCAAAGACAGCAAGACAAAATACAGCGCCATCTGTCGGTGCAAGGGCATCATGCGGGCTACCCACTGCACCAACAAGGCCGCCACTTGCAAAATAGGGCGCGTGCCAGCAATCACCATGATGGCAAACACGAACATCGGTTCGGTGAAGTTGCGCGTGTCCAAATACTGGGTGGCTTCTGCCTTGCCCAGCATAAAAAACATAAACACCATCAGCACCATGGCCCAAAAGCCGAACACCACTTCAACCTCGCCCAACAAATGCCAAATACCTGCATGGCGGGGTTGGGTGTGGGCTAAATGCTCAAAAAACTTGGTAGAAAAAGTGTGCAGCACGGCCAGCGCAAACAGCACGGTGCCGACCAGTTGGATCGGGGTAGGCTCAGTCATGGCGGAGGTCTCCTACAATCGCATCCAGCGACCAGCGCGGACGCACATCAAAAGCGTAATGGGTGCTGGCCTGCTGTTGGCCCGATTGCAAACGCATGGCAGCGGCCAAGGCAATCATGGCCCCATTGTCGGTGCACAGATGCAGTTCGGGATAATGCACGCGCACCCGCAAGCGGGCACAGGCCGCATTCAATTGTTGGCGCAATAAATGGTTAGCCCCGACACCACCAGCCACTACCAAACGGCGCAGACCCGTTTGTTTGAGGGCCAAGAGCGATTTTTTCACCAACACATCGACAATCGCCGCTTGTGTGCTGGCTGCCAAATCTGCCTTGCGTGCCCCTAGCTCATCCCCCAGTTTTTTGGCTTGGGTCAATACGGCGGTTTTCAGGCCCGCAAAAGAAAAATCCAAGTTACCACTGTGCAACAAAGGGCGCGGTAGCTTGAACGCATCGGGCTGACCTTGTTCTGCCAAGCACGCCAAAGCCGGCCCACCCGGGTAGCCCAAGCCCAACAGTTTGGCCGATTTGTCAAAGGCTTCACCTGCGGCATCGTCGATGGTTTCACCCAACAACTGGTATTGGCCCACCCCATCCACACGCATCAATTGGGTATGCCCACCCGAAACCAACAGCGCGACAAACGGAAACTCCGGCGGATCGGCACTTAAAAAGGGCGACAGCAAATGCCCTTCTAAATGGTGTACGCCCAGCACTGGCTTACCTAAAGCGGCCCCCAAGGCACAGGCCACGCCAGCCCCCACCAACAAGGCCCCGGCCAAACCGGGGCCACGGGTGTAGGCCACCACATCGACATCGGCCAAACGGCATCCGGCTTCGGCCAACACATTCGCAGTCAGGGGCAGTACGCGGCGAATATGGTCGCGGCTGGCTAACTCCGGCACCACACCGCCATAAGCTTGGTGCATCTCAATTTGGCTGTGCAGTGCGTGGGCCAACAACGTGGGCACTGCCGTACCTGCGCTGCTGCGTACCAAGGCGACACCGGTTTCGTCGCACGAAGATTCAATTCCTAAAATCAATAAACTCATGCGCGCAAGTGTAGGGCAGCCCCCTGAGACCACGCTACTTGGCAGAAAATGGTGGCTGACAATATCTACATTTCAGGCAGGGCATTTTTCATGGGCATAGGCCACTACATCAAAGACATCGGACGCGGCCCACGCGGTGCTAAACCACTCACGCGCACCCAAGCGGCTGATTTATTCGGCCAAGTGCTCGATGGCAGCGTCAGCGATTTGGAAATCGGTGCGTTCTGTCTGGCCATGCGCATCAAGGGTGAAACCCCCGAAGAGTTGGCCGGGTTTATCGATGCCACCCAACAACGGCTGGCCCTGCTGCCTGCCAGTGTGCGGCCACTGGTGGTGTTACCCAGTTACAACGGGGCACGCAAGCTGCCTGTACTCACGCCCCTGCTGGCGCTGCTGCTGGCACGCGAGGGCCTACCCGTGCTACTGCACGGGATGCGTACCGAGGCCCGTCGGGTATTGGCCTCTGACGTACTGCAAGCCTTGGGTATAGCACCGCTCACCGCACCACGGGCGATTACGCCCGGTCAAGTGGCCCACCTGCACACCACACAACTGCACAACGGCTTGGCCCGTTTGTTAGCTACGCGCGAACAGATTGGCCTGCGCAACCCCGGCCACAGCGTCGTCAAGCTGATACAGCCCTGTGCCGGGCCTGCATTGGTCGTGAGCAGCTACACCCATCCAGAATACTTAGAACGGCTGTGCGCTACTTTGGGTCTGTTAGAGGCCCATGCACTCCTGTCACGCGGGCTAGAAGGTGAAGTGGTCGCTGACCCCCGACGCTGGCCGCGTTACGATGCCTTTGTGCGAGGCCAACACCAATTATTGGAGGAACAACAAGCTGGCACCGCCACGGAGGTTCCTGGCTTACCTAGTCAGCTGGACATTGCCAGCACCGCTGCCTACACCCAACAAGTATTGCAAGGCCAACAACCAGTGCCGCCCGCCTTGCAGCGACAAGTACAACATATTGTGCAATTGGTGCGACAAATAGAGCAGCAGGTCAAGACCGATGCCCCTTCGGGGCCATTGCCGATAGCCTAGCAACCCAGCTATTTCATCCTTCCTCATCATCCCCCAGCCATACTCAGCCTTATGCCCACAGATCTGCCTTCCTCTCCTGCTGCCCCCCATGCCCTGTTGCTGGCCGAACTGCTGGCTGTGGCCGAACGCATCGCCCACCAAGGGGATATGCAAGCCGTGCCCGAGTTGCTGGACATGGCATCAGAGCACCCCGAATCGCCCGAACTGGCAGCACTGGCCGAAGCCTTTGCCAAATTGGTGGTACAGCATGAAGTGAAAGAGTTTGAGCTGCAATGCACGATTGACCACCTACAGCGCACCAAGCAAGAGCTAGAGCTGGCCAACTACGACCCCCTGACGGGTTTGGCGAACCGTGCCATTGCCCGCGACCGGCTACAACAAGGCATGGAGCAATCGCGGCGCAGCCAACTACCATTGGCCGTGTTTTATATGGATTTAGACCGTTTTAAGTGGGTGAACGACAACATGGGGCATGCAGCCGGTGATGAACTGCTACGCCAAGTGTCACAACGTTTACGCGAAGCGGTACGTGCCGTAGATACCGTAGCCCGGCTGGGTGGCGATGAATTTTTGTGTATCTTGCCCGATATGCTCACCACAGCAGATGCCCAAGCCTTGGCAGCGCGGCTGGTACACAGCATTGCCCAACCCTTCCCTTTAAGCGCCGGTATTGCCTCTATCGGCACCAGCATCGGCATTGCCCTGTTCCCAGACCATGCAGACCAAGTCGATGGCCTGATTGCCTGTGCCGATGCGGCCCTGTACCAAGCCAAAAATGCCGGACGCAATGGCTGGCGTTTGTACGAAAGGCCCAGCACCTAACCTCATTGGGGTACGGATAAAAAACGGCAGGCCAAGGAAAACCTTGGCCTGCCGTAGCAGAAATTGCACTTAGCCCAGGAGGCTATAGCGCAAAGGGGGGCTTACTTGCCGCCAATCACGCCTGCTTCGTTAGCAGCAGTGTTACCTTTGCCCACAGCCACGGCGCTGGCGTTGGTTTGCTTAGCCTTGATATTGGTGTTACCTTGGATTTGGGTACCACCCTTGATAGCACCGGTGGTGTTTTTGGCTTCATTGCCTTCACCCACAGCCACAGCCGAGACGTTCTTGTTCTCTGCTTGGATGTTGGTGTTGCCCTGAATCTGCACACCCTGAGGGTTGCTGCTGCGCTGGGCTTGTTGGGCAAAGGCTGGAGCGGAAACCACAGCAGCAGCGATCATGATAGAAATAAGACGCATATCATCCTCCTAGTTGAAAAAATTGGCTGGGTTAACCAGTCACCACCTTGAACACCACACGGCGATTTCGGGGGTCGCGTGCGTCGAGGTTTTGCACCGGATCGCTGGAACCTTTACCCACCGGCACGAGGCGGCGGCGGTCAATTCCATTGCGTTCCGAAATAAAGTTCACGACCGAGTTAGCGCGGTCGTGAGAAAGTTCTATGTTGCGCTCGTAATTACCAGTGGCATCGGTGTGGCCTTCGACAATCACACAACGCTCGGGCGATAGGGCCAGAATACGGGCAATTTGGTTGAGCGTACGCTCTGAAGCCGGAGAAACCATCGCACTACCCACTCTGAACTGGATGGCGAAGTCCACCCCAATCGTCCTCACCCCTGGTGGCAAAGAAGCACAATCGGCAGCTGCCATCGCTTGTCGAGGTGGCGGCGGAGGTGGAGCATTGCCATAACGCGTCTCTGGCCGAGCCTCCGGCGCGGCAGACTCAGGCTCATTTTCAAACACAATGGCACGGGTACGCCGTTGTTGTTTGTGCTGGGCTTGTGCCGGGACTTCAGACGAGGTTTGCATGGCGCGCTCTAAAGCACGCAACTTTTCCTCATCATCGAAGTTGCTTTGGGCGCTGGCCGCACTGATGGCCAAACTGCCCAATAACAACGCAGCCATGCGCGATAAGGAGAGGGCGCTGAAATTTCTCATTCAAAAACTCACTTGCAAACGTTGACAACTTCTTTGGTGGTCACCACAATGTTTTTCGGGGCTGTACCACGGCTATTAGGCTGTGCCGTGCCCACATTCACATTGCAGGTGCCATCGCGCTTGCTACCTATATTGGTCACTCGTCTTTCTTCTGCGAGTGTCTTTTTGGACGTATCCCCTTGCCTCACCCAACGCTCGGCCAATGCTTTATTGACCTTGGTTTGTCCAGAAGCATCTAAGCCTTGCACGGCTTGAACACTGAACGGCAAGGCCAGCACCGATGCCAAAAACAGCACACGGATTTGATTACTATTTGCATTCATCGCTGACAATCCCTCCAATGTTGGTACAGGCCTTCTTGTTGCGCCCGACTGAAATAGTCGTCACATCTTTAGTGACCACATTGATATGTGTGTCACCGCGCTTATCACCTTGTACCACACCCACCCGGTTCTTGGCTACATTGTTTTCACCAGTAGCAACGGCCGTCATATTTTGTGTGCTCACATTAATTTCGGTGTTACCTTGGATTTTAGTACGTTGGCTCGTTTGCGCCGACAAAGAGGTAACTGCCAAAGTGGCACCCCACAAAACCGCAAAAGCATTTAGGCGCATTACATATCTCCTGACATTGGCAGTGGAATAGGTGGCACCTTGCTCCGAAATGCCGCACGCATGGACTGCAATTCTTCCTCAGAAACGCCCAATTTACGGGCACTGAAAGAATGTCGATCAGGCGTGAACATCAAGTAAGCCTGCATTTCATTGATCAGCAGCTCTTCATTGTTGACCGCATAATTGAAATTAGCAAGGAAGCGCTTGAAGGCATCACGCTGCTCTGGCTTGAGGGTTTCGTACCAAAAACGCTGACAAAACTTGCGGTAGTGAACGTTGGTGTAATACTCGGCATGCGCCAACTCGTGCAGCAAAATAGCATAACGTGCTCTGGCAGTGATCATCGGCTCGTCCGGTTTGCGGTTTTGTACTTGGGGCACGGCCAAGACCACCACATCAGGCCGCAGACCTTGGTAAAAACCACGCCAGAAGCGGATCAAGCCCTGCTCAAGTAAAAAATCACGAACAACCAACTCTTCTGGATTCAGTTCTATCTTATCGCGCAGTGCATAGTTAAAAAACTGCACCAACTCTGACACCAACACATCATGACCAAATGCAAAATCCGTTTGAGTGCGCCGCGATGCCTGAATATAGCGCGCCAACTCTTGGTTGTTCAGCACGCGCGGATAAGGCTCACTGAACTGTTGCTCAGTAAACTGGGTGATGCGGTTGAAACTACGCCCTTGGTGCGCCAAACCTGGAAAATCAAAAATAAAAATTTCTGGGTTTTCTGCCAACTGCCACAGACTTAGACCTTCCACCTGCACTTCTAGCATTTGTGCGACCGGAACACTGACTGGCTGAATAGCCCAAGCGCTCTGCAAACAAGCCAACAACAAGCCAGCACTGCCCCAAAGTCGCATTTGCCGTGTTAAGCGTTTGAATGGATGGTTCACTGGGCTTCTCCGCTGTTTATTTTTCTTCAACGGCTATATTGCCGTTTTTACCCCACCGAATAGTATAGGTTTTACCCGACTTCTTGCCAACGTGGCTGGTCTTGCCGTGGGGCACTTTCACACCATCAATGAACACCTCGTTGTTGATGACAGCCACGCCTTCCATGTCGACATCAGGCCCCAGCGCTCCAGCACTATTGGTAACGACAGAACCCTTACCGCTTTGCACGCTGACATTTCCTCCAGAAACATCTACTGCAAACTGTGCCTGCACTACGGGCACCGAGCCAAAGCAGAGCATTACACCAGAGAGGAAGAACTTCTTCATGCTGCACTCCACCATTGGTTTGACATTGTTACTGCCACAACGCCATTTTTAGCGATCTGGTTGACGATTTTTTGAATTTTTTTAACGGCAACGCACTTTGAGTTGTTGCCCATTGCGATTTAGTATCACTACGCTACCAGAAACAGAATCATCGCCAATACGCCCCGATACATTGTCGGTGCTATGGCAATGTACCAATGGCAAACCGTCTTTGTCACGCTGGCTTAAATCCAAGTCTTGCCAGTTACCCGTACCGGTGTAATACCTGCTACGCGCCCGACCACGCAGTTCAGCGGCTTTGTTGCGTGCATTTTGCAGTTCGGGCGACACTGGCCCCAAAGGCAACTCGGGAGGCACCGGTTTGTGCCCCTCTTGGAGCACACGGGCACGCCAACGCTGCTCAAAAGCCCGCTCTTGTGCTGGTGCCCCGCCGCGCGGACTCAGAATGCCCTCTTCGTCATCTGCATCCAAGATGATGATGTTAGACGGATGACCACGGTAGATAGCCTCGGCCTTTTCGCGCTGCTGATGGGCCTTGGATTTGGCTGATTCAGCGGGCGTGGGCGGCTCTGGCCCGATGATCAATTCTGCCTGCGCTCCTGCCATTGCCAGCCAGCTGGCTAAAAGACAACTGCGGGCAAAGGTAGGAAGTGTGGGCATGGTGTGAAAGCCTAGCGGGCTACCGTGATATCCACATAACTGACCGTAGCTGCCGGGTTGGACTGGCGGAACTGCTGCACCACCTCGTCCAATGAACGTACAGGCAAGGGAGTTAAATCCTTAGCCCCTTTCAGGCTGCCAGGTAACACCTGCTCCCGGTCGGCCCCAATACAGGCCACGCGCTCTTTACCCGTCTGATCAAAGCGGATTTTGAAGCCACCACTGGGCAAACGCAGCGTACTACCAGCGCGCAAGGTAGGGTTGCCTGCAAATTGGTTCGGGAAGATACGCGCCACTTGGCGGTTGCTGTCTTCGTAATAGCAATAGACGGTACCATCGCCGGTGAGGGACAAGGACATATTCAAGAAATCGCCCACCTTGTAATTGGGGCGGGGGCCACGGTCGCTGTCTAGGTTGACACGGAACACCGAGGGCGCAGCCGCCACAGGTGCTGGAGCACTGCTAGAGGATGGCATGGGGGCAGCTGCACCGGCTGAAGTCGTACTCCGGGCAGGGGTGCTAGGCACATAGGCCAAGGCGTTTTGCACGTCGTCCATCAGGTTGGCGTACAGGTCGAAGTTGACCCGGCCATCAGCCACCAAACCGTTTTGCGCTTGGTATTCTAGGATGGCATCTTTGAGGGCTGGACTCATTTGGCCATTGATCGGGCCTTTGTAGCGGGCCATACTGCCACCGAGTTTGCGCTGGACAAAGGTGATCTTGTCGGCCTCGCTCAGGGTGTCGTAAATCTCGAACGCCTGCTCCCGAATGACCGGGTTCGTGACATCGACATCCAGACAACGCCAATAGGGCACTTGGGTAAACTTGCCCAAGGTTTCAATCAGGCCCAGCTCTAACAGGGTGCGCGTGGTAGCCCCCAAACCCTCGGCACGACTGAAATCGAGGCTAAATTGCAGGCCAATTTTGCCCACTTTACCCACACCCAGTTCAGCTGACTTGCCCTGCTTACTGATGAGCATGGTGTTAGAGGTGCTGGTCTGTGGCAAGATTTTGCGCGAACCTGCATCGCCAATACTCATATCCATACTGAGCAAATCGTAGGCGGCATCTTTGGTAGCACTGGCATCCAAGAACTGGGTAAAAAAGCCCATGCCGCTGCTTCTGCGGATAGTGTTGTCGTCCATTTGGGTGATGGAGCCCCGGATGTAATAGTCGGGGATACGCATCTGCTCTGCGCCTTTGGCATCAAACAAGCGCGCCAAGTCATCGCCGCCGCCGTGGAAGTCAATGAATTCAAAGGCATTGCTCTTGACCGTCATTTTGGCCAAAGCCGTGATGAGCATTTCTTTGGTACCGGTACGCACCTTGCCAGTTTCGTCCGGGATGCCGGTAGAGGTAATCACAATACCGTTTTTACCGTAGGCCAAAAACAACTCGTCCATGCAGCGCAATGCAGGGGAGAAGTTGGTAATCGTTTTAACCGCTGGCGCTTTAGGTGCGGCAGCGTTAGTGACAGTGGCCTCTGGCTCTTTCCAATTTTGGTGCTCTTTGGGGGTGACACAGCCACCGAGCAAAGCCATAGAAACGAGCGATAGAGTGAATAATGGCTTATGTGACATGGAAAACCCTCTGAAAGCTTGGCAGCGCGACACTAAGAAAAACACAGCCTAATGAAACAGCGCTTGCAATATGTTGTTTTTGGCACTCTAAACCGCGTGGCAGGAAAATGCAAGCACAGCCCACGCTGCCCTGCTTGGGTGGGCCAAGCGGTGCGACACGGGCATGGTGTAGTGATGGTTTACTCTACTGAAATGGGTTGATGGTGGCCGTGCGGGGGCTGGGGGGTGCAGTGGCAGGCACTGGCGCGGCAGGGGCGGCAGGTACGATATCGCTGAGCGTTTTGAGGAAGGCCACCACATCGTCAATTTCGCGCTCGGTGAGCGCTGGGCCAGCCGAAGGCAACCGATTGAACGGTGCCCGGTCGTGGATGATGTTACCAAGGTAGGCTTGAGGTACATCGTTGGGTACCCCTGTGGGGCCATACCAGCGTTTGGGATCGCTGTTGCGCGTGGCATAAAAGCTGACCACATCACGCAGCCGGGTGAAAAAGCCATTGTGCATCCAACCGGGCCGCTCTGCCGTATTGCGCAAAGACACCATACGGAAGCGACCACAGAACTGCTCGATAGTGACGTTGGCGGGCACCGCAGTGGTCAGGGCAGGGCGGTTGCGATCTGGGCCACATAGCCCCAAATCATAAAAGGACGGATTGGCATTGCGCGGAATGTTGGTGTTGCGGGGCACCCCCAGTGCGTAGTGGGAAAAATCGGTAAATAGCGAATCGCGTGGATTGGCCGACAGGGGGTTCATGGTATGGCACGAAACGCAATTGCCTTTGTTCGGGGCCATGAACACTTTCATCCCGTTGGCTTCCTGCGGTGTCAGAGCGACTTTGCCTTGGATAAACTGGTCGTATTTGCTGGTGAATGGTTGTAGTTCGGCAGTTCTCTCGTAGGCTGCTATCGCCTCGCCCACCTTTTGAAAAGCTAACGTTGGATTAGCAAAGATGTTGGCCCCGAACTCATCACGGAACTTCTTGCCATAGACACCACTGGCAATTTTGGCCAGTACCGATGCCGCATTGGGATTGTTCATCTCCAGCGGATTGAGCAATGGCCCAAGAGCCTGCTGCGCAGGCGTATCGGCCCGACCATCCCAGAACAAACCACCCACCGGGTCTACATCAGCCCCTTTGACCCGGAAGGTGAATGGAGGCACAAAGGCGGTGTAGGCATTGGACATGGCGTTGCGCCCACCCAGGGCTCCAGCCTGACTGCCCAGTGCCACACCAATGCCTGAGCCGTGGTTGCCTGCAAAACCCCGATGCGGGAGATGGCAACTGACACAAGCTGTGCCGCGTGGCTCGGACAGGTTGGGGTCATGGAAAATTTGACGACCAATCTCCTCCAAACGAGATAAAGGCGCGCTGGTGGTGGGCTGCACCGTTTGTCCCCATGCTGAAGCTACTGTCAATGACAGAACAGCAGCAGATAGAGCAGCAGTGTTTTTGGTCGTCCTGCGCAGGTGTGTCGTCATGGCATTCTCCCGAACCTGTCCGGTTCTCTTCAACAAGGAAATTCCTCAGAGAAGCCATCGTACGCACATTGACTGAAAAAATCTCCCACCAGATGCATTTTTATGCCCTCCGGTGGGAACACCCCAACTCCGCGCCAGAGTGGGGACGCAGGCTTGTCTATGCAGTCGCCTGAGCACTGAAATGGAATACACCAGGTTCCAGCACCGGATTGACCTCCACCGCAATGGTACTTTTCGGGGCAAAGCGTCCTTCTAACAGCAGTTTAGACAACGGGTTCTCGATGCGCTGCTGGATGGCACGCTTGAGTGGACGCGCACCAAACACCGGATCAAAACCCACCTTGGCCAATTCGGCCAGTGCAGCCTCGGATACCTGCAAGTGCAAATCCATGTGCTCTAAACGCTGCTGCAACAGCTGCAACTGGATGCGGGCAATGGCGGCAATATGTTGGGCATCCAAACCGTGAAAGACTACGGTTTCGTCAATCCGGTTGAGGAATTCGGGCCGGAAATGGTTTTTCAGTTCGCCCCAGACAGCGTCTTTGATGTCATCCGGCTCTTGGCCCACCATGGCTTGAATCAGTGGCGAGCCGATATTACTGGTCATGACAATCACGGTATTTTTGAAATCCACCGTGCGACCTTGACCATCGGTCAGGCGGCCATCATCCAACACTTGCAGCAATACGTTAAATACGTCGGGGTGTGCTTTTTCTACCTCGTCCAACAGCAACACACTGTAAGGTTTGCGACGCACAGCTTCGGTCAAGTAGCCCCCTTCTTCGTAGCCCACATAACCGGGCGGCGCACCAATCAAACGGGCGACCGAGTGTTTCTCCATGAATTCACTCATGTCGATGCGTACCAAATGCTCTTCGCTATCGAACAGGAAGCCCGCCAGCGCTTTGCAGAGTTCGGTTTTACCGACCCCTGTGGGGCCTAGGAACAAGAATGACCCAGTGGGGCGGTTCGGATCCGACAGGCCCGAGCGTGAACGGCGAATCGCATTGGCCACGGCAGCAATGGCTTCATTCTGGCCGACGACACGTTGGTGCAGCTTGGTTTCCATCTGCAACAGCTTGTCTTTTTCGCCTTGCATCATTTTGGCCACCGGAATGCCCGTGGCACGGCTAACCACTTCGGCGATTTCTTCAGAACCGACTTGAGTCCGCAACAGGCGCGGGGCAGCTTGAGAACCCTCTTTGCCCGATTCTTTAGCTTGGGCTTCGTTGAGTTTGCGTTCTAGTTCAGGCAACTTGCCGTATTGCAACTCGGCCACTTTGTTGAAATCACCCTTGCGCGTGAGCTCTTCAATTTGGAAACGCAGTTGGTCGATTTGTTCGCGGATATGGGCCGAGCCTTGGGCTTGGGCCTTTTCCATTTTCCAAATTTCGTCCAAATCGGCAATTTCTTTTTGCAAGGTGCCAATTTCTTCTTCGATCAACTCTAGGCGCTTTTGTGAGGCTTCGTCTTTTTCTTTGCGCACCGCTTCGCGCTCGATTTGCAATTGGATCAGCCGACGGTCGAGCTTGTCCATCACCTCGGGCTTAGAGTCCATCTCGATTTTGATTTTCGAGGCGGCTTCGTCAATCAAATCAATCGCTTTGTCGGGCAAGAAGCGGTCGGTGATGTAACGATGGCTCAGCTCAGCGGCAGCCACAATCGCCGGGTCGGTAATATCGACGTTGTGGTGTTTTTCATAACGCTCTTTCAGGCCACGCAAAATAGCGATGGTGGCTTCTACGGTAGGCTCACCCACCAAGATCTTTTGGAAGCGCCGCTCCAAGGCTGCATCTTTCTCGATGTATTTGCGGTATTCATCCAGCGTGGTTGCACCCACGCAATGCAGCTCGCCCCGCGCCAAGGCGGGTTTGAGCATATTGCCCGCGTCCATCGCGCCTTCGGCTTTGCCGGCCCCCACCATGGTGTGCAGCTCGTCAATAAAGACAATGGTTTGGCCTTCATCTTTCGCTAACTCGTTGAGCACGCTTTTCAGGCGCTCTTCAAACTCGCCCCGGAACTTGGCCCCTGCCAGCAAGGCTGCCATGTCCAAACTAAGCACCCGTTTTCCTTTGAGCGACTCAGGCACTTCACCGGCCACAATGCGCTGCGCCAGCCCTTCGACGATAGCGGTTTTGCCCACGCCCGGCTCACCAATCAGCACGGGGTTGTTTTTGGTGCGCCGTTGCAGCACTTGAATGGCGCGGCGGATTTCGTCGTCGCGGCCAATCACGGGGTCGAGCTTGCCAGCGCGGGCGCGTTCGGTCAGGTCAATACAGTATTTTTTCAGGGCTTCGCGCTGGCCTTCGCCTTCGGGGCTGTCCATTTTTTGCCCACCACGCACCGCATTGATGGCGGCTTCGAGGCTCTTGCGTGTTAAGCCGTTCTCTTTGGCAATGCGGGCACCTTCGCCTTTGCTATCGGTCAGGGCCAACAGAAACAACTCACTGGCAATGAAGTTGTCATCGCGCTTGATGGCTTCTTTCTCAGTGGCTTGCAGCACCCGGCCCAATTCGGGGCTGGGCTGCACCTGCTCTTGCCCTTGCACTTGGGGCAGGCGTTTGACGGCGGCCTCGGCATCTTTGAGCAAACCGGGCACATTGGCCCCGGCACGCTCTAACAAAGCGCGTGGGCCATCTTCTTGGCGCAGCAGGGCGACCAGCAAGTGGGTGGGTTCGATATAGGCATTGTCATGGCCCAAGGCCAGCGATTGGGCATCGGCCAGGGCTTCTTGGAATTTGGTGGTCAGCTTGTCGATACGCATGGAATGTTTCCTCCGAATGACCGGCAATTGGGGCAGGAAGCGCGCGTTTTCAAGAGACGAAATCAGACCACTGCCACGGATGAGGGGCAATAGTTGTTGCGCCCACGCGCTTTGGCAGCGTATAGCGCTTGGTCACCTTGATGCAAGAGTGCATCTACCGTTTCACCCGGCTGCTGCAAGTGGCCGCCAATGCTGGCGGTCAGGCGCACCGTCTGACCTGCACCGTCGAGCACCGTGGTACAAGCGGCCATCTCGGTACACAAGCGTTGGCCCAAGGCATCGAGTGTGGCCTGATCGGCATGGGGCAGCAGGACTAAAAATTCATCCCCACCCCAGCGCGAGACGGCATCGTCGGGGCCAACACAGTGCTGAATCAGGGCGGCCACACATTTGAGCGCCACATCCCCGGTGGCATGGCCGCATTGGTCGTTGATTTCTTTGAAGTAATCCACATCCAACCACAAGATGCCCGGTTTACGTGGCCCAGGGTAGTTGCGCTGCAAGCGGGCCTCCAGCTGCTCTAACATGCCACGACGGTTGAGCAGGCCCGTCAGGGGATCGATCTTGGTCAGTTGCTCTAAGGCCGCAGTGCGCTGTTGCACCTTGTTTTCAAGGCCGTGGCGCGCGTCTAGCACAGCATGCTGCATTTGCACAAAGTGCTGAATCAAATGCCCAATCTCGCCACTGGCGCGCGGCAACAGGGGTGCACCAGTGGCCTGTCCGGCTTGCATGGCCGACATGGCTTGCGCCAACCGTGCCAAGGGGGTTACGACGTAGTAGCGCAGGGCTAAATTGAACATCAACAACAAACCGATCATGGTCACGCCATAGACGATGAGCAAGCCTTTAAACTGGCTCAATGGCAATAGCACATCCAAATCGAGCAAGGTAATCTCATACCAATCAATTTCGGGCAGATAGGCGACCCCTGCCAAATGTCGCTTGCCATGCACCTGCACAAACAAGGTAGCCACCTTTTGCGTGCCCATTTCTAAAGATTTCATGGCGGCCAGCATGGCGGTGTAGTCCACATCCCGCTCAAACAGCAGGTGCAGATTTTTTTGCTCGGTGCCGCTTTTGCTGACGCTGCCAAAGTCAATCAGTTGTTGATTCCGGTGGATTTGCACCGCGCCGCCGTGGTCCACAAACAGGCTGGTCACACCGGGCACATTTTCTTCAACGACATCGTGGATGAACGCGGTGAGGTCTAACCCCGTACCGACGATGCCCAAAATGTCGTTGCCATCGCGAATGAGTACATCCATCCACAACTTGGTGACACCCAGGGCAGGGTCAGGGTTGACGTTGATGTGCAAGTCACGCCGCTGGCGAATCAGGTCAAAAAACCAAGCGTCTTTGGGGTCTTTGGGGTTGAGGGTGTAACGGTATTCACGCCCGGCATACTCGTTGGCAGCGTTGTTATGAAAATACTGTAGCGTTTTGTGCAAGCCAACAAAATAGCTTTTATCCTGAAAGTTTTGCCGAAAGCGCTCTAGCTCGGCCAGTGCTTGTTGTTGCAAATGGGCATCGTGGGGCTGGCGGGCCCAATCGCGCAATTGTTGTGAAGTGGCCAACTGGCGTGACAGGGCGAGCTCGCGCAGGATAGGCTGCAGGGTGCGGCTGGTGTCGTAGAGCACCTGCTTTTCAGCATAACGCACCGCCCACTGTTCCACGATGCCTTCGGCAATCGAGCGCACCACCCACCACGAGGGGGCAGCCAGTAACAAGAAACACAGCACCGTCAGCAGCAAAAAACGCGGCTGGAGGTTGAGGGCGGCAAATGTCAACATGTCGCCCATGATAGGCGGGCGCTGGCCGGGTGCGGCGGCATGGTGGCTAAAATCTATCATCCGGTGCCGGTAGTCCGGTACCACCCGACATCTTCATATCTTCACAGGGATTCGGATACCCAGCCGACTTTGTTCTGCTGTGGTGTTCCCGCTCGCATGGTCACCAACTTCCTTACCAAACTTTTCGGCAGCCGCAACGACCGGCTCCTCAAGCAGTACCGCAAGACCGTGGCACGCATCAACGCCTTAGAGCCTGAGTTAGAAAAGCTCGACGATGCGGCACTGCGGGCCAAAACCGAAGCTTTCAAGCAACGGGTGGCCCAAGGCGAATCGCTCGATGCCTTGCTGCCCGAAGCCTTTGCCGTGGTACGTGAAGGCTCCAAGCGCGTGATGCGGATGCGCCATTTTGATGTGCAGTTGCTCGGTGGCATGGCCTTGCACTACGGAAAAATTGCCGAAATGCGCACCGGCGAAGGTAAGACCCTCACGGCCACCTTGCCGGTCTATCTGAACGCTTTATCTGGCAACGGAGTGCATGTTGTCACGGTGAACGACTACCTAGCCAACCGCGATGCCCAATGGATGGCACGGCTGTACAACTTTTTGGGCCTAACGGTAGGCATCAATCTGCCCAACATGGCGCGCGAAGAAAAGCAAGCTGCCTATGCTGCCGACATCACCTACGGCACGAACAACGAATACGGCTTTGACTACCTGCGCGACAACATGGTGTACGAGTCGGCCGACCGGGTGCAACGCCAGCTCAACTATGCCATCGTCGATGAGGTGGACTCGATCTTGATCGACGAGGCGCGCACGCCACTGATCATCAGCGGCCAAGCCGAAGACCACACGGCCCTGTATTTGGCGATGAACCAAGTGGTGCCGTTCTTGACACGCCAAGAAGGCGAAGCCGACCCGCGCACCGGCGAGGGTGTCACCAAGCCCGGTGATTTCACCTTGGATGAAAAATCGCACCAAGTGTTTCTGACCGAGCAAGGCCACGAAACCGCCGAGCGCGTGTTGGCGGCCCAAGGCATGCTGCCCGAAGGCTCATCGTTGTACGACCCGGCCAACATCTCGCTCATGCACCACCTGTATGCAGCGCTACGCGCCCACCACCTGTACAACCGCGACCAGCACTATGTGGTGCAAAACGGCGAAATCATCATCGTGGATGAATTTACCGGCCGCCTGATGGCAGGCCGCCGCTGGAGCGATGGCCTGCACCAAGCGGTCGAAGCGAAAGAAGGTGTCGCCATTCAGGCCGAAAACCAAACGCTGGCCTCCATCACCTTCCAAAATTACTTCCGTCTGTACGGCAAGCTCTCGGGCATGACCGGCACTGCCGACACCGAAGCCTACGAGTTCCAAGAAATCTATGGCCTCGAAACGGTGGTGATTCCGCCCAACCAACCCAGCAAACGCCAAGACCAGCTAGACCGCGTCTATAAAACCACCAAGGAAAAATACGACGCAGCCATCCAAGACATCCGCGAGTGCCACGAGCGCGGCCAACCAGTGCTGGTGGGCACGACCTCGATTGAAAACTCGGAAATCATTGACCAACTGCTGACCCAGGCCGGGCTGCCGCACCAAGTGCTGAATGCCAAGCAACACGCGCGCGAAGCCGACATCATCGCCCAAGCAGGTCGCTCGGGCATGATCACCATTGCCACCAACATGGCGGGCCGGGGTACCGACATCGTGTTGGGCGGCAACATCGAAAAAGAGGTGGCCGCGATTGAACAAAACGAGGCACTGGATGCGGCCACCAAGGCCAGCCAAATTGAAGCCTTGCGCGCTGCTTGGAAACAAGAAAACGACAAGGTCAAGGCGCTGGGTGGCTTACGCATTATTGCTACCGAGCGCCACGAATCGCGCCGCATCGACAACCAATTGCGCGGCCGTTCGGGCCGCCAAGGCGATCCCGGCTCCTCACGTTTCTACCTGAGTCTGGATGATGCGCTGATGCGGATTTTTGCCGGGGATCGGGTGCGCTCCATCATGGATCGCCTCAAGATGCCCGAAGGCGAAGCCATCGAAGCGGGTATTGTCACGCGCAGCATTGAATCGGCACAGCGCAAGGTCGAAGCGCGCAACTTTGATATCCGCAAGCAATTGTTGGAATACGACGATGTGGCCAACGACCAGCGCAAGGTGATCTACCAACAGCGCAACGAGATTTTGGATGCCCAAGATCTGCATGACGTGATCCGCGCCATGCGCGAAGACTGTTTTACCGATTTGGTGCGCCAGTATGTGCCCGAAGAATCGGTAGAAGAGCAATGGAATCTGCCTGCGCTAGAGACTGCTTTGGCGCAAGAATGGCAATTACCGCTCGATTTGCGCGTGTTGGTCGAAGGTTCCGCATCCATCACCGACGAAGACATTTTGGAAAAAGTGCTGGCTGCGGCCCATACCGCTTTCCAAGCCAAGGTCGACCTGGTGGGCGAAGACCACTTCACCCATTTTGAGCGCATGGTGCTGCTGCAAAACTTCGATTCCAACTGGCGCGACCACCTGAGCGCCCTGGACTACCTGCGCCAAGGCATCCATCTGCGCGGCTACGCACAAAAGCAACCCAAGCAAGAATACAAGCGCGAAGCCTTCGAGCTGTTCCGCCAGTTGATCGACACCGTGAAAACCGAAGTCACGCGCACCCTCATGACGGTGCAAGTGCAATCGCCCGCACAAATTGAGCAAGCTGCCGAAGACATGGAGCAACGTGCTGAGCACATTGCCAATGTCACCTACACTGCCCCCACCGAAACCGGCGAGGCTGAAACCACGGTGGACGAAAGTACGGTCACGCACCGCCAAGCCCAAGCCGCCTTGGCAGCCGTGGCGGGCATCCATGTAGGCCGCAATGACCCTTGCCCTTGCGGCAGCGGCAAAAAATACAAGCAGTGCCACGGCAAACTGGCCTAAAAACTGTTTCATAAAAGCACTGCACAATGGCACGGGCTTCGGCCCGTGTTTGCATTGCATTCTCCTTTTTTGATTTACTCAGAAAGCTCCCTATGCCCGTGAATCTGTCGGCCCCTGTGGCCTCTGACCTGCTGCCAGTGGCCGGTGTGCGTATTGGCGTTGCCGAAGCCGGTGTCCGCAAGCTCAACCGCAAAGACCTGACCGTGTTTTTGCTGGACGAAGGTGCCAGCGTGGCTGGTGTCTTCACCCAAAACCGCTTTTGTGCTGCACCGGTGCAGGTGAGCCGTGAGCATTTGGCAGCCGACCAAGGCATCCGTGCAATGGTGATTAACACGGGCAATGCCAATGCAGGCACCGGCAGCCAAGGGCTAGAAAACGCGCGTGCCACCTGCGCTGCACTGGCCGCTACCTTGGGCGTAGCCCCAACACAAATTCTGCCGTTCTCTACCGGGGTCATCATGGAGCAGTTGCCGGTAGAACGCATCACCGCCGCCCTGCCTGCGGCCTTAGCCGATGCGCAAGCCGCCCATTGGGGCCGCGCCGCCGAAGGCATCATGACCACCGACACCTTGCCCAAGGCCTACAGCCGCCAAGTAGAGATCACCGGCAAAACCATCACCATCACCGGCATCAGCAAAGGTGCGGGCATGATTCGCCCGAATATGGCCACCATGCTAGGCTTTTTGGCCACCGATGCCGCCATTGATCCGGCACTGGTACAGCCTTTGGTAAAAAACCTGGCCGATGGCTCGTTCAACCGCGTGACGATTGATGGCGACACCTCCACGAACGACTCGTTTGTGCTGGTAGCCACGCACCAAGCAGGCAATGCTCCCATCACCAGCCTGAGCAGCACCGAAGGCCAAGCCCTGCAAGCGGCCCTGTTGGAGGTGGCGCAAAAACTGGCCCAAGCCATTGTGCGCGATGGCGAAGGGGCGACCAAATTCATCACGGTGCGCGTCGAAGGCGGCCAAACCGCAGAAGAATGCCGCCAAGTGGCTTACGCGATTGCCCATTCGCCGTTGGTCAAAACAGCCTTCTACGCCAGCGACCCCAACTTGGGCCGCATTCTGGCCGCCGTGGGCTATGCTGGTATTGCCGATTTAGACCAAACCCAAATCGACCTGTATCTGGACGACGTGCATGTGGCGGTGAACGGTGGCCGCAACCCCGCTTACCAAGAAGAAGACGGCCAACGGGTGATGAAGCAGCAAGAAATCACCGTGCGCGTGCTACTGGGCCGGGGCGAGGCGCAAGACACCGTTTGGACTTGCGACTTTAGCCACGAATACGTCACCATCAACGCCGATTACCGCTCCTAAGCGCTCCCGAGCTGCCGGGTATTTTTGTTGCCATGTCTTCTTCTCTCGATACTTTGATCGCCCGTGCCGAGCAATTGCTGGCGCGTATTGAAACCGTGCTGCCGCAACCGCTGTCGGCCCCAGACTGGTCGGCCGCCGTGGCTTGGCGCTACCGCAAGCGCAGCAGCGGCCATGCCACGCTGGAGCCAGTGCGCCATATCAGTGGCATGGCACTGCACGAGCTGAAAGAAATCGAGGTGCAGAAGGAAAAAATCGAGCGCAACACCCGGCAGTTTGTCACTGGTCGTACGGCCAACAATGTGCTATTGACCGGGGCACGCGGTACGGGCAAATCCTCGCTCATCAAAGCCTGCCTGAACGCCTTTGCGCCGCAGGGCTTGCGTCTGATTGAAGTCGATAAGGCAGATTTGGTCGATTTGCCGGATATTGTGGATGTCGTCTGCAACCGCCCAGAAAAATTCATCATCTTCTGTGATGACTTGAGCTTTGAAGATGGCGAGCCGGGCTACAAAGCCCTGAAATCGATTTTGGATGGCTCGGTAGCGGCCGCCACGCCGAATGTGCTGATTTATGCCACCAGCAACCGCCGCCACCTGTTACCCGAATACATGGCCGAAAACCAAAGCTACCAGCATACCGCCGATGGCGAAGTGCATCCGGGCGAAGCAGTAGAAGAAAAAATTTCGCTGTCGGAGCGTTTTGGCCTGTGGGTGAGCTTTTACCCATTCAGCCAAGAAGAATATCTGGCCATTGTGGCGCAGTGGCTCTCTAGCTTGGGGCTGGATGCTGCGGCCATTGCAGCAGCACGCGCCGAGGCGCTGGTCTGGGCACTAGAACGTGGCTCCCGCAGTGGCCGCGTGGCCTACCAATTTGCCCGCGACTATGCCGGGCGCACCCAGCACAACGCTGCAGGCCCGGCACGCATTGCCGACGTGGTGGGCTTGGATGATGAAAGTAGCACGGTGGAATGATGTCTACACGCCAGCACACTGAAGTCGCCGTAGGCATCTTGTTGCGCCCCGATGGTGCGATGTTGCTTTCTACCCGCCCACCGGGCAAAGTGTATGCCGGTTACTGGGAGTTTCCGGGCGGCAAAATCGAAGCCGGTGAAAGCGTTGAACAAGCCCTGCGCCGCGAACTGATCGAAGAATTGGGTGTGACCATCGGTGCTGCCGAAGTCTGGAAAGTCACAGAGCACGATTACCCCCATGCCTTGGTGCGGCTGCACTGGTGCAAAGTGTGGGATTGGACGGGCGAGTTTGAAATGCGCGAGGGCCAACAAATGGCGTGGCAACAGTGGCCACCGACCGTGCGCCCAGTGTTGCCTGGTGCTTTGCCGGTGTTGGAATGGCTGGCCCAAGAGCGCGGCCAGCCGTTCGATCCAGCGTGCCTTCAGGCGGGGTAAATCGCACCCAGCACGCGCAAGCCGCGTGCGCCGGTCACGCTGGGCAAGTTGCCCGGTGCGCCCTGCAAGGCTTGGCGGGCCAACCACGCAAAGGCGGCAGCCTCTACCTGCTGCACGGGCAGGCCATGTTCATCACTGCGCTGCACTTTCAGCCCCGGTAGCAAGGCTTGCAAGCGCGCCATCAGGTACCGGTTAAACGCACCGCCACCACAGACCACCAACAGATCGCTGTGTAAGCCGTAGCGCTGCACTGCATCGGCGCAGGCACAGGCCGTGAATTCGGCCAAAGTGGCTTGCACGTCTTGCGGCTGGGCGGTGGGCTCGGCTTGTAAGTGGGCAGCCAACCAATCCGCATGGAACACATCGCGGCCCGTGCTTTTGGGCGGGACTTGCTGCAAAAAAGGTTCAGCCAACAGGCGCTGCAACAACGCGGGCAACACCTGCCCACTGGCAGCCCAAGCACCAGCCGCATCAAATGACTGGCCGGTGTGCTGCTGGCACCAAGCATCCATGAGCGCATTGCCGGGGCCGCAGTCAAAACCCAGCACTGTGCCATCGGCCGCCAATACGCTCAGATTGGCAATGCCGCCAAGGTTCAACACCAGCGTATCTTGCCCCGGCCTGCCAAACACCTGCTGGTGGAACGCTGGCACCAAAGGCGCACCTTGGCCGCCAGCAGCCACATCACGACTACGCAGATCTGCCACGACGGTGATACCCGTCAGTTCGGCCAACAAGGCCGGGCTGTTCAGTTGCAAGGTGTAGCCTGTGCCATCGTAGAGGCCGGGGCGGTGGCGCACCGTTTGTCCGTGCGCACCAATGGCTTGAATGGCGTAGGCCGGTAGATCGCTGGCGGCCAGCAGGGCCCGCACTACTTGCGCATAAACCCGCACCAAGGCATTGGCTGCGAGTGCAGCACGGTGCAGTTCATCCGGGCCGCTGCTGTTCAGGGCCAACAGCTCTGCACGCAAGGTAGGGTCAAAAGGGGCGCTTTGGTGCCCGATGATGGCGCAGCGCGTGCCATCCAACTCGGCCAGCACCCCATCCACCCCATCCAAAGAGGTGCCCGACATCAAACCGATATAGCGCTGCATCGCGCGGGCTTACTGGGCGCTGGCCTGTTGTACCGACTGGGCGGCGTTCAACTGCAGGCGCATAGCAGCCGCCATTTGCTTAAAGGCCGCACGGTGCGCAGCGGCTACCGGTGCTGCTGCTTCGCTCTGTTTGGCAATAATCATCGGGTCTTGGTGCACGCCATTGACGCGGAACTCAAAGTGCAGGTGTGGGCCAGTGGCCCAGCCGGTAGACCCCACGGTACCGATGAAATCTCCTTGGGCCACGCTTTGGCCTTTTTTCACATCGATCCGGTTGAGGTGGGCATAGGCCGTGACATGCTGATTGCGGTGCTTGATGACGACGATGTTGCCATAGCCATTTTGCGTACCGGCAAAATCGACCACGCCATCACCCACGGTACGCACCGGTGTGCCCGTGGGTGCGCCAAAATCGGTGCCTAAATGGGCACGCCAAGTTTGGTGGATGGGATGGAAGCGCATGGCAAAACCACTGGTGACGCGCGAAAATTCGAGTGGCGAACTTAGGTAGGCCCGACGCAGGCTTTCGCCTTCTAAGCTGAAGTAAGCGCCCTTGTCAGCCCCCGGCGCTTGGAACCAAACCGCTTGGTGTGTTTTGCCATTGTTGTGGAACTCGGCACTGAGCACACGGCCACTGCGCAGTGGCTCGCCATCGGCCTCTAGCGTTTCATAAACGATAGAAAAACGGTCGCCCTTGCGCAGTGCGCGACGGAAATCAATCTCGCTGGAGAAAATCTCAGCCACTTGGGTAGCGATGCTGTCGGGGATGTTGGCATCGTCGGTGGCCGCAAACAAGGAGCTGTGGATGACACCTCCGACCAAACGGGTGGAAGTGGTCAGTTCAGCCGTTTCGAGACGCGAGGTAAATTTGCCCTCGTCGTCTTTCTCAACCACCAGACGATTGAACAGGCCGTTGTCCTCATGCGCCCAACGCGCTACCAAACGCACTAAGCGATGGTCATCGGTGGTTTCCGCACGCACCACGCGACCATTGCGGCCCAACAAGTTTTGTTGCGTTTGGCTGTCGCGGCGCAAAAAGGCAGCAGCAGCAGGATCGGCAATACCCATACGGCGCAACAGGGATTCAGCCGTGTCGGTGCTGCGGACATTGTCGGCACGGTACAAAGAGAA
This sequence comes from uncultured Simplicispira sp., assembly GCA_964478155.1. Taxonomy (GTDB): domain Bacteria; phylum Pseudomonadota; class Gammaproteobacteria; order Burkholderiales; family Burkholderiaceae_C; genus Simplicispira. Next base: position 38,284 of record CAYZGT010000005.1, read on the forward strand.
ACTAGCTCCATCGGTCAGATCGGCTAAAGTGGCTCCGCTGGCCAACGAGGGCACGGTTTGTTCTACCCAACGCACCGGCAGGTCGGCTGGGTCTGGCCCAAACGAGGCCACAGCGAAAGCGCCACCGCCACCCGTGAGTAGCACCGTAGCCAAGGCGGCCGTGACACGTTTAGGGTGTTGCTGAAGATTTTGAGCGATGCGAGAAAGCAGTGCCGTGCTGGCGGTGGTGAAGCCGTTTTCCAAAATTTTCTTCCCAAGGTGAGCGTGTGTCCGGGGCAAAATTCCGACACAGGGGTCGGACGCGGCGGAGCGCACAGACTGACAGGCTGCAGCGTCTCAGGCGGGTCTGAAAAGGCGGGCCACTTAGAATCCGCCACTGCAAGGTGGGCGAAGTATAGCCAAGCCCACATTTACAGTTGTAAAAAATAGCATACCTATGCATGACCCTTTCGTGACACCACCGGCTGTATCCGATCAGGTACGCCAAGCCTTAGAAGTTTCGCTGCGCGGGGCGCAAGAGCTATTGCCGCAAGAAGAATGGCTGAAAAAACTGCAGCGCTCTGAGGCCAGCGGCCAACCACTGCGTATCAAGTTGGGGCTAGACCCGACGGCCCCCGACATCCATATCGGCCATACCGTGGTGCTGAACAAGCTGCGTCAGTTACAAGACTTAGGCCACCAAGTCATCTTTTTGATAGGGGATTTCACCAGCTTGATTGGTGACCCTTCGGGGCGCAACAGCACCCGTCCCCCACTCACGCCTGAGCAAATCAAGCTGAATGCTGAAACCTACTACCAGCAAGCCAGCTTGGTGCTGGATCCGGCGCGCACCGAAATCCGCTACAACAGCGAATGGTGCGAGCCGCTCGGGGCCAGTGGCATGATTCAGTTGGCCGCCAAATACACCGTGGCGCGCATGATGGAACGCGATGATTTTCACAAACGCTTCCACAGCGGCCAATCGATCAGCGTGCATGAATTTTTGTACCCACTGATGCAAGGCTACGATTCGGTAGCGCTCAAGTCAGACTTGGAATTGGGTGGCACCGATCAAAAGTTCAACCTGCTGATGGGCCGCCACTTGCAGGAAGAATACGGCCAAGAACCGCAATGCGTACTCACCATGCCGCTGCTGGTGGGCTTGGATGGCGTGGACAAAATGTCCAAATCCAAAAACAACTACATTGGCATCACCGAGGACGCGAACAGCATGTTTGCCAAGGTGCTGTCTATCTCCGACACGCTGATGTGGGACTGGTACACCCTGTTATCGTTCAAGAGCTTGGCCGAGATTGCCACCCTGAAAGCCGAAGTGGCCGCTGGGCGCAACCCCAAAGAAGCCAAGGTACTGCTGGCGAAAGAGATCACCGCCCGTTTCCACAACCTGGCGGCAGCCGATGCAGCCGAACAAGACTTTATCAACCGCAGCAAGGGCGGCGTACCCGATGACATTCCGGAAGTCCATTTATCTGGCGCGCCGGTGGGTATCGGGGCCCTGCTCAAGCAAGCCAATTTAGCCCCCTCTACCAGTGAGGCCAACCGCCTGATCGACGGCGGTGGCGTGCGTGTGGATGGCAGTGTGGTCAGTGACCGGGGCCTGAAGCTGGCGGCGGGCACCTATGTAGTGCAAGTAGGCAAGCGCAAATTTGCCCGTGTTACGCTGGCCTGAAGCAACACACCTGACCGCTGCGCCAACTGGGGGCAGAGGTCAGGCAACTTGTGCTTGTTGTGCGCGAAAAAAGGGCAAATAAGAACGGTCGACCTTGCAGATATGGTGAATCAACCATTCCTTCAAAAAACCCAAGGTTTCAAAAGTCACTTCTTCGCCATCTTCAAAACGCAAGAGCAAGCTCATGGCTTTGCCAGTAAAACCGTCATGCTCGGCTTTGTGTGCGGGGGTCTCGGGATAGTTGTGGTGTTGGAACATCACCTCCTCCACAATAAAGTGGTTGTGGGTGTAGTCCACCAGTCCTTCTAACACCTCCCCCACCGCCTCGCGCCGAGGTTGTGGTTGCGACAATTCAGCATGCAGCTGGTTGGTCAGGTGTACCAGCCAACGGTGCTGGCCATCGATTTCTTCAAAACCCAATTCCAGCTCGGGGGTCCACGGCATGAAGCTCATCGGTGTTCTCCTGTAGGTGTTTCACAAAAGCATTGAGCAAAAACCTTACCTGTGTGGTCGTACAAACCCGTGACTTGGAAAGCTTTTTTGTTTTTTCTTGATTTAGATCAAATCAGTGCGTACCAGCGGCTTCGGTGCTGCACGAAAGCTCTTGAGGGCACCCAATAGCCCACTTGATTGAAAATACGCCACTCCCAGCGGGCAGACAAAGCTTTTTTCGTCCTATCGTTCGAACAGCACAACCAACTTATGACAGCACCACTGGACATCCTCATCATGGCCGCCGGCAAAGGCACCCGCATGAAAAGCCGCCGCCCCAAAGTCTTGCACCGACTGGCCGGACGGGCCTTGTTGCAGCATGTGCTAGACACAGCAGCACCCTTGCAACCACGCAGCGCCATTGTGATTACCGGCCATGAGGCCGAGCAGGTAGAAGCGGCGATCAGCGCCGCGCACCACCCAGCATCGGCCTTTGCGCTGAAGTTTGCCCGCCAAGAACCCCAACTGGGCACCGGTCATGCCGTACAGCAAGCCATGCCGTTGCTAGCAGGCGATGGCACGGTGTTGGTGCTCTCGGGCGATGTGCCTTTGACACAGGTGGCAACGCTGCGCGATTTGATCGCCGCTGCACACACCGCAGGTGCGGATGCGCTGGCCCTACTGACCGTGACCTTGCCCGACCCCACGGGCTACGGCCGCATCGTGCGCGCATCCGATGGCACTGTGCAAGGCATTGTGGAACACAAAGATGCCAGCCCCGCCCAACGCACCATCCCGGAGATTTACAGTGGCATCATGGCGGTGCCCGCCCAACGGTTGGCGGGCTGGCTGGCGCGCCTCAAGAACGATAACGCCCAAGGCGAGTATTACCTGACCGATATCGTGGCGATGGCGGTGCAAGACGGTGTGCCCGTGGTGGGCCACTGCATTGACGATGCGTTGCAGGTGGCCGGGGTCAACAGCCCTTTGCAGTTGGCGGAACTAGAACGCGCCCACCAATTGCGCCAGGCCCGCACCCTGATGGAGCAAGGCGTGCGCTTGGCCGATCCAGCCCGTTTTGACCTACGCGACGATGTGCGCTCTGGGGCCAAAGCCGCACTGGTGTGTGGCCCAGACGTAGAAATTGATGTGGGCTGCATCTTTACCGGACGGGTAGAACTGGGCGAAGGGGTGCAGATTGGCGCACATTGCTGCATTGCCAATGCCCGTATTGCGGCCGGGGCCATCATCCACCCCTATACCCATATCGATGGCGAGAAACTCGGGGCCAGTGTGGGCGAGGGCGCTTTGATTGGCCCGTTTGCCCGCTTGCGTCCCGGCGCTGAATTGGGGCGCGAAGTGCATATCGGCAATTTTGTCGAAGTAAAAAACAGCACGCTGGCTGCTGGTGCTAAAGCCAACCACTTGGCTTATCTGGGTGATGCCACGGTGGGTGAGCGGGTGAACTACGGTGCAGGCAGCATCACGGCCAATTACGATGGAGCCAACAAGCACCGCACCATCATTGAGGCCGATGTGCATGTGGGTAGCAATTGCGTTTTGGTGGCCCCAATTACGCTGGGGGCCGGTGGCACCGTAGGGGCAGGCACCACCCTGACCAAAGATGCCCCGGCTGGGGCCTTGAGTGTGGCGCGTGGCAAGGCCATCAGCATTGCAAAATGGCAACGTCCTACCAAGCAAGCCAAAAAGAGCTAAATGCCCACCCCAGAAGAGATAGCACAGCTGCAGGCCCAGTTGGCACAGCGCGAACGCCAATTGGCTGAGTTGGCCCCCGCCTACGAGGATTTTTTGCGCGCGGTGTCGCACGACTTGCGCGCCCCACTGCGCCACATTACCGCCTATGGCAGCCTGTTGCGCGAGGTGTTGCAAGAATCCCGTTTACCGGCACCCGCACAGGAAGAAGCCGATGAATTTTTAGCCACCATGCAACAATCGGCGCAACGCATGGGCCACATGTTGGATGGCTTGCTGGCCCTGTCGCGCATTGTGCGTGCCCCGCTACAACTGCAGCCAGTGCCACTGGCCGAGTTGGTGGCCCAAGTACAAGCCGAACTGGCAGGGCGCATCGGGCAACGGGCTATCCTTTGGCAAGTCGATATACAACCCCAGCCGGTGCAGGCTGATGCGGCCCTGCTGCGCCAACTGCTATGGCAGTTACTGGACAACGCCCTGAAATTTACCCAGCCCTGTGCCCAAGCCGAGATTGGAGTGGCCTGCTGGCAGCAAGCAGACGGCCAGATCCTGCTGCGTGTACAAGACAACGGTGTTGGTTTTAACCCCGCGCGGGCCGCAGGGCTGTTTGGCCTGTTCCAACGTCTGCACCGCGAAGGCGAATTTGACGGCGTAGGCACGGGCTTGGCTGCCGTACGTGCTATTGCCCAGCGCCACGGCGGTCAAGTGCAAGCCAGCGCGCAACCGGGCCAAGGCTGCATGGTGACGGTGGCTTGGCCCGGTTGAACTGGGCCACCCCCATAGCGCACAATGGCCAATATGAGCAAACATCCCCCCGCCCCTATCGCCTTTGAGCCTGAATTCATTGCCGGCCTGAAAGACATTTTCGAGCAACGCATCGTTTTCAACCAAATTTTGGGCCTACAAATTGTCACTCTGCTGCCCGAGCGCGTGGTGGCCCGTATCGACATGAAGCCCGAGTTGGTGGGGCACTTTGCCTACAACCGGCTGCATGGTGGGGTCATCAGTGCGGGCTTAGATGCCACTGGCGCACTGGCCGTGATGGCCGCCACCGGGGCCAAGCACATGGACGAGCCTCCGGCACGGCGCTTAGAGCGCTTTCACAAGTTGGGCACGATTGACCTGCGCGTAGACTACCTGCGCCCCGGCATTGGGTCGCATTTTGAATTGCACGCCCAAGTGCTGCGCTTGGGCTCGCGCGTGGCCAGCACGCGCATGGAGTTTTTGGGGCCAGAAGGCCAACTGATGTCGGCCGGCTCAGCCGCCTACATTGTTTCCTAACGCACTGCTGCACTCAAGCAGTAGGCGCTTGACCCGGCAACGGTTGGGGCAGGGGCCGTGGGCGGCCTGCGTGGTCGATGGCGACGTAGGTCAGTTTGGCCTCCGTCACCTTCACGTAGCGGCCTTGGTCGGTACAACACTCAGCAAACACTTCCACCAACACAGTAATGGAAGTATTCCCAATACGCACCACCTTGGAGTAGAACGACAACAAATCGCCCACGCGCACCGGCTGCTTGAAAATAAACTCATTCACGGCCACGGTGGCCATGCGGCCACGTGCATAGCGGTTGGGCAAAATAGAACCGGCCACATCCACTTGGGCCATGACCCAGCCGCCAAAAATATCGCCATTGACGTTGCAATCGGCAGGCATGGGCACTACTTTCAGCACCAATTCCATATCGGTAGGTAATTGCACGCTGGGTGAACGGGCAGGAGCAACCGTACAGGTAGAAGACATAGAGGCACAATCTCGGTTAACAATAACTTGAAGCATTGTCCTCTATGCGCCACCACGGCCACAGCACCCCTGCCACTACCCCCGATAACAGCCCTCGCACCCGCTCCGACTGGGCCACCTTAGGCCGCCTGTTGCCCTACCTATGGCAATACAAATGGCGCGTACTGGCGGCCATTGTGTTTATGTTGGCGGCCAAACTGGCCAATGTCGGGGTACCGGTGTTGCTGAAAAATTTGGTCGATACGATGTCGATTCAGCCGGGCCAGCCTGCGGCCCTGTTGGTGGTGCCAGTGGGCCTGCTGTTGGCCTATGGTGGCCTGCGCCTGTCCACCTCGTTGTTTACTGAACTGCGCGAACTGGTGTTTTCTAAAGCCACGCAAGGCGCAGCACGCGCGATTGCACTGCAAACCTTTGAACACCTGCACGCCTTGAGCCTGCGCTTTCATTTGGAGCGCCAAACGGGTGGCATGACGCGCGACATCGAGCGTGGCGTGCGCGGCATCGAGTCTTTGGTGTCGTTCTCCTTGTTCAACATTGGCGCAACCCTGATCGAGGTGTTGCTGGTGTTATCTGTACTAGGGGTGAAGTTTGATCTGTGGTTTGCGGGCATTACCTTGGCCGCGCTGGTGTGCTACATCGCCTTTACCGTTTGGGTGACAGAGTGGCGCACCCAGTTTCGCCGCCAAGCGAACGAGTTTGATTCAGCCGCGCACAGCAAAGCGATTGATTCGTTGCTGAATTACGAAACCGTGAAATACTTCAACAACGAAGGCTTTGAAGCCCAACGCTACGACCAAAGTCTGCAACGCCTGCGCGAAGCCCGGCTCAAAGCCCAAACCACGCTCTCGATGCTCAATGCCGGTCAACAGCTCATCATTGCCGTGGGCTTGGTCGCCATGCTCTGGCGGGCCACTGAGGGTGTGGCTGCAGGGCGCATGACGCTGGGCGACTTGGTGATGGTGAATGCCTTCATGATTCAACTCTACATTCCGCTCAATTTCTTGGGCGTGATGTACCGCGAAATCAAACAAAGCCTGACCGATTTGGACAAAATGTTCACCCTGATGGACAAAGAACGCGAAGTGGCGGATGCGCCGGATGCCCACGCCTTAGTCGTCCCACCCGAAGGGGCTGCCTTGCGCTTTGAGGGGGTTCACTTTGCCTATGACCCCGCGCGCCCCATTTTGAAAGGCATCAGCTTTGACGTGCCCGCCGGTAAGACCGTGGCCGTGGTGGGGCCGTCTGGCTCAGGCAAATCGACCTTGGCCCGCTTGTTGTTCCGCTTTTATGACATCCAACAAGGCAGCATTTGCATTGCCGGGCAAGAGTTGCGCCAGATCACGCAGGCCAGCGTAAGACTAGCGATTGGCATCGTGCCGCAAGACACGGTGTTGTTCAACGACACCATTGAATACAACATCGCCTATGGCCGCCCCGGTGCCAGCCATAGCGAGGTGGAAGAAGCGGCGCGCGCGGCCCGCATCCACGATTTCATCGTGGGCACGCCCAAGGGCTACGCCACCATGGTGGGCGAGCGTGGCCTGAAGCTCTCGGGCGGCGAAAAGCAGCGCGTGGCCATTGCCCGCACGCTGTTGAAAAACCCACCCATTTTGATTTTTGACGAAGCCACCTCAGCGCTGGACTCGGCCAACGAGCGCGCCATCCAAGCCGAGTTGAACAACGTGGCCCAGAATAAAACCGCCTTAGTGATCGCGCACCGCCTGTCCACCGTGGTCGATGCGCACGAAATTTTGGTCATGGACGCGGGCCAAATCATCGAGCGCGGCACCCATGCCCAATTGCTGGCTGCCAATGGTCGCTATGCCACGATGTGGGCCTTACAACAAAGCGGCGAGGCTAGCTAAAAGCACTGCTGCGCTTGTGCTATACACCGCCGTTCCCTTCTTCTCTATCGCCTACCTTCCAAAGAGACAAACCCATGAGCGCCCTGAAAGATACTGTGATTTATGGCACCGAAGACGTACTGGTCAGCCTGTGCAACTCCGTCACCCGTGTGCTGAACGTAGCCACGCAAACGCAAATCAGCTACTCGGGCATGGTGCAGCGCATCAGCAAAACCTGCCTCAAGCCCGATATTGGCTGCTTTGTGCTGTTTGACGGCGGCTTTTCTGGGCTGGTGATTATCAATTTCTCGGGCGCTGCGGCGATGGAAATTTACGAGAGCTACATGCTCAGCATGGGCATGTCCAAGAGCGAGTTGGCCAACTCGTTCACCTCGGATGAAGTCAGCAACGTGATGGGTGAGCTGATGAACCAAGTGGTGGGCGACTTTACCGGCAAAGTGCGGCGTGAACTGCAAACGCACATCACACAAAACCAGCCCAAAATGCTGGTGCTGAACAAAGAAGTGGTACTGAATGTCGATGCCAACCTCGACCAGCCCGAGGCGCGGCGCGTGACCTTCTACACCGCCTCCAACAATATTTTTTACTTGGAGATGGCGATTGACCGCACCGAGTTCATCAAGCTGTACGACTTTGAACCCCAAGCGGCCCCAGACCCGGATGCGCTGATGGCCCAAGCCCGCGAGGCGGCCGCCACGCCAGCGCCAGCCGCAACCAGCACCCCCAGCGAAACCGACGAACTGCTCAAGTCGCTGGGGATGTAAGCCGCGCTGGGCTTACTTTTTGCGCGCGGCGATGTCTTTTTCGGCTTGAGCGACCAAATCAGCCCCGATTTGACCCTTCCACTTGGCCACCACTGGGCGGGTGGCTTGGACAAAGGCATCGCGCTCGGCAGCGCTCAATTCGGTCACCATAACACCATTGGCGGCCAGCTGCTTAACCAAAGGCTTGTCGGCCTCGACCAAGCCTTTACGGGCGATGGCAATTTGCTCTTTACCCGCATCGATGGCTGCTTGTTTAACGATCTCGCGGTCGGCAGGTGTCCAAGAATTCCAGATCTCTTTGTTCACCACAAACACCAGCGGGTCATTCATGTAACCCCACAGGGTGATGTATTTTTGTGCCACCGTGTGCAGCTTGGCGGCTTGGTACACCGACAGCGGGTTTTCTTGCCCATCCACGGCACCGCTGGCCATCGCGGGTTGGGCATCGGCCCAGCTCATTTGCGTGGGGTTGGCACCCAAAGCGGTAAAAGTGTCCAAAAACAGCGGCGAACCAACCACGCGGATTTTCATGCCCTTGAGGTCTGCGGGCGACTTGATGGGCTTTTTAGAATTGCTGATTTCGCGGTAACCATTCTCACCCCAAGCCAAGGGCACCACACCCGCCTTTTCCAGGGTTTGGAACAGGCTCTTACCGACAGCGCCTTGGGTCAGGGCATCGGTGGCAGCATAGTCGGGCATCAAGAAGGGCAGCGAGAACAGGTTGAGCTGCTTGACTTGGGGCGACCAGTTGATGGTCGAGCCAATCGCCATGTCAATCACGCCTTGGCGCAGGGCCGAGAACTCGCGCGTCTGGTCGCCTTGGATCAGCGACACGCCGGGGTAGAGTTTGATATTGATACGGCCTTGGGTGCGCTCACGCACCTTGTTCGCCCACAACTCGCCCCCCTTGCCCCACGGAAAAGCCGTGCCCAACACCAACGACAGGCGGTATTCGCTCTTGTAAGCGGCCTGTTGGGCCAGCGCTGCTGGGGCGGTGAAAGCCAAAGTGGCAGCCGCTGCCACGGTGCTCATCAAAAAAGTACGCAGTTTCATCCGTTTTTTCTCCTCAAAAACAAAATCAATAACCCAAGCGGGCCGGAAGCCACAACGCCAGTGACGGGAAGGCGATCACCAACACCATGACCAAGAACATGGCCAGCAACATCGGGCCGACCCAGCGTACGGTAGATTCCATACGCACCCCGGCAATACGGCACGACACCATCAAATTGACGGCCAACGGTGGAGTGAACTGGCCCAGCGCCACTTTGAGCGTCAGGATGACACCAAACCAGACCGGATTCCAACCATAGTGCTGCATGATAGGCAACAGCAAGGGCACAAAAATCAAAAAGATGGAAATACCATCCAAAAACATGCCCACCGTCACCAACAGCAAAATCAACAGCGCCAGCACACCGTATTCGCCCAAACCAGAGTTGACAATGGCTTTGGCGACGGGGTCAATCACCCCCAAGGTCGAGAGCGAATAGGCAAAAATACCGGCCAGCGAGACCACCAGCAAAATCACGGCTGACAACTCACCCGATTCACGCAAAATCGGGTACAGATCGCGCACGCTGATAGTGCGATGCACCACCATGCCGACAAACAGACCATAAAACACGGCCACCACAGCGGCTTCGGTCGGGGTGAACCAGCCCGCGCGCATACCGCCCAAAATCAGCACCGGGGCAGCCAAGCCCCAAGCGGCCTCACGCAGGCTTTGCCAGAAAGGCGGGCGCGGCAAATCAGCTTCTTGTGCGCCCATGTGGTGTCGGCGTGCCATCCAGACCGCTGGCACGACCAAAGCCACACCCGCCAAAATACCGGGCACCATACCAGCAGCAAACAAGGCGGGTACCGAAGCCCCCGGCACCAGCACCGAATAAATAATAAAAGCCACCGAAGGCGGAATCAAAATATCCGTGGCCGCTGCAGCCCCGACCACACTGGCCGAGAACGAGGCTGGATAGCCTGCCCGCGACATGGCGGCAATCATGACACCACCCACCGCTGCCGCATTGGCCGGGCCAGAACCGGAGATACCGCCCAAAAACATGGCTACCCCAATCGCCACCAGCGGCAACATACCGGGGCCACGCCCGACGATGGCAACGGCAAAATTGACCAAGCGCAAGGCCACACCCGAGCGGTCAAAAATCGAGCCCACCAGCACAAACATCGGAATCGCCAGCAGCGGGTACTTGCCCAAGCCTGCATAAAAGTTTTGCGGCACTGCCAGCAGACCAAACCACTGCGCGTCTTGGTTGGCCAAGGCAATCGCTGCGGCACCGGCCATGCCCAAGGCGGCACCAATGGGCACGCCCACCAACATCATGAGCAAAAAAGCCCCAAACAGCAGGGTTGCGATCATGGCAAAAACTCCACATCGGGCTGTTTACCGCGCCGGACGAACAAGCCCAGTGCGCGCACAGTAATCAACGCCGACAAAATCGGCAGCCAGATCGAATACCACCACTGCGGCACACCAATACCGGGCGAGGTCTCTTCAAAACGGTAGTCGTCCCAGACCACGCGCACACTCAACACCGCAATCGCACCAAACAACAAGGCCACCATCAGCGCCCCAAATTGGGCTAGAAAGCGCCGCCGGGCACCCGAGCCACTCTCGGCAAAGTATTCGATGCGGATATGCCGATCGCGCGCCACCGCCGCCGAACCGGCCACCAGCGCCAACGCGATCATCAAAAAGACCGAAATCTCTTCCGTCCACGCAATAGAGCTGTTGGTGAAATAACGCGCCAACACATTGGCCAGCGTAATCAAAGCCAAAGCGGCCATGATGCCCACGGTCAGGCTATCTTCGAGGCGCAAAGAGCGCGGTTCAGCCACGGCAGAAGCAACAGAGGTGGGGCTAGCAGCCTCTGGGCCAGAATCGACAGGAGAAGACATGAAAAGAAAAAAGCGGGAGGCAAAAACGGCAGGCCACCGTGCAACCCCGAGAGGCTGCACCCGGCACCAGAACCACATGCACGGGCCATGCGGGGCGCTTATTATGCGACTGTGGCACGGTTGCCCCGCCAGAGCGGCCACTGCACGGATAATCCCTTGTTATGGAAACCAAGTGGCTTGAAGACTTTGTCAGTCTGGCGGAAACCCGCAGCTTTAGCAGATCAGCGCAGTTGCGCCATGTGACGCAACCGGCGTTCTCGCGGCGCATTCAGGCGCTAGAGGCTTGGGCAGGCACCGATTTGGTCGACCGCAGCTCTTACCCCACGCGCCTGACCGCTGCCGGTAAAACCCTGTACGACCAAGCGCTAGAGATGTTGCAGGCACTGCACAACACGCGCAGCACTTTGCGCGCGCATGGCAGCTCCAGCCAAGACATGATCGAGTTTGCCGTACCGCATACGCTGGCCTTTACCTTTTTTCCGGCTTGGGTCTCTAGCCTGCGCACACTGTTTGGCCCGTTCAAAAGCCGCCTGATTGCCCTGAACGTGCATGATGCCGTGATGCGACTGGCAGAAGGCAGTTGCGATTTACTCATCACCTACCACCATGCCTCGCAGCCGGCGCAATTGGATGCCCAACGCTACGACATGGTGGTACTGGGCCAAGAAGTGCTGGCCCCCTACAGCAAGCCCGATGCCCAAGGCCAACCCCTGCACGCGCTGCCGGGTCGGGTGGCCCAGCCCTTGCCCTATTTGGGCTATGCGCCGGGGGCCTATTTGGGTGGCTTGACCGACATTCTGCTTAAACAAGCGGCCAGCACGATCCATTTAGACCGGGTGTATGAAACCGATATGGCCGAAGGGCTGAAAGCCATGGCCTTAGAAGGCCACGGCTTGGCCTTTTTACCCTTTAGCGCGGTGGCAAGAGACTTGGGCAAAGGCCGTTTGGTGCGCGCCGAACCACCCGGCATGCCACCCTTGGAATTGACGATGGACATCCGCGCCTGCCGCGACAAACCCTCGGCCAAAGAAACCGGGCGTGAGAATGGCAAAAGTGCGGCCCAAGCGCTGTGGAATTTCTTACAAAATGCCGCGCACAGCACACCTATCAGCCACAATGGGGCTACCTAGGCAAGTATCTTGCTAAGGTTGTTACGCATAGACACACAGCTGTCCCATCGCTAGTATCCATTCACGCAACAGGAGTGCCTTATGAAAAAACACCTATTCGCCTTGGCCCTTACCACCTTGGCAGCTACGGCGGCTGTCGCCCAAACGGGTGACACGCTGGCCAAAATCAAGTCCTCGGGCAGCGTCACGCTGGGCGTGCGCGAATCCTCGGGCTTGGGTTACACCTTGGGCAATGGCAAGTATGTGGGTTTTCATACCGAAATGGGTGAACGCGTGCTGGCCGACATCCAAAAACAACTGGGCTTGGCCAAGCTGGATGTGAAATACCAACCCGTCACCTCGCAAAACCGCATTCCGCTGGTGACCAACGGCACGGTAGATCTGGAGTGTGGCTCGACCACCAACAACGCAGCACGACAAAAAGATGTCTCTTTTGCCGTGACCACCTATGTGGAAGAAGTGCGTATGGCCGTCAAGGCCAACTCCAGCATCCAATCGATCAAGGATTTGAACGGCAAAAATGTCGCCGTCACCACCGGCACCACTTCGGTGCAACATTTGCGTAAACACGAGCGTGCAGGCGGCATCGACTTTAAGGAAGTCATGGGCAAAGACCATGCCGACAGCTTCTTGCTGCTGGAAACTGGCCGGGCCGATGCTTTTGTGATGGACGCTTCTATTTTGGCCGCCAATATCTCTAAAGCCAAAAACCCGGCCGACTTCAAGATCGTGGGCGAAGTGATCTCGGTAGAGCCGATTGCCTGCATGTTGCGTAAAGACGATGCCGCTTTCAAGAAAGCCGTGGACGACAGCATCAAACGCCAAATTGCCGACGGCTCACTGGCCAAGCTGTACGACAAGTGGTTTATGCAACCCGTGCCACCCACCAACACCAAAATTGGTCTGCCCATGTCTGAGGCCACCAAAGCGGCTTGGGCCAGCCCCAACGACAAGCCCTTGGAAGACTACCTGAAGAAATAAAGCTATGCCGTAGGCACCCCGCCCCTTCAAGCCTACGCGGTTTGGAGGGGCTTTTTTGTCGTTAGCAGAAAGGAGCAAGCTATGGCTTGGGATTGGCAAGTGTTCTGCGAGGACACCTTAGAGCGCACGCCCGTACAGGGCTGCTTTGGCAAAGGCGGCAGCATCACCTATTTGGATTGGATGCTATCGGCCTGGGGCTGGACGTTGTCGGTATCGTTGCTGGCGCTGCTGTTGGCACTGTTGCTGGGCACGCTGATAGGCACTTTGCGCACCCTGCCCGATAGCCCGCGCATCGTCAAACTGGGCAACGCTTGGGTAGAGCTGTTTCGCAATATCCCATTGTTGGTGCAAATTTTCTTGTGGTACCACGTCATCCCCACTTTGGTACCGGCTTTGCAAGCGGTGCCCGGTTTTGTGCTGGTGGTGCTGGCGCTGGGCTTTTTTACCTCGGCACGCATTGCCGAGCAGGTACGCTCGGGCATTGAGACCTTGCCACGCGGTCAACGCTATGCCGCACTGGCAATGGGTTTCACCACCTTCCAGAGCTACCGCTATGTGCTACTGCCAGCGGCCTTTCGCATCATCATTCCGCCGCTGACCAGCGAGACCATGAACATCTTCAAAAACTCCTCGGTGGCCTTTGCCGTCTCGGTGGCCGAATTGACGATGTTTGCCATGCAGGCACAAGAAGAAACCTCGCGCGGCATCGAGGTCTATTTGGCCGTCACGGTGTTGTATGTGCTATCGGCCTTTGCCATCAACCGCCTGATGGCTTGGATTGAGCAACGGGTGCGCGTGCCGGGCTTACAAGCCGCCAGCGCAGGAGGGCACTGACATGCAGCTCGATTTTTCTTTCTATAACTGGGCCTTGATGCACGATTTTGTGCTCAAGGGATTGGGCTTTAGCCTGATGCTGACCATCATTGCCACCATTGGCGGTATTTTGTTGGGCACGGTACTGGCACTGATGCGCTTGTCCGGGCGCAAATGGCTGGATGTACCCGCCACCATTTACGTGAATGGGATGCGCAGCATTCCGCTGGTAATGGTGATTTTGTGGGTATTTTTGCTGGCCCCCTTGCTGGTAGGGCGACCGATTGGGGCTGAGCTGTCTGCGATAGTGACTTTTGTCGCTTTTGAGGCGGCGTATTTTAGCGAGATTATGCGCGCAGGCATTCAGGCCATTCCACGCGGTCAGGTTTTTGCCGGACAGGCTTTGGGCATGACCTACGGCCAAAATATGCGTTTTATTGTATTGCCACAGGCTTTTCGCAATATGCTACCGGTGCTGTTGACACAAACCATTATTTTGTTTCAAGACACCTCTTTGGTGTATGCGATTGGCGCTTACGATATGCTCAAAGGCTTTGAAGTAGCGGGCAAAAACTTTGGTCGCCCGATGGAGGCTTATTTGGCAGCAGCGGTTTTGTACTTTGTTATCTGTTATGCGCTGTCGTGGGCGGTAAAACGCCTGCACCGCAAAATTGCCATTATCCGTTAAAGCAAATGGCCGAAAGGAATTGCCATGATTGAACTTAAAAACGTCTCGAAATGGTATGGCAACTACCAAGTGCTGACCGATTGTTCAGCCCGTATTGGCCGGGGTGAGGTGGTGGTGGTATGTGGGCCGTCTGGCTCGGGTAAATCGACCTTGATTAAAACCATCAATGCGCTAGAACCTATCCAATCCGGAGAAATTTGGGTAGACCGCGTGCCACTGCACGACCCGAATACCAATCTGCCCAAACTGCGTGCCCATGTGGGCATGGTGTTCCAGCATTTTGAGTTGTTTCCGCATCTGTCAGTGACTGAGAATTTAACCATTGCCCAAATTAAAGTATTGGGGCGCACAGCCGACGAAGCCAAACAACGTGGCCTGAAAATGCTAGACCGCGTGGGCTTGATGGCACACAAAGACAAGTTTCCGGGCCAACTCTCGGGTGGGCAACAACAGCGGGTAGCCATTGCCCGTGCCTTGAGCATGGATCCGATTGTGATGCTGTTTGATGAGCCCACCTCGGCCCTCGACCCCGAAATGGTGGGCGAAGTGCTGGATGTAATGACCGGCTTGGCCCACGAGGGTATGACCATGATGTGCGTGACCCACGAAATGGGCTTTGCGCGCCAAGTAGCCAGCCGGGTTATTTTTATGGACGTAGGCGGTATTATTTTAGAAGACTGCTCTAAAGATGATTTCTTTAACCATCCGGAAGCACGCCAACCACGCACCAAAGAGTTTTTGAACAAAATTTTGCAGCACTGAAAAATCACTTGGGTGCTTTTTATGGTTGCGATCCAAAATGAGCGCCCCTGTTGATTGGCAATCGGCCGCCTAAGACCCCAAAGAAGGGATCTACAGAAGAATCTGCTCTGTCTGGCATCCGGCGCAATGTCCTATGATGCGCGCCGTGAATACTTGTCGCCCACCCCACCGGCCCCTCCACGGCTTCACCTTGGTTGAGCTGCTGGTGGCTTTGGCTGCTATGTCTTTGTTGGCCCTGATGGGCTGGCGCGGCTTGGATGCGATGGTACGCACGCAAGAACAAACCCGTGCGCGCAGCGTGCAATGGCTGGTGTTGCAAACCGCCTTGGCCCAATGGCGCACCGATTTGGATGCCATGCTCAGTGTGCCTTACACCACTGCGCTGGACTGGGATGGTCAAGTGCTGCGCCTAACACGGCGCAGTAGCGCCCCGGTGGATGAGGGTGCCATCGTGGTGGCCTGGACACGGCGCAATGTCCAAGGCACCGAGCAATGGCTGCGCTGGCAGTCTGGCCCGGTACGAACACGCGCACAATGGCAGCAGGTGTGGCAACAAGCCGCCATGTGGGCACGCACCCCCGGCGAGGCCGAACAGCGGCAAGAGACTGTGTTGCTCCCGCTGGCGGGCTGGCAACTGTTTTACTACCGGGGCGATGCTTGGAGCAACCCCCTGTCCAGCAGCGGTGCCAGCCCCGAGGGTGAGGGCAGTACCAATATCAGCATCCCGGATGGCATTCGTTTGCAACTGGAGTTGCCGCCCAGCTCGGGGGTGGCTGGCCCGATTGTGCGTGACTGGGTACAGCCCTTGCAAGGCGGAGGCAAAAGCCAGTGAGACACCGCCACTGCCCGCAGCACCAAGGCGGCGCTGCACTCTTGACGGCCATGCTCATCGTCAGTTTGGTGGCCAGCTTGGCCGCCAGTGCCATGTGGCAACAGTGGCGCAGCACCGAAATTGAGGCCGCCGAACGCACGCGTGTGCAAGCGGCGTGGATTTTGGTCGGGGCTTTGGATTGGTCGCGCCTGATTTTGATCGAAGACTACAACGCGGGCGGGGCCGACCATCTGGCCGAACCGTGGGCTGTGCCACTAGAAGAAGCCCGCCTGAGCACCTTTTTGGCCGCCGAGAAAAATATCAGCCAAGTCGACGATGCCACGCTGGACACGGCAGATGCTTTTTTGTCGGGGCAAATTTTGGATTTACAGGCCCGGCTCAATCTGAACAACCTGATTGATGGCGACAAAATCCAACCCGAAATTTTGGCCCAATGGGAGCGCCTGTTTAGCCGCTTGGGCCTGCCACGGGCCGAGCTAGAGGCCCTGAGCCTAGCGGTGCGCCAAACGGCAGATGCACAGGCCAACGATGCCCCCTTGCAGCCGCCCACGCCCAGCCAATGGGGTTGGTTGGGTTTGTCGCAGCAAACCATCGCCCGGCTGGCCCCCTATGCCACTTGGCTGCCCCAGCGCAGCAAAGTCAACCTCAACACCGCCAGCGCCGAAGTGCTGCTGGCCAGCATTGAAGGGCTAGACCAAGCGGCCGCCAACCGGCTGCTGGCGGCACGGCAAAACCAACATCTGCGCAATTTGGAAGATGCACGCGCCTTGCTGGGTCAGAATGCACAGATCAAAGAGACGCTGCACGATGTGCGTTCCAGCTATTTTGAGGTCTATGGCCGTTTGCGTTTAGACGATGTGACGGTACAAGAGCGCTCCATCGTTTACCGCCAAGGGCGCGAGGTGCGTACCCTGTGGCGCGAACGGGGTGCCGTGCCACCGCCGCCCCCTACAATGGCCCGCCAAACCAATCCATGAGTACCCTGATCCTCCATTTGCCCTTGGCCCCGCCAGGGCCAGCCACCGAATACCGCTACACCTTGAGCAGCGACGGCCAGAGCGTGAGCAGCCAAGGCAGCGCCGCCTTGGCGTTGCTGCCGCGCCCCAGCCGCGCCACCGGCGAAAGCGTGGCCTTGGTGCCCGCGCAGAGGTTGTCGTGGCAGCGGATGACCTTGCCCCAAGGCAACTTGGCCGCCCACGCGCCGCGTTTGCGCGCTGTGCTCGAAGGAGCGTTAGAAGAACATCTGTTGGATGAGCCAGCACAGCTTCATCTGGCCTTGCCGCCACAAGCCCGCCCCGGTAGCACCCTGTGGGTAGCGGTGTGCGAACGCGATTGGCTGCGCAGCCATCTGCAGGCGCTAGAGCAAGCCGGTATCACGCTCGCCCGCATCGTGCCCGAGGCGGCCCCCACCATCACAGAACCGGCCCAAGCCAGTGCCCACATCGTGGGCACACCAGACGATGCACGCCTGCTAGTGCAAGGCTACGGCCCCGAGCGGGGCGTATTGCTCTTACCCTTGGCCGCCTCCACCTTGGCCCTGATACGCCACACTGCCGATGCGGTGCCCGCACCTGCGTGGTACGCCGAGCCCGCTGTGGCCGCACTGGCCGAGCAACTGCTGGGCCAACCGGTGCCACTGCAAAACGCGCACGAACGCGCTCTGCAAGCGTTGGACAATGGCTGGAACTTGGCGCAATTTGACTTGGCACAAACCGGACACAGCCGGGTATTGCGCAAGCTCAGCGCCAGCTTGGGCGCATTCATGGGTGCTACAGCATGGCGACCTGCGCGCTGGGCCTTGGGTGTGCTGGTGCTCTCGCATCTGGTCGGCCTGAATGCCAGTGCTTGGCAAGAGCGCCGCTCACTCGCGGCCAAACAAGCCCAAGTGCAGGCCGTGCTGACCCAAACCTTTCCGCAAATCCCCGTGGTGGTCGATGCCCCCGTGCAAATGGAGCGCCAACTGGCGCTGCTGCGCCAAGCCACCGGCAGCTTGTCGGCCCACGATTTAGAGCCCCTGCTCGCCAGCAGCGCCCGTGCCTTGCCCAGTGCTTGGCCTTTGCAAGGCTTAGATTACAGCCCCGGTCAATTGCGCCTGCGTGGCCCGGCACTGAGTGCCGAAGCACAGGCCCATGCCCAACAACAACTGCGCGCCAGTGGTCAGCGCTTAGACACTGAAGGCGACACCTTGGTCATACGCCCAGCCGCCACCGATACCCCATGAGCGCCTCTCCTCCTTCCGCGTCCCGCTCTGCTTGGCAGGCCCACTGGCACCGTTTGGCAGCGCGTGAACGGCTCCTGCTACAAGTGGCCGCTGTGCTGGTCACACTGGCCTTGCTCTGGTGGTTGGCCTTGGCCCCAGCACTGCAAACCCTGCGCCAAGCGCCAGCACGCCACGCCACGCTGGATGCCCAACTGCAAACCATGCAGCACTTGCAAGCCCAAGCACAGGCACTGCAAAACGCGCCGCGCCTGTCACCCGATGCTGCTGGCCGGGCTTTGCAAGCTGCTGTGGCCGAGCATTTGGGCCCAAGTGCCCGCCTGAGTCTGCAAGGCGGACAAGCCACCCTGACCCTGCAAGCGACTCCGGCACCCGCTTTGGCCGCTTGGCTGGCCCAAGCGCGCGCCAACGCCTATGCTGTACCGCAAGAGGCCCGCTTGGTACGCAGCAACCGCACCGACAGCACCCGCTGGGATGGCACCTTGGTGCTGTCCTTGCCCCAGCCCTGATGGAGCCGTGCGCGTGAACCAGACTGTGCGTTCCTTGCGCCAACGGCTGCCAACCCCAGCCCCTGTGCCGTGGACTTGGGCGGCCGCTGGGGTGGTGTTGGGTACAAGTATGGCGCTACTGGCTTTTGCCCCAGCGCATTGGTTGGCTTGGGGCGTAGCGCAAGCCAGCGGCCAGCGGCTGCAACTGCAACAAACACGCGGCACCGTGTGGGACGGCTCAGCGCAACTGGTACTCACTGGTGGGGCCAACAGCCACGACCACGCCAGCCTGCCTAGCAGGCTGCAATGGCGCTTGCGCCCCGAATGGAACGGGCTGCAAGCCGAGTTGCAAGCCAGTTGCTGCACCCCGGCCCCGCTGCTGCTACAGCTCCAACTGCAAAGCAGTGGCCTGCTGTTCAGTGTAAAAGATGGCTCTAGCCACTGGCCCACGGCGTTGCTGGCGGGTTTAGGTACCCCGTGGAACACGGTGCAATTGCAAGGCCAATTGTCCCTGAGCACCCAGCAACTCCAAGCCCAATGGAGCGCCGGGCGCTGGCGCTTGCACGGGCAAGCCCAATGGGATGCGCTAGAGTTGTCCTCGCGTTTGTCTACTCTGCGTCCTTTGGGCAGCTACCGCTTGACACTACAAGGCGGTGACACCCCCAGCTTGCAAGTACGCACACTACAAGGCGAACTGCAATTGAGCGGCAGCGGCCAATGGGTCGGCCAACGCCTGCGCTTTAGCGGGCAGGCCAGCGCCAGCCCCGGCCGCGAGGCCGCCCTGTCCAACCTTTTGAACCTTTTGGGGCGGCGACGTGGTGCCACTGCCCTCATCACCTTGGGTTGATTTATACCGTATGCACTCCTTCGCCCCTACCCCTTTGCGGATAGCGCTTCAATCCATTCTGGCCACGGCCTTGCTGCTACCGGCCAGCGCCAGCTTGCACGCCCAAAACACCCTCAGCCCGAGCAGCACCAGCGTACGCCCGAACGAACCCGTTACGCTCAATTTTGCCGGGGCCGACATCGAGGCCGTGGCCCGCACCTTGGCCACCATCACAGGGCGCAACGTGGTGGTCGACCCGCGCGTAAAAGGGCAAATCAATTTGGTCACCGAACGCCCGGTCAGCCCGCTGGCCGCGTTCGAGCAATTCTTGGCCGCCCTGCGCTTGCAAGGCTATACCGTGGTCGAATCCGCTGGGCTGTACAAAATCGTGCCAGAAGCCGATGCCAAGCTACAGGGCGGTAGCGTGAGCGTGGCGCGCGAAGGACGCAGCGCCCCGGCAGGCGGTCAGATCGTGACGCAAATTTTTCGGTTGAACTACGAAAATGCCAACAACTTGGTGCCGGTGTTGCGCCCGCTGATCAGCCCGAACAACACCATCAACGTGAATCCGGGCAGCAATGCCCTCATCATCACCGACTACGCCGACAACCTGCAGCGCTTGGCCAAAATCATCGCCGCGATGGATATCTCCAACGCCAGCGATGTAGAAATCATCCCGCTGCGCCACGCGGTAGCCAACGATTTGGCCCCACTGGTGTCCCGTTTGATTGAATCGGGCAACGGCAATGGCAGCGCCTCTGCCAGCGCTACCCCTGGGGTCAGCGATACCAGTTTCAAAACCACCCTGCTGCCCGAGCCACGCAGCAACGCTTTGATTTTGCGCGCTGCCAACCCGGCACGGGTAGCCCAAGTGCGCGCCTTGGTAGCTAAGCTCGACCAGCCCGCCCTGCCCGGCAGCAGCGCCGCCAGTGGCAACATCCATGTGGTCTACCTGAAAAACGCCGATGCCACCAAACTGGCCGTGACCCTGCGTGCCGCCTTGGCCGCCTCGGGTGGGGGCCAAGGGGCTACGCCCTCCAGCCCCACCAGTAACAACAACAGCAATAGCGGCAGCAACGGTTTACAAAATACCAGCTTGGGCAACAACAATGCGGGCCTGAACAGCAGCATGGGGGCCGGGGCCAATTTGGGTACGGGTCAAAACAACCAGCCCTCCACGGGTGGCATCATTCAGGCCGACCCCAGCACCAACTCGCTCATCATCACAGCCCCGGAGCCGCTGTACCGCCAATTGCGTACTGTGATTGACCAGCTGGATGGCCGCCGCGCCCAAGTGCTGGTCGAGAGTTTGATTGTCGAAGTAGCGGCCAACAAAATGGCCGAATTTGGCATTCAGTGGCAAGGCGTGTTGGGGCAAAACGGCGATGGCACGGTGGGCATCATTGGCACCAACTCGGGCAGTGGCGGCGCTAACATCTTGGCAGCGACGGTGGGGGTGTTGAGCAAAGATGTCAAAGCCCTCTCTGGCCTGGGCAAAGGTCTGAACTTGGCGCTGGCCCCGCGCAGCAACGGCCAGTATTACCTGGGGGCGCTGGCTAATTTTCTGCAAAACAGCGGCGATGCCAACGTGCTGTCCACCCCCAACCTGATGACATTGGACAACGAAGAAGCGCGCATCGTCATCGGCAACAACGTGCCTTTTGTCACGGGCTCGTATGCCAACAGCAACAACACCAGCACCGTCAACCCGTTTACCACGGTAGAGCGCAAAGACGTGGGTTTGATGCTGCGCGTGCGCCCGCAAATCAACGAAAACGGCACCGTCAAGCTGTCGATTTACCAAGAAGTCTCCAAAATCGACACGGCCACCCTGAAAGACACCAACGGCCCGACCACCAGCAAGCGTTCCATCGAATCGAATGTCTTGGTCGAAGACGGGAGCATCATTGTGATTGGTGGCCTGCTAGAAGACAGCTACTCCCAAGGCGAAGACAAAGTACCGCTCTTGGGCGATTTACCGCTGATAGGTAACTTGTTTCGCAGCGAGAACCGCTCGCGCAAAAAAACCAATCTGATGGTGTTTTTACGCCCACAGGTGATTCGCGATGCCGCCGCCAGCGATGCCCTGATGGTAGACCGCTACGAAGCCATCCGCGCCTTGCAACAAGCCACACAACCCAGCCCCCACCTGATGTTGAACTCGGTGCGTGAGGCCCCGGTGTTGCCTGCCCTGCCTACAGCCCCCCCAGCCCGGCCCTTGGGCAGTGACAAGGCCGCCACACCGGCTGGTGCCCTGTAAATAAACAACATGGCCATACGCTACCCCCTGCCCTACGCCTTTGCCCGTACGGCCCAACTGCTGTTGCAAGACGATGGCCAGCAGCTCCTGCTGTGCCACGGCCCAACGCCGGAGGTGTGCGCGCTGTCCGAAGTGCTGCGCAAATACCCGATGCTGCAACTGCAAGCAGTGGACGCACCCACGCTGGCCCAGCGCATCAGCAACGCCTATGCCCAAGGCGAATCCAGCGCTGCCAGCGTGGTCAGTGAAGTCGAAAGCGATGCCGACCTCTCACGCATGATGCAAGAACTGCCGGCCGTCGAGGATTTGCTCGAAGCCGCCGACGATGCCCCGATCATTCGGATGCTCAATGCCCTGCTCACGCAAGCGGCGCGTGACGGGGCCAGCGACATCCACATCGAGCCGTACGAGCGCCATAGCAGCGTGCGTTTTCGGGTCGATGGCACACTGCGCGAAGTGGTACAACCCAATCGTGCGCTGCACGCCGCTTTGATTTCGCGCCTGAAAATCATGGCTGATTTGGATATTTCAGAAAAGCGCCTGCCGCAAGATGGTCGCATCAGCCTGCGCTTGGGCACACGGGCGATTGACGTGCGCGTCTCCACCCTGCCCAGCGCCCACGGCGAGCGCGCGGTGCTGCGTCTGCTGGACAAAACCAGCGAAAAAATCAGCCTAGAGGCCGTGGGCATGCAAGGCGAGGTGCTGGCCCGGTTTGAACAACTGATTGCCCAACCGCACGGCATCATCTTGGTGACCGGCCCTACCGGCTCGGGCAAAACCACCACCCTCTATGCTGCCCTGTCACGGCTGGATGCCAGCCAAAGCAACATCATGACGGTGGAAGACCCGATTGAGTACGAATTGCCCGGCATCGGCCAAACCCAAGTCAATAGCAAAATCGATCTGACCTTTGCCAAAGCCTTGCGTGCCATTTTGCGCCAAGACCCGGATGTCATCATGATTGGTGAAATCCGTGATTTTGAGACCGCACAAATTGCCATCCAAGCCTCGCTCACCGGACATTTGGTGCTGGCCACGCTGCACACCAACGATGCGGCCAGTGCGGTCACGCGCCTGAGCGATATGGGGGTCGAGCCCTTTTTGCTCAGCTCCTCCCTGTTGGGGGTGCTGGCACAGCGCTTGGTACGCAAACTGTGCAGCCACTGCGCGGGCAAGGGTTGTGACGCTTGCGGCCACACCGGCTACCAAGGGCGCACCGGGGTGTTTGAACTGCTTACCACCACCGAGGCTATTCGGGCACAAATCCACCAACGCGCTGCCGAGGCCGACATCCGTGCTGCCGCCATTGCCAGTGGCATGACCCTGATGCGCGACGATGGGGAGCGCCTGATTGCCGCCGGTATCACCAGCCGCGAAGAGGTGCTGCGCGTCACGCGCGATTGATACTGCAAAATCAGCGCATGGATGACATCGTTCAACAAGCCCTGGCCAAATGGCCGCATGTGCCGCATTGCTATGGCTGGCTCGGTCTGGACGCGCGTGGGCGCTGGTGGATGCGCGACGCTGCCACGCAGGCCCAAGGCCCCTTCCCCCAGAGCAAAGGGGCCTTGTTGCAGCACGAGAAACTGATCGGGTTTATCGGGCGCAACTATGAGGCCGATGCACAGGGCCAGTGGTTCTTTCAAAATGGGCCGCAGCGCGTCTATGTGGAGTTGGAATGCGCGCCGTGGGTATGGCGTTTGCAACCCGATGGCAGCGTCCACAGCCACACCGGGCGCTTGGCCCTGCCGCACAGCTGTTTACTGGATGAAACCGGCAAAGCCTACCTCGTCACCCATTTGGGGCTGGGCTTGGTACACAGCCAAGACGTAGCTGCCTTGGCCGACGCTTTGGCCCAATGGCAATGGGAACCCCAAGAAGTCCAGGCGGCTGCCTTGGCAGCGTGTTACGGGTTTATCACCAGCCCACAAGCACTGCAAGCCACCTGAACACCCACCCTTATTTCTGCCGAGGCAAACGCCCCATGACAAAAAATTCGGGGTTGGGCTGCATACCAGCAAAGCTGGCCATGCGGTTGCTCAGGCCAAAGAAGGCGGTAATGGCGGCAATGTCCCAAATGTCTTCATCGTCAAAGCCGTGGGCATGCAGGGCGGCAAAGTCGGCCTCGTCAATCTCGTGCGAGTGCTGGCACACCTTCAGGGCAAAATCCAACATGGCGCGTTGGCGCGGGGTGATGTCGGCCTTGCGGTAGTTCACCGCCACTTGGTCGGCCAACAGCGGTTTTTTCTCGTAAATACGCAAAATAGCGCCGTGAGCGACCACGCAATACAAGCACTGGTTGACGGCACTGGTGGCCGTGACAATCATCTCGCGCTCACCTTTGCTCAGGCTGCCTTCTTCTTTCAGCATCAGGGCATCGTGGTAGGCAAAAAAGGCGCGCCATTCTGCTGGGCGGCGCGCCAAAGCCAAAAAGACATTCGGGATAAAACCGGCTTTTTCTTGCACTTCCAGCACCTTGGTGCGGATGTCTTCGGGCAAGGTATTAAAGTCGGGAAAGGGGTAGCGCACGGACATAGAAGCGGTCTCCAGTGTAGTTATCAAAGCCGCGATGTTAGCCAACAACTCAGGGGGGGGCCGCATGCGCTGCTGCAGCAGCGCTGTACTGACACCTCCATCAGGCATGGTAAACAGCCAACGTGCGGTAGATCCTGCCCCGAGTTGGAGTGATTTTTTCGCGGTTAAACTCTGATTCACACCACACACAAGCTGCCACGTCACGCTTGCGCCCAGTGGGATACCGCTACCGTGGCCTTATCCATCATCCCCCCTTCTTGTTTGGCCACCATGCTGCGCTGCCTGTGCTTGCTCCTGCTGTGCTGGTTTGCGTCTGGGCCAGTGGGGGCACAGACACTGCAAGCCCACACCGAACGGCATGACTTGAGCGCCGAGGTGACCGTGCTAGAAGACCCCAGCGGCCAGTTCAGCATTGACGAGGTACGCCAGCCCTTGATGGCTGGACGTTTTGTGCGGCCAACCCAAGAGGGTGATTTGAATTTTGGCTTCACAGCATCGGCCTATTGGTTGCGTCTGCGCTTGCAGCGCCCAGCAGAAGCCCCAAGCCGTTGGTTGCTAGAAGTACCCTACGGCCAAATCGACAGCCTACAGCTGTATACCCCGCAGGGCCAAGTCTGGCGCACCGGCAACCAAGCACCGCTGCACAGTCGGCCCGTGTTTCATCGGCATTTTGTGTTCCCGCTGGAGTTGGGCACGGAGGGGCAATTTTTCTATGTGCGGGCCACCTCCAACTACGCCCTGACCGTGCCGCTGGTGCTGTGGAGCGAAACCGGCTTTCACCACCACGAGCAGCGCGAGCTGATCTTGCAGTTTCTGTATTACGGTGCGTTACTGTCTCTGATGATTTACAACCTGTTGTTGTACGTCTCGCTGCGCGATCAACGCTTCTTGTTTTATAGCCTCTATGTGTTGTGCATGGGTTTGGGCATGTTCGCCGGTAACGGCTATGGCCGTTTGCTGGTCTGGACAGAAGCGATTGCCTTTGACAACGTGGCCCAAAGCACGATTCTGTCGGTCGCCGCACTGTTTGGTGCCCACTTTACGCGGCTGTTCTTACAGACACCCCGACGGCTGCCACGTTTAGATGGGTGCTTGCAAGGGCACATGCTGGTCTTTTTGCTGTTGGCCCTGGGGTTTTTAGCCACCTTGTACACGCCGATGCCGGTACGCAGTTTTAACCAGTGCCTTGTGCTCAATGGCTTCGCCATGAGCTTTACCATTGCGCTGGCAGGCTGGCAAACCCTGCGGGCTGGAGAGAGCAGCGCCCGCTCCTTTTTGGTCGCTTGGAGCATCTTATGGCTTGGGGTCTTGGTGGCTGGATTGCGGGCCTTTGGTGTCGTGCCAACCAATGGCGTGACGGCTTATGCCTTGCAAATTGCCTCCACCTTCGAGATGCTGCTGCTGTCTTTGGCGCTGGCCGACATCATCCATGCAGAACGGCGGGCCCGCGAACAATCACAGCAACAGATGGTAGATTGGTTGCGCAGTTCTGAAGAACGGTTAGAAGGTGCGGTGCGCACACGCACTGCTGAATTAGAAATCGCCAATGCCCGGCTAGAAGTATTGGGCCATACCGATGGCCTGACGGGTTTGGCCAATCGCCGCCTGTTCGATCAAACCTTGGCCCAGGCTTGTAGCAGCGCGGAAGCTGATGGCGTGGCCCTGATCATGCTGGATGTCGATCACTTTAAGCAATACAACGACCAGTACGGCCATTTGGCGGGTGACCATTGCTTGCAACAACTGGCACAGGTTTTGGCCGACCATATAGCAGCCCACCCCTATGCACTGGCCGCGCGTTATGGGGGCGAGGAATTTGCCGTCATCCTCCGCCATAGCAGCAGCACCGATGCAGCCTACACTTTGGCCCAACAGCTGCGCGCGGGCGTAGCGGCCTTGGCCCTGCCCCACGCGGCGGCACCATCAGGCATAGTCACCATCAGCTTGGGTGTGGCACAGTGGTGGCCCGATGGTGGTGGCTGTCCTAGCCCGGCGACACTGATCGGCCAAGCAGATTTGGCCCTGTACCGCGCTAAACAAGCGGGGCGCAATCAGGTGCAATCAGCAGACCCGCAACTCAACGGCTTCTAAAGGGGAAAGAGCGATGAGCACAAACAGCCATTTTGACCAGCGGTGTTACGAGCTACTCCAGCAGATACCCGCAGGTAAGGTCACAACCTACAAAGAAATGGCCCAGGCCTTAGGCAGCAAAGCCTGGAGAGCTGTGGGTACGGCCATGGCAAAGAACACCCACCTGATCCACATTCCTTGCCATCGGGTGGTCAAGAGCGATGGCAGCATTGGCCAATACGCCCTCGGGGCTGAGAAAAAGGCCGAACTCCTCAGGAATGAAGGTATTGCGATTGCGAACCAGAAAATTCAAAACTTGGACGAATATCTGTTTCGGTTCCCTCGCTCGCCCAACACACCGTGTTAGCCCACCACCAACTTATGCACCAAGTCTGCTGCGGTAGAAGCACCGTATTTGCGCATCAAGCGGGCGCGGTAAATCTCTACCGTGCGGTGGCTAATACCCAAGGCTTTGCCAATTTCTTTCGAGGTCAGGCCCTCTAACAAACGCGCTGCCACTTCGCGTTCGCGCCCCGTCAGGTCGGCCTTGACCGGGCGCTGGGCGCTCATGTCCTCAAAGCTCCAGATGCCAGATTCATGCGGCGCTTGCCGATTCACGGCCCGGCCTGAAACTTGGCACCAGAACATCTCTCCGCTCAAACGGCGCATGATGCGGCTGTCGGAGTAGTAGCCCTTAGCGTTCAAAATGGGCACCAGCCGCTCGCCAATGCGCTCGTATTCGTCGGCACTGGGGTAGAGCAACCGAAAGGACTGCCCCAGCAGCACTTCGCGCGAAGCGCCAAACATCTGGCAAAAATGCTGGTTACAGTCGACCATGATGCGGTGGCGCGACAACACCAACCCCACCGGGGCCATATCAAAAGCAAGGCGGTAATCCAGATCCATAAGCGGTACAGGGCAAGTCTTTACGAAAAACTACGTAGTAGATTACGTAGTATCTTCGCTCTAACCCTATCTCAAGGAGACTGTTGTGAACAAAGTGTTTCCCTCCGCCGCCGCCGCCCTCGAAGGCGTGGTGGCCGATGGCCAACTGATTGCCGTGGGCGGCTTTGGCCTGTGCGGCATTCCCGAGGCGCTGATCGATGCGTTGCGCGATTCGGGTGTCAAAGACCTGACCGTGATTTCTAACAATGCTGGCGTGGATGGTTTTGGCTTGGGCAAGCTGCTCGAAACACGCCAAATCAAAAAAATGATCTCGTCCTATGTGGGCGAGAACAAAGAGTTTGAGCGCCAATACTTGGCAGGCGAGCTAGAGCTGGAATTTACCCCCCAAGGCACGCTGGCAGAAAAGCTGCGTGCGGGCGGTGCAGGCATTCCGGCCTTCTTCACCAAAACCGGCGTGGGCACCTTGGTGGCCGAAGGCAAAGAGCTGCGCGAGTTTGACGGCGAAACCTATGTCATGGAGCGCTCTTTGGTGCCCGAGGTAGCACTGATCAAGGCTGACGTGGCCGATATGTCGGGCAATTTGCGCTTTCACCTGACAGCGCGCAACTTCAACCCGGCAGCTGCTACCGCTGGCAAGATTTGCATTGTCGAAGTGGAACGCATTGTGGCCACGGGCGAGATCGCCCCCGACGATGTGCATCTGCCCGGCATTTACGTGCACCGCATTGTGCACAACCCCACGCCTGAAAAGCGCATCGAAAAGCGCACCCTGCGCGACCGCAAAGTTTAAGGAGACACCCCACCATGGCCTGGACCCAAGACCAAATGGCTGCGCGTGCCGCGCAGGAACTGCAAGACGGCTTTTACGTGAATCTGGGCATCGGCATCCCGACGCTGGTGGCAAATCATGTGCCCGACCACATCGAAGTGTGGCTGCAAAGCGAAAACGGCATGCTGGGCATTGGCCCCTTCCCGTATGAGGATGAGGTGGATGCCGACCTGATCAATGCCGGTAAACAAACCGTCACCACCATCAAGGGCTCGTCGATTTTTGGCTCAGACCAATCGTTTGCCATGATTCGGGGCGGCAAGATCAACCTGTCCATTTTGGGCGCGATGCAAGTGACCGACCAGGGCGACTTGGCCAACTGGATGATTCCGGGCAAGATGGTCAAGGGCATGGGCGGCGCAATGGATTTGGTGGCCGGTGTCAAGCGCGTGATTGTGCTGATGGAACATGTTGCTAAGAAAAAAGACGGCAGCATCGACCTGAAAATTCTGCCCCAATGCACCCTGCCGCTGACCGGCAAAGGCGTAGTGAACCGCATCATTACCGACTTGGGCGTGATGGACGTGACCCCGGAAGGCCTGAAGCTGGTAGAGCTGGCCGATGGTGTCACGCTAGAAGAAATCCAGAGCAAGACGGGTGTGCCACTGCTGTAAACAGCGCTTTGCCCTGTTGAGAAAACGGTGTCAGCCGCGAGGCTGAGACCGTTTTTTTACGGGCCTTGAAAATCAAAAATCAGGGAGTTGTGTGTGCAATTCAATCCCAAACTGGCAGAAGAAATAGCCAAGGCGGTAGCGCCAGCGACCACAGCGTTATCTGGCCCTGAAGCCGGACTGGTGCAATCTTTCGTGCAAGTATGTGGCTTTCTCAGCCAAAACCCGCAAAGCCTGTCTTGGCGTGGTCGGCAAGTGCCGGATGTGACCACACCAGTCGGGCTGGAGGCATTAGCGCGGAAATACTTTACCGCTTACAAGGCTTCGGACTTTCCCGCCTTGCCCAGCACGGTGCCTGATGCCATGGTGAGCGAAGTGATGCAAGCGGCTTACGGTTACAGCAGGGCAGAATGCGAGCGCATCAAGTTAGAGCATCAGCACGCTATGTGCGCCGAAAATTGTGTCGGTGCATTGCTAGAGCGTTACATCGATTCGGTATTGCGCCCGCATGGGTGGCATTGGTGCTGTGGTGATTTTGTGCGTGCAGTTGATTTTCTACGACCAGTGCGCGCAGGTGGCTGGGAGCTGGTACAAATCAAAAACCGTGACAACAGCGAAAATTCATCCTCCAGCGCCATCCGGCAAGGCACCCCGATTCAAAAATGGTTTCGTACCTACTCACGCACCGGGGCCACCAACTGGGCTAATCTACCAACCTCGATGCAGGGACTAGGCTTGAGCGAGGACGGTTTTGTCCAGTTTGTGCGCCAGTATTTGGCACAAGAGCGGCAACGTCTGGCAAAGGCTTAAAACAGCACGGTCTGGATTTCTGCTCGGCTGGCTTCTGAGTGGTGCGGTTTATGGCTGTAGCCTACGGCGGTGCGCTGGAATTGCGCCTCCCATTCCACATCACTGGTATTTTTATAGCGTGAATAGGCAAATCCGGGTATTTGGGCCACAGCTTGCCCTTTAAGCAACGCCATGACCGTTTGTCCGATAGCCCGGCCCAAGCTGGCAGGCACCGCATTGCCAACCTGTTTGTATTGCTCTACCAGTGGGCCAGCCAAGATCCAGTCGTCCGGGAATTCCTGCACACGTTTGTATTCCTCCACAGAAAGCGGGCGCAACTCTACCGGGTGCGCCAAGTCGGTGGCGGGCATGGCCGGATGTGTCACCAGTGTCGGTGCGGGCTTGTCCCAAGCTAAGCGGCGCAGGAAGCCTGTTTTGCCCCCGCCCGCGTAGTACGACTTGCCCAAGGCTTCTTTTTGTAAGGCTTCGGGCAGCTGTTTCCAGTTCTGGCCTTCGCCCAGCAAGCGGTAATAACGCAAACGTTTTTCTGGAAAATTCAGGTGGTGGTGCTCCGTAGCTTCTAGTCCTTTGGTCGCTTGCCGGAAAGTTTTCCATTTTTTCAGGCCATGCTGCCCTTGTTCGCTGTGGCTCGGCGGTAGATAAGGCGGGCGCGAACCATCGCGCGCACACACTATCACCACCCGCTCGCGCACCTGGGGCGTGCCAAAGTTGGCGGCGTTGTAAAGATTGAACGAGTACCCGTAGCCGTGGCGGCGGATTTCACTCAGTACAAAATGCAGCGCACCACCGGGCAACTCGTCTAACGTCAGGTCAGGAAACTCAGCGCCCCGCAATTCGTGTGGACGATGTTGCATCGGACAAGACAGCAGGCCCCGCACATTTTCAATCACCAAATAACGTGGACGGATGGCAAAAGCTATCGCCAGATAGGTCAGAAAAGCATTGCCGCGCTCATCGTTGAATCCGTGGCGCTTGCCTGCCGTGCTGAACGCTTGGCAGGGCGGGCCGCCCACCATCAAATCCACCTCTTGACCCGGTTGTAGGCCTGCGTACTGCAGCACCTGCTCAGCGCTGTAATCATTGATGTCCCCCATCAAGGCCATCTCTGGACGATTCAGCGCAATCGTTTGGCGACAGTATTTGTTCATTTCGCACGCCAGCCGAATATCAAAACCCGCTTCTTCTATGCCCAAATCCAGCCCCATCGCACCAGAGAAAAAACTCAACGCAATCGGTGCTGGTGGATGCGCGTTGGCTACGCGCCGCTCGGTAAGGGCACTCGCGCTATAACGGGGATGATCCTCCGCTACATGGTGCGCTGTGAGCAGTGCATAGCGGTGCAAACTGGCAACAGACAACAGCCAAGTGGCCCCAATTTTTCTGGCCTCTAAGCTGCCATCTCGGCACAGGGTACGAACGCGCTGCACACTGACTTGGAGTTGTTCTGCAGCTTGTTGGATAGTGTATTCGGTACTCATTTATTGTTTCCTTAACGAAACTTTTTTGATGGTACCACTGGGACACTTGATTCATACCCGAACCAGCGTGCCGCTGCTGGCATAAAACCCGGTTCTCCAAGCACGCATCCTTGCCAAGGCCCGCCGCTAGCGGGCCTTTTTTATGCAGCCAAGAGCTTGCGGTTTAATACGGCATCTTTTTTCTGGCCCGGCATACACCAACTTTCTACGATGGATAGCATCCCGCCATCGGTTTTTCCTACCGAACTGCCCCAAAGCACGCATTACTTGCGTGCCGTGACAGATTTAGCCCACCGCCGCACCGTGGTGGCGCATGAGGCCATCTATGCAGAAAGCGGTATCAAACTGGTAGAAAAGGGGATGCGGATCGATGGCCGCTTGTACGACCGGCTGGTGCAACACACGCTGCGCGAGCCCGTCGATAGCCATTTGGTAGCGGAAGATGCGGTAGACCACACCGTACTGACTGCCGTGGCACGCCAACTGATTAAGCGCGATAGCCTGTTACCCTTGCTGGTGCAAGAGATGGGATCCGCTTTTGAGCAATTTTGGCCCACGCTGGCACAAATCCCCTTGCCAGGCCCCATCATGTTCAAACTGACGGTGATGCGCGAAGAATGCCAACACCTGTTTGAACACAGCTTGCAAATGGCGATACTGGCTTGGTGGCTGGTCGTGCGCAGTGGCCTGAGTGAAGCCGATGGGGTGGCCGTGGTCGCAGCCGCTTTGCTGCACGATATGGGGGTGCTGCACTTGGATCCGGCCTGGCGCGACCGGGAGCAACAAATTGTTGGGGCACAACGCAAACACTTGGTGGCACACCCCATCATTGGCATGTTGATGGTGCGTGGCTCGGGAGCCTACCCGGATGCGGTAGCCAGCGCCGTGCTAGAGCACCACGAGCGCATGGACGGCAGCGGCTATCCGCGCAGCCTGCCCGGAGCCGACATCTCGCCCTTGGGGCAAATTCTGCTGCTGTGCGAAGTAGTAACCACGTTTTACGACAAATATGCCCATGACTCGCCGGGGCTGCATTTGGCCACAGTGCTGCGCTTGAACCACCGCAAGTTTCCCGCCGACTTGTGCCGCCACGTCATGGCACTGGTGCGCCAAACCTTTCCGCCCGAGCCCACGCTGGCGTTGCTCGGGGCCAATGTGCAGCGCTATCTGCAGCTCGTCCTGCTGGCGTTTGAGCGTTGGGAACAACTGTGCAGTTTGGTGGCCATCGTGCCCGCCGGGCCACAAGCATTTGTAAACGAGCGCTTACAAGCCCTGAGCAAAACCTTGAGCGAAGCGGGCTTGCACCCACAATGTGCCTCCAAACTGCTAGACCTGTTGCAAGGTGATGCCCAAGCCACGGCAGAACTGTGTTTCTTAGGGCGCGAGGCCCTATGGCAACTGCAAAGCATTGTGCACAGCTGTCTGCGCCGCTGGCCCGAAGTGGCCGAGCGCCAAAACCCCGCCGATCGTTTTTTGGCCGATTGGTGCGATTGGCTCTTGGCCCAACAACGCTAAAACAGACCATGCCGTGCTCTAACGTCCCCGCAGCCGCCACGCTCTTGCCCATGCGCGATGGCGTGAGCCCCAGCTGTGTCGCCTTGCCTGCCACCGGAGCCGGGACAATCCTAGACTTTCTGGCCCAACATCTGCCGGTGGTCGATCGCAGCCAATGGCAGCAGCGCATGGACACCGGACAGGTGGTGGATGCGCGTGGCCAAGCTGTTACCCCGCAGCGCCCTTTTGAACCCCATTTGCGGCTTTACTACTACCGCGAAGTGGCGCAGGAGCCCGCCATCCCGTTCCAAGAAGTGGTGCTGTACCAAGATGCCCATCTTCTGGTGGCCGATAAACCCCATTTTTTGCCTGTGGTACCTGCTGGGCGCTATCTGCAGCAAACGCTGTTGGTGCGCTTGCGCCAGCGCTTAGGGCTGCCCGAGCTCTCGCCCCTGCACCGCATTGATCGCGACACCGCTGGGCTGGTGCTGTTCTCAGTACAACGGGCCACGCGCGGCCTGTACCAAAATTTGTTTCGTGACCGCAGCATGGTCAAACATTACGAAGCCGTGGCTCCGTGGCAACCAGAGTTAGAGTTTCCACGCCAACACCACAGTCGCTTAGAAGAGAGTGGCCAGTTCTTCTTAATGCACGAAGTACCAGGCCCACCGAATAGCCACACCGACATCGAATTGCTAGAGGTAGCTGCCCCTTGGGCGCGCTACCGGCTCTCGCCCATCACTGGTAAACGCCACCAATTGCGCGTGCACATGACCGCCTTGGGTCTACCGCTGCGCCATGATCCGTTCTACCCGCAAGTGAACGACCCACCCGAGGGTGACTTCTCGCGGCCCCTGCAATTGTTGGCGCGCTCTTTGGCCTTTACCGATCCCATCACGGGCCAAGCGCACCAGTTTGTCAGCCAGCGGCAATTGCTCCCCTTGGCCTGAGACTGCGTTTGCCCGCTGTGGGGTGCTGGCGTTACACTGACCGCCCTGGGTTTTTTACCCCGTTTTTTGCTCTTTGTGTCTTTGCTTTGTCTACCTTTTTTGCCCGCCATTTGCTGCAGGTGATGCGCCCCTTGCGTCTCTTGTCGCAAAAACTACGTGCCTTGGTGTTGCGGCCATTGGCAGGGTGGGCTGTGTTGCTGCTGGCACTGTTGGTGTACTGGGTACAGCTCTACCACTCGCACCAAGCACAGTTACAGCAGGTGCAATTACAAACCCGCCAAGGGGCCACCCAAACCGTCCATGCGCTGGCGCTACAAACCGAAGCGTTCATTCGCAAAATCGACTACGTAGCCATCCATTTAAGTGAACATTGGGCCAGCCAAAATCGGCAAGAGTTTTTAGACTCTGTTCGCCTCACCGAACAAAGTTTTTCTGCGGTTGGTTTAGCCCAAGTCGGCATTGCCGATGCGCGTGGCAACATTGTGTTCTCTAGCCTGTCACCGCATAAACCACCCCAAGGGGCAGATGGTCAACCCATCTCGATTGCCGACCGCGAGCATTTCAAAGTCCATGCGGACAACATCGACGAGCTACCGCACCTGTTTATCAGCCATCCGGTATTGGGGCGGGTGTCGCAGCAATGGACGGTGCAGTTTTCGCGCCCTTTGCACGATGCCCAAGGGCGTTTTGCCGGGGTGATTGTGCTCTCAGTGCCAGCGCGGCACTTGTCACAGGCCTTGCAAAATATTTTTCCCGACCATATCGATGTAGCGCTACTGCTGCGCGCCGATGGGGCGTATTTGGCGCGTTCGCAAGGCATGGAGGCGGTGATGGGGCAATCTGTGCCCCGCTCGCGGCAATTTTTGGCCGACCCCTCCACCACCCAAGGCGTTTATGAAGTGGTGGCCCCTCCAGACGGCATTGAACGCTATTACGCTTGGCGGCGGGTCAGCCACTACCCGGTCATTGTCAGCTTGGGCATTGGCAAACAGCGTGCCTTGGCTTCGGTGCAAAAAGCACTGCACCACAGCCATGTACAAAACGTTTTGGGCTCGGGCGTTTTGCTGCTGGCAGCGGCTTGGATTACCTACCTGTGGATACAACGCAGCCAACAAGCACAGGTATTGGCCACCACCAGCGAGCGCCTGACCCTGGCCCTGCACGGGGGTAACCTCGGCTCTTGGGACTGGAACTGCCAAACCCAAGAGAACCACTTTAACGCCCTGTGGGCAGCTAGGCTGGGCTACCAAGTAGAAGAATTACCGGCGCGTTTTTCTACCTGGCAAGAGCGGGTACACCCTGAAGACTGGCCGATGGTAGATGCCGCCTGCACGGCCCATCTGCAAGGAATCACCCCCTACTACGAAGCCGAATACCGCATGCGCCACCGCGACGGCCATTGGGTGTGGGTGCTAGACCGCGGGCAAGTGGTCGAGTGGGCCAGCGATGGCAGCCCCCGGCGCATGGCGGGTACGGTGCTGGATGTGAGCGACCGCAAGCAAGCCGAAGCGGCAGCACAAGCCTCGCAAGAGCGCTTGGTCAAGCTGATGCACGAGGTACCCGGTGCCGTCTACCAATACCTGCAACGCCCCGATGGCAGCGCTTGTTTGCCTTACGCCAGCCCTGGTATACAAGACATCTATGGCATCAGCCCCGAAGAGGTGGTCTATTCTGCCGACAAACTGCTCGCTCGCCTGCACCCAGCGGATCGGCATCGGGTATTGCACTCCATTGCCCAATCTGCCGATCTGCTACAGCCTTGGCGCTGTGAATACCGGGTGCGCCTGCCCGATGGCTGTGTGCGCTGGGTGTTAGGCCACGCCAACCCCGAGCGCACACCCGACGGCGGCACACTCTGGCACGGCTACATCCATGACATCACGGCAGAACATGCCGCTGCTGAAGCCTTGCGCCTGAATGCCGAATACCTGCGCTTGGCTTTGCAAGCGGTGCGCGATGGCCTGTGGTCTTGGGACATGGCCAGTGGCCGCCTAGAGTGGGATGAGCGCATCCGCGAAATGCTGGGCGAGACCCGTCTGCCCGATCAGCTCGACTACCAAGATTGGCTCCAACGCCTCCACCCCACCGACCGCGAGCGCGTATTGCCACAATGGGATGCCCAAATGCAGCAGCATCC
This sequence comes from uncultured Simplicispira sp., assembly GCA_964478155.1. Taxonomy (GTDB): domain Bacteria; phylum Pseudomonadota; class Gammaproteobacteria; order Burkholderiales; family Burkholderiaceae_C; genus Simplicispira. The sequence goes on from CAYZGT010000005.1 coordinate 74,205, forward strand.
CGATCAGGTCATCAGTGCCGAATACCGCATGCGTACCGCCAAAGGCCAATGGTTGTGGGTGGAGGTGCGCGGGCGCATTGTGGCTTGGGGCGAAGATGGCTTGCCAACGCGCATGGTGGGCACCTACACCGACATCAGTGCGCGCGTGGCCCAAACCCAGTTGCACCAAGCCCTGATCGATCAAAGCCGTGCCGCCATTTTGCTGGTCGACCAACAGCGCAACATTTTGTATGCCAATGCCCGGCTGCTAGAAATTTTTGCCCAGCCCGGCGAAGACATCACACTGCGCCCGATGTCGAGCCTACACGTGGACCAAGTCTCTTTTGAAAAAATGCAGGCTTCGTATGAAACCCTGCGCCAACGGGGCAAGGTGCGGTTTGAATACCCGATGCGCGATATCCAAGGCCAAGTGCGCTGGTTTGATATGCACGCTGTACTGCGCGACCCAGAAGACCCCGAGAGCAGCGATGTGGTCTGGACGATGGTGGACATTACCGAGAAACACCAGTCGGCCGCAGCCTTGGCGATGGAACGCCTGCGCCTGACCACCCTGCTGGAGCGCTTTCCCGGCGGCGTACTGATGGAAGATGCCGATGGCATCGTCACCATGGCCAACCAGTACCTGTGCGACTGGCTGGAGCTGCCCGGCCCGCCCAGCACCTTGCAAGGCTTGAGCCACGAGGCGCTGTGCAAGCAGTTGGGGCCGCTGCGCGCAGCGTGGTTATCGGTACCGGGCAACAGCAGCAACGGTGAAAAGCGCCGCAACACCGAAGTGCTCTGCACCAGTGGGCGCACCCTCGAAATTAACTGGGTGCCTATGGTGCGCGATAGCGAGCAACTGGGGCGGTTTTGGCTACTGCAAGACATCTCCGAACGCAAACAGCGTGAGATGGCTTTAGCCACTTTAGCCGCCACTGATGTACTAACCAATCTGCCCAATCGGCGCAGTTTTATGGTCAGTCTGGAAGAAGCCATTCTGGGGCGGAAAAACCACCCCGAGCATGGTACAGCTTTGCTCATGATGGACATCGACCACTTCAAACGCATCAATGACAGCTACGGCCATCCGGTGGGTGATGTGGTGTTGCAACATGTAGCCCAGATCATCCGGCACAAGCTGCGCCAAAACGATGTAGCAGGGCGTTTGGGCGGCGAAGAATTTGCAGCCTTGCTGCACCACATCCAAGCCGCAGATGCTTTGGCCTTGGCCAACCGCCTGCGCGAAAGCTTGGCCCAAACCCCAGCCATCACCGCGGTGGGTAAAGTGAATGTCACCATCAGCATTGGCTTGGTGATGTTGAGCAACGACAGCGCCACACACAACCTGAGCCGTGCCGACGAGGCCCTGTACCAGGCCAAACACAGTGGCCGCAACCGGGTTTGTGCTTGGGAGCCGTAATGCTTGGCTAACGCCAGCCCGATAACAGGGCAGGCAATAGCAAGGCCGTGATGGCCCCATTCAAGCCCATCGCCAAGGCGGCAAAAGCCCCGGCCTGCTCGCTCAGTTGAAAGGCACGCGCCGTACCGACTCCATGCGCAGCCACGCCCAAGGCAAAGCCTTGCATGGCATGGTCGGGCACGCGCAACAGCCTAAACAGTGTGGGAGCCAATATGGCCCCCAAAATACCGGTCACAATCACCAATACCGCTGTGAGCGAAGCAATGCCGCCGACACGCTCGGCCACACCCATCGCAATCGGCGTCGTGACCGACTTGGGGGCCAAAGACAGCTGCGTGGGCAAACTGGCCCCCAGCAGCCAAGCCGTGCCCACAGCAGACACCACTGCCGTGAAGCTGCCCACCGCCAGCCCCAGCAGCACCGGCCAGCGCATCGCACGCACCCGGCCCAATTGGGCATACAGCGGAATCGCCAAGGCCACGGTGGCTGGCCCGAGTAAAAAATGGACAAATTGCGCCCCATCAAAGTAGGTCTGGTAGGGGGTGTCTGTCCACAACAACAAGGTAACCAGCAAAGCCACCGCCAGCAGCACCGGATTGGTGAGTGGGTGCAGACGACAGCGCCGATGCACGGCCAAGGCCAGCGTATAGGCCAACAGGGTGATGGTTAAGCCCAGCAGCGGCGAGGCGGCCAAATAGACCCAAATATCGTGGATGGGCGCAGGCAAAGTCATGGCGTAGACTCCTCAGCAGATGGCGGCTGCGCTGGCGGGGTGCGGTGGCAAGCACGCATTACCAAGGCCGTCACGGCCAGCGTGAGCACGGTGCTCACCAGCAAGGCGACCACCAAGGCCAACCATTCGTCAGCAATCCGGTGCCCATGCACCATGATGCCGACACCGGCGGGTACAAACAACAGCGACAAATTGCCCAACAACCCTTGCCCGACTTGGCGCAGGTTGTCGCCGGGGCCGCCACGCCATACCAGCACCAGCAACAGCAGCAACATACCCACCACTGGCCCCGGTACCGGCCATTGCAAGCCGCGCACCAGCACCTCTCCGGCCAGTTGAAACACCAGCAACCACGCAAATCCGGACACCATCAGCCGCCCCCTTGTGTGCAGACTTCAAAACATAAAGTCTGCACTGTAGCGGTTCAGGGCGTGGTGTGTCGGGGCCAGTGGATGCGCACGCGCAAGCCACCCCATTGCGGGCTGCGGTCTAGCAGTACCTGCAGGCCATACAAGCGGGCAATGCGTTGCAAAATAGACCAGCCCAAGCCGCTGCCACTTTGCCCAGTGCCCAGCACCCGGAAAAAGCGTTCACCCAGCCGGGCCATGTCGGCTTCACTCATGCCGGGGCCATTGTCTTGTACGCACAACTGGGCTGGAGCTTGGGCGCTGGCCGGGGTGATCTGCACCCGTACCTGTGCGCCATCGGGGCTGTAGCGCAAGGCGTTGTCTAGCAAGTTACGCAACAGCACTTGGGCCAGTGCTTCGGCCAATGGCACGCGTACCGGCAGCGGTGCCAACAACTCTACGCTTTGCTGGCGCTGTTGGGCATAGGTTTGTAAATCGGCCACGACCGTTGCCGCTACGCTGGATAAATCGCTGAATTGCTGGTCAGAGGCGCTGGCTTGGGCATCCAGCCGTGCCAATTGCAGCAGTTGCTCCACCAGCCGGGTGGCGCGATCACAGCCTTGCACAGTGGCCGCCAAGGCTTGGGCGCGTTCATTGGCTTCGGTGGCTCCTTGGGCTACTTGGGCTTGCATACGGATACCAGCAATCGGGGTGCGCAATTCGTGTGCTGCGGCAGCCGTGAATTGCTGCTCGGCGGCCAAAAGCTCTGCCGTGCGCTCAAATAAGCCATTCAGGGCTGTGACCAAGGGCAGCACTTCGGGCGGAATGCCGTGGGTGTCCAACGGGGCCAGCGATTGCGGTTGGCGCGCTGCCACCGCTTGGCCCAACTGGCGCAAGGGTCGCACCGAGCCGCGCACCGCCCACCAGATGCCCAGCGCCAGCAGCGGCAGCGTCCAAGCCATCGGCTGCAACATGCTCAGTACGCTGGCCAAGACAATTTCTTGCCGCATCGAGTGGCGCTCACCCACCAAGATACGCACATCGTCCTCGCGCCCTTGGGTGACGAACACGCGCCAAGACTCGTCGCCCACTTGGCTATTGACGAAGCCTTTTTTCTGGCGTTCGGTCAATGGGCTGCTAGGAGCGCTGGCCGAACGTGCCAGCAAGTGACCCTCGTGCCACAGTTGAAACACCACCTGTGGCTGGTATTTGTGCAGTTCTGGGGCTTCGTTCAGGTCATCATCGTCCAAGTCTTCTAGCGACTGGAGGCGCAACAGAGCGGCTGTTTGTGCCAAATGGGCATCCAGCAGCTCTTCAACTTCGTGGTCAGACTCTTGCCATGCCAAGCCAGCCGCCACCAACCAAGCCAACACCACCAAGCTCAGCACGGTGCTCAGCAGCCGGGTTTGCAAAGAGCGCGGCTTGGCCGCAGCCAGCGGTGCGCTGCTCATACGCCATCGCGGTTAACGCGGTAGCCCACGCCGCGCACGGTTTCAATCAAGCTGGCCCCGAGTTTGCGCCGCAGGTGGTAGATATGCACTTCCACGGCGTTGCTGTTGATTTCGTGGCCCCACTGGTACAAGCGCTGCTCTAACTGCTCGCGGTTGAGTACCCGCCCGGCGTTGAGCAACAAAGCGTGCAGCAAATCGTATTCACGCTGGGACAGCTCTACCAGTTGCCCATCGCTCCATACTTGGTGTGCTGCTGGGTCTAGCTCTACCTTGCCAGCACGCAAGCGGGTTTCGGTTTGGCCGTGGGCACGGCGCACCAAGGCGCGCAAACGCGCGGCCAACTCGTGCAGGTCTATCGGTTTCACCAAATAGTCATCAGCCCCCGCATCTAAACCGGCAATGCGCGACTGCACCGCATCACGGGCCGTGAGCACCAAAACCGGGGTGGCAATGCGCCGGGCGCGCAGTTGCTGCAACACTTCCATGCCATCTTGACGTGGCAGGCCCAAGTCGAGCACGCAGGCTTGGTAGGCTGCGGTAGCCAGTTCACGCTCGGCCGCCACACCATCGCGCACCCAATCTACCTGAAAGCCCTGTTGCCCCAGTCCGGCACGGATGCCCGAGCCTAACAATTCGTCGTCTTCAGCCAGCAAAATACGCATTGGAGAGGTTCTTTCGCTCAGTCGTCACTGCTTCGGCATTCTGCTCGGGTGCGGTATGCCACTGCCAGCCCCAAAAAGCCAGCACCGCTACCAGTATCAGTACCGCCAAACCACCGTAGTTTTTCTTGGCACTGTCTGGGCCGCGTCCGGGCACTCGGCCTGTGAGCATGGGCAGGGCTTGGTTTTTACCTTGCAAAATGCTCAACAGAATAATCAAGCCAATATGCACCAACACGGCCAATAGCATGGTGTTGGCGGCCAGTTCATGCAGTTCTTCTAGCCACTCGCCGCCCCAATCTTGCCAAATGGCGTAACCGCTCAGGCTCAATGGCAGCACCAAGGCCAGCATCAGCACCATCGCCAAGCCCATCAACAATTTGCGGCCCGGTTGCACTAAATCCAGCAACGCAGGCCACGAACGCACTGCCAGCAGCCCTTTCCCCCAAGCCGGCAGACCACGCACCCGCGCCCACAAGCCACTCAGGCGCACCGGGCGCGGCCCCAACAGCCCCCACAGGATACGGGCCAGCACCACACCGGCCAACGTATAACCCAAGGTGACATGTACCAAGCGCCAGCGTTCGCTTTCTGCCGTGATGTAAGCGCCGGTAAACGACAGCGCCATCAGCCAGTGCAACATGCGTGTGGTGGCATCCATCACCCGGCGCATGCTGGGCGGGTGGGCGGGGGCGGCTGTGCCCAAGGGGTGGTTGTGGACGGTGTGGGCAGTCATGGTGGCGGCGCTCCTTATTTCGGAATGCGAACGTGGTCGTCGTCAAAATCGCCTTGGTCGGCGCGGGTATGGCAGGCCATGCAGTTGGCCCGACTGCCCACGGCGGGGCGCTTCCAAACGGTGGCCTGCACCTCGTGGTGTTTGCGCTCAAACCAAGCCGATTGGGTGATACGGTCTTGCGGTGGTGCTTCGCGCACCCGCTTATAGGTGCCCGCATTGCTTTGCAGCCAAGTGCTGATTTGGCGCACGGTAGCTTCATCCAAACTGGCATCGCTGCCGTAGTGCTGGCCTAGCCCCTGCATCATGCGCTGCCAAGAACTAGCAGGCAACAAGCCGGGCGGGTAGGCCATATGGCAACCGGCACATTCTTGTTGGTAGGCCGGTAGCATGGCGCTGGCGGCCATCATGGGGCGGTCGGCCCAAGCGTTGGGCAGGGCGGCGCAGCACAGCAGCAGCGCTGCCCAAGGCCCTGATCTTTTGAACGTACGCAGCGCAGATAAGGCAAACATGGTCAGCCTCCATCAGGGTTTGAGTTGTACCAACCAAGCCAGCATGTCAGCTTTTTCAGCGGCAGTGCATTCGCGGCTTAATACGTCCTTGCAATTGCGCCGAAACCATTTATCTGCCTTGGCGCTATCGGTAAAACGCTCGGGGTGGAATGCAGGGGCCAGCGGGGCAATGGTTTTGCCGGTGCTGGCATGGCGGGCTGGGCTGCTGGGTGGGTTGCCGTGGCACGAAGCACAAGACCACTCACCACCGTGGCGGCTGGTAAAAAACACCCGGCCCCGCTCGGCATCGGGCGTACCAGCGGCCTCGGCGCTCCAGCGCTGCAACTGGGCTTGGGCGGTGGTGTCACCCGCGTGGGCCAAAGGCCCGGCACTACTCAAGGCCAGCAAGGCTGCCAGCCACCAAGGGGGGGAATGAAAAGTACGCATGTCTGCATGGTGCGCCCAAGGTCTGAAGATAGGCTTAATAAACGCCCATGCGGCGGGCGTTAAGGTAGCTTACCGCCTGCACGGCGCGCACCAATGGCTGCCAAGATACTGGGGCTGATCCAAGTGGCCGCTTGCCGATAGACCGGGGCCAATGCCTGTTGCCACAACACCAGTTCGGCGGCACTGGGTTCATGCACCATCAGTTTGCCGCTGGCCTTGAGCAACTCCAAAGCGCGTTGGTTTTCTGCTTCGGCAATGCTGTTGGCATATTGGGTGGCCTCATCCAAAGCCAAGCGCAAGGCGGCCCGAATATCGGCAGGCAGTTTGTCCCAAAATTGCCGATTCACCAGCACCACATAAGCCAAATAGCCATGCCGGGTCACGCTCAAATGGCTTTGCACATCGTGCAAATGTTGGCTGTAGATGTTGGCGGGCACATTCTCTTGGCCGTCCAGCTGGCCCGAGCGCAGTGCCTCGTACACATTGGCCATGGGATGAATCGACACCTCTGCACCCAAGGCTTTCATTTGTGCCACCAACACCTTGGACGATTGAATCCGCACCTTGATACCGCGAAAATCTGCCGGACTGAGCAAGGGCCGGTTGGCACTGAACACCTTAAAACCGTTGTCCCAAAAAGCCAGCCCATACAGGCCACTCGGTTCCAAGCGTTGCAGCAAAGCCGCGCCCACCGGGCCATCCACCGCCGCCCGAAAAGCGGCATGGTTTTTGAACAAAAACGGCAGGTCAAACACCTCAAAATCACTGCCACCCACCGTAGCCAGTTTCGATAGGGAGGTCGCCAACATCTGCACCGCTCCAATTTGCAGCGCCTGCAATTCTTCCCGGTCTTTGTACAAGCTGCTGTCGGGGTACACCTCCACCCGCACCCGACCTGCGGTGTGGGCTTCGGCCAGTTGCTTGAACTTCAGGGCCGCTTTACCTTTGGCCGTATCAGCCCCCACCACATGGCTGAACTGGATGACGATCGGATCGTGCGCAGTCGGGGCCTTGGCCATGCTGTCAGCCAAGGGCCAGCCAGCGGCCAACGTCAGGGCGCGGCTAAAGCAACGGCGGGTCAGGGCAAAACGGGGGCGGTGCATGGTACGGCTGGGCGATGGCTAATCCTAGAATGCACCCATGCTAACGGCTCAGCCTCCTACCCCGTTCCGGCCAACGGAAAGGGCCTCTTTTGTCAAACGCCATTATTGGTTGTTGCCTGCTGTGTTGGCTTGGCTGTTTGTGCTGATGGTAGGGGCTTGGGCCTCGGTCAATGATGCGGCCGAGCAGCGCGCTTTTCAGCAGACCTTGGCCTCAGATGCCGCCAGTGTCGAGGCCCAAATCACCGCCCGCCTCGAGGTAGAGCAAGCGCGTTTGCGCGATATGGCACGCCAGTTAGCACTCGATCCGGCAGGCCAACGCCACGGCTTTGCCGAACTGGCCGAGGTGCAAGCCAGCTTACAACGCTTGGCCAACCGTTTGGTCTGGCTGGATGACAACTGGCAACTGTTGGCCCGGGCCGAGCGCAGCGCCCCATGGCATGGTTTAGAAGACAGCGCCCACCTGCGTATCCAAATACGCGGCCAGGCTGAACATTTGGCAGTACCCGCCCCCGGCAGCCACGGCCAGCCGGGCGGCCAGTTGCTGGCCCGCTATGACATCACCGACCTGCTGGGCAGCACCGACTTGGCTTGGCTCAATCGCCGCTACGAGGTCTCTTTTTTATCCGAATTGGGCGAAGTCATCGCCACCACGGCACAAACGCAGCGCCCGGCCCACGGTGCCCCGTTTGAACGCCGCTTGGCCTCCTCCGCCGATACCCGCTTGGTTTTACGCCCTTACGAAATGCCATTGTTGTGGTGGCGCAGCCCGCGCACCTTTGCGCTGTTAGCGGGCTTGTTACTGCTGGGGCTGGCTGGCTCGTGGCTGTTGCGCCGCGAAATGCGGCGCGTGGCCCAAGCAGTGGCCGATGCCCAAACCGAAGCCGCTTGGCGGCAATCGATGGAAGATTCAGCGTTGGTAGGTCTGCGCGCGCGTGATGCCGAAGGCACGATTCTGTATGTGAATAAAACCCTGTGCGAGATGGTGGGCTACTCTGCCACCGAGTTGGTGGGTGCCAAACCACCACTGCCATTTTGGCCGCCCGATGCCATCGATGCCATGATGGCACGCAACCTCGACACCTTGGCCGGGGCCGCCCCGGCCACTGGCTTTGAAAGCCGCTGGCAACACCGCGACGGCCATTTCATCGATGTGATGATTTTTGAGTCGCCCTTGCGTGACCTGCAAGGCCAGCCTATGGGTTGGATGGGCTCTATCGTCGATATCAGTGACCGCAAGCGGTTGGAAGAAAAAAACCGCCGTTACACCGCACTGATGGCACAACATGCCCGCCTGAACGATTTGGGCTTGCTGGCCTCCGAGTTGGCTCATGAATTGAACCAGCCCTTGGCCACGGTTACGGCCTACAGCTCGGGCTTATCCATGGCGATTCGCAAAATGCCCGCCGCCAGCCCCGACATTCTGGCCGCCTTGGATGCCTTGCAACAAAATGCGCGCAAAGCCGGTGACATCGTGCATTGGATTCGCCGCCAAACCAGCCGCGCCCCAGCGCAGCGCCAACAGCTTGACTTGGCTGCCTTGGTCGCCGAGGTGGTACTCATGCACCGGCCTACCTTCCAACAGGCAGGTATTGCTTTAGAGTATGCCGGCGCAAGCCAGACAGCCTACCCCGTGCTGGCCGACCGGGTCGGTTTAGAGCAGGTGTTGGGCAATTTACTGCGTAACGCCCTCGAAGCCTTGTCCGAACAACCCCACTCGGCAGGGGCCGTGCATTTAAGCATCACGGCACAGCAAGCCACCGATGCGGGCAGCGGCAACGTGGAAGTCTCCGTAGCCGACAACGGGCCGGGCTTACAAGGGCGCAACATGGACGACTTGTGTGCCACCTTCTATTCCACCAAAACCCAAGGCATGGGTTTAGGCTTGGGTATCTGTCGCTCCATTATCGAGGCGCATGGGGGCAGCCTCACGGCCAGTGATGCTCCTTCAGGCAGCGGTGCAGTGTTCCGTTTTGTGCTGCCCTTGGCCGCGCCCTTGCCACTTCAGGAGGCTTTGCCATGAGCACCATTTTTCTCTGTGATGACGATGCAGGCGTGAGCGGTGCGCTGTCGTTCTTATTGCGCCAATATGGTTTTGAGGTGCAAGCGTACAGCAGTGGCCCGGCTCTGCTCGCCGCCCTGGATGCCTTGCCGCCCCCGGTGCGTGGTGTCTTTTTGCTGGATGTGCGTATGGAACCGATGTCGGGGCCAGAAGTGCATGAACAGCTGTTGCAGCGTGGCTTACGCCAGCGCAACCCTGTCATTTTCTTGAGTGGACACGGCGATATTCCGATGGCGGTGGCAGCGATGGCCAAAGGGGCACTGAACTTTGTTGAAAAACCCTATGCCGATGACTCCTTGATTGCCATTTTGCGCGATGCGCTGGCACAAGAAGCGCAATGGCAAGCAGCGGCTAAACGGGCCGAATTTTTGCAATCGATGGTCGAGAGCCTGACCCCACAGCAACGCCGCGTGGCGGTACTGGTAGCTGCCGGAGACTTGAACAAAGTCATTGCTGCCAAGCTGAACATCTCTGAGCGCATGGTTGAAGTGCATCGCGCCAAGGTGTTTGAGAAGCTGGGGGTCGATTCAGCCGCCGCCCTGGCCACCACCGTAGCAGACATCCGTGCCTGCGGCTTGGAGCTACTGCCGCCCGAGTCAGCCTAAAAACACCACCAGCCGCAGCAGAGTCGATCTGCTGCGGCTGGTTTGTCCAGGGTCCAACTGGGCTTAGCGGGCAGGCGTGGCTGCCGGGGTTACGGCCATATGCTCTTCGCGCTCGTCCATCAATGCTTCGGGCTCTTGGGCCTCGGTCAGGGTCGGGGCATCCAAGCCTTGTTGCAAGCGTTGCATGTCCAAGTCCCCCGTCCACTTAGCTACCACCAAGGTCGCCACACCATTGCCAACCAGATTGGTCAGGGCGCGGGCTTCGGACATAAAGCGGTCAATGCCCAAAATCAGTGCCAAACCTGCCACTGGCACACCACCCACCGCCGACAGCGTGGCCGCCAGCACAATAAAACCACTGCCAGTAATACCTGCTGCGCCCTTGGAGGTCAGCAACAGCACGGCCAACAGCGTCAATTGCTGCGTCAAGGTCATGGGGGTGTCGGTGGCTTGGGCAATAAACACCGCAGCCATCGTCAGGTAAATCGACGTGCCATCCAAATTGAACGAGTAGCCAGTCGGAATCACCAAGCCCACCACCGATTTACGTGCGCCCAGGTTCTCCAGCTTTTCCATCATGCGTGGCAATACCGATTCGGACGACGAAGTGCCCAGCACAATCAACAGTTCTTCTTTGATGTAGCGGATGAACTTGACGATGCTAAAGCCATGCAAACGGCTGATGATGCCCAGCACGACAAACACAAACAACAGGCAAGTCAGGTAGAACGTACCCATCAGCTTGCCCAGTGAGAACAGCGAGGCCACACCATATTTGCCAATCGTGAACGCCATCGCACCAAACGCACCCACGGGGGCCAGCTTCATGATGATGCCGACAATGTCAAACAGCACATGCGAGAAGCGCTCGATAAAGTCAAACACCAGCGTGCCCCGACCGCCAAACTTGTGCAGCGCAAAGCCAAACAGCACCGAGAACAGCAGCACTTGCAAAATCTCGCCCTTGGCGAAAGCGTCCACCACCGAGGTGGGAATCACGTTCAGCAAAAAGTCTACTGTGCCCTGCATTTTGCCGGGGGCGGTGTAGGCCGAGATGCTCTTGGTGTCGAGCGTGCTCGGATCGACATGCATACCGCTGCCCGGTTGCAGCACATTGACCACCACCAGCCCAATCACCAAGGCAATGGTGGAGACGATTTCAAAATACAGCAGCGCCAGACCGCCAGTTTTACCAACTTTTTTCATGTCCTCCATACCGGCAATGCCGACCACCACGGTACAGAAAATAATCGGGGCGATGATCATTTTGATCAGCTTGATAAAGCCATCGCCCAGCGGTTTGAGGTCAGCCCCCAGTTGCGGATAAAAATGGCCCAAGCACACGCCGGCAATCACGGCAATCAGTACCTGAACATAAAGGGATTGGTAAAGCGGTTTGCGCTGCCCGGTTGGTGACGACATGGATGTCCCCTGCTAGAGAAGTAGGTGAAAACAGCACTTTGCACCGTGCTGATCAATACCCGTAACGATAGGCAAGGGGGGCCATTCGGCCAAGTGTGGGGTTCCACATCAGGGTTTACCCTAATAGATTAAGCCTATGTACTTGGAAATCACCATACTTTTTGCTGGGTGTTACACCGCTTTAGAACAAAAGGTTACAGAATGGAACTTCACGTCTTTCCTGATTCTGTTTATGTCGCGCCCTCCGTCTGTTGCTGCCCCTTCTTACCCCTCGGCTGACCGAGACCAAGGCTTTTTTGCCCACCACGGTATTTGGTCACTTGGGATACGGCTGTTCCGTCAATTGCGCTTTGGTGCCAAGGCCGCGATTGTCAGCGGCTTGTTTTTGCTGGCCACGCTGATCGGCGCGGCCCTGTACCTCAGTGCGGCCCAACGTGACCTAGAGCAGCTCCGCAAAGAACAAGCCGGGGTCTTGATAGCGGGGCGACTGGCACCTGTGCTGCACGCCCTGACCAACCTGCGTAACGCCAGCCGCGCCCAAAGCGCGGGTTACACGTTGGCAGCACCGCTGTTGCCACAAGCACACGCAGACTTGCACCAAGCGGCAGCAGCGCTTCAGTTGGTGGAGGGCCAATATATAGAGCGTCTGGATCTGGTGGACAAAGCACAGCAGTTGCACCAGACACTGTCCGCCTTGCCCGCCAGTGCCGACATCAAGACCGTTGAAGCGGCATTGCAAGCTACCGTCGATTACTACAACTTGATGTCCGCCCGCTCTGGTGTCATTTTGGATGCCGATGCTGCCGACTTGCAACTATTGATGGCCTACACCCGCGAAGTCCCGTTTTTGGCCGAGGCGGCTGGACAAATGCGGAGTTGGGGTACTGCGGCCCTCATGAAACAACTGCAAGACCCCGCAGCCCTACAACGACTGTTTGGCTGGAGCGCACGGGCACAAAAACATGTGGCAGAGAGCAAAGCGTGGCTCAAGGGTGCTACAGCGGCCGATGCCACCTTGGCCAAGCAGCTGGACTTGGCGGTGCTAGAGCGCGCGCAAGCCTATGTAGCCCAAGCCGATAAGGTATTTGCCAAGGCCGATCCGGCGTTGGTAGCCGATGTAGATGCTTGGTGGCGCCAAGGCAGCCAGTTGGTAGCCGATTTGTACAGCACCCAAGCTGCCGCGATGCAGGTAGCCTACCAGCGCCTAGATGCACGCCTGAACACGGCACAAAACGAACGCAACCTGTCGATGGGTTTGATTGCGCTGGCTTTAGCCTTGGCTGGCTACTTTTTTTATAGTTTTTATTGCGTCATGGATGGTGGCCTGAAGGAAACGCGCCGCCACTTAGAAGCCATGAGCAATGGCGACCTGACCACCCAACCCGATCCTTGGGGGGCAGACGACATTGCCGTGTTGATGCTGTCGCTGCGCCAAATGCAAGACGCATTGCGCGCGATTGTGGGCGATATGCGCATAGCCAGCGACGAAATTGTCGGCTCCAGCGCCAACATTGCCGAAGGCTCGGTGGACTTGTCCGCACGCACCGAGGCATCGGCCAGTACCCTGCAACAAACCGCCCAGGCCATGGCGCAGATTTCCGACACCATCCAAAATAGCGCCCAAAATGCTGAGCAAGCAGCTGCGATAGCGACAAACAACGCCCAAACCGCCCAAGCAGCAGGGCACATCATGCAGCGCATGGTGGCAACGATGAACGACATCGGCAGCGCTTCCGGAAAAATCAACGACATCATTGGCACCATTGATGGCATTGCCTTTCAAACCAACATTCTGGCGCTCAATGCCGCCGTCGAAGCAGCACGGGCTGGCGAGGCCGGACGCGGCTTTGCAGTGGTCGCGTCCGAAGTGCGTACGTTGGCACAGCGCAGTGCCACGGCCTCGCATGAAATCCGTCAACTGATTAGCAATAGCGTGACACAAGCACACCAGGGCGTACAGGTAGCCAACGAAGCCGGGGCCTCTATTGCCCAAGTACAAGTGAACGCAGACCGGATTGGACAGTTGATTGCAGAGATTGCCACCGATTCACGCGCTGGCGCAGAAGGCATCCGACAGGTGGACGAGGCTACCAAAACCCTAGAGCACAGCACACAACAAAATGCAGCTTTGGTAGAACATACCGCGGCGGCATCGACCGCACTGCGTGAACAGGCCCAAGCGCTGGCACAGCGCGTAGCCCAGTTTCAGCTGCCTTCCTAGCTACCACTGCGCCCGTAGCCCAGCATACAGCCCACGACTGTGCAAGGTAAACAAGGGCAGACTGGCCTTTTGCGTCACCGCCTCTAGGCCGCCCAAAGCGATCAAATGGTGCGTGAGTTGGTGTTGTAACTCCAGCCGCAGCGTCAGACGCTGGATGCTGCGCTGGCGGTTGTTGGACAGCAAGGGGCTGTAACCCTCTGCGTCCCGGCTGTGGCTGGCCTCGGCATCCAACAACCAGGTCGTAGCAGCACTGCTCATCATGCTGGTATGGAAGCGCACGCTGTATTGGTTTTGGGCACCACCGGGCCGGGTGGCATCTTGGGGACGGTCTTGTCCAGCCCTGGCACTCCATTGCCAATACAGTTGACCGCCCGCCGGAGTACAACCCCATTGGCCGCTGACACCCCCATAGCGGCCTGACAGCGTGGAATTGCTTTGTAATTGCCGGTTTTGCCAATCCAGCCCCAAACGCACAGCACAGAGGGGTACGGAGGAAGTATCGCTACTGCGGCCACCAGCACCACCCGCCCACTCTAAACCTGCGGCCAACCCTTGGCTGCGGTAACGGGTACCGGCATGGGTTTGCAAGCTGGCCAAGCTGACACTGGCGTAGTGGCCCCAGCGGGTCGCACTGGCAGGGAGGTTGTGTTCTACCTGAAACTCGGTCTGGCTGCTATTGGCTGCATTCACATTGGGGCTATTGCGTTGCAATGCAGCGGCTTGAACCTCCCAGCGGCTGCCGTCGGCCTGTGGACGCACATGGTGCAGACGCACATCGACGCGGCTAAACCAACTGGGACGTGGACGGCTACTGGTCTCTAGTGGCAAAGTGATGGTTTCGGTAGGCAAAGTCAGACTGATCTGGCCCAAGTTGGGTGCGCCCAACAAATTGCTGTCGTACCCTAAACGCCAGCCAGCGCTGAAGCGGGTGCCCGGCGTGGACACAGCCCCAGCCCCGCTGACCCACAGTTGGCTGGTATGCGCTAAATTTTCGCGCAAACTGCTCGGCAGGGCCGGATGGCTTTGCAGCGCCAGCACCAAATTGAGCGCCGAGGCCACATCGCCACTGCCTGCCAAGGCTAAGGCATAGTCCAATTGAAGGTCGGGATTCTCCGGGTCGAACAGCAAAGCGCGCTCTAGCGGTTCGATCGCCTCGGCATGGCGCTGCTGTAGGTTGTACAGGTGGCCCAGGCGGGCCAAATAGGCTGGATAGGTATAGCAGCGTTGTAAATGGCTGGCCAAGGCATCAGCATCCAAGGTATCGAGCAAGGCCGCACTGGTACAAGCAGCTGGCGGGGCAGTCAACGCTGGCGGAGGCACTTGCACCTCTTGGGCTTGCGCGCCCCAGAGCCAACACCCCACAGCACCCGCAAGGGCGCGGCGGATGGCCGGGCGACAAACATCAAACCAAGGTAGAAGTGGAAGCGTCCAAGGGGTGGGCATAAATGTGGTGCGGTACGCGCATACCATCCAGCAAAAAAGTGCCCATAGACTGTAACCCAGCACCGCCCACTTGGGCAGCCAAGCCCTCCCCCACCAAAATGGGGTGCGACAAATCGGCTGTCATGCCCACCAAACGGCTAGCGATGGTGACAGTGCGCCCCATCACCATATGCGTGCGGCGACTGGCCAAGCCAAAAGAGCCGGTCATGGCGGGGCCGGTCTCAACCCCCACGCCTAAACTCAGAGGCTCCAAGCCAGCCGGTGCTGGGTCGGGCAAAATGCCTTGCACAGCGTGCAATAGCTCAATCGCCGCTTGTAGGGCTTGCTGCGCGTGGTTGGTCTGTTGGGCGCTGTTGCCGGAACGCAACTCCCCATTCCACACCGCCAAAATGGCATCGCCTTGAAACGCCTCAATCACGCCGCCGTGGCTTTGCACCACACGGGTGGCAGCAGCAAAAAAGGCATGCAGTACGGCAGCCGCTTCTTCAGGGGGGCGTGCTTCACAGTAGGCAGAAAAATTACGGATATCGGCAAACAACACACTGACTTGGCGTGTTTGGGCCTCGATGGCACTGGACGGGCGTTGCAAAGCCAGTGCAGCAGCCACGGGGGCAGGCAGATAACTAGACAGGTGGGCGTATAAGCGGTCGCGGTCAATACGGCTTTGGGCGTGTTCCAGCACCCCCCAATAAATACCAGCCAACAGCACCAACAACACAGGTGCTGTCCAACCCAACCACCAACCCACCAAAGTTTGCAAAACGCCATGCAATAGCCACAACAGCAGGGCCAAGCCTGCACCAGCCAGCGGCAGCAAATACACCGGCACCCGCCGCGCTCGGGCCGCCACACGTTGCGAGCCCCCCCCCTGCGCGGGCACGTTGGCTGGGCGCACCAAGGGGTACAGCAAAGCCACCGCAGCCACCGCAGCCAAGGCCTGCAACACTGGGGCTGCCCGTGGGGTGCTAGGCACACGCCCATCCATCAAGCCAATCAGCAATTGGGCATGGGCTTGCAGACCAGAGGCTGCACCGCCAAAGGGCGTGGCAATGGTGTCGTTCAAACCAAAGGCACTGCTACCCACCAGCACCCAGGCACCAGACAACAGCGGTGGCGGCACCCGCCCGGCCAACACATCGGCCGCCGACAAGCTGATAAAACTGTCGGGGTGCAAGCGCCACGGAATACGCAAGTCGCCATGCTCGTTCAACGGTACATGGCCCAACACCGGATTGCCCGTGAGCAGCCACGGCGCTTGCAACCAATGCCCCCGTTGCAGAGCCAGCTGTGGCTCAGCCCCAGCGTGCATCAGCGCTGTCAGGGCCAGTGCCGGGTAAGCTTGGCTACCCATGCAAACAATGGCTGGCTGATGGCGCAAGATACCATCGCGGGCAATGCGTGGGGTGATATGACCCACCACAGGTGCTCCCTTGTCGGGTGCAGTCGCCAATAAAGCGGGAGCATTGGCCAAATAGCCTTGGGCCGGGGCAAATGGAGCGGGACAGGTAGACCAAGCCAGCGCACCCGCCAACTGCCCCACCGAGGGGGTTCCACCTTGCTCTAGGGCAAACACTTGCGCCAGCACCGGCCGGTGTTGCGCGATGGCTTGGGCCAGTGGCGCATCATCGGCACGCGGTGTCGTAAAAACGACATCCAAAATTTGTTGGCGCACCCCCCATTGGGCCAGTTGCCCAATCAGACGGGCTTGGGTGGCACGCGGCCAAGGCCAAGGGCCGACCTCAGATAGGCTGCGCTCATCAATATCGACCACCACCAAGCGGCGCTCTTGGGTATGCTCGGCCATCAAGGCCCAAGCCCAATCACCGCTGCGTTCTTCTAGCGCCTGCAACCACGGGGCAGCCAACAATTGCAAGGCCAACCAACTCAGGCCCGCCAGCAGCAGTCCGCCCCAAAAAACACCGTGGCGCTGAAAAGATTTGAAGTAGCGCACTTAACGGCCCCAAAGGGTAACGCCCTGTAGCATATTAAAGCCCATCGGTTTTTGGAACGCATAGCCCGCTTCGCGGCCATCGGCAGTGATGGCCCCGGCCAAGGTGGCATTGCCGCTGGTGGCTTGCAACAAACCTGAAGGCAACACATTGCCACTGGCGTTGATATTTTGTTGACCAATGCGCGGGTTGCTCAAGTCCAGACTGGTGCCAAAAGTGCTGCGGCTGAAATCCACCGTCAAGCGGGCATTGTGTACATCCACGGCCTCCGAAGGCACGCCCAATCCACGGGCCAAATGGGCCGTAGCCTCGGCCAAGCGAAAATTGACAATCGGCTCGGCAGGGTTGGCCGCCACCAAAGCAGCACTACCACCCGCAGGATGGTACAAAGTATAGGAAGAGTTCCCCACCACCTTTTCCAAACCTTGGGCCAAGGCATAGGTTAAGAAGCGGGTGAAGGTGTCGCTACTGGGCTTGTGAATCCAGCTGTAGCGCACCCAAGTCAGCTGTTGCACCTGCGGCGGTTGAGTCACCACTGGGGGCAGCTCAGGCTCTGGAGTGGGTATGGGCACCACGGTTGGCGGGCGCGGCACCGGATCAGGGGCAGGTGCTGGCACAGGAACGGGTGCTGGTGCCGCAGTAGGTGCCTGTGGCGGTGGTGGCACATAGGCCGCTATGCTGGCCCCCAAACTTTCATTGGTCAGGCTTTGGGGATTGGCTGTCTCAGGGGGCGCATCTGCAGCAACACGGCTGGCTACTGGGGCAGATGTTGCGGTAGAGACAGACAAAGCACTGGCAACAGTGGTGCTGCCAACGCCCGCCTCTGGCACTGCCGAAGTGGCAAGATGTACAGGGAGAACGGGGTGTAAGCGATGGGCCATCGCCACCAGTACCGGGGCCGTTTGGCTACGGGCCAACTCCAGCATCTGGCCCTTCATATCGGCGGTAAGAATTTTCTCTTGACCATTGGTGCAAGGCCCGACACTGGCACCACATTCACCCAACAGGGGAGCCACCGTAATAGCACCCGTATAGACACTGGCAGCCGTAGTGTCGGCATGGGAACGCACAACAAAGTCGGTGCCCTTGACCCCGATCGCCGCTACCGGGGTGTTCAGGCGAAAGCGCTCACGCGCAGCTTCGCCCCAAGCCCCGGTAATAGAACGCACGACCCCTTCGTCTAGACGGAACTTGATCGCCCCTTGTTGGGGTTGTTCTGCCGAGTGGCTGTAGCTTTCGATATGCAGCCGACTGGTCGGACGCACACTCAAGCGCCCACCATCGACAAAACGCAACAACACATGAGCGCCTTCGGGGGTTTCAATGCGATCACCCACCCGAATGGGCGTACCACGCTCTAGCGTACGCTGGCTGCCATCACTGCCCAACACACGGGCCATACCAATCACCATCGTCGCCTCGCCCACAATGGCCACTGGCGCTTGCGGGGTAGCCCATACCTGCCCACCTGCGCCCAAGCTGACCAGCACCAGCAAGGCACGAGAGGGCCGCAAAAGGAGGTGTTGCATGGAAAATAACCTTTCAAAGCCACCAAGAGGGTGGCACTGTGGTGATTTTCCTGCAAATGCTCTGACAACCTTGTGCGTGCCGTCACATCTGGATTGCGAAGTGGGACGCTAAAAAGCAATGCTGGTGCCATACTGCGCTTTTATTGATTGTTCATGCCGGTCTCCCTGCAGCTGCTCTCGCAATTTACGCTGCTCCAGCCCTTGCCGCGCGAGGCGCTGGAGCCTTTGTCTGCGCGTATGCATTTGCGCCAGTTTGCCCGCCGGGGCATGGTGATGAGCAAAGACAGCCCGGTGCAAGAGTTGGGTTTTTTGGTCGACGGGCGCTTGCAAGGGGTGGACTTCACCGTCGATGGCCGCAGCGTGGGCATGTATTTCGTCGATCCCGGAGATTACTTTGGCGAGTTGTCACTGGTCGACGGACAACCGCCGTCCGAGTTTGTGGTGGCAGCCGTCAAATCCACCGTGGCCTTTTTGGATGCAGCCGCAGCCCGCGAACTGATTTTGGGCCACCCGGCACTGGCACAAGCGGTCATGGTGCGGCTGGCACAGCGCGTGCGCACCGTCATGGCCCAGCGCACCTTGCTGGGCTTGCCCAACCCGTTCCAGCGCCTGTGCGTGTTGATCTTACAATTGCCCCAGCGCTTGGTGGATGGTATAGCCGAAATTGAACAGCCCCCCACCCACCAAGAGTTGGCCATCATGATCAACGCCAGCCGCGAGACGGTAACCAGGGCGTTTCAGGTGCTGTTTTTACACAAGGTGCTCGTGCGCGAAGGCAATGCCCTGCGCCTCACACAACCCGCCTTGCTCAAGGATATTGCCGAAGGCCGGGCCGATCCGCCCAAGGCGTGAGCTGTGGTGCCCAGTTTGTGGTTTTTTAACATGGTGTTTGCTTGAATTCCCTGCTGCTTTCTCTTTGGCCTTGGCGCCAGCGGAGCCTGATTGCACAACTGGCGGGACGCGAAATCCATGCCCGCTACCGCCAATCGTGGCTAGGCTTGTTATGGATGCTCATCACACCGCTGCTGATGTTGGGCATTTACACCTTGGTGTTTCGGCACATCATGCGTGTGCGTTGGTATGGCCTCGAAGAAAGCAATCTGGCCTTTGCACTGCGTATTTATGCCGGGTTAGCTGTGTTTAACTTTTTTGCCGAATGCGTGAACCGCGCCCCCAATTTGGTACTAGAGCAACCCCATTTGGTCAAAAAAGTGGTGTTCCCACTGGAAATCCTGCCTTGGGTCAATGCCTGCAGTGCAGCAGCAGGGTTGGCGGTATCGGGGCTGTTGCTGCTGGCTTGTACGGCTGTGCTCAATGACGGCGGCTTGCCCGTCACGGCATTGGCCCTACCGCTGGTCTGGCTACCATTGTTACCACTGGTATTGGGGCTGGGCTGGCTGTTCAGTGGAGTTGGAACCTATGTGCGCGATGTTGGGCAATTGCTCGGCATGGCGATGAGTGCGTTGATGTTCCTCAGCCCGATTTTCTTTCCAGTCGAAGCCCTGCCCGAGGCAGTGCGTGACTGGATGCTGCTCAACCCTTTGGCGGGCATCATGACGGGCACACGCGAGGTGTTGCTGCAAGGACAATGGCCTGATTGGCAAGCGCTGGGCTGGTTATGGTTGGCCTGCACCCTGCTGGCGGGGATAGGTGCGGTGTTTTTCCGCAAGGTACGAACGGGATTTGCTGATGTCCTCTGATCTGGCGATTGAAGCGCATGGCGTGGGCAAGCGCTTCTCTTTGTTTAACCATCCGAAAGACCGGCTCAAGCAACTGCTCTGGGGCCGCTATAAACAATACAGCCGCGATTTCTGGGCGCTACAAGATGTGAGTTTTGACATCCGCCGGGGCGAAGTGGTTGGGCTGGTCGGGCGCAACGGTGCGGGCAAATCAACCCTGCTGCAAATGGTGTGTGGCACCCTCACGCCCAGCACCGGCACGTTGGCCGTGCGCGGACGCGTCGCAGCGCTGCTAGAGCTGGGGGCTGGCTTTAGCCCCGACTTTAGCGGGCTAGAAAATGTGTACATGAACGCCGCCATTCTGGGTCTGAGCCGTCCACAAGTGGATGAAAGGCTAGACAGCATTTTGGCCTTTGCCGATATTGGGCAATTTATCCACCAGCCGGTCAAAACCTACTCCAGTGGCATGTTTGTGCGCCTGGCCTTTGCCGTCGCCACCAGCGTAGAACCCGATATTTTGGTGATTGATGAGGCACTATCGGTGGGTGATGGGGCTTTTGCACGCAAATCTTTCGACCGCATCATGGCGCTGAAAGAAAATGGGGCCACCATTTTATTTTGCTCACATGCTATGTACCATGTGCAAGCGCTGTGCTCACGCGCGCTGTGGCTAGAGGGCGGCAAAATGCGCATGTGGGATGCTGCCGCCAAAGTCACTACCGCCTATGAAACCTCACTCATGGCAGGTAATGCCACTGCTGCAACCATTCCTGTGACTGCAGCAGCAGAGGAACGCACTGCTCCTGTAGAAGACTCTGCGGCCGCCACCCCCCCCCCGGCTGCAACCGCCATACGCCAAGCCCCTGAAGGTGCAGCGGTGCTGACAAACTTTGAAGCTTCTGCCGATGGGGTGGTAGGCCGAGAGCTGATGGTTTACTCCGAGAAAACCACGCTAGAAATATCGATTCATTTTGCCAGCGATCCGAAAATACCCTGTCCATCGGTAGGCATTGGCATTATGCATGCCAGTGGCACCGTGGTAACCGGCGCAGGCAGCCACAATGATGGGGTTGTCCTCCAACGCAATGCCGATGGCACCGGCAGTGCCACCATTACCTTGCCGCATATTCCGCTGCTTCAGGGAGAATATACGGTGACGATCTTTTTGGTGTGCGAGCGTGCTTTGCATGTATATGAGATGGTCGAGCGGGCCATCAAGCTGCATGTCGCCCAAACCGGGCTTGAATTTGGCTTGGTTGCCCTACCCCACCATTGGAGCCAGCCAGAACAAGGGGAATGCAATTGAGTGCGAAATCATGGTCGATTCGGCCGATGGTAGAAAGTGACCGTCCTGACATTCAAGCACTTTTTTCCACCGTGTTTGGTGAGACTATGTCCGACTCCCTTTGGCAGTGGAAATATGGAGAGCAGCGCGGCTTTGCCCTGATTGCGCGCCACCAAGATGGCCGCCTGATTGGACATTATGGTGGTGCATGCCGTGAAATCCTGTTCAAAGGCCAACGCATGATGTCCTTTCAGAGCGCGGATGTGATGGTGGCCCCTGAATCGCGTGGCATTTTGACGCGCAATGGGGTTTTTTCTAGTATGACCCGAGATTTTGCCAACCAATTTGTCGGATATGGCAATCCTTACATAATAGGTTTTGGCTTTCCCAACCAACGGCATCTCAAAATTGGCCAGCACCACCAATTGTATGCCGAGGTCGATTCGGTACATGAAGTATGTTGGCCGCTCCAAAAGACCAAATTGCCTTGGTTTCAGTTTTTAGAACCGCTGGAAAAAGAATCCTCTTATGCACACGCCACGCTGGATAAATTGTGGCACCAACAGGCATCTTCTTCCAAAGATTGCATTATCCCAATACGGGACTACAAACACTGGAAACATCGGTTTCTACACCGGCCACATATTCAATATGCAACATTCCTTTTAAAGGAAAAAATCATCCAACGCCCACTAGGGGCCTTGGTGATACGTCGCAACGCGGCAGACCCTGGCAGCATCGAGTTAATGGATTTGATCGGCCCCCTGAAACACATGCCGATGTTGCTCCACGCAGCCAGGCATTTGGCGGGGCAAGAGCACAAGGCCCTGAAAGCGTGGCTCAGTCAACGCCCATTAGAAAAACTTCGTACCGAGGATTGCGTGGTACATGACATTGGGGTCAGAGTACCCACCCAAACCAGCCATCCGGGCCCCAGTGTGGACGAACTTCGCAATCAATGGTGGTTGACGGGCGGTGATACCGACTTTAGGTAGCCCCATTACCCTCCCCCCTTGCAGCCGTCACATTCCCTCCTGTGTTGCCCCATCTGAACCCTATGGCTGAAGAACTTTGCACCACTGCTGCCCATCCCTCATTGATTTTTGCTTCTAGTATTAACCAATGGAGCGTGGCACAAAAGTATTTACTGGCTTCGCCATGTTTGCAATCGGGCCACTATCCCGTCTTCTTGCGCTGGCACAGTCGCTCTGCAGCAGAAACCATCAACGCCGTGCTCGATAGCAAGCCTGCAGCATGTTGGCTGGTGTTTCTGCACCAAGATGTCTTTTTGCCAGCAGGCTGGGCCGACCGTTTTTGCGCCGCCCTGACCGATGCCGAAGCCCGACTGGGGCGCTTAGAAGTCGTAGGCGCATATGGTATACGCGGCGCAGGCCCCCAAGCCCAGCGGGCTGGCCGTGTGCTAGACCGGGGAAAACTGCTCGATGAACCTGCTCCACTGCCGTGCTTGATAGACAGCTTAGATGAACTGCTGTTTGCCGTCCGTACAGACACCCGATTGCGGCTAGATACCGCCCTCGGTTTTGATTTTTACGCCACCGATTTGGTACTGCAGGCCCAGGCTGCCGGACTGCAATGCGCTGTAGTCGATGCTTACTGCGAACATTGGTCTGCTACTGCATCACAGGGCACAGCCCCCGATAGCTTGATACAACGCATCGCCCGCAGCGCACAGGTGTTTGAACACAAGTGGCTTGCCCGCCTGCCTGTCACAACCCCCTGCTTCCATATTGATCGTCCTGGAGACACCTTGGCTTTTCTGGAGGTGATACGCCATCTTCCATCCATAGACCACGCAGAGGCCCGCACATGAGCATCGCTTTGCTGATTTGTGCCACCGGTGCCGACCCGTATGGCTCAGCAGAATTTACCCAAGCACTACAGCACCTGCAACGACAAGCTGGCCCACAGGCAGACTGGCATTGGGCGGCAAACGCCCAGCCCCAAACCCTGCTGACCACTGCACTGGCTGCAGGACAAAACCAAGCCGATACAGCGCAGGTACTGCTATTGGCGCACGCGCAATTGCTGATGGTAGATGGCACCTTAGAACGGCTTGCAGCGGGTTTGCACAGCGGACACGATATGGCGTTGTGCTTTGGCCCACGCCATTTGCCTACCGACTGCCCACCTTACTATTGCACACAACGCGGCTTAGAGCGCTATACCCAGCTCATGGCCCAGCTACCCTCCGAGCCAACACAAACCCTGTCGGCCCTGCCCACGGACAGTTTGGCCTACCTGACCACTTTAGGGGCTTTGCGCACCTTGCACGTTGGGGGCACCATCCGCGCCCAGTGGCAACCCGGCTGCTTTACCCATGACTTTGCCGATTACCACCAAGGCCACCAAGGCCGCAGCGAAATGCTGCCGTGGGTGCCTGCCACTGCCCAACGGGTATTGGACGTAGGCGGCGGTGAGGGCTATTTTTTGCGTGCTTTGCGCCAGCAGCGCCACTGCGAGACCCATCTGGCTGAATTCTCTACCACGGCCTGTGCAATCGCCCAACCGTATGTCGATCATGTCTGGCCCGGAGACTTTCTCACCCAGCACTTTGAGGGACTGCCCGAACAGGGTGCAGCCGCCTTTGATTGCATCACCTTTTTAGATGTACTAGAACACGCCGCAGAACCCCAAGCTTGGTTGCGACGGGCGCAAACCCTGCTGGCCCCCGGTGGCGTGGTGGTGGCCTCCATCCCAAACGTGGGGCATTGGGGCGTGATTGCCGATTTGCTAGAGGGCCGCTGGGATTATTGTCCGGTCGGTATCCACTGCCTTACCCACCTGCGCTTTTTTACCGAACATGGCGTACAAGACCTGTTTGCCCAAACGGGTTACCAGATTGAGCAATGCGAGCGCGTCCCGGTACCTTGTCCGCCACACTGGCAACAGCACTGGGCACAAACCCCTGATTTGCAAGTCAACGCCACCAGCTGGGACACCTACGCCTTTTTGATTCGCGCCCGCCCGCTATGAACGATACCTGCGCCATTTTGGTGAATTATTTTGGCGCAGCAGACATTGCTGCCGCCGTGGCTTGGGCACGCGCCGATGTGCCAGGGCTCCCTATCGTGGTGGTCGACAACAGCGACGATGCGACCGAACATTACCAACTCAAACAACTGCTACCGTCAGATGTCAAGCTACTGCGCGCACCGGGCAATATTGGCTTTGGTCGGGCCTGCAATTTAGCAGCACAAGCTACACCCGCCACCTACCTGTTCCTGGTCAATCCGGACGTGCAGTTGTTGCCCGGTTGCGTACAAGCGTTGCGACAAGCCTTAGCAGAAGACTCCACTTTGGCAGCCGTAGCGCCACGCCAGTTTTTAGACAGTGGCTGCCAATGGCACTTGCCACCCGCTTGGCTACCCACCGCCCTGCGCACTTGGGCCACTGAATACGCACAACGCGATGCCATAGCGGCCCAGCGTTTTGCCAAAGCCACCCGTGCCGAAAATTTGCGCTATTGGACGGCACAAGCCCCAGTGCTCCAAAGGGCACTGTCGGGAGGCATCATGATGCTGCGCCGCAGTGCACTGCGCCCGCAAGAGCCACTGTTTGATCCACGCTTCTTTATGTATTTTGAAGATTCGGACTTGTGTTTACGCTTGCGCCAACGCCAAGCCAAAATGGCGATGGTGCCGCAAGCACACGCTGTACATGCGTGGCGCAATTTGCCCCACAAGGCGGTGCTCATGGCGCAAGGCTCGGACATTTACTTCCATAAACACTATCCCCATGACCGTTGGCTGCACAAGGCACAGCACCTCGCGGCGACCATCCCGCCACTGCCACTGGGTTGGCAACCTGGCCAAGCCCGCTTGGCCGTACCTGAAGACTGGCGCACTGGCTGGGTGCTAGAGTTGAGTATCAGCCCATTACTACAACCGTCCATTGGTATGACAGGTACAGGTGCCTGCGCCAACGTGCCTGCACAGATACTAGCGGGCGCTGAGGGCGCACCTGTCTATGCCCGACTGGGTGGCCTACAAACCCCCGTCAGCAATTGCCAACGTTTTTGCTGGCCCGGCTCCGCCACCACCTAACCTCCGCCCCTTCTCTTGCAAGGTACCCGAATTGAGTTCTACGCCCCGCTTTTTGCTGTCGCTGTGTTGCTTGGGGGCTGCTATGGGCACATATGCAGCACCCGCTGCCCCTACCAATAGCCCCACCACCGCGGCAGTGCCAACACCCCCGCCCCAACCCTTGGCAGCACCTTCCTTACAAGCCAGCAACCCCTTTGATCCCCAACGCAAAGTCTGGCCAGACCGGGTACCGCCACCGCCACCGCCACCACCACCACCGCCTCCCACCCCGATCACCGACCAAGATTTACAACTGTACGGAGTGGTGATTGCTGGCCCAGTGAAACGGGCCACGGTCAAAGTGGGTAAACGCTTTGCCCATTTGGCCCCCGAAGGCCGGGCCTTTGTCACCTTGAGTGAAGGCCAATCTCTGGGGGAATTTACCTTGGCCAAGATCGAGCCGCACCAACTGGTGCTGCAAGCACGGGGGGGGCAATTGTGGGTTCCGTTCACGAAAAAGACCGATCGCAATACCAGTGCTGCTGTCGCTGTAGCCGCCCCCACCCCGGTACAAGGTGCAAGCGCCAATGCAGAGCCAGCCAGCAGCGCCCCAGGGGCTAGCACAGCAGCAGGGGCCACTTCTTCAGCCAATACAAGCTCTGACAGCAGCGCAACAGCCGCTGCCAGCAGTACGGCTCCCTCCAATACGGCCCCTGGTAGCATGGCTGTCGGTCAAAACGGCAATGCTGCCGCCACTAACACGGCCAGTGCTGCAACACCCGCTACGGATTCCGCAAATCCAAACATGGGTGGTTTTAACAGCTTGGCGGCAGCATTGGCTGCCGCCCATGCTGGCCAACCAACTACCCCCAGACCGGCCCAGCCGTTTGTCAATCCATTTACCAATATGTTGCAGCAGAAACGCTAAACAAAAAAGCCTGCAGCTTGTATAAGCTGCAGGCTTGGCAAGCAACACTGGCACTGACAGAGCAGTGCCAGTCGGGCCGGGTTTACATACCCATACCGCCCATGCCACCCATACCACCCATGCCACCCATGTCAGGGGCACCGGCTGTTTCGGCCTTGGGGGTTTCGGCGACCATGCACTCGGTGGTCAGCATCAAGCTGGCCACAGAAGCGGCGTTTTGCAGCGCAGTGCGGGTCACTTTGGTCGGATCCAGAATACCCATTTCGATCATGTCGCCGTAGGTATCGTTGGCAGCGTTGAAGCCGTAGTTGCCCGAACCAGCCAAGATAGCGTTGACCACTACGCTAGGCTCGCCACCAGCGTTGGCCACGATTTCGCGCAGGGGGGCTTCGATGGCCTTGAGCACCAGAGCAATACCGTGGTCTTGGTCGGTGTTGTCACCCTTGATGGTGCCAGCCGCTTGGCGAGCACGCAGCAGGGCCACGCCACCACCGGCCACAATACCTTCTTCCACGGCAGCACGGGTAGCGTGCAGCGCGTCTTCCACGCGGGCCTTCTTCTCCTTCATTTCGACTTCGGTAGCAGCGCCCACCTTGATCACGGCCACACCGCCAGCCAACTTGGCCACGCGCTCTTGCAGCTTTTCACGGTCGTAGTCGGAAGTGGCTTCTTCGATTTGCACGCGGATTTGCTTGACGCGGGCTTCGATGTCAGCAGCAGCGCCAGCACCGTCGATGATGATGGTGTTTTCTTTGCCCACTTCGATGGTCTTGGCTTGGCCCAGATCGGCCAACGTGACTTTTTCGAGGGTCAGGCCGACTTCTTCAGCGATCACCTTGCCACCAGTCAGGATAGCGATGTCTTCCAACATGGCCTTGCGACGGTCGCCAAAGCCGGGAGCCTTCACAGCCACCACCTTCAGGATGCCACGGATGGTGTTGACCACCAGCGTTGCCAAGGCTTCGCCTTCGACATCTTCGGCCACGATCAGCAGCGGACGGCCAGCCTTGGCCACTTGCTCCAAGGTGGGCAGCAGGTCACGGATGTTGCTGATCTTCTTGTCGAACAACAGCACAAAGGGGTTGTCCAGAATCGCGGCTTGCTTTTCGGGGTTGTTGATGAAGTAGGGCGACAGGTAGCCGCGGTCAAACTGCATACCCTCGACCACGTCGAGTTCGTTTTGCAGCGATTTGCCGTCTTCCACGGTGATCACGCCTTCTTTGCCCACTTTGTCCATGGCATCGGCGATGATTTGGCCAATGGAAGCGTCAGAGTTAGCAGAAATCGAACCCACTTGGGCGATTTCTTTAGAAGTGGTGGTGGGCTTGGAAGCCTTCTTCAGCTCGGCGATCAAGGCTTCAACAGCCTTGTCGATACCGCGCTTCAGATCCATCGGGTTCATGCCAGCGGCTACGTACTTCATGCCTTCGCGCACGATGGCTTGGGCCAACACGGTAGCGGTGGTAGTACCGTCACCAGCGTTGTCAGAAGTCTTGGAAGCGACTTCCTTGACCATCTGTGCGCCCATGTTTTGCAGCTTGTCTTTCAGCTCAATCTCTTTAGCGACCGACACACCGTCCTTGGTCACGGTAGGGGCACCGAACGAGCGCTCCAGCACCACGTTGCGACCCTTGGGGCCCAAAGTGACTTTAACGGCGTTGGCCAAAACGTTCACGCCTTCAACCATGCGGGCGCGGGCTTCACCACCAAAAACTACGTCTTTTGCTGCCATGTGTATTTCTCCAAAATTCTAAAAACAGGGTTCAGTGCAGAAAGGCCAAGCAGCGCTTAGGCTTCCACCACGGCAAACAGGTCGTCTTCTTTCATGACCAGCAGCTCGTTGCCATCGACTTTGACGGTCTGGCCGCTGTATTTGCCAAACAGCACGCGATCGCCTACCTTGACGTGCATGGGCAGCACTTCACCCTTGTCGTTCTTCTTGCCGGGGCCAACCGCCAGCACTTCGCCTTGGTCAGGCTTCTCAGCGGCGTTGTCGGGGATATAGATGCCAGAGGCGGTCTTGGTTTCGCTTTCGATGCGCTTGACGATGACGCGGTCGTGCAGAGGGCGAAGGTTCATGGATCTATCTCCTAAAGAGGTAAAAAAACGGACTTTATTGACCAACACCTGCATAGGCAGATGTGGGTTTGAACTCACGCTGGCAGGCATTGTTAGCACTCTTGCCAGTCGAGTGCTAATGATAAGGGCTTTTTGCTGGCTTTCAAGAGGTGGGCCTACAAAGCCTGTGCCTTAACATTGGGCTTTGCAACAAGAACAACACCATGCAAACTTCTCTGCCCTCCTTGCACCAGTCGGTGTTTGAGCATCTGCCCGATGCGGTCTACCTGATTGATCCGCAGACTTCCCACATCTTGGATTGCAATGCTGCCGCTCTACAACAAGTGGGCTTAGAGCGCCATGAGGTGGTGCAACATTCGGTGCTGAGTTTGCAAAAGGATGTGATTGGGGTGGAACAATGGGCCAGCATTGCCCAAGCCATCCGCGAGGCACAGGGGCAATTTGTCTTTATTGGTAGCCACCGCCACCGCAGCGGGGCCGAAGTGCCAGTAGAAGTCGCCACCAGTGCCTTTATGCACGAGGGACACGAGTATTTTGTCTCGGTAGCGCGCGACATTAGCCGCCGTTTGGCGCTAGAGCAAGACCTGAACGACCGCGATGTGCAATTGCGCTATGCCCTGACCGAGGCTTCCGATGGCCTGTGGGATTGGAATTTGCTCAACAACGAAGTCTTTTTTAGCCCGCAACTCAAGCGCATGTTGGGCTACGGGCCACATGAAATGACCCCCACCTTAGACACCTGGGCCAACAACGTACACCCTGAAGATGCGGGTCGCGTGCGCCGCGCCCTGCACGAACATATCCAAGGACTGCGCGAGCGTTATGAGGCCGAATACCGACTACGCAACCGCAACGGCCATTATCTGTGGGTACATGACCGAGGACGGGTGTGCGAACGTGATGCCCAAGGCCAGCCGACACGCGTCGTGGGAATGGTGCAAAACATTACCGACCGCAAACATGCCGAGCAAACCTTGCAAAGGCAAGCCTCACACGATGTACTGACCGGACTGTTGAATCGGCGCGAATGCGAACGCATCTTGCCCCAGCAGTTGCAGCGTTGCCAGCGCCAAGACCTTGCGATGGGCTTGTGTCTGTTGGACTTAGACCACTTTAAGGACATTAACGATCGGTTTGGTCACCAAGTGGGCGACCAGGTGCTACGCACAGTCGCCCATACCGTGAAGGGACAGGTCAGGGCCACCGATTATCTGTTCCGTTGGGGCGGCGAAGAGTTTTTGTGGATCAGTACCGGCATGTGCTGCCAACAGGTACAACAAGCGGCAGAACGCTTGCGCCAGTGTTTAGCGGCTTTGCCGTGGCCCGATGTTCCGGGCCTACAGCACATCAGTTGCAGTTTTGGTTTAGCCATGTTCCCGGAGCATGGTCAGCAGGTAGATGAGCTGTTTTTGGCGGCTGATTCAGCCCTGTACCGTGCCAAGGCCCAAGGGCGCAACCGGGTAGAAGTGGCCGAACTGGTCGCCTAAGCCGGGTTAGCAGCAGCACTTGGCAAAACACGTGCTGGAAATCATCACCGTTTTCAGTGCGCGGCTCTACGGTAACCGCTCACACCAAAACCAAAAACTCATTGATGATGTAAAAAAGGCAGTAGCAGAATCTGCTAACCCTTAACCCCATGCTGATCGCCCACAAAATCACACTCGATTTGAACAACTGCCAAGCCACCTACATGGCGCGGGCAGCAGGCACGGCGCGCTTTGCTTACAACTGGGCGCTGGCAGAGTGGAAGCGCCAGTATGAGGCTTGGAAATTGGACAATACGCTACCCAAGCCCTCACAAGCAGCCCTGCGCCGCCAACTCAATGCCGCCAAGCACGAACAATTCCCGTGGATGCTCGAAGTCACCAAAAACGCGCCGCAAATGGCGATCATGCAGTTGGGCGATGCATTCAAAAACTTCTTTGCCGGGCGTGCCAAGTACCCCAAGTTTCGCAAAAAAGGTCAGCATGACCGTTTTTCACTGAGCAACGATCAATTCAGCGTCGAAGGTTCACGCCTACGCATCCCCCATCTGGGTTGGGTGCGTATGCGTGAGGCGTTGCGCTTTACAGGCAAAGTCATGTCGGCCACCCTCTCACATGTGGCCGATCAATGGCTGGTCAGTATCACCGTAGAAATCCCAGACAATTCCCATCTGCCCCCAGCTCAAAACCAAGGCGTGGTCGGTGTGGATTTGGGGGTTTCAGCATTGGCAACGCTCTCGACTGGAGAAAGCATCCCCGGCCCCAAGCCGCATAAAGCCCTGTTGGGGCGTTTGCAGCGTTTATCACGCAGTTTAAGCCGCAAGCTCAAAGGTAGCGCAAATCGTAAAAAAGCCAAAGAGAAGCTGGCTCGCTTGCACGCCAAAATCAGCAACATTCGCAAGGATGCACTGCACCAGTTGACCACCGCGCTCACGCGCAGCTTCCACACCATTGGTATCGAAGACCTCAACGTCCAAGGCATGGTCAAAAACCGTTGCTTGGCGCGCTCCATATCTGACATGGGATTTTTTGAGTTTCGGCGGCAACTGCACTACAAAGCAGCCATGCGTGGTGGGCAAGTGGTGGTGGCGGATCGTTGGTTTGCCAACAGCAAGACCTGCTCGGGTTGTGGGCACAAGCTGGAAATTTTGCCGTTGTCGGCAAGACAATGGACGTGCCCCGAATGCGGTGCTAACCATGACCGCGACGTGAATGCGGCGATCAATTTGAAACAAGTGGCCGAGAGTTCGGCTGGCGACTGCCAGCGCATACAGCCGATGGCGGTATGTTCGGTGACAGCCTGTGGAGAGGAAGGCTCTGGCTTGGGTTGTAAGACCCGAGTGAAACCGGCCTCTGTGAAGCAGGAAGCAAACGGTAGATTGAATCAGAAATGATTACATTTGCGTAGGTATTGCAGAACGGTAGATGTGACCGGGACGCTCCTGGGTCAAACCCAGAAAGTGGTTCAGCATATGGAAGTGGTCTTCAAAAAATTCGGCCTCTAGAGCCGCCAGTTGGCAGATGGGTAGCCATTGGGCTTGGGCGGCATCGTCTCCAGCTTGCACGGCGGGCAAAGGCTGTGCCCCCAAATCAAAGTAATGGGTATGCGTGATGGTGCGCCCGCGCTGGCTGCGGTCGGGGTGGTCAAACACGGCCACTTCGCGCAGGGCGGCGCGCAAGGTGTCTTCTGGCAGCTGGCAATGGGTTTCTTCGGCCAGCTCGCGCAGGCACGATTGCCATAGGGTATCGCGGGGCTCTAAAAATCCGCCGGGCAAGGCCCATTGCCCGATGCCGGGGGCGTGGCCCCGGCGAATCAACAACACCTGATCTTGGCAGCGCAACAGGGCATCGACCGTCACAAACACCGGCGCATAAGGGGCACAGGCCCACGCAGCACGGTATTGGCGCAGCATGTCCCATTCTTGTTGCAAACGCAGGTAATCGCTGCCTTGGGCAAAGCGGTGCAGCAGAGCCAAGGTGGTGCTGGGCATTTGTTCGGCCAACGGTGCCAAGGCGGCCAGCACTGCACCACGGCCAGCACCAAAATAGGCATCACGGATGGTGGTGGCATCGATCGCCCCTTGGCGCACTACATCCAACAGCTCCCAACCGGGAAAGCTACGCAAATAGCTGCTGCTGGCATCCTTAAAGTGGCCCACCAAAGCGATGCGCGCCCCCGCAGGTACGTGCGCCGCCACCTCGTGGCGCACGCTGGCGACCCAGCGCGCTTCGTTGTAATAGTCTCGCACCGGCAGGTAACGCACCCGTGGCTGATCGGCCAGCGGCAGCGCTTGGCGCAGCATCTCGGCGCGCTCTTGCCACGTAAAAGGGTTCTTGGCTGAGCGCGCTTGCCACGCCGAACCCAACACCACCACCACCTGACGCGCATGGGCCAAAGCATGGCGCAATAGCGCCACATGGCCCTGATGAACAGGCTGAAAGCGCCCAATGTAAATGGCGGTGTCGTACATGATGAATGGCTTCCTTCTTTAAACGGTCTGTGCTGCAATCGGTATTTGTCGCCCACTGCCAAAAGCACGGGCGCGCACGCGCACAATCGGTGGTGCTTGGCGGCGTTTATATTCGTTACGTGCCACCATCTGGCGCACACGCTGCACCAGCGCTCGGCCTGCCTCATTTTGCTGGAGTTGCTGCACCAAGGCCTGTGCCTCGGTATATTCGGCCGGTGCCAAACGCGCGCCCTCAATCAGCCACTTCAGCACCTCGTCTAGCACCGGGTAAGGTGGCAGGCTATCAGCATCTTTTTGCTGTGGCGCAAGTTCTGCCGAAGGTGCCTTGTCCAAAATAGTTTGTGGAATCAATATGCCTTGGGCTTGGGTGTTGAGGTACTGGGCCAAGGCAAACACTTCGGTTTTGTACAAGTCGCCAATCAATCCGAGCCCACCGTTGGTATCGCCATACAAGGTGCAGTAGCCAACTGAAATCTCTGATTTGTTGCCCGTAGTCAGTAGCAAGTGACCAAAGGTGTTGGAGTATTCCATCAGCACCGTGCCCCGAATGCGGGCTTGTACATTTTCCAAGGCCAAGCCGTGCAAAGGAGTAGCGAAGCTGGAGGCAAACTGCTGCGCGTAGTTGGCTACCAAATCAGCAATCGGATGCAGGTGCAGCACGATGCCCAAGTTGCGACACAACTGCACCGAATCCTCCACCGAACCGCTGCTAGAAAACTGCGATGGCATGGTGACCGCCACCACATTGCTGGCCCCTAATGCCTCGACAGCCAGCGCCAGCGTCAGGGCGCTATCGATACCGCCGGAGCTACCGACCACAGCCTGGCTAAAACCACAGCGGCGTGCATAGTCGCGCAGACCCAGCACGATTTGCTGGTGGTAAAAATCGTTATGGGCCATGTCTTGGGCCGATACCGGCGCAGGAGGTTGGCCGTAGGCAGTCAGAAAATGTCCATGCTTGAATTGCAAGGTGCAAACATCCTCGCTAAACCGCTGGGCTTCAAACACGATGCCTTTGGTCGGCTCCACGGCAAACGATGCACCGTCATACACCAATTGGTCATGGCCCCCCACTTGGTTCACATACAAAATAGGCAGACCATGGCGGCGCGAGGCATCGGCAAACACTTGCTGGCGTTGCGTGCGCTTGCCAAGGTGGCTCGGGCTGGCGTTGATGCTGACCACCAAATCAGGTGCAGCCGCAGCCAAGGTTTGAAACGGATTGGTGGCGTAATCGGCTCCGTGGTCATTCCAGCCATCTTCACAGATAAAAAAGCCTACCTGTGTTGTACCAATACGCAACACCTTGGCCACATCCGGGCCAGGCTCAAAGTGGCGACGCTCATCAAAAACGTTGTAAGTGGGCAGCAATTGCTTAGCATACGCCAGACGCACTTGGCCGCCTTGCAGCACCAACAAGCTGTTGTGCAAGCGCTTGCCAGGGCCATGACTGTGCGTTGGGGTGCCCACCACCCAATGCAGGGCAGGCCACTGCCGAGAGGCTTGCAGCAAAGCCGCTAGCCCAGCCTCGATACGCTGCAAAAAATCAGGTTCATCCAGCAGATCAGCGGGGTAGTAGCCGCACAGCGCCAACTCTGAAAATACCACCAGTTCAGACTTGGCTGCAGCAGCCTGCTCGGCCGCCGCCACCATGCGTTGCACATTGCCCTCAATGTCGCCAACCGTCATATTCAGCTGTGCCACAGTAATGCGAAGCATGGCCTTGTCCTTAGCTTAGGTGGAGGAAGTGACACCAAACACTTGGCGCAAATAGGCCAAAAAGGTTGGATCATCACACAGCGTTTTGCCGGGGCTGTCCGAGAGCTTGGCCACAGGTTGACCATTGGCGTGGGTCAGCTTCATGACGATGTTCAGTGCTGGCAGTCCCATATCATTGGTCAGATGGGTTCCAACACCAAAACCCAGTTGGGTGCGGTTGCCAAAGTGGCGGTACAGCGCCAAAGCACGCTCGATATCAAGCCCATCCGAGAACACTAAGCGTTTGGTGTGGGCATCGATGCGTAAACGCTGGTAATGGGCCAAGGCTTTTTCACCCCACACGATGGCATCACCCGAATCGTGGCGCAAGCCATCAAACAACTTGGCAAAGTAAAGATCAAAGTCGGCCAAAAAAGCATCCATGCCCACGGTATCGGTCAGGGCAATACCCAAGTCACCCCGGTACTCCTGCACCCAGTCCTCCAGCGCTGCTTTTTGGAAATCGCGCAGGCGCACGCCCAAAGCTTGGTAGGTTTGCAGGTATTCATGGGCCATCGTGCCAATCGGCACCAAGCCTAAGTCGCGCGCCAACAAGACGTTGGAAGTGCCTTTGAACCACTGTCCCGCTTGGGTAGCAAAAGCCTGCACCACTTCACGCTGCCATGCGCTGCAGTAGCGACGGCGCACGCCAAAATCAAACAGCTCAAACGGGTGCGCCATCGCCACTTCACGGGCCAAGGTGTGCAGCTGGTCGATTTTGCTTTGCAGACGTAGCCGCCCTTGGGCCAAGGCCTTGAAGGCATCAAAGCGGCGAAAGTACAACTCGTTGACGATAGAGAGCACAAAAATCTCAAACGCCATCACATGCACTTGCGGCCCCCGTGCCACGATGCGCAAGGCATCGCCTTCGGCGTGGGCGTGGATAAAGGCACGCTGAAACTGAAAAATGCGCAAAAAATCGACAAAGTCTGAGCGAATAAAACGCAGTCCGGCCAAGTAATCCAAATCGGCCGGGCCAAAACGCAGGCTGCACAACTGGTCTAGCTCGGCATTGACCTCTTCCAGCAAGTCGGCCAATGGGTACTGTGGCATGTTGCGGCAGACAAAGTGGTACTCAGCTTGCGTTTGCGGGTGCCGGTGCAGCATGGTCTGCCACATGGTGAACTTGTACAGATCGGTATCGAGCAAGTTGGTGATGATGGGCTGCATGGCAGTAGCTCCGGTGATGTTGAATGGCACTGGCTTCACAAAGGCGCAAGCTGGATTTGGCTGGAGCGTGCCAGTTGCACCCCACACGCTTGCATGGCAGCCAGAAACTTGGCGTGTTCGGTCTCAAAACCCGTGACCGGACTCATGCAATCGGTCAGTAACACCATGCGTTGCGGGTGCTGGCTGGGCAGATGCTGCACCAAGTGTTCGGTGGTAGCACGCACACAGTGGCTGCTGGCCTGGCCCGCAATCAATAGCACTTCGGCACTGTCCAGAGCGGCCAGCAGACGGGTATTGAGTTGGGTATGCGGATCGGTCGGATCGGGCACTTCGGCCTGTAGGGCACTGTAGTGCTCGGCGGCAGGGTTCAGCCCTTTCAAGACATGTACCACTGCGCGTTGCCGCTGTATTTGCCAAGCACTACACGCCGTGGCCACACTGGCATGGATGCCATGCCCCCAGTGCCCGATTTCGCAATGCACTGGCCACACCGTATGGGTATAGCGGCCTTGCTGTTCTAGCGCATCCAAATAGGCCAGCACGCCCGGCAAACTGTCTGCATTACGTGGGTAATAAGCACCCGCACGCACTTGGGCTGCCGTAATCGGGGTGAACGGTGCCACCGCTGTGTTGTGTAGGCCGTACCAAAAATCTGGGTGGGCAATGTCATAACGCTGGTGCGCATCCAGCGTTACGGTGATGGCATCTATGGCCGCCCCTTGTGTACGAATGAATGCGGCCAAGCGCTGCATATCAGCATGACTCCCCGCTACAGGCAATGCGGGTGCTATGCGCGCGCCAGTCAGGGGATGAATGGGCTGCCATGCAGTGGGTAGGTCACAAAAATCGTTTTGTGGATCAATCACCAAAAGCTGTACCGGGTGGCGCATTGCGTTCTCCTTGGAGTTGCAGCCAGTGTAATTTAGTTAGATTAAACTTGCAACTAACTAAAGAAAGAAAGCCCCAGGTGATACGCTTGTTTTTTCAACCACAAGATCGATTTGCCTATGCCTTCTTCTACCGAACAACGCCATGTCATTTGTACCGTGGATGTGGTGCTACTGACTTTGCTACAAGGGGCTTTGCATGTTGCGTTGTTGCCGCGTGACAAGGCACCGTTTGCCGGTATGCTGGCGTTGCCGGGGGGCTATGTACATGCCCAAGAAGATGCCCACACACAGGCCAGTGCGGCCCGCGTGCTGCAAACCAAAGCCGGATTGGTCAGCCCTTATTTAGAGCAATTGGCTACATTTTCCGGGCCAGAACGCGACCCGCGTGGCTGGTCAATCTCGGTAGCGTACTGTGCTTTGGTGCCGCCCTCGGTGCTAGAGCAGTCACACCATCTACAGTTACTACCCGTGCAAGATGTACCCGTGCTGGCATTTGACCACGCCCACATCCTTGCCACCGCACTGGAGCGGGTGCGTAGCAAGAGTTGGTATTCATCGCTGCCGGTGCATCTATGCACTCAGCCATTCACCTTGCCACAGCTGCAAAGTGTCTACGAAGCGGTCTTGGGCGAAACGCTGAACAAGGTGAGTTTTCGCCGCAAGATGGACGAGCTTGGCATGCTCGAGGCCCTGCCCGGCCAATTGGAAACAGGCGCAGCACACCGCCCAGCACAGTTGTACCGTGTCCGGGAGGCGTTTCAGCAACAGCTGTCTTTGAGTCTGCGCGGGCTATAGGGTGGGCTTACAGCCCCGCTGCTGCACGCAGCAGCGCCGCCTTGTCCGTGCGTTCCCAAGTGAACTCGGGCTCTTCACGACCAAAGTGGCCGTAGGCTGCCGTTTTTTGGTAGATCGGGCGCAGCAAGTCCAGCATTTGGATGATGCCCTTGGGGCGCAGGTCAAAATGCTCTTGCACCAACTTAGACAGTTGTTCATCCGGAATCACACCCGTACCTTCGGTATACACCGTGACGTTCATGGGGTGCGCTACACCAATCGCATAGGCGACTTGGATTTGGCATTGCTTGGCCAAACCAGCGGCCACAATGTTTTTGGCTACATAGCGGGCAGCGTAAGCAGCAGAACGATCTACCTTGGTCGGGTCTTTGCCCGAGAACGCACCGCCGCCATGCGGGCAAGCGCCGCCATAGGTATCCACAATGATTTTGCGACCCGTCAAACCGCAATCGCCTTGCGGGCCACCAATCACAAAACGGCCAGTGGGGTTGATGAGGTATTTGGTGTCTTGCAACCACTCTTTGGGCAGCACCGGCTTGATGATTTCTTCAATCACCGCCTCAACAAAGCTAGGCTTCATCTTGTTGCCATCGCTTTGGTCGGGGTGGTGTTGGCTCGACAGCACCACGGTGTCGATACTGTGCGGCTTGCCATCGACATAGCGCATGGTCACTTGGCTCTTGGCATCGGGGCGCAAAAAGGGCAGGCGGCCATCTTTACGCAATTGCGCTTGGCGCTCAACCAAACGGTGCGCGTAATAGATCGGAGCGGGCATCAGCTCGGGGGTTTCATCGCAGGCGTAGCCAAACATCAGGCCTTGGTCACCTGCACCAATGTTCAGGTAATCGTCCGAGGCATGGTCAACCCCTTGGGCGATGTCGTTCGATTGCTTATCGTAAGCCACCAACACCGCGCAGCCTTTGTAATCGATGCCGTAATCGGTGTTATCGTACCCAATGCGCTTGATGGTGTCGCGGGCCACTTGGATGTAATCGACATGCGCGTTGGTGGTGATTTCACCGGCCAGCACCACCAAGCCGGTGTTGGTCAGGGTTTCTGCTGCCACGCGACTGCGCGGGTCTTGGGCAAAAATAGCATCCAGAATCGCATCCGAGATCTGGTCGGCTACCTTGTCGGGGTGGCCTTCGGAAACAGACTCGGAGGTAAAAAGAAAGTCGTTCGCCATTTGAATAAACTCCTGTAGTTCAGCACTTGGGCGTTGCGCCCACCCAGAACGAGTTTTGGCGAACGCTTTAGCAGATGTGTTTAACGTCGCCCTGCAAGTTGCTCTTTTAACTCAGCGACCCCTACATCTTAATGCCTGTTGCTTTCCAAGTCTTTTCTGCTCTGCCATTGTGGTTGTTGCACGCTGTGGGTGCCGTGCTGGGCTGGCTGGTGTTTTGCACCTCTACCAGCTACCGCCGCCGCCTGATAGCCAACGCTGCGTTGGCAGGCTATTCCTTTACCCAAGTGCGGGCCGCGGTGGCCCACGCCGGGCGCATGGTGGTCGAATTGCCGCGCTTGTGGCTGGGTGCGCCACCTCCGTGCCGTTTGGTGGGTGAGGAGCATGTAGAGCGCGCCTATACTGCCGGGCAGGGGGTGATCTATCTCACGCCCCATTTGGGCTGCTTTGAGTTGTCGGCCCAAGCCGCTGCCCGGCGCTGGAGTGCCACCCATGGCCCGATCACAGTACTCTACCGTCCGGCACGCCAACCCTGGCTAGCCAAGGTGATGGAAACCGCACGCAACCGCCCTGGTATGCAGGCGGTGCCGACCACCTTAGCCGGGGTGCGGCAAATGATCAAAGCGCTGCGCCGGGGCGAGGCCGTGGGTCTATTGCCCGACCAAGTCCCCCCCGAGGGCCAAGGCCATTGGAGCCCTATGTTTGGCCGCGAGGCCTATACCATGACGCTGGCGGCCCGGTTGGCACTACAAACGGGGGCGGCAGTGGTGCTCGTGCGCTGCGAGCGCCTGTCGTGGGGGCGTGGTTTTGTTGTTTTCTTTGAACCCTTGCCCGTGCCACTGGCCCCGCAGCTAGAAACTGCCGTGCTGCAAATTAACCAAGCTATGGAACACCTGATTCACCAATGCCCGCAACAGTATCTGTGGGGCTATGACCGCTACAAACACCCACGCAGCGACACCACGACACCGACGACTGGAGCCACCGCATGAGCGCGCGCTGGGGAGTCTGGTTGATGCGCCATGTCCTGGCCCGTTGGCCGCTGCCTGTCTTGCGGGCTTTGGGCTGGCTGATTGGCAGTGTGCTGTTTGCCCTGCCGCTGTCACGGCGCAAAATCGCCTTGCGCAATCTGGAGTTGTGCTTTCCGCAAGCCAGCACCGCCCAACGCAAGGCGTGGGCACGCGAGTGTTTTATTGCTTTTTGCCAAACCTGGTTAGACCGCAGTTGGCTCTGGGCCGCCCCGCGTGAAGTGGTGCTAGAACGGGTGCAATTGCAAGGTGCCGTCCATGAACTCGATGGTGATACCCCCACCATTATTTTTGCGCCACATTTTTATGGCATGGATGCAGGTGGACTGGCACTTCCGCTGCATACCGGCCGGGCCTTTACCTCGATTTTTTCTACGCACCCCAATGCAGCCGTAGATGCGTGGTTTATGCAAGGCCGGCAGCGTTTTGGCGATGTACGCATGCTCAATCGTGCCGATGGGGTCAAGCCGATCATCAGCAACTTACGCCAAGGCGGGTTGCTGTATTTGTTGCCCGATATGGATTTTGGCGCGAACGATTCGTTGTTTGTGCCGTTTTACGGCGTACCGGCCGCCACGGTGCCATCGCTGTCACGCTTTGCGCGTTTAGGCCGTGCCAAAGTGGTGGGCATGGTGACGCGCCTCACGCCCACCGGCTACGTGGCTGAAATCACTCCAGCATGGGAGCATTTTCCCAGCGGAGACGTGGAAGCCGACACCCTGCGTATGAACCAAGAATTGCAGCGCTACATTGACCCAATACCGGGCCAATATTACTGGGTACATAAACGCTTCAAAACCCGGCCCTTAGGCGAGCCGGGGGTGTATTAAACCTCTGTCAGCGCCAGCGCCAGCACCAACAGTTGGCCATCCTCGCGCACCGAGACTTTGTAAGCGCTTTCCTTGACGGTTTGGTTGTTCGACACCAACGCCGTCTTGACGGTGTAATTTTTGCCTTGGGCTTCTGCGGGCAACTTGAATTTAGACGTGGTTTGGTAACGCCCAGCACCATCGACGCTGGCCACATCTTCAGTCTTCTGCTCTACCAGCTTGTTGTGTTCGTCGTAGATGGCGTAAGTCTGCTGCACCTTCGGTGCCCGATCACCATAACCGACCAAATCGGTATTGGCAGTGATTTGCACTTCCTTTTGTCCTTGGGCATCCGGGGTCGAAGTATTGATTTTTGGCTCAAACTTGGCTACTACCACATCATTTCGGGGTAGATTCACCTTGTTTTTCGGCTGCATTTGGTTTTGACGCACATATTCGGCATTAATTTCTTGCGCCGTCTTGACCTTTTTCGATTCAAAGTGCCAAGCAATCATGAACCCCGCTGCTGCCCCCACCACGGCACCTGCTAAACAGCCCTTTTTACCATCCACCGCCGAGCCGACAGCACAGCCTGCAGCCGCTCCCAGTAAAGCCCCCACAAACTTGTTGTCTAGGTGCTTACTGCCATCGGGGGCCGTGGTACAGGCAGACAACAAGAAAACGGTCGCCAAGGCCGCCGCGACCGGTCGTTGCATTTTTTGGAAATTCATCAATCACACCCTCCGTTTGGTTGAATTTACTTCACGACGATCGCAATCGGATCATCAATCCCATGATCGCTGACAAAGGGACGTTGCTGGCCCTCGGTCAACTCTCGTACCCGCTCCGTCAGGTAACGTTTGAGGCCCGTCGGATACACCAACTGCTGGTTGTGTGTGTCCTGTGCCTTACCCTGTAAGCCCTCAATCAGCGCTTTGGTAAACGCCCCATTGCCCCACTCATCGGTTTCTTGCGACAACTCCTTCGGGGTGGAAGAAGCAAAGACAATCACCCCGCGATCTTCATCGATGGCATTGATGATACCAGTGGCTCTGGCCTGATTGGCCAATGCGCCTGAATGACAGGTATCTAGAAAAAACATCGCGCGGCCCGGCAAATTTTGTAAAGTTTCTACAATATCGGCACCGGGCAGCCAATCTTTCTCTTTACCGATACCATCGGATTTATAGGGGATAAAATAATAAGAACGGTCTTTCGAGATACCATGCCCGGCCAAAAAGACCACGCCAGCATCCTTATCTCCCACTTTTTCGCGCAGCCATTTTAAACCCGCTTGGATATTTTCTTGCGTGGCCTGCTCATCTACCAAAACCCTGATCTCTGGTTTTTGATAAAGTTTGATTTTGCCCGGCGCTGGAGTGGCAACACGCGTCATCTGACGGCGGAAATCTGAAGCGTCTTTCACGGGCAATTGCAAAGCATTTTCACCGGGATATTTGTTGATGGCGACCACCAACATATACAGGGTGTCGTAAGTCTCTAAATAAGGTGGCGCTTCCGATTTCACACTGGCCTCGGGGTTTTTACGGCGCACCTGCACGCTGACAGGTTCTGATTTGGTGTGGCGGTTTTCGGCCATCAGGACAATCTCAGAATCTTTCGGTGGTACCGGGATATGGCTCTCGTACACCGTGCCCTCGGCCCCTCGACTGCTGCGCACCTTGACCTTGCG
Source organism: uncultured Simplicispira sp. (assembly GCA_964478155.1). Taxonomy (GTDB): domain Bacteria; phylum Pseudomonadota; class Gammaproteobacteria; order Burkholderiales; family Burkholderiaceae_C; genus Simplicispira. The sequence continues at coordinate 116,091 of CAYZGT010000005.1, forward strand.
CTCTAGCTTGCCATTGACGCGCACCTTGACAGCAGTCAGCGGCGCGTTGTCTGGGGAACGCACAGTGTAGGTGAGTGCAATCTCTGGGGCCAAGCTGTCAATTTGACGGCTCGATTGCAGCTCAATCACAGGTGGCAAGGCAGCCGTGATGGGGGCTGGCGTAGGGGAGGTACTCGGACGCACAGCCGATGGCGATGGCGGCGTAGGGCTACTGGCCGGGGCGGCTTCCGCCGCATTCATGCGTTCCAGCATGGCCAATTCTTGTTGATGGGCGCGCACGGCCGCCGTTTCGTCGGCCAGCTCCAACAATTTCTGCACCACGCTGGGCTGGTAAAAGCGTTCACGAAAACGACCGACCGAGAAAAAATCAGAGGCTTGGTTAAAAGCACGGTTGACGTGCCAACCCACCAGAGACTCTCCGCCCATTGAGGTGTCGTAGTAACCCGATGGAGTCCAAACAATCCAGCGTTCACGGTCACCGTGGACAAACAAGGCCAACTGCTCTAGGCCATCGTGGCTGCGGTACCAACGCACACTGCCATCGCCCAGTGCTGCCACAATCCAGCGCCCATCTTGGCTGGCATTGACGGCCCAGACCACACCAGGAGTCCGGCTTTGCCAGCGCAGTCGGCCATCGGTGCCAAAGAAACGTAAAGCCCATTCGCTGCCCAGCGCGAAACCTTGGGCCAGTGCCACGGCGCTACGCGCTACCTCACCCGGCTGCAAAGGCAGCAGCTGACCGCGGTAACGCGGCTGTGTTGAGTTGCGCCACTGTTCTAACCCCGGTGGCAAGGCAGCCGCCTGGGTGTTGGGTGCAGCATCTCCGGGACGCAATTCGCCTTGGGTCAAGTCAAAGCTGACCACATCACGCCCACCCATCGACATGGGCAGCACCAAGGTTTTCGCATCGGCACCGACGCGAAACGCCGCCCCTGCATCCCGAAAATCTCCACGCGGCGAGGCCTGCATGAACCGTGGCTGTGCCTGTACATCCAGCGCCAGCCAAGCAGGTTCGGCAGAACTGGCGACCACACCGTGGGCATGGCTGGCTAGCGCACTGATGATGTTGCGAAAACCCGCCACATCGCGCGCAACCGCACGACCACGCTCGGGAAACGCAAACAAGGCAAAATGCCCCGCGCGGCTGACACTGCCGCCCGCATAGACGGTGCGTCCGTCCGCCGACCAAGCGACACGCCCCAAATTGCCCGTGCCACTCACCTCCAAGAGGTGGCGCGTGGCCAAGGTGCTGGCATCCAAAATCAAGGCACCGGGGCGATCTTGCAGCCCTACCGCCAATTCACGCCCATCGGGTGACCAGGTGATGCCATAAGGAATGCCTGGCAACTGCTTACGCGCTACGCGTTGCAATTGACCTTGGGCGATGACGTAGAGACGCACTGCACCGTCCAAACTGGCGACTGCCAAGCGTCCATCTGGAGCGAAGGCTGCCCCATACACCACGTCATTGAACTCAGGGTCTGCCCCGACGAAAGACAAATCACGCCGAAAAACGCGCACCCCTTGCTGGCGTAAACCTACCGCCACCAACTCACTATCGCTAGACCAGGCCAGCTCGGTGATGGGGGCTTCTAGCCCCACCAAAGTGCTCTTGGGTGGCAGACTGGCCGTGGCCCGGTCAAACATATACAAGGCGTGGGCCGTGCCATCAAACGCCGAGTTGCCACCAGCCACCACCTGCCGTCCATTGGGCGAGATGGCGGCTGCGTACAGCGCCCCTAATTTTTCTGGGCCAATCGGGGGGCGCAGCACCGCCAAATGTTGCCCGTTGTGCAGGCTCCAGAGGCGCACCGTTTTGTCTTCGGACGCTGTGACGACCCATTGCCCCGCCTTGTCGGCGCTGATGCGTGTAATGGGGGCCAAGTGGGCACCGGTTTCGATGCGCAATACCGGCTCTTTGGGCACTTCTACCGCACCGGCAACACCAGCACAGCACAAGACCCAGCCTAAGATCAGGATTTTCCACATGGCAACCCCCAGTTATTTAACGCACCAACATTTCCACCCGACGATTGCGCGGTTCTTGTACTTCGTCGGCTGTTTTGACCAGTGGCTCACGCTCGCCCCGCCCCGCCGCTTGGATGCTGTCGGCAGGTAGGCCCTGTGTAATCAACAGCTGGCGCAGCCTCTCGGCCCGGCGCAGGGCTAACCGGTCATTGTCAGCCAATAGCCCAACCCGGTCGGTGTGCCCGACCACCACCACATCGGGTGCAGGGCGTAGTTTCACGGCAGCTAACACTTGGCTGAGATCGGCTTGTGAAGCCTCGGTTAGCTCATCACTGCCCTCTTTGAAATACAGGGTAAAGCGCAGCGGTGCATCTGGCTTGGCCGACAGGGCCTCGCCAAACAAGGTTTGGATTTGTTGCTGCGTCAGGGTGACGCGCTCTGCGGTGCGCCCGGAATGCCCTACAGCGCTGGCATAGGCCCCGGAGAGCTGCAGCGCTTGGCCTTGTCGCGGTTGGATGGTCACACTACCGGCCTGACCATCGGCCCCCGGCAAAACGGTATAAGTTTCCTGTGGGCCCGCACAGGCAGACAGCAAGCCCAGCACCAGCAAGCCACCCAGAATGCGCGTGCTTTTTGCGTGTTGCTGCATCCTCATTCTCCTTCTACGTGTACAGCGAAATGCTGCGTTTTACCGCTGACCGCCGCTTGGGGGGTTTTCAAGCGTACCGCATCGGGTTGTGCTTGGGCCAAATTGCCCGCCTCAATCGAGACCGCGCCGCGCTTCACAAAGGCATCAAAGGCTCCTTGGTAGGTAGTGGAATCGTAGGCGTAGCGCTCCAACAGCACCTCGCCATTGGGCCCCATCGATAACACCGAGTTGTCGTTGAACATCACCCCCACCGAACCGTTGGCCGCCGTCAATAAGGTGTCGTTTTCTTTCAGGCGCAAACCCACGGGAGCCGGAAAGCGCTGACCCGCCCGCTCCAGCTGCACAATCCCTCGGGCGACTTTGACCTGTGCCACCCAAGCGCCGGTTTGCGCCCACGCATGACCCAACAGCAGCCACAAGAGCCCCACCCCTATTTTTTTACACTGCAACATCGCGAACCCTCCTTTTTTCTTGGCATCGTGCCTGCCCAAGCATCCGATTACAACCCAGCTGCCGCTGCTTGGGTCAGCAACGAGGACAGGGAGCCCACCAGCACCACGTCACCACCGTGCATGGTGTACAGCACCAGCCCATCCAGAGCAAACAGGCAAATGCCGCTGGCGGCGTAACTGCGACCATAGGCCCCAGGAATGCCTTGCAAACAAGCATGGTTCTGTCCAGAGGGGGTGCCTGCGCCCAAGGTACCACCCAGCAATTGCTCGGCCCAAGTAAATACCCGGTCGGCCGAGCGCATTTGCGCCGTGGGCACCGGGGCTTGAAGGTCTAACTTGCGCACCGGCACCATCGCGGTACGCTGGATGCTGCTGCGCCCATCCGACACTTCGACGCTAATCGGGTGCTCACCAGTGGGCAAGGCGGCCAAGCTGGCAATGATTTGGTGCGTCTGCCCTGCAGCCAGCCCATCGGCTTGGGCCAACACCGTGCTACCACTCATCACCTTGACGCTGAGCGCATCGCCATCGGCATCGGTCAATTGCAGCTTCACCGACAACACATGGCGTGCCGACGGCGTAGAGCGCAACTGGGCCGGCCCCATATAAAAATGGCGCGACTCTGGAAACTCGAACGGATCAATACGCAAATAGCGCACCATCTCGCCCCAAGTGCGCGCACTGGCTGGTTCGTACACCAGTTGGCTCATGTCAAACCAATAGCGTTGCAAGCCGGGCAGCAAAATCACATCGTCGCTGGTGACACCGGGGTCGGCATCGTTGGCCTTCCAAGCCAAACGCATCATGGCACCGCGCGTCAACTCACTTTGCGCGGTGGCATCCATCGGCACATACAAATCAAAGCCCAACCAACGGTAGTTGTTGGCATCCATCGGATAGGTGTTTTCTTGGAAGGCTAAAAAGACATGCGGATCGCCTTCGGTTTGACCGGGGCTGGCTGGCTGAGAGGTGGCATGAAAAAAAGAACCGCTTTGTTCCAAATCTGGAATCCGGTTGATGTATTCCCAACCGCTTAAATTGCTCAGCTCTGGACGTTTGACTTGGCCCGGCTGCATCGTCCAAGCCTTGCCCTGCTCTACCAAAGCATAGTCTTCTCCTTCTTCGGGGCTAGGTGACAAGATTTTGACGCTAGGCCGGGCGTTGATGATCAAAGGGGTGCTGTTGTAGACCACCGTCTCTTTCAAACCGGCGGTGGTGGTCAAGCGCACACTGTGCAAGGTAAAACCGATCCCTTGGTCTGCAGCCGGGCCATTGAGCGGATCAATACGCAAAGCGCGCACCAACCCGGCCCATTGCGGATAGCGCTGCAAATCAATCTGGTAGGTAGCACGACCGGCTTGCACTGGAATAAAGTCACTTGGGTGGCGCACGGCCGCCGCCTGATCACCCCACCAGACCAACAACCCAGACTCGTTTGGCGGAACCCGATCCAAACTCATATCGATGGTCAAATAGCGGTATTTACTGGCATCGATGGGCTGCTGCTGCGGAATATCCAGTTGTAGGCACGGATCAGGGTTATTGGTAGTGGCACGCAGGCCATTACTGCCCGTGCTGGCCCCAGATAAACCATAGTTGCTAGACCACAACACGTCGTTTTGTGTGTCAAACATCCAAGCCTTGCCGCGCTGGCTCAGGGCGTAATCCCCATCGCTGATGGGCGCGATGCGGTAACTACCCGGCGGCAAACTGGCCACCGCCCCTGGTTGGCTGCCCACAGGCAGCACGGTGCTCACGGTTTGGCTGCTGCCCGTGGGCTTGATTTCAGTCAGCCAATGGGTTTTACCGGGGGGCAAACTGATGGGGGTGGCCTCATTCGGATGGTACAAACGTGCCCAATCGATTTGGAACTGCACATTGCATCCCACACAAGGATCAATGCGCAAACCATACATCGTGCCGTTCCACGGCAGGCCTACCCGCGGCGGCAGGGCAGCCAAATCAAAATGGTACAGATGCCAACCCGGATAGACCGGAAACAGTGCCGATTCGGAATAAGCAGCATCAAAAGCAGCGACGGTGTTGCCACCGTGGTGCCATACCAGTCGGCCATTATTGGCACCAGAGACCACCGTTTCTGGCAACCACATCAAAAAAGACAAATGGGTATAACGGTTGGCATCTATCGGGGTTTGTGCCAAGTTAGGTGCAGAGATGGCCGAGGGGATGGGCGGAAACTGCAACCAGAAATGCGGATCTGCATCCCGCGCAGTACCCGTCATAGTGCCATTGGCCACCGTAGCAGCGCTGAGGTTGTGTGTCCACCACAGCGGATAGACATCGTCTTGCGCGGCCATATCCCACGCATTGCCCAAGACTTGGCTGGCATGGTCAGGGCCTTCGGCCACCGTTTGGGCTGCTGCGCCCAAAGCGAAACCAGTGCTAAAACAAGCGGCCAAGGCCGCACGAAGAATGGTAGAACGCAGGCGCACAACAAAATCCTTTGGCATGATGGTGGGCAGGACAGACTGGAGCCCCCCAAGCCAGGCCCCTGAAACAATGGTAGCGCTAATCGGTGGTGACGCTGCAGGTTTTCTTTGGCCTTGGCACTGCAATGGGCACACCCACAGCACACCCGGCCTAAAATCACCCTCCCCCCTGAATGCACAGAGAGACCACTATGGGACGCACCCTGTACGACAAAATCTGGGACGAACACGTCGTCCATACCGAAGAAGACGGCACTGCCGTGCTCTATATTGACCGCCATCTGGTGCATGAAGTCACCAGTCCACAGGCATTTGAGGGTCTGCGCCAAGCCGGGCGCAAAGTCTGGCGTGTCAGCTCCATTGTGGCCACTGCCGACCACAACACCCCCACCACCGGCTGGGAACTGGGTTACGACGGCATTACCGACCCCATCAGCAAAGAGCAAATTACCACCCTGAACGCCAATATTGCCGAAACGGGCGCGGCGGCGTTCTTCCCCTTCATGCACCAACGCCAAGGCATTGTGCACGTCATGGGGCCAGAAAACGGGGCCACCCTGCCCGGCATGACCGTGGTCTGTGGTGATAGCCACACCAGCACGCATGGTGCGTTTGGCGCTTTGGCCCACGGCATCGGCACCAGCGAGGTGGAGCATGTGATGGCCACGCAAACCCTGCTGGCCAAAAAAGCCAAAAACATGCTGGTGCAAGTGGATGGCACCTTAGCCCCCGGTGTCACGCCCAAAGATGTGGTGCTGGCCATCATCGGCAAAATTGGCACGGCCGGCGGCACGGGCTACACGATTGAATTTGCTGGATCGGTCTTTCGCGCGATGAGCATGGAAGGCCGTATGACGGTGTGCAATATGGCGATTGAGGCTGGCGCACGCGCTGGCTTGGTAGCGGTGGATGACAAAACCATCGACTACGTCAAAGGCCGCCCTCTGTCGCCCACCGGCGTAGAGTGGGAGCAAGCAGTGCAGTATTGGAAGACGCTGCACTCCGATGCCGATGCCGTGTTCGACACCGTGGTCACACTGAATGCCGCCGACATCGTGCCGCAAGTGACCTGGGGCACCTCGCCCGAGATGGTGCTGGGCATTGATGCCACTGTGCCCGACCCAGACAAAGAAAAAGATGCCAACAAACGCGGGGCCATCGAACGCGCCTTGCAGTACATGAACCTGCAACCGGGCAAGCCCCTCAACGATATTTTTGTCGATAAGGTGTTTATTGGCTCTTGCACCAACAGCCGCATCGAAGACATGCGCGAGGCCGCTGCCGTGGTGAAGAAGTTGGGACAAAAAGTCGCCAAAAACGTCAAGCAAGCGCTGGTGGTGCCCGGTTCTGGCTTGGTCAAAGCGCAGGCCGAACGCGAAGGGCTGCACGAAATCTTCAAGGCTGCCGGTTTTGAGTGGCGCGAACCTGGTTGCAGCATGTGCTTGGCCATGAATGCCGACCGCCTAGAGCCGGGCGAGCGCTGTGCCTCCACCAGCAACCGCAACTTTGAAGGCCGCCAAGGCGCAGGTGGCCGCACCCATCTGGTCAGCCCGGCCATGGCCGCTGCCGCCGCCATCCACGGCCATTTTGTGGATGTGCGTACTTTGGCTTAATCCCCCTGAAGGAGCATTGTTGTGCCAAAAATAGCTACTCTCCTGACCCTGTTGTCCTTGGCTTTTGTCTTGAGCGGCTGCAACACCGTCAAAGGTGTAGGCCAAGATATTGAAAAAGCCGGCTCTGCCATCGAACGTGCTGCCAGCAAATAAAAAGGCGACCCATGCAAAAATTTACCCTGCACCAAGGCATCGTGGCCCCGATGGACCGCGAAAACGTCGATACCGATGCCATCATCCCGAAGCAGTTTCTCAAATCGATCAAGAAAACCGGCTTTGGCCCCAATCTGTTTGACGAGTGGCGCTACCTCGACCAACCGGGCGAACCCGGTGTACCCGAATCGGCCCGCCAGCCCAACCCAGATTTTGTGCTGAACCAACCCCGCTACCAAGGTGCCTCCATTTTGTTGGCGCGCAAAAACTTTGGCTGTGGCTCTAGCCGCGAACATGCTCCGTGGGCGCTGGAGCAATATGGTTTCCGTGCCATCATTGCCCCCAGTTTTGCCGATATTTTCTTTAACAACTGCTTCAAAAATGGCCTGCTGCCGATTGTGCTGCCCGAAGCCACGGTAGCCCAGTTGTTCGACGAAGTAGCCGCCTTTACCGGCTACCAACTCACCATCGATCTAGAGCGCCAAGTGATTGTGCGGCCACAGGGCGAGGAAATTCCGTTCGATGTGGTGCCCTTCCGCAAATATTGCCTGTTGAATGGTTTTGACGATATTGGCCTGACCTTGCGCCACGCCGACAAAATCAAATCGTTTGAAGCCGAACGCCTAGCTACCAAACCTTGGCTGGCGCATACCATGGTGGCTTAAAAGTCCACTACCCAGATATTTCGTTTTCTCAAGAAAAGTAAACCATGAAAATTGCAGTTTTGCCGGGTGATGGCATTGGTACCGAAATCGTGGCGGAGGCCGTCAAGGTACTGAACGCCTTGGATTTGAAGTTCGAGATGGAAACCGCCCCCGTCGGCGGTGCCGCTTACGAAGTGGCCGGCCACCCCCTGCCCGAATCCACCCTGAAATTGGCCCAAGCAGCCGATGCCATTTTGTTTGGTGCAGTGGGTGACTGGAAATACGACACACTAGACCGCCCGCTGCGCCCCGAGCAAGCCATTTTGGGCCTGCGCAAAGCCATGGGCCTGTTTGCCAACTTCCGCCCCGCCATTTGCTACGAACAACTCACCCACGCTTCTAGCCTCAAGCCCGAATTGGTAGCCGGCTTAGACATCCTCATCATCCGTGAACTGACCGGCGATATTTACTTCGGCCAACCGCGTGGCCGCCGTATTGCCACCGATGGACATTTCCCCGGTGCCGAAGAAGCGTTCGACACCATGCGCTACTCGCGCCCCGAGATTGAGCGCATTGCCCATGTGGCTTTCCAAGCCGCGCAAAAGCGCAGCAAACGCGTCACCAGCGTGGACAAGGCCAACGTGCTCGAAACCTTCCAACTCTGGAAAGATGTGATGACCGAAATCGGTCAGCAATACCCCGATGTGGCGCTCGACCATATGTATGTCGATAACGCCGCCATGCAGTTGGTGAAAGAGCCGAAGAAGTTTGACGTGTTGGTCACCGGCAATATGTTTGGCGACATTCTGTCCGACGAAGCCTCGATGCTCACTGGCTCTATCGGTATGCTGCCCTCGGCCAGCCTGAACAGCAAAGGCCAAGGCTTGTACGAACCCAGCCACGGCAGCGCGCCCGACATCGCTGGTAAAGGCATTGCCAACCCACTGGCTACCATTTTGAGTGCCGCCATGATGCTGCGCTTTAGCCTGCAACAGCCCGAAGCAGCCGACCGCATCGAGAACGCCGTGAAAGCCGTGCTGGCCCAAGGCTTGCGCACTGGCGATATCTATAGCGAAGGTACTACCAAGGTCAACACCGTGCAAATGGGTGATGCCGTAGTGCAGGCACTGAGCGCACAGTAAAAGCGCAAAGCCAGCCAACACCGATAGGTGCTGGCTGGCATGAGCGAGATTAGAAGAAGCCCAGTTTCTTCTCGCTGTAGCTCACCAGCAGGTTCTTGGTTTGCTGGTAGTGGTCCAGCATCACCTTGTGGGTTTCACGGCCAATGCCCGACTCTTTGTAGCCACCAAAGGCGGCATGGGCGGGGTAGGCGTGGTAGCAGTTGGTCCACACACGGCCCGCTTGGATGGCGCGGCCCATGCGGTAGGCCAGATTGCCGTTGCGCGTCCAAACGCCAGCACCCAAACCATAGGGGGTGTCGTTGGCAATGGCTAAAGCTTCGGCTTCGTCCTTGAAGGTAGTCACAGCCAGTACCGGGCCAAAAATTTCTTCTTGGAAGATGCGCATCTTGTTGTGACCCTTGAACAGTGTGGGCTGAATGTAATAGCCACCGGCCAAGTCACCTTCCAATTGGGCGCGGGCACCACCAATCAGGCACTCAGCCCCTTCTTGGCGGCCAATTTCTAGGTAAGACTGAATCTTGTCCATTTGCATCTGCGATGCCTGTGCGCCCATCATGCTGTCGGTGTCCAGCGGACTGCCCTGTTGGATGGCCGCCACGCGCTGCAACACGCGCTCCATAAAGCGGTCGTAGATCGATTCTTGGATCAGCGCCCGGCTAGGGCAGGTACACACTTCGCCTTGGTTAAAGGCAAACAGCACCAGCCCCTCGATGGCTTTGTCCAGAAAATCATCGTCTTTGTCCATGATGTCGGCAAAGAAGATGTTGGGCGACTTGCCACCCAGCTCCAACGTGGCCGGAATCAGGTTTTGCGCGGCAGCTTGGGCAATCACGCGGCCCGTGGCAGTAGAGCCGGTAAAGGCAATTTTGGCAATGCGCTTGCTGGTCGCCAGTGGCATACCAGCCTCACGACCCAAACCGTTGACGATATTGAGCACCCCCGGTGGCAGCAGGTCGGCAATCAACTCGGCCAAAATCAGGATAGAAATCGGCGTAGACTCGGCAGGCTTGAGGACGACGCAGTTGCCTGCGCCCAGTGCCGGGGCCAGCTTCCAAGCGGCCATCAGGATGGGGAAGTTCCACGGAATGATTTGGCCCACCACGCCCAGCGGCTCGTGGATATGGTAGGCCATCGTGTTCTCGTCAATTTCCGAGATGCCGCCTTCTTGCGAGCGCAGGCAACCGGCAAAATAGCGGAAATGGTCAATCGCCAGTGGCAGGTCGGCATTGAGCGTTTCGCGGATGGCCTTGCCGTTGTCCACGGTTTCGGCATAGGCCAGCAGCTCTAGGTTTTGTTCTAGGCGGTCGGCAATCTTCAGCAGGATGTTAGAGCGCGTCGCGGCATCGGTTTTGCCCCAGCTTGGAAAGGCAGCATGGGCCGCATCCAGCGCCAGCTCAATGTCTTCGGCGGTAGAACGTGCTGCTTGGGTATACACCTGACCTGTGATGGGTGTGACCACATCAAAATACAAACCACCCACCGGGGCCTTCCACTGGCCGCCAATAAAGTTGTCGTAACGGGTTTTGTATTGGATCTTGGCACCTTCGGCACCGGGGGCTGCGTACAACATGGGTTTTGTCTCCTAAAAGATTTTTTGCATCGGCATCCTGCCTATCGGCCAAGGTACCTAGCCCTGCTTTTGCAAGAGCTGTACCAAGCCCCGCCATTCCGATACGCCTATGCCCCAACTTAGGGGTATTCCCCAACCATGCACGCCATTGGTAGCGCCAAAAGCTGATTTTTTCGCAGCACCTCGTGCTGCTGTGGTGTCTTGCACTGGCAGGGTTGTCCACCGTTGTCACGTGACAGTTGTTCCAATCTGGTACAACTGTCCGCCATCCGGGTAAGCGTGCTACACCAGCGGCATGCGGGTAGCTACACTGCCACACTCAACCCGGAGACCGATATGCCCACCCAACCCCTTTTGCCTACCACCTTGCTACGCCAAGCGCGGCATCAGTTGTTGGAGTTTGGTGCTTGCCCACCGGATTTACTGGGGCCACGGTTAGCCCAATCTTGGCAACGCAGCCTGTCGGCGGGCTTGCCGCCTGTCGGCCAAGTAAGCCCGGCTGGACGTTTGCCCGAGCGCAGTTTGCAACAATTGCGCGCACAAAACCACGGCCTGATCCGCCACTCTGTGCCCGTGATGGAGTACCTGTTTACCCAAGTGCGCCACAGCCATCACATGGTCATCTTGGCCGATCGCCAAGGGGTATTGATGCACACTTTGGGCGATTTGGACTTTTTAAGCCAAGCTGAGCGGGTAGCCTTGGCCTGTGGGGCCTCATGGCATGAAAGCCAGCGCGGCACCAATGCCATTGGCACCGCCTTGGCCGAAGTGGAGGGCGTGGAAGTCCATGGGGCCGAGCATTACCTAGAGTGCCACAGCTTCTTGACCTGTGCGGCTGCGCCGATTGTGTCGGCCAGTGGTGAGTTGCTGGGCGTATTGGACATCTCTGGCCACCAAGGCCAGCGCCATCCGCACACACTGGGCTTGGTTTCTACGGCAGCACGCATGATTGAAAACAGCCTGCTGCTATCGGGCTACCAGCAACAAACAGTGCTGCAATTGCACCCCCAGCCCGAAGGGCTGGGAGGCATTGCCCAAGGGTTGTTGGCCTTGTCCGATAGCGGTTGGTTGCTCGGTGCCAATCGCACTGCCCTGCAATGGCTGGGTTTACCCACTTCTGCCCTTGGAAGCACCCCTTGGCAAGAGTGTTTCGCCACCACTTGGGCACAATTACACCAGCATGGCCGCCAGAAAACTGCCGAACCGCTGCGCTTGCAAACAGCCAACGGCCAGTCGCTGTACGCCCAAGTGCAATGGCCGCGCCATGTTCCGCCTATGCTGACCACAGGTGGGGGAGCCCACTCTGGCACCGATAGCGCTGCTGCCACCCCACCCGTGCTCGATGCCTTCACGCGCTTAGACACCGGCGATCTGCGCTGGCGTACTGCTGCCGAGAAAGCACGGCGTGTGGCCGCCAAATCGATTCCTTTGTTGGTGTTGGGCGAATCAGGGGTGGGCAAAGAACTGTTTGCGCAAGCAGCCCATGCTACCTCACCCCACCGTACCGGGCCATTCGTGGCCATCAACTGCGCGGCCCTGCCCGAGCATTTGATTGAATCGGAACTGTTTGGCTATGCACCCGGGGCCTTTACCGGCGCACGCAAACAAGGCTCGCCCGGACGGCTACGCCAAGCTCACGGCGGTACGCTGTTCTTAGATGAAATTGGCGACATGCCGCTGGCCTTACAAGCACGGTTGCTGCGCGTGCTACAAGAACGCCAAGTCACCCCTTTGGGTTGCGGTGAACCCGTACCCGTTGATTTTTGGTTGATTTGTGCCACCCACCAACCGCTGCGCGATGCGGTGGAACAAGGGCGTTTTCGCAATGATTTGTACTACCGCATCAATGGCCTGACGGTGCAATTGCCCGCCCTGCGCGAACGCAGTGACTTTCACGCCCTGACACAAAGCCTGCTGGCCGAACTAGAGGGTGCAGCAGGGGTGTACCTTGATCCAGCCCTGCTGCAGGCCCTGAGCCGCTACCACTGGCCGGGCAATCTGCGCCAATACAGCAACATGCTGCGTACCGCCGTGGCCTTGCTAGAACCGGGGGAGCGCTGTATCTCTTGGGCGCATCTGCCCGATGACTTATGGCCCCAGATGCGGGCCACACCTCTCTCCAGCCCTCCAGACTCCCACGTCGATACAGCCACTACCCACAACCCTGTAGATTGGCAAACTTTGTCGCGCCACGCCTTAGAACAAGCCTTGCAACAACACCAAGGCAATGTATCGGCAGCGGCACGGCAACTCGGCATCAGCCGACAAACCGTTTATCGGCGTTTGCGTGCAAACTAAATTCAGAAAACTTGCCCTGACCATATCCATGAAAATGGTATGAGTGTCAGACAGTGCGGCACGCTTACCTCCTACAGCAGAACTGCCCACCTTTAAATCTCAGTAAGTCGGTGAATTGGTGGTGTTCGATATCGGTGGAAACCAGTACGGTCTGATCGCTTATGTACGGTTCGAGAAACAGATCGTCTACATCAAGGCTGTGCTGACCCACCGGGATTACGATAAAGGAGCCTAGAAATCATGAATGCCCCTATCAATGTGAAACACCTGCTCCCGCTCTGGGAAGCGTTTCGTACAGCCACTGACATAACCCCAATCCGTGATGAAGCATCACTACACCCGAATGACTGAGATGCTTGAGGCATTGCTCGACGAAACCCAAGGCGACGAAAACCACCCCGCTATGGGACTGGTCGATATCGTGGGCGATTTGATCGAGGCTTACGAAGCCGAGCATCACCCACTGCCCGAGGTCACTGGGGTACAAGCGCTCAAGTTTCTGATGGAACAGCACGGCCTCAGGCAAGGCGACCTCTCTGAGATTGGTAGCCAGGGGGTAGTTTCAGAAATTTTGACCGGCAAGCGCGAACTCAATATCCGCCAAGTCCGCGCACTCAGTGAACGGTTCGGGGTGTCTGCCGCATCCTTTCTGTAGCAGTTCAGGCTAAAACCACTTGCCCATGAAAAACGGCCCACGCTCAAAGGGCTGAGACGGTTTGCACAGACTGGGCATACAACCCAACCGTTGTTAAGATGCCCCCAGGTTCAGGGTTTCGCTTGCCAGTGCCTTGTCCAACGGGGAAGGTAGCAGCGATTTCAAAGCCGCCAGATAAGCGTTCTTGGCCGTTTGGGTGATGGCCGTATCACGCTGCAGCTCACGCAGCTTGTTCTCACAAGCCAGCAACATCTCCAGTTGCTGCTTTGCTTCAGGGGAGAGGTCGTTGATGTCGATGTCTCGTTCGTCAATCTTGATGGTAGGCATGGCTGTAGTCCTTGTTCACTTACTTTATTGGGGTAGATGGCCGATTGTAGGATTCCCACTACTGGATCAACTCCAGCAAACAAAGTCTCCAAACTCAAGTCAGTAGCAGCACATTCATTCCTGCCATGCTGGCATCAGACACCCCGACTACAGCAATAACCGCCTCTTTATCCTCGGAGGCACCGGCATGCAGGTAAGTTCTATCACCTAGCGGCTGCCAGCCGATAGATTCAGCCTCGATGGCGGCAAACTCCTGCAGTTCCGCTTTTAGATCTAGAACCAACTCGCTCATGCGGGCAGTACCTTCCCAGCCAGCTCCCGCAGCGCAACTTCCTCCATTGGCCCCTTGCTGGCCACTACCCAAAGGTCTAGTCCCTTGGAACGGCGTTTACCAGCACTCGTTGTAAATCCGGCCGCGTGTAGTGCTTGTGTTAGTGTCTTGAGAGTGAAGCCCGTTTTGTGCGCCATGTAGTAGTGCCCAGCAGCCAGCGCAGCGGCATGTCCATAGAGAATGTCCAGCGGCGTGATTGGCCCCGCCTGCGAGTTATAAGCTGCATCGCCCAGCTTGTCCTCCGCTACCAACTGGCACACCGTCTGTAGGTCTGGGCAGGTGACGACCAAAAAGCCCTCGGGTTTGAGTACCCGTAGAAACTCCTTGAGCACCTGCGGTACCTCGTGGGCGTAGACATGCTCGATGTTATGCGCCGAGTAGATGGCATCCACGCTGGCATCCTGCACTGCTGTCATGTCTAGCATGGATCCCACGATATCAGGCTCGTTGGCGGGGTCGATATCGAGGCGAATCTCTTTCCATTCGTTGCCTTGGAAAGCGGCTGGTAATTTGGCACCATTCTTACGGTGGCCTGGGCCGACATGGAGGATAGTTTTGGCTTGCATGGCTTGGGTTCTTTCTTCGGCCTCGATGCGGCGGTAGAGGTCGATCAGGGTGCTTTCCAGTTGGCGGGTGAAGCCCGCCACATCCATGAGTGGTGAGGCACGCATTCGACTGCGCAGGCTACTGCGCAATTCAGCCAGCCGCTCTCGGTCGTTTGCCAACTCGACCGCAATACGTACATAGTCGCCCGCATTCTGTGCCGCCAACTCTGGCAAACCTATCTGGTTCAGAAAAGCGTAGGTCTGCCGACTTACTACGCGACTTTGCGGCCATGTCACCACCGGCACACCCATCCATAGTGCTTCGCAGCTGGTCAGGCCACCGGTGAAGGGAAACGGATCAAGGGCTATGTCGATATCGGCGTATTCTTTGAGCAGGTCGGCATGGAAGCTCGGGCCGCGCCGTTCGATACGCTCGGCAGCAATACCCCGCGCTTTGAACGCAGCAGCTACCTGCTGGCGGAAAGGTTCATCGTTGAAGGTGCGCCACTTCAGTACCAAGCGCGCATTTGGCACCGCATGCAGTAACTGCGCCCATACATCAAACACTCCAGCGTTGAACTTGGCAGTGTTGTTGAAGCAGCCAAAGGTGATGGAACCATTGCGTGCAAAGGGTGGTGGAGCCACTGTATCAGGTGCCCAAGGTACGGGCTGGTAGCAAAAGCGTCCGCTAGGCAACCGAACCATCGGCTCGACAAATTGGGTTTCGGTGCCCAAAGAAGCATGCCAAGCATCTAGCAGCACCGCATCCATGCACGGTAAGCCTGTCGTCGCAAAGTAGCCCAGCCAGCTGACCATCACCGGTGCAGGGCGCTGTGCAAACACCGTCAGACGGGAACCTGCCGTATGACCAGACAAGTCAATGAGCACGTCGATACTATCGGCACTAATTTGTGCGGCCAGCGCTACATCGTCCAGCACCGTGGCATCACGCCAAGTACAAGCGGCACCAATCTCGTCCGTCACCCAATCTTTAACTTGCCCTGCGCTATAGGCAAACACCTGTACCCGGCCTGCATTATGGTGAACCTTGAGTACCTCTTTGACGAACAGGCCCACGGTGTGCTGGCACAGATCTGCAGAAACGTAGCCGAGACGCAAAGGTCGGTCTGTGAGGGGCCGCATCACCGGGCGCGGCCGCGCACCACCGGCACGCTCCAGTGCCCACGCCCCCCACGCCTTGGCTTGAGCAAAGCGCTCGGCATCTGGTACGGCAGGGTCGTATTCGAGGCTGGTTAGGGCGTTGCGGCGGATGACCGGGTGCTGGGGCCATTGCTGCAACAGCGCTGCATAGGAAGCATGGGCCAGTGCATGCACGCCCGATTCACGCCACACATTGGCCCGGTTGATAGCCGGGCGCATGTCTTGTGGGGCCAAATCAGCCGCGCGGGTAAAACATTGTTCGGCCTGTGCGAGACAACCGGCATTGAACAGCAACACCCCTACATCCAACAGCAAACCTACATCTTGTGTGGTGGCGGTCAATTGCTGAGCCAAGGACTGGAAAGGGGCAAATTGGCCCTGAGCCGCCCACTGTCGCAATTGTGAGAGTGATGCCGGTGGTGGATGAGAAGAAGGAGGCAAAGGTGGCAACATCAGCTGTATCGTATCTGGATAGAAACTTCAGTTTTGGAGAAAAGATCTTGGGTAGTGTGCCCGACCGCCTGCACACAATTTGGACATTGCCAGAAGGGGATAGCGATTATTCGACGCGTTGGCGCAACATCAAACGCGGATTCACGGCCAAGGTACCGAGCGAAGAACGCCCGGCGGTCTGGGGCAGCCGCACCGATAAGCAAGAGCAAGCCATTTGGCAGCGGCGTTTTTGGGAACACCGCATTCGGGATGAACGCGATTTTGCCAACCATGTGCAATATATCCATTACAACCCAGTGAAGCATGGGTATGTGCAGCAGCCGGAAGATTGGCCGTACAGCAGCATCCACCGCCGCCGCCCCCAATACCCCCACCAGCACCACCCCACCGCGTAGGTTGGGTTACGCAGGTAACCCAACATCCCCCACAAACCAAACCCGAAACCGAACACCCACGAAAAAACCGCCCCACCCCCGAAGGGATAAGGCGGTTTGCATAGACCGGGTTATGTGACCCGGTTACCGCGTGGTGTTGGGTTGCAAGCAACCCAACCTACGAGGCTGGTGAATGGGTCTTCAACCAATCTTTCAGCGCAGCATTCATCCGGGTTTGCCACCCTTTTCCGGTGGCCTTGAAGGCCTCAATGACTTCGGCATCGTAGCGAACTTTGACATCCTCTCCGGGCTAAACCCCGGAGATTCCTACTGCTAGACGGCGATGCCCCGCCGCGAGAATGTTGCGTGCTGCATTCACGTCGCGGTCGTGTACCGCCCCGCAGTCGCTGCACGTCCATTCTCTTATTCCAAGTCCTGCCCTACCTTTCGGACTGCTGG
>CAYZGT010000006.1:0-132292 GCA_964478155.1 uncultured Simplicispira sp.
CACGCGCACGGCAGAGTCGGTTTTGTTGGTGGGCTGGCCGCCCGCGCCACGGGCGCGGAAGGTGTCGATGCGTAAATCAGCCGGGTTGAGCTTGATGGCTTCGGTTTCGTCGGGTTCGGGCATCACGGCCACGGTGCAGGCGCTGGTGTGGATACGACCTTGGGTTTCGGTGGCGGGTACGCGCTGCACCCGGTGGCCGCCCGATTCAAACTTGAGTGCCCCATAAACGTTATCGCCCGCAATACGCAACACGATTTCTTTGTAGCCACCCAATTCGGCAGCGTTTTCGCTCACGGTTTCGACTTTCCAACCCACGTTGGCGGCGTAGCGCATGTACATGCGGGCCAAATCTCCGGCAAACAGTGCCGATTCATCGCCCCCCGTACCGGCACGGATTTCTAAAAAGGCGTTGCGGCCATCGTCAGGGTCTTTGGGCAGCAGCAGGCGTTGCAGTTCGTCTTCCAATTGCGCCAGTTCGGCGCTGGCGCTGGCAATTTCTTCTTGTGCCATCTCGGCCATGTCGGGGTCGGCCAGCATGTCTTGTGCACCGGCCAAATCACTTTCGCGTTGCAGGTAGCGCCGGTAGCGGCCCGCAATGGCAGTGACTTCGGCGTGTTCGCGCGACAGGAGGCGGTATTGGGCCATGTCGGCCATGATGTCATCGCGCGAGAGCAAAAAGTCCAGCTCGCCGAGGCGCTGGGCGTAACGCTCCAGTTGGCTTCTGAGAAAAGGTTTCATCGGGAAAAAAGATGGAAGGCCAAGCACCTAGCATGGTGCGGGCGGTAGAAAAAAAGAGGTTGTCTCAACCAGCCACGCTAACGGCGGCCAGTGTCTTGCTGTTGGCGCAGGAACAGGCGCGAGACGGTGCGCGCCGTTTGCTGCCGGGTGCTGGCATCGCCGGTGTGCAGTTCGGCCAGAGTGCCGTGCAACAGTTTGTTCGTCAGTCCTTTGGCCAAAGCCTCAAGCACCGAGTCGATGTCTTCGCCTTGTGCCAGACGTTTGTGGGCGCGGGCAATTTCTGCCGCTTGCCAAGCTTGTGTTTGGCTGTGGATTTGTTGAATCAGAGGCACCACGCCATGCTGTGGGTCGCGCTCGTCCAGCCAGTGCATGAAACTTTGCACCCCGGCATCGATGATGGCTTCGGCTTGGGCTACGGCGGCTTGGCGGTTGGCCTGTGCGGTTTGTACCACCCCGGCCAAGTCATCCACGGTGTAGAGGTACACATCTTCCAGCGCTTTGATTTCTGGCTCGATGTCGCGCGGCACGGCCAAGTCGACCATGAACATGGGGCGGTGGCGGCGTTTTTTCAGGGCACGTTCTACGGCACCCAAGCCCACGATGGGCAAGCTGCTGGCGGTGCAACTGACCACGATGTCGAACTCGTGCAGGCGCTCGGGCAAATCGGCCAAGCGCATCACCTCACCACCAAAGCGAGAGGCCAACTTTTCGCCGCGCTCCAGCGTGCGATTGGCAATAGCGATGGTTTGTGGGCTGCGCGCGGCAAAGTGCGTGGCCGTGAGTTCAATCATCTCACCGGCACCGACAAACAATACCTTGGTGCGCGCCAAATCTTCAAACAACTGGCTGGCCAAGCGTACCGCTGCTGCCGCCATGCTGATAGAGTGTGCGCCAATCTCGGTCGAGGTGCGCACCTCTTTGGCCACCGCAAAGCTGCGCTGGAACAGTTGATTGAGCGTGGAGCCTAAAGCGCCCGCGTCTTCGGCGGCGCGCACGGCGCTTTTCATTTGGCCCAAAATTTGTGGCTCGCCCAGCACCATCGAATCGAGGCCGCTGGCGACGCGAAAAGCATGGCGGGCTGCGGGGCCGTTTTGTAGCACGTAAGAATGGGAACGCAACACATCGGGGCTGACCCCGCCACTGTGGGCCAGCCAGCCAAAAGTGCGCTCTAGGGCGCGTGCATCGCCCGCACAGTAAATCTCGGTGCGGTTACAAGTGGAGAGAATGGCCGATTCGATACCCTGCTGGGGGCTGTCGGGGGCCAGCGCTTGGCGCAGGCCGTGCAGCGTGGGGGCGATTTGGTCGAGCGCAAACGCAAAGCGGCCACGCAGGTCGAGCGGCGCGGTGGTGTGGTTGATGCCTAAAGCCCAGACTGCCATATTGGCCGGGATTATAAATTTTTACCATGGCTCCCAGCAGTGTTTATCCCACTGGCATTGCTGGGCAGTGGGATGGGCCATTAAACATGGCTGAACAGATACAGCCCGGCCGTACTGCACAAGCTACCCAGACCGGCCAGCGCCCAGTGCTGATAGCGGGCCGCTTGGTAACGCAGGGCCAGTCCCAAGGCCATGCCGCCAAAGTGCAATGCTGCCGTGGTCAGCATAAAACCCAAGGCATAGGCACCAAAACCCGACGCAGGCGCTTCAGCGCCGTGCGCCATGCCATGCAGCACTGCGGCTGCGGCCACCAAGCCCAGCCCCACCCCCAGCGGCATCGGCTGGCGTGCCAGCACCAGCATGGCACCAAACAGCACCACCGACAAAGCGATGCCATGCTCCAACCCTGGCAGCAGCAAACCCGAAGCGCCTAAGCCGGCCCCCAACACTAATGCCAGCAAAAAAGCTGCTGGCCCCCACCATGCCCGCTGCCGGGGCAGCACCGACACCGACCAGACCCCCACCGCCACCATCGCCAGTAGGTGGTCTAGCCCCAAAGGATGCGCCATCCCCGTCCATAGCCCGGAGGTGCCATGCCCGGTGTGGGCTTGTGCTGTGCCCACCCCCAAGGCCAGCCCGGCCAGTAGAAGGGTGCGGATGCGGGGTGCAGAAACAAATGCCATGTTCAAACTCCAGCGAATCAAAAATTGTTGCCAGCTAGGTGCGTAACCACTGCGCAGCCCAATCCAGTGCTTGGGCCAAGCGCGTTTGCGCGGTAGCACTGGGGGGCTGACCCAGCTCCCAACTCTCGCCGGGAATCGCCAAAAGCCAACTGGGGGGCGGCGCATGGCCCTGCACATCGGTAAAGACTTGCAATAGCGCCGCCGGGCTCATGGCATGGGTGGTGTAGCTGCTATCGCGTGCAGGGTGCAGAGGCGCACAACGGAAGGGTGGCTGCACGCCATCCGACACGCCACAAGAAGCATCGACAAACAAAATGCGCTGCCGCCCCAACAAATCCAAGCTGTGTTCTATCTGCAACTGAAAATCGGTCAGGCACTCTACTTGCGGCAAATGCATGGCTTGCACGGCCTCGGCAAACAGTGGCCCCAAAGCATCGTCGCCCCGGCTGGGGTTGCCCCAAGCAAAAACCAAGGTGTTGGCAGGCATGGGCAGGCTTAGGCTTTATATTGGCGATCTAACTCGCGCCCTTGGGCATCCAGCAGCAACACCTCGAGTGGCATTTTGCCGAGCGCATGGGTGGCGCAAGACAGGCAGGGGTCGTAAGCGCGGATCGCCACTTCGATATGGTTGAGCAGCCCTTCGGTGATCTGTTGGCCGTCAAGGTACTTTTTCGCCACCTCGCGCACAGCGGTGTTCATGGCGTGGTTGTTGTTGGTGGTCGAAACGATAAGGTTTGCCATCGTGACCAAATCGTTCTCATCGACTTGGTAGTGGTGGAACAGCGTGCCGCGGGGTGCTTCAATCACGCCCACCCCTTCGCGCTGGCGCTGGCCGGTCACCAACAAATCGTTGCCTTCGATGTCGTCGTCGTGCAGCAGCTCTTTGATCATCTCGGCGGCAAACAACATCTCAATCATGCGTGCCCAGTGGTAGCCGAGCGAAGCGTGCATCGGCTCGCTGCCCGCATAGGCAGCCAACTCGCGCCGCTCATGCTCGGCAAAGGGGGTGGGAATGTGGTCGCAGGTTTGCACCCGCGCCAATGGCCCCACGCGATACCAACCCTGCTCAGGGCCGAGTTGGGTCAGGTAGGGGAACTTCATGTAGCTCCACGGCTTGACCTCTTCGGTGATGAGGCGGTCGTAGGTTTGGTAGTCCACATGGTCAAACAGAATCTGGCCTTCGGCATTTTTAGCGCGCAGGCCGCCGTGGTACAGGTCTAAATCCCCATTGGGCGCGACCAGCCCCATGAAATGGGAGCGGAAGCTGCCAAACTGGTCGTACAGCGCCGGGTTTTGCTGGTGCAGCTCTTTGATGATTTTGACGGCCTCGCGGCTCCAAGCAATCATCTGGTAGCTGTCTTTGAGCAGTTCTTGGCGCTCGGCCCCGGTCAAGGAGCGGTTGACACCGCCGGGCACAGAGCCGGTGCCATGCACGCGCTTGCCTGCCGTGAGGCGAATCACCTCTTGGCCGTATTTGCGCAGCAAAATGCCTTGTTTGGCAATATCGGGGTATTTGGCGGCCACGCCCACAATGTTGCGCTGCGCTACTTCCGAGTCAAAGCCAAACAGCAGGTCGGGTGACGAGAGGTGAAAGAAGTGCAGCGCGTGCGATTGCAGTATCTGGCCGTAGTGCATCAGGCGGCGCATTTTTTCGGCAGTGGGCGTGAGTTGCTTGGCCCCGACAATCACATCCAGCGCCTTGCTGGCGGCCAGATGGTGCGACACCGGGCAAATGCCGCACAGGCGCTGCACCATCACCGGCACTTCCCAATAGGGCCGCCCTTGGATGAAACGCTCAAAGCCGCGAAACTCGACAATGTGCAGCCGTACCTGATGCACTTTGTTGTTTTCGTCCAGCAGCAGCGTGACTTTGCCGTGCCCCTCGACGCGGGAGACCGGGTCAATGGCGACGCGGCGCAAAGATTCACTGGCCACGGTGGCGGTTTCGAGTTCAAAGCTCATAGCAGCGGCTCTCAGTCGTAATGCAGCAGGCCGTGGCCCAAGGTGGGTTCTTTGCCTGCAATCAAATCGTTCAGGAACGACCAAATGGCATCGCCCGAAGGCGGGCAACCGGGCAAAAAGTAGTCAATCTTGACGATCTCATGCACCGGATGCACTTGGTTTAGCGGCAAGGGCAATTCGGGGTCGTTGGGGATGCGGCTGCCGGGGGCTAAACCGTGCCCGGTGCGGTAGACCTCTTGCAAAATATCGCTCAGGGGTAGGTGGTTGCGCTGTGCTGGTAAGCCGCCATTGACGGCACAGGCCCCCATTGCCACCAGAATTTTGCAGTTGTCGCGAAACTCGCGCAGTACATGCACGTTTTCGGCGTTGCAGATGCCGCCTTCTATCAGCCCAATATCGCAGGGGCCACAGTGTTTGATGTCGGTGATGGGGGAGCGGTCAAACTCGACCAGTTCGAGCAGCGGTAGCAGGCGTTCGTCGATGTCCAGAAACGACATGTGGCAGCCAAAACAGCCCGCCAGCGAGACCGTGGCAACTTTGAGTTTAGCGGCGGCCATTAGGGTTTCTCCTCCGCAGTCGGGGCTGTGGCGGCCACGCTGGCGCTGATGGGCTGGGCATCGTAGGTGCGCTGGCCGATGGGCACGGCAAAGCCGACCTTCTTGGGCAAAATCACCCCTACGGGGCAAACGTGGGCGGCGCGGTCGGTGGCGGCAAAGTCGGTGTCGGCCAATTGGCCCGATTCGCTATTCACAATCAGGTGCGATTGCACGCCGCGCCCCGACAGCGCAAACACGTTTTTGCCATCCACTTCGTGGCTGGCACGCACGCACAGCTCGCACATGATGCAGCGGTTGAAGTCCAGCAGCACCTCGGGGTGCGAGGCATCCACTGGGCGGTCGGGGTAGAAATGGTCGAAATGCGGTGTCAGCATGCCCATTTCGTAGGCCGTGGCTTGCAGCACGCAGTTGCCGCTTTTCTCACACGAGGGGCAAAAGTGGTTGCCCTCGACAAACAGCAGTTGCAGCAGCGTGCGGCGTTTGTCGCGCAATTCGTCGGTTTGGTTGTCCACTTCCATACCTGCCGTGGCCCGGGTGGTACAAGCAGTGGTAAAGCGCCCGCCCACTTTGACTGTACACAGCTTGCACGAGCCATGCGCCGTGAAATCTGGGTGCCAGCACAGGTGCGGGATGTATTTGCCTGCCGTGGTGGCGGCTTGCATCAGCGTTTGGCCGGAGGCAAACGGCACTTCCTCGCCGTCGAGCAGAAAGGTGTGGTTCATGGCTGTGGCTCGCTGGAAAGGTGGGCGGCGGGTTGTGCCTCTTGGTGGGCGCTGAGGTTGTCGCTCAGGTGGGCTTCGGCATCGTCACGC
Source organism: uncultured Simplicispira sp. (assembly GCA_964478155.1). GTDB lineage: Bacteria > Pseudomonadota > Gammaproteobacteria > Burkholderiales > Burkholderiaceae_C > Simplicispira. The sequence continues at coordinate 6,132 of CAYZGT010000006.1, forward strand.
GCTGTCATGCGCCGCGCTTGCGATAGAGCGGCATCCAAATCAAACGCGGGTTCGTAATCGGGCGAATGTAGGCGGCGCTCAAACGCTGGGCGGAACTTGTGCAGCATGTCTTGCAGCGCAATGGTGGCGGTGTTGCCCAAGCCACAATGGCTGGCCCCTTGCATTAGGCGGTGCATGCGCTGCATCTCGTCCAAATCGTAGGGTGAGCCGTGGTCGTTGGCTAACTTGTTCAGCAGCCGCACATTCACTGCCGTGCCCACGCGGCAGGGCGTGCAGAAGCCGCAACTCTCATGGGCAAAGAACTGGGCAAAATTTTGCGCCACGTCAAAAATATCACGCCGCTGGTCAAACACCATGATGGAGCCGCCGGTGGCTACATCTTCAAAGGCAATGCGGCGGCCAAACTCGTCGGCGGCCAAGCAATGCCCGGCGGCCCCGGCGCTGGTGACGGCTTGGGTGTCACGCGCGCCACAATCGGCCAAAATTTCGGCAATCGTGACCCCAAACGGATATTCGTAAATGCCGGGGCGCTCGACATCGCCCGACACCGACAACAGTTTCGTGCCAGTAGAGGCCGGGGTGCCAATGGCGCGGAACCACTCGCCACCCTGCACCGCAATCAATGAGGCCAGCGCCAGCGTTTCGACATTGTTCACCGTGGTCGGCTGACCCAAATAGCCATTGGTGACCGGAAAGGGGGGCCGGATGCGTGGCTTGCCGGGTTTGCCTTCGAGCGATTCAATTAGCGCTGATTCTTCGCCGCAGATATAAGCGCCCGCACCGACATGGATGTCGATATCAAAGCTAAAGCCCTGGCCCAAAATGTTACGCCCGAGCAGTCCGGCCTCGCGCCGCTGCTCTAGCCGGGTTTCTAGCTTTTCGAGCAAGAAGCGGTATTCACCGCGCAGGTAAATCAACCCTTGGTTGGCCCCAATCGCCATACCGGCAATGCACATGCCGTCAACGACCAAATCGAAGTACGAACTGAGCAGCACCCGGTCTTTGAACGTGCCGGGTTCGCCTTCGTCGGCATTGCAGACCACATAGTGGGCATCGCCCCACGCATCGCGGCACGAGCGCCATTTGATGTCGCTGCCAAACCCGGCACCACCCCGGCCACGCAGGCCCGAGCGTTCAATCTCGGCCAGCAGGCCGGATGGGCCGCGCGCTAAAGCGGCTGCCAGCGCCTCGCCCGGCTGCAAGCTGCTGCCGAGCAACACATCGCGGCGGCGGATGTTGTCTTCTACGTGGAACCATTCGGGCGGCCAATCACCCACCGGCACGCGCCGCCGAATCAGGTGCGCCATTTGGTCAATGCGCTCCAGCGTCATATGGGTGATAGCGCGGTAATTGGCCAACACGGCTGGGCCTTGGTCACACAGGCCGGTGCAGGAGGTGGTGTCGACACTGACCAGCCCATCTTCGGACACATGGCCCGGCTCGAGCCAGAGTTTTTGGCACAGCGCGCGCATCAGGTCGCGGTTGCCCAACATGCGGTCGGTGATGTTGTCGGAGAACAGAATGCGGTACTCACCCAAGGGCTGGGTATGGAAGAAGCTGTAAAAGCCTGCCGTGCTTTGCACCCGCGCTCGCGGCCAGCCGATGCCATCGGCAATGTGGCTGAGGGTTTGCGGCGACAGCCAACCCACAGCGTCTTGTACCTCGCGCAGAATTTGTACCAAACGGGTGCCATCGCGACCATGCCGTTCGAGAATGGAGTCTAAATGTGCGGTCAATGCAACCTCCTGCGCTATGGTTGCAATCTACCGCAGTTTTACCCCTACCAAGATTAGGGGTAAACCCGCTTGCAGCACCGTCGGTAAAACAACGAAGGTAGTCGGTATGCATGAATTGTCTTTGGCCGAGAGCATGGTGCAGCTGATAGAAGCCACGCAACAGCGCGAGGGTTTTCGCCGCGTGTGCGTGGTGCATCTGGACGTGGGGGAGTTGGCCTGCGTAGAGCCTCGGGCGTTGGAGTTTGCTTTCACTTCGGCCAGTGTGGGTACTTGTGCCGAAGGGGCCGAGTTGGCACTACGATATGTGCCCGGTGCAGGTGTGTGCCCCGGTTGTGGCACCCACGCCGCCATGCCTACCTTGTACGAGTGCTGCCCAGCCTGCCAAGCGCATCCTTTGACGGCTGTGGCAGGCACACAAATGCAGCTTCGGGATTTGGATGTTGTGGATTAACCCAGAAAGAGAGCCCATCTATGTGCAGCACCTGCGGTTGTGAAGGCGATGGCGCCACGATAGAGCACCACCACGGACACCACCATCATCACCACAGTGCGGATGGCAGCCATACGCACGGCAGCCATCCCCACCCACACACGCACAGTCACAGCACCGCGCCCGAGGCTGAACGGGTGCGCCGGGTGGCGGTGGAGCAAGACTTGCTGGCGCGCAACAACGCCCAAGCGGCGGCCAACCGGCAACTGTTCACGCGGGCTGGGGTGTTGGCGCTCAATCTGGTCTCTAGCCCCGGCTCGGGCAAAACCACGCTACTGGTCAAGACGATTGAGCGGTTGGCCGGTCAGTGGCCGGTGGCGGTGATTGAGGGCGACCAACAAACCAGCTTGGATGCCCAGCGCATCCGCGCCACTGGCGCACCGGCCAGCCAAATCAACACTGGCAAGGGCTGCCATTTGGATGCCACGATGGTGGCCGATGCCTTGCCCGCTTTGCCATTGGCAGCGGGTGGCCTGCTGTTGATTGAAAACGTAGGCAACTTGGTCTGCCCAGCGGCGTTTGACCTGGGCGAGGCGCACAAGGTGGTGGTGTTGTCTGTCACTGAAGGCGAGGACAAACCGCTCAAATACCCCGACATGTTCCGCGCCGCCGATGTGATGCTGTTGAACAAATGCGATTTACTGCCCCATTTAAATTTTGATGTGGCCCAAGCCGAAGCCTATGCACGCCAAGTGCATCCAGCCATCCGCATTATTCGGCTGTCGGCCACCAGCGGCGAAGGCATGGATGAATGGCTGGCTTGGCTAAAACAGCAAGCGCAATCATGCCAAGTGATTGCTGCCGCCTTGGGTGGTGGGCGGGCTGCGGCTGCCTCTAGTCCAGCTTAAAGTGGGTGCTGGCGGCCTGTGCTTCACCTCATCGAACATCGCTTGCACCTGCCGCCCGGCCCGCCAGTGCTGGCCTTGGGGGCGTGGTTCAAAAATACGGTGTGTGCTGCCAGTGAAACCCAAGCCTCTCTCTCGTGCACGGTGGGGGATTTGAACAGCCCCGAGGCTTGTTGTGCCCACGAAGACACTGCACGCGCTTTGCTCACTTGGTTGCAACAGCAAACCGGCCAACAGCCCCAAGGCATCGCCCACGATCTGCACCCGGATTTTTATTCCAGCCGCTTGGCCGCCACGCTGGCCCAAGAAATGGGCCTGCCCTTGCTGGCCGTGCAACACCACCACGCGCACATTGCTGCCATCTGTGCCGAACATGGCTGGCAAGGGCCAGTATTGGGGTTGGCGCTGGACGGCGTGGGTTGGGGCCACGATGGCACGGCGTGGGGCGGTGAGTTATTGCAAGTCCACGGCAGCCATTGCCAACGCTTGGGGCATTTGCACCCGCTGGCCTTGCCGGGGGGTGACCGGGCGGCGCAAGAACCTTGGCGCATGGCGGCAGCAGCCCTGCACGCTGTGGGCCGGGGGGCGGAGATTCCGGCACGTTTTGCCCAGCACAGCGCGGCGGCTGGGGTGGCACAACTGTTGGCGCGGGGTCTGCATTGCCCGGCCAGCTCTAGCATGGGGCGCTTGTTTGATGCGGCGGCCGGTTTGCTCGGGCTGTGCCATGTCATGCACACCGAGGCCGAAGCCGCCATTGCGCTAGAGCAAGCGGCCAAGGCTTATGGCTCCTGTGCGCCCTTGGCGCAAGGCTGGCAGCTGCAAGCCAATGGGCAACTCAGCCTGCTGTCCCTGTTGGCGGCGCTGGCCGATGAGCCCGACGCAGGCCGGGGTGCAGCCTACTTTCATGCCACGGTGGCTGCCGCTTTGTGTGCTTGGCTAGAGCAGGCCATCGCCAGCACGGGGATTACCACGGTGGCGCTGGGTGGGGGTTGCTGGTTCAATCAATACTTGTTGGCGGCCATGCGCCAACACTGTGCTGCACGCGGCTGGCGCTGCCTAGAAGCCCAGACCCTGCGCCCCGGCGATAGCGCCATTGCCTTGGGCCAAACGTGGGTCGCCCGCGCGGGCTTGCAAGACTACCCCAAAGGATAAATAGCGATGTGTTTGGCTGTACCTGCCCGAGTTGTGCAATTGCCCGCCCCAGACCAAGCCGTGGTGGATTTGGATGGGGTGCGAAAAACCATCTCGTTGGCGATGGTGGACGATGTGGCCGTGGGCGACTATGTGATTGTGCATGTCGGCTTTGCCTTGCAAAAACTGGATGTGCAAGAAGCCGAGGCCACGCTGGCGCTGTTGCGCGAAATCGGGGCCACGGCACCCCCTGCCGCAGGGGCTGCGCTATGAAGTATGTGGATGATTTTCGTGACGGCCACATCGCCCAAGGACTGGCCCACGCCATTGCCCGCGAGGTGCAACCGGGCCGCCAGTATCGGCTGATGGAGTTTTGCGGCGGCCATACCCATGCCATCTCGCGTTATGGGCTGGTGGATTTGTTACCGCCCTCCATCCAACTGATCCACGGCCCCGGCTGCCCGGTGTGTGTATTGCCGATTGGCCGCATTGACCAAGCCATTCGGCTGGCGTTAGAGCAGCAGGTGATTTTGTGCGCTTATGGCGATACGCTGCGTGTTCCGGCCTCGCACAAGCTGTCGCTGTTGCGGGCCAAGGGCCAAGGGGCCGATGTGCGCATGGTGTATTCACCCTTGGATGCGCTGCAGATCGCCCGACAACAGCCCGAGCGGCAGGTGGTGTTTTTAGCCATTGGCTTTGAAACCACCACGCCCCCCACCGCTGTGGCAGTATTGCAAGCCGATGCCGAAGGATTGAAAAACTTTTCGGTGCTGTGCAACCATGTGCTGACCCCGGCAGCGATGCACGCCATTTTGGCCGCCCCGGCAGGGGTGCAGATTGATGGGTTTGTCGGGCCAGCGCATGTGTCTACCGTGATTGGCAGTGCGCCCTATGTGCCGTTTGCGCGCGACTATGGCAAACCTGTGGTGATTGCTGGGTTTGAACCGCTCGATGTGCTGCGCGCGATCCAGATGCTGGTGGCACAAATCAACCAAGGCCGTGCGCAAGTAGAAAACCAATTCACCCGCGCCGTCACGCCCGAAGGCAACCGCAAAGCCCAAGCCTTGGTGGAGCAAGTGTTTGAGTTGCGCCCGGCTTTTGATTGGCGCGGCTTGGGCACTTTGGCGCAATCGGCGCTGCGCTTGCGTCCAGCTTGGGCGGCGTTGGATGCCGAACAACGTTTTGCCACGCCCTACCAGCCCGTGCCCGACCACAAAGCCTGCGAATGCGCCGCTATTTTGCGTGGCGAGAAGCGCCCGGAGCAATGCCGCATTTTTGCCACCGCCTGCACCCCAGAGCACCCAATAGGCTCGTGCATGGTGTCGTCGGAGGGGGCCTGTGCGGCCCATTACAGCTATGGTCGTTTTCGGGTGGGTAGCGATGCTCTTAGCCAGCACCCTACTGCTTAAACGGCGAACTCTGCTCCAATACCTCTACATAGTTTTCCACGGCCTGGGTTTCGCGCTGTAAAAATTCGGCAATGGCCTCGGCAAAGCGTGGATTGGCCACCCAATGGGCGGAAAAAGTTTTCACGGGCAACAGGCCACGGGACATCTTGTGTTCGCCTTGGGCACCCCCCTCAAAAGAGGTGATGCCCCGCTCAATGCAATAAGCGATAGATTGCGCATAGCAAGTTTCAAAGTGCAGGCTCGGTGTTTGTTCGATACAGCCCCAATAGCGCCCATACAACACCTCCGGGCCCCGCACATTGAGCGCACAGGCCACCGGCATACCCTGCCGCTGTGCCAGCACCAGCATCAGGGTATTGGGCGCTTGCGCGTGCCAGCGGAGAAAAAAATCCAGCGATAAATAAGGCCGGCCCCAGTGGCGCTCGTAAGTGTTTTGGTAGCAGCGGTAAAAAAATTGCAGCATCTGGGTGTCAAGGGTTTCACCCTCTAACCAGGTAAACGTGATGCCTGCTGCCTGCACCTTCTTGCGGTCTTGTTTGAGCTTTTTGCGTTTTTCTTGCACCATCGTGGCCAAAAAAGCATCCATGTCGGCATAGTTGGCATTGCGCCAATGAAACTGCACACTCTCGCGCACCATAAAACCGGCTGCTTTGAGCGCGTTCAGGTCTTGCTCTGCTGGAAACAATACATGGATGGAAGAAGCCTGTGCCTGCTGTGCCAGCGCCATCAACGCTCGAACCAACAAGGCTTGGTGCGCTGGCTTGCTGGCCAACAGGCGCGGGCCAGCCACCGGGGTAAATGGCACCGATACCACCAGCTTGGGGTAATAGTCCAAGCCATGCTGTTGGTAAGCCTGCGCCCACGCTTGGTCAAACACAAACTCGCCGCGTGAATGGGTTTTGATGTAGGCGGGCGCAGCCCCTTGCAGTACCCCGCGCTCGCGCAGCAGCACATGGCAAGGTGTCCAGCCGGTATCTGGTGTGGCACAGGCACTGGCTTCCAACAACTGCAAGAAATGGTGCTGGGTAAACGGGTTGCTACCGGCCAGCGCATTCCACTCGGCTGCGGGCACTGCACTCAGCGAGGGCACGATTTCAATCTTGATGGACATGGCAAAACTCCAATCGCAAGAGGGCATGGGGGCAGCAAGGGCAGGCCATTGCCCCGTGTTTACCCGTAGATGATGCCTTGATAGCGGCGCAGGCGTACAACCATGCGCTATAAGCCTTGGGCCATCGACGCTAAAGAACCAGCCCATGCCCGACCTTTCCCCACACAGCACCACAGCACCAGATCAACCGCAAGCAGGTACCGGACTGGGGCTGGCCTTGGCCTTGTCATTGGCGGTGGTGGTGGCGCTGGGTATCACGCGGTTTTCTTATGGCTTGTTGTTGCCCCCGATGCGAGAAGATTTGGGCTGGAGCTACTCCTTAGCCGGTCTGATGAATACCTTTAACGCGATTGGCTACCTGCTGGGCGCGTTGAGCACTCCGGCATTGATGCGGCGCTGGGGGCCGGGGCCTTTGTTGCTCTGGACGACGGCGGTCGCCAGTGTCTGCATGGTGGCGGGCGGGCTGTTTACCGCATCGGCCGTGTTGTTGGGCCAGCGTTTATTGGCCGGGGTGTTGAGTGCTTGGATTTTTACGGCGGGTGGGCTGTTGGCAGCGCGCTTGAGTTTGCGGTGGCCGGGGCACAGCGGTTTGTTGCTCGGCTTGTATTACGGCGGTGCTGGTTGGGGCATTGTGCTGTGCTCTTTGTCCGTGCCTGTGGCTTTGCAGGTGGCGGGGCCACAAGCCCATCCTTGGATGTGGGCTTGGTGGATTCTGGGTGGGTGGGCTGGGGTAGCTACAGGGGTTTTGCTGTGGGCCCTGCGGGCTTTACAGCGCCACAGCATAGAAACTGGCCCCAGCAGCCCGCCGGTAGCGACGCTAGCCCACAGCGGGCAGGCCACAGTGGCGGCAGTGCCTTGGCGGGCATTTGTTCCAGCATTGTTGGGCTATAGTCTGTTTGGGGTGGGTTATATCGGCTACATGACGTTTGTAATTGCCCTGTTGCGCGCGCAAGGCAATTCAGACAGCACCATCACCATTTTTTATAGCCTGTTGGGTTTGGCCGTGGTGGCATCGTCACGCTTGTGGGCAGGCTTGCTCGATCGCCACCGCGATGGACAGCCACTGGCACGGCTGAATGCTTTGCTGGGCGTTGCAACCTTGTTACCCGCTCTGACCAGCGCTTTGCCGGTGTTGGTGCTGTCGGGGGTGCTGTTTGGGGCGGTATTTTTGTCGGTGGTGGCTGCCACCACGGCCTTGGTGCGCCACAACCTGCCCCAAGTGCAATGGGCCAGCGGTATCAGTGGCTTTACGATTGTTTTTGCCGTAGGGCAGATGGTGGGGCCGACGGTGGTTGGTTGGATTGCCGATGGGTCGGGGGGGCTGGCGCGTGGGCTGCTGTTTTCTGCCGGGGCCTTGTGGTTAGGAGCCCTGCTGGCATGGCGACAAAAGGCGCTTTGAGTCCGGGACGGGGCTAAAACACCCGTTCGGCAATCAGTACGGGGTCGTCCACTTGAGCACAATAAAGGCCAAGCGTTTGTAATAGGCCCGGCCCGTGCCGATATAAAAAGCCAAGCACACGGCGGCCACGAGCAGCAGCAGAATTACCAGCCAACGAAACAACAACATAGCGCAGTCCGGCCCATTACCAAGCGCGTGCTGGTTGGGCAAAGCCCTTGGGGGCTTGGCGCTCGCTGTCAAAGCTGACCCATTCCCACGCATCGGGCTGGGCTTGCAGTTCGCGCAGCAACAGGTTGTTCAGGGCATGGCCCGAGCGGAAGGCGCTGTAAGCGGCCAGCAGCGGGTGACCAATCAGGTACAAATCGCCCATCGCATCCAAAATTTTGTGCTTGGCAAACTCGTCGTCGTAACGCAGGCCGTCGGCATTGAGCACTTTGTAATCGTCCATGACGATGGCGTTGTCCAATCCGCCGCCCAAGGCCAAGCCGTTGGCGCGCATCATTTCTACATCTTTGGTAAAACCAAAGGTGCGGGCGCGGGCAATATCGCGGCTGTAGTTGCCGCTGCCCAAATCAAACTCCACGCATTGGCCGGTAGAGTCCACTGCTGGGTGGGCAAAATCGATTTCAAAGCGCAGCTTAAAGCCGTGGTAAGGCTCCAACTTGGCCCATTTGGCGTGTGCTCCTTCACCTTGGCACACTTGTACCGCACGCTTGACGCGGATAAAACGTTTGGGCGCATTTTGCAGCGCAATGCCCGCACTTTGCAGTAAAAAGACAAACGAGGCCGAGGAGCCATCCAAAATCGGTACTTCTTCGGCCGTGATGTCGATATACAGGTTATCGATGCCCAAACCGGCACAGGCCGACATTAAGTGCTCTACCGTATGCACTTTGGCTCCACCGGCTGAGATGGTTGAGGCCATGCGCGTATCGGTCACCGCCGTGGCCGAAATGGGAATATCAACCGGCTCGGGTAGGTCAATGCGGCGAAAGACGATGCCAGTGTTGGGCTGGGCCGGACGCAAGGTGAGTTCTACCCGCTGACCACTGTGCAGGCCGACACCGACAGCGCGGGTGAGCGTTTTTAAGGTACGTTGCTGGAGCATAGGCCGATTTTAGTTTTCTGTGCTGTAGCGCGCATGGGCCGCCAGTAAAACTTTGGCTATCGGGGCCATAAAAAAACGGGCCACCCCAAAAGGTGGCCGCCATTTCGGTGCGCTGAGCAAGCGCGCGCACCCAGCGCAGGGACAAGGGCGTTCAGTCGGCCTGCTTGCGCAAGAAGGCCGGAATCTCCAAATCATCCATGCCGCCCGAGGACAAGGCATCGACTTTGGCCGCCGCTTGGTTGCGGTTGTTGCGCCACACGCTGGGCACGGCCATACTGTGGTAGTCAGCTCCGCTGGCAGCGCCTGTGTTGCCTAAGCTGCCGCTCAAACCGGCCACTTGGTAGGCCACGTTGTCGGTGCCGGTGCGCAAACCGCCTTGTACCACTTGGATGTTTTGGCGGCGGGCATTTTGGCGCGACAGGCCGGTAGCCACCACGGTGACGCGAATGGCATCGCCCAGCGTTTCGTCGTAAGCTGCACCGAAGATGACGTGGGCATCCGAGGAGGCGTAGGCATTGATGGTGTTCATGGCCAAGCGCGACTCGGACAGTTTGAGGCTGCCCTTGCTGGCCGTGACCAGCACCAGCACCCCCTTAGCGCCAGAGAGGTCAATGCCTTCCAGCAGTGGGCAAGCAATGGCTTGTTCGGCAGCGATGCGGGCGCGGTCGGGGCCGGTGGCGGTGGCGGTGCCCATCATGGCTTTGCCGGGTTCGCCCATCACGGTGCGTACGTCTTCAAAGTCCACGTTGACTTGGCCGTACTCGTTGATGATTTCGGCAATACCGCCAACGGCGTTGCGCAGCACGTCGTTGGCATGGGCAAAGGCCTCATCTTGGGTGACATCGTCGCCCAGCACATCGAGCAGTTTTTCGTTCAGCACCACGATCAGCGAATCGACATTCGATTCCAGCTCGGCCAAACCACTGTCGGCATTTTTCATCCGACGGCCACCTTCCCAATCGAAGGGCTTGGTCACCACGCCCACGGTCAGGATACCCATTTCTTTGGCAACGCGCGCAATCACGGGGGCGGCTCCGGTGCCGGTGCCCCCGCCCATACCGGCGGTAATAAACAGCATGTGCGAGCCTTGGATGGCCGCGCGAATGTCGTCAATCGCAGCCTCGGCGGCTTCACGGCCTTTTTCGGGCTTGCTACCGGCTCCTAGGCCACTTTGGCCCAGTTGAATGATTCGGTGGGCCGAGCTGCGGTTGAGGGCTTGTGCATCGGTATTGGCGCTCACAAACTCGACACCTTGCACATTCCGTGCAATCATGTGTTCTACCGCGTTGCTGCCACCACCACCGACACCAATGACCTTGATTTGCGTGCCTTGGTTGAACTCTTCAACGTCGATGATCTCAATTGGCATGTTATTGGTGCTCCTAACCCTGAATGGTATGCGCTGGCAAAAGTAAATAAAAGGTAAAGATCGTATTTTTTTGCCACGAGTAGTTCTCGCGCAACTCCACGATCAAAAATTTCCTACGATAAATTCTTTGAACCGACCAAAAACGGTTTGTACCGGGCCAGTTTTCTGGGCTACTTTGAAGCCGCGCATACGTGCCAAGCGCGCCTCTTCAAGTAAACCCATGACGGTAGCAGCACGGGGCTGGGCCACCATATCGGCCAAGGCACTGGAATACTTGGGAACGCCTCGGCGCACGGGTTTCAGAAAGATGTCTTCGCCCAACTCCACCATGCCCGGCATCACAGAGCTGCCGCCAGTCAGTACGATACCCGAAGACAGCACTTCTTCATAGCCCGATTCACGAATCACCTGTTGGACTAAAGAGAAAATCTCTTCGACACGCGGCTCGACCACCCCAGCCAGCACTTGGCGGCTGAGCATCCGTGGTCCCCGGTCGCCCAGACCGGGTACCTCGACTTGGGCTTCTGGGTCGGCCAGCAATTGTTTGGCGTAGCCGCTTTCGACCTTGATGTCTTCGGCATCTTTGGTCGGGGTGCGCAGGGCCATCGCAATGTCGCTGGTAATCAAATCACCTGCAATCGGAATCACAGCGGTGTGGCGAATAGCACCGCCGGTAAAGATGGCGACATCGGTGGTGCCAGCGCCAATATCGACCACGGCCACGCCCAGTTCGCGTTCGTCGTCGGTCAAGACCGCTTGGCTCGACACCAGAGGATTGAGCAGCAACTGCTCTACTTCTAAGCCGCAGCGGCGCACGCATTTGATGATGTTTTCGGCGGCACTTTGTGCCCCAGTAACGATGTGGATTTTGGCCTCTAGGCGGATGCCGCTCATACCAATCGGCTCTTTCACGTCTTGGCCGTCAATCACAAATTCTTGCGGCTCGACCAGCAGCAGGCGCTGGTCGCTCGAGATGTTGATGGCTTTGGCGGTTTCGACCACGCGCGCCACATCGGCCGCCGTGACTTCTTTGTCTTTCACGGCCACCATGCCACTGGAATTCAGGCCCCGGATATGGCTGCCGGTGATGCCGGTATAGACGCGCTGGATTTTGCAATCGGCCATCAATTCGGCCTCTTTCAGGGCCAGTTGGATGCTTTGCACGGTGGCATCAATATTGACCACCACCCCACGCTTGAGGCCATTGCTTGGGGCCACACCCAAACCGACCAGTTTGAGTGCGCCAGTGGGCAGCACTTCTGCCACCACTGCCATGACCTTGGCAGTACCGATGTCCAGCCCCACCACCACATCTTTATATTCTTTTGCCATATCCGTGTTTGCCTTTTACTGTCTTGTGCTGCCTGAGGGGGCTGGGTTGCGTGCCGCCGTTGCAGAGGTCGTTGTTGTGGGGGTCAGGGTGGTGACACCGCGCAAGCGCACAGCATAGCCACCACTGTGGCGCAGGTCGGCCGACTCCAGCGCATCGGGCTTGCGGCCATAGCGTGCCGTGACCTGTGCCAGGGTGCTGACAAAGTGTTGGGCGCGTTGCTCTACCTCCGGTGCGCTACCTCCACCCAATTCGATCAGGGCATCGCTTTGCAGTTTGGCCCGCCAGCCCCCTCGGCCTGAGAGTTCCAAGGTTTTAATCGGTGTCCCCAGCACGTTTTCTAGCCGTTGGTACATTTGCCAGACTTGTTTCGATTGGTCGGTAGGGCCGTGCAGGCGCGGCAAATCTTCCAGATCGGACTCATCGCCGTTGGCTTCAAAGACTTCGCCATGGTCATTGACCATGGTGTTGCCCGGCTCGCTGCCCCAATGGGCTACAGCGTGGTGTTCTTGCAACACGACTTGCAAGGTGCGGGGGTATTGGCGGCGAATTTGCGCCTTGCGTACCCAAGGGACCTGCTCAAAGGCTTGGCGTGCAGCATTCAAATCAACGGTGAAAAAGTTGCCTGTGAGCTGTGGGGCCACGTTGGCGCGCAAGGTCACGGCGTTGTTATGCACCAGCTCGCCTTGCACCACAATGCGCCCAATCGCAAAGGCCGGGTGGCGCAAGGCCCACCAAGCCCCGGCTGCCAGCACCAGCACGACACAGCCCAAGAACAAGACCGAGGCGGCCAAGTTCATGAGCCGGACATCCAGCGGTGCGGGCAGGGTGTCTGTCATGCAGCGTCTCCGGGCTGGGCAGGGCTGGTGGCGCGCTCTTGCAGTGGGGTGTCTAAGCTGGCTTGGGCCAGCAGGTGCAGGCACAGGTCTTCATAGCTGATGCCCGCAGCGCGCGCCGACATCGGCACCAAAGAATGCCCTGTCATGCCGGGGGAGGTGTTGATTTCCAGCAGAAAGGGCTGGCGATCACTGGCACGGATCATGATGTCGGCACGCGCCCAGCCCCGGCAATCCAAGCTGCGAAAGGCTTGCACCACCAAGGTTTGGATGGCTTGTTCTTCGGCCTCGGGCAAGCCACTGGGGCAGTGGTATTGGGTGTCGTCGGTGAAGTATTTGTGTTCGTAGTCGTAGTTGCCTTGTGGCGCTTCAATGCGAATCACCGGCAGGGCTTGGGCGCTGGTCCCTTCGCCCAACACTGGACAGGTGGTTTCATCGCCAGCGATGAATTGCTCGCACAGCACTTCGGGGTCGTAGCGGGCCGCCAGTGCATAGGCTTGGGCACATTGGCTGGCATCGGTGACTTTGGTCAGGCCGATGGTGGAGCCTTCGCGCGCCGGTTTGACAATCATGGGTGCGCCCAGCGTTTGCAGGGCCTGTTCGGTCTCGGCAGCGTTGGCTACCAAACGCCAGTCGGGGGTCGGCAGGCCCTCGGCGCGCCACAGGCGTTTGGTCATGATTTTGTCCATCGCGATGCTGGAAGCCAGCACGCCCGAGCCGGTGTAGGGGATACCAAGCAGCTCTAGTGCGCCTTGCACCGTGCCATCTTCGCCGTGGCGGCCATGCAAAGCGATAAAGCAACGCTGGTAGCCGTGGCGTTTTAAATCGCCCAAGTCGTTGTAGGCTGGGTCAAACAGGTGGGCATCGACACCGCGTGCGCGCAGCGCCTGTAACACACCACTGCCCGACATGAGCGAGACATCGCGTTCGGCCGAGCTGCCGCCCATCAATACGGCGACTTTGCCCAGTGCGGTTCCATCGATTTTTACATCCAGCAGGCTCATGCCTTTACTCCGACGGTTGTTTTTTGAAGACATCGACCACCTTGCCCGGCACGGCTCCAATCGAGCCTGCCCCCATGCACAGCACCACATCACCTGCTTGGGCTTGGGCGATGATGCTGTGGGGCAAATCGGCGATATTGTCGATAAATACCGGCTCGATCCGCCCGGCCACACGCAGCGCTCGCGCCAAGGCCCGGCCATCCGCAGCGACCAAGGGGGCCTCGCCAGCCGCATAGACTTCGGTCAGCAGCACTGCGTCGGCGTTGCCCAGCACTTTGACGAAGTCTTCAAAACAATCGCGGGTGCGGGTGTAGCGGTGCGGTTGAAAGGCCAGTACCAAGCGCCGCCCCGGAAAAGCGCCGCGCGCAGCTGCCAAGGTGGCGGCCATTTCTACCGGATGGTGGCCGTAGTCGTCAATCAAGGTGAAACTGCCTCCGCCAGCCGGTGCGGGCCAATCGCCGTAGTGTTGAAAGCGCCGCCCCACACCCTTAAAGCCCGCCAGCGCGCGCAGCACGGCCTCGTCGGGGATGTTCAATTCGACCGCGATGGCAATGGCTGCCAAAGCATTCAGAACGTTGTGTTCCCCGGCCAAATTGAGTACCACTTCCAAATCGGGCAGGGTGATGCCATTGCGCCGTTGCACGGTAAAGCGCATCTGTCCGGCCTCGGCGCGCACATTCACGGCGCGCACTTGGGCCTCTTCGGCCAAGCCATAGCTGGTAATGGGGCAGGTGACTTCGGGCAGGATGTCGCGCACCGCCGGGCTGTCGATGCACAAAATGGCTGTGCCATAAAACGGCATGCGGTGCAGAAAATCGACAAACGCTTTCTTCAGGCGGCCAAAGTCGTGCCCGTAGGTTTCCATGTGGTCTGCGTCGATGTTCGTGACCACGGCCATCACCGGCAGTAGGTTCAGGAAGGACGCATCCGATTCGTCGGCCTCCACCACAATGTATTCGCCGCTGCCCAGCTTGGCATTGGCCCCGGCGCTGTTGAGGCGGCCGCCAATCACAAAAGTGGGGTCCAATCCGCCTTCGGCCAGCACGCTGGTGACCAAGCTGGTGGTGGTGGTTTTGCCGTGCGCACCGGCAATGGCAATGCCTTGTTTCATGCGCATTAGCTCAGCCAGCATCAAGGCGCGTGGCACCACCGGGATCTTTTTAGCACGGGCCGCCTGCACTTCTGGGTTATCGGCCTGCACGGCGGTAGAGGTGACGACGGCATCGGCCCCAGCGATATGGGCAGCATCGTGGCCTAAATGGGTGGCGATGCCCAACCCTTGCAAACGGCGCAGGGTGGCGCTGTCGGCCAAATCAGAGCCGGAGATGGTGTAGCCCAAGTTGTGTAACACCTCGGCAATGCCGCTCATGCCCGAGCCTCCGATACCGACAAAATGGATGTGTTGAACGGCGTGTTTCATGCCAGTAGCGCCTCGCACGCACTGACCACCATCAATGTGGCTTCTGTTTTTTGCATTTTTTTGGCTTGAATGGCGCGCTGCAACAGTGCAGGGCGCTGGAGGGTTTGTAACATTTTGGCCAGCGTTTGCGCTGACAACTCGGGCTGTGGCAGCAACCAAGCAGCCCCAGCATCGACCAAAAAGCGCGCATTGGCGGTTTGGTGGTCATCTACGGCAGCTGGAAAGGGCACAAAAACGGCTGCTGCGCCAATGGCGGCGATTTCGGTCACGGTGCTGGCTCCGGCGCGGCACACAATGATGTCGGCATCGGCAAAGGCTTGCGCGGTGTCGTCAATAAAGGGGGTTAGGGTGGCTTCTACTCCGGCAGCTGCATAGTTTTGTTGCAGGGCTTCTATTTGCGCTGCGCCACTTTGGTGGGTAACGATGGGGCGCTGCCCCGGCACCAACAAGGCCAGCGCTTGTGGCACCACATCATTGAGTGCCTTGGCCCCCAAGCTGCCACCCACCACCAACAGGCGCAAGGGGCCACTGCGTCCGGCAAAGCGCTGTGCTGGCTCGGGGTGTTGTAAAAAAGCTGCACGCAAGGGATTGCCCACCCAATGGCCTTGGGCAAACACGTTGGGAAAGGCGGTAAACACCTGCTTGGCCACGCGCGTTAATAGCTTATTGGCCATGCCGGGCACCGAGTTTTGCTCGTGCAATACCAAGGGCTTGCCCGACAGCCATGCTGCCATGCCGCCCGGAAAGCTGATATAGCCCCCCAGCCCGACCACCACATCGGGTTGCACCCGACGCACCACGGCCAGCGCCTGCCCCAAGGCTTTGAGCAAGCGCCAAGGCAACAGGGCCAGTGTTTTGATGCCTTTGCCGCGCACGCCAGAAAAATCAATGGTTTCGAGGGCAAAGCCTTGCGGCGGCACCAAGCGCGCCTCCATGCTGGCGGGCGCACCTAACCAATGCACTTGCCAGCCGCGTTCGCGCAGGGCATGGGCCACGGCCAGCCCCGGAAAAATATGCCCACCGGTGCCACCGGCCATGATAAGGGCGGTTTTTTTGCTCATGCGTGGCCTCCACGCATGAGCAGCTTGTTTTCATAATCGACGCGGAAGACCACCGCCAGTGCTACCAAATTCATCAAAATCGCCGAGCCCCCAAAGCTCATCAAAGGCAAGGTCAGCCCCTTGGTGGGCAAAGCACCCAAGTTCACACCCATGTTGATAAACGCCTGAAAACCCATCCACATGGCTACGCCTTGGGCCACGAGTCCGGCAAACACCCGATCGAGCGCAATGGCTTGGCGGCCAATGTGCATGATGCGCCGCGTGAGCCAAAAGAACATGCCAATCAAGACAAACACGCCAATCAGGCCAAATTCTTCGCCAATCACGGCCAGCAAGAAGTCGGTATGCGCTTCGGGCAGCCAGTGCAGTTTTTCGACGCTGCCACCCAGTCCGACACCGAAAATTTCACCCCGGCCAATCGCAATCAGTGAGTGCGAGAGCTGGTAGCCCTTGCCCAAAGCGTGTTTTTCGCTCCACGGGTCAAGGTAGGCAAAAATACGCTCGCGCCGCCAGTCGGAGAACCAAACCATCGCAGCAAACGCCAGCACCAAAATGGCGGCAATCAGGAAGAACATGCGCGCGTTCACGCCGCCTAAAAACAAAATGCCCATCGCCACCACGGCAATCACCATAAAGGCACCCATGTCTGGCTCGGCCAGTAAGAGTACCCCGACCACCGCCACGGCAGCGCCCATCGGCAACACCGCACGAAAGAAGCGCTCTTTTACTTCCATCTTGCGCACCATGTAGTCCGCGGCGTAAATCACCACCGCTAACTTGGCCAGTTCAGACGGCTGAAAGTTCATCACTCCCAGCGATAACCAACGCCGCGCACCATTCACCACGGTGCCGATGCCCGGTATCAACACCAGTACCAAGGTGACCAGCGAGAGCAAAAACAAGCTGCGCGCATGGCGCTCCCACACCGACATAGGGATCTGAAAAGCAGCAATCGCAGCAACAAAGGCCATACCCAAGGCAAACACATGGCGCACCAAGAAATGGGTTGGGGCAATTTTGCCAAAGCGTGGGTTGTCGGGTAGGGCGATGGAGGCGGAATAGACCATCACCAACCCCCAGGTCAGCAGCGCCACCACCACCCACAGCAAGGCTTGGTCAAAGCCCAACACGCTGGCGGGTGTGGCCGAGGTTTGGCGGTATTCCATACCACCAATGCGTACGGGCAGGCCATCGACCCCAGTGGCCTGCATCGGGTTGAACCAGCCACGCACCCGCTGGCCTATTCCTCCGGAGCGCTCCTGCTCTGGCATTACAGGCCTCCTAGCAAACTTTGCCCAGCCGCATCGGCCAGCGTTTGTACCGACTCGCAAAAGACTTGGGCACGGTGCGCGTAGTCTTTGAACATGTCCAAACTGGCACAGGCGGGCGACATCAGCACGGCATCACCGGCTTGGGCTTGTTGCGTCGCCATTTGCACGGCTTCGGGCAAGGTCTTGGCTTGGAGCAACGGTACGCCCGTGGTTTGCAGGGCTGCAGTGATCTGCGGGGCATCGCGCCCGATCAAGACGACCGCCCGCGCGTGGCGTGCCACCGGCACGGCCAGCGGGGCAAAGTCTTGCCCCTTGCCGTCACCCCCCAAAATCACCACCAAGCGCCGCTCGGCCCCCAAGCCCGTCAGGGCGGCCACGGTTGCCCCCACGTTGGTGCCTTTGCTGTCGTCAAAGTATTCAATGCCGTTGACGATGCCGATGGACTCTACCCGGTGCGGCTCGCCTTGGTATTCGCGCAGACCGTACAGCATGGCGGCCAAACCGCAACCTGCCGATTGGGCCAAGGCCAAGGCTGCCAGTGCATTGATGGCGTTATGACGGCCCCGGATACGCAAGGCATCGGCGGGCATCAGACGTTGGAGGTGCAGCTCTTCAGCAGCTGGGTTGCGGCTGCGTTGGCGTGTTTCGTCGGCGGGTGTCGCCCGTACCAACCATGCCATGCCTGCTACGGTTTCAATCCCAAAGTCGCCGGGACGGCGCGGCAAATCGCCGCCAAAGGTGATGTGGGCGCGTAGTTGTGGCTTTTGCAGTTTGACCGGCACGGGAGCGGGCAACATCGCCATGACGGCCGGGTCTTCGCGGTTCAGCACCATCAGGGCATTGGCTCCAAAAATGCGCGCCTTGGCTTGGGCATAGGCCTCCATGCTGCCATGCCAGTCTAGATGGTCTTGGGTGACGTTGAGTACCGCGGCGGCGGTGGGTTCAAAGTCGGTCACGCTATCGAGTTGGAAGCTGGACAACTCCAGCACCCACACCTCGGGCAAGGCGTTCACTTGTAGCCGTGCAGCCAAGGTATCGAGCAGCGTGGGGCCAATGTTGCCAGCCACGGCCACCGTTTTACCGGCCCGCTCGACCAATTGCCCAGTGAGCGAGGTGACGGTGGTTTTGCCATTGGTGCCGGTAATGGCCAACACCGCTGGGGCATAGCCTTGGCTGGCGCGCAATTCTTGCAAAGCGGCAAAAAATAGGCTCAGTTCACCCCCGATCCGAATGCCACTGACACTGGCGGCCACCAGCACCGGCGCGACAGCATCGGGGCTCAAGCCCGGCGAGCGGTACACCGCTTGCACAGAGCGCCCTTCAAGCAAATGGGTACCAAATGGCCCGGCCACAAAGGCTACCTGTGGGCATTCGGCCTGCAGGGCTTCTAATTGCGGTGGTTGGCTGCGCGTATCGGCCACGGTGACATGGGCCCCTGCACGCGCGCACCAGCGCGCCATCGCCAAGCCTGAGGCCCCTAGGCCCAAAATCAGAATATGCTGCTCTTGCAAAGACATAGCGTTTACCGCAGTTTCAAGGTGGACAGGCCGATCAAGCACAACAGCATGGTGACAATCCAGAAGCGCACCACCACTTGGGTTTCTTTCCAGCCGCTTTTCTCAAAATGGTGGTGCAGCGGGGCCATTTTGAGCAGACGGCGGCCTTGGCCGTAGCGCTTTTTGGTGAATTTGAACCAAGTCACCTGCGCCATCACCGACAGCGCTTCCACGACAAAGATGCCGCCCATGATGGCCAGCACGATCTCTTGGCGCACGATCACGGCAATCGTGCCCAGCGCGCCACCCAGCGCCAGCGCGCCCACATCGCCCATAAAGACTTGGGCCGGGTGGGTGTTAAACCACAAAAAGGCCAAACCGGCCCCGGCCATCGCGGCACAAAAAATCAATAACTCGCCTGAGCCGGCAATGTGCGGCAAAAACAGGTATTTGGCATAGAAGGCATTGCCTGTGACGTAGGCAAACACGCCCAAGGCCGAGCCCACCATCACCACCGGCATGATGGCCAAGCCGTCCAAACCATCGGTTAAATTGACCGCATTGCTGGCCCCGACAATCACCAAATAGGTCATGATGACAAAGCCCAGCACGCCCAGCGGGTAGCTCACTTCTTTAAAAAACGGCAGCAGCAGTCCGGCCTGTGCTGGTAGGTTCACATCCAAGCCCGAGCGCACCCACGAGACGAACAGCTCGAACACCTTGTAGTTGTTGCTCTCGGAAATGCTGAACACCAAATACAAGGCCGCCAGCAGCCCAATGAGGGACTGCCACATGTATTTCTCGCGCGACGGCATCCCTTCTGGGTCTTTGTTGACCACCTTGCGCCAGTCATCGGCCCAGCCAATGGCCCCAAAGCCCAACGTGACGATGAGCACAATCCAGACAAAGCGATTGGCCCAGTCAAACCACAACAGGGTCGAGACAGCAATCGACAGCAAAATCAACACCCCGCCCATGGTCGGGGTACCGCTTTTGACGTGGTGCGTTTCCATGCCATTGCTGCGAATGGGTTGGCCGATTTTCAGCGCCGTGAGGCGACGAATCACCGCAGGCCCGGCCAGCAAACCAATCAACAAGGCGGTCATGGCCGCCATGACAGCGCGAAAGGTTAAATACTGAAATACCCGAAAAAAACCAAACTCGGGCGATAGCCCTTGCAACCACTGTGCGACCCAAATCAGCATGCAGCCCCCGTGGCGGCAGCGCTGTGGCTTGTGCTTTCTGTATGTGCGGGTGCTGGCAGCACCTCCAGCACCTGTTCCATCTTCATGAAGCGAGATCCCTTGATCAGCACACTGCCCACGCTGGGCAGGGCGGCACGCACTGCAGCTTGCAGTTGCGTCATGTTGTCAAAATGTTGCGCGCTGGGGCCAAAAGCGGCCACCGCGTGCGTGCTTTGCTGGCCCAGTGCCAGCAGTTGCTCGATGCCACGCGCTTGGGCATAGGCACCGGCTTCGGCATGGAACTGCGGGCCTTGGTCGCCCACTTCACCCATATCGCCCAGCACCAGCAGCCGCGGGCTGGGCAAGTCGGCCAGTACGTCGATGGCCGCGCGCACCGAATCGGGGTTGGCGTTGTAGCTGTCGTCCACCACCGTCAGATCACGTCCTGCGACGCTGAGCGCCAAGGCGCGTGAGCGTCCTTTGACTGGCGCAAAAGCGCCCAAGCCTTGGGCAATGTCGGCCAGTGGCACACCGGCGGCCAGCGCACAGGCGGTGGCGGCCAAAGCATTGCGCACATTGTGGCGACCGGCAATGTGCAGGGCACAGTGCAGCAGCCCTTGGGGGGTGTTGATGCGTACTTGCCAAGCACCCGCTTGCCAATCGGCTGCGATGGCCTGCACATCGGCACCTGTAGCACCAAAGGTGATGCAGCGGCGTGCTGCGGCCAAACTTTGCCAGAGTGGCGTATAGGGTTCATCGGCTGGGAACACTGCCACGCCATTGGCAGGCAAGGCTGCGAGTACCGAGCCGTTCTCTTCCGCCACCGCTTGCACCGTACCCATAAACTCCAGATGCTCACGCTGCGCGTTGTTCACCAAGGCTACGGTGGGTTGGGCCATGCGTGCCAGCTCGGCAATCTCGCCGGGATGGTTCATGCCCAACTCCACCACGCCGATGCGGTGTGCGGCATTCAGGCGGAGCAGCGTTTGCGGCACACCAATGGCGTTGTTGAGATTGCCTTGGGTAAAAAACGCCGCCTCGCCTGCATGGGCACGCAGGATAGAGGCCAGCATTTGTGTGACCGTGGTTTTGCCATTGCTGCCGGTCACGGCGATCAGCGGTAACTGGAACTGGCTGCGCCAGCCAGCGGCCAAAGCGCCCAAGGCCGTGAGGGTATCGGGCACTTCGATGCCGGGCAAGCCGACCTCGGCCAGCCCAGCATGGGCAATGGCAGCCACGGCCCCCGCAGTGCGGGCTTGGGCCAGAAAATCGTGCGCATCAAAGCGCTCGCCCTTCAGGGCGACAAACAAATCGCTTGGCTGCAAACTGCGGCTGTCGGTATGCACGCGGGCAATGGACAGGCCCGCATCGCCCACCAAACGGGCTTGGGGTTGCCATCGGCGAATCCAGCCCAAGGCTTGGGCCAGTGTCATCATAGAGTGGTTCATAAAGCACCGCCTCCTCGGCGTTGCAAGGCGGCTTGGGCTTGTGCGATGTCAGAGAACGGACGGCGCACGCCCGCAGTTTCTTGGTAGTCTTCGTGGCCTTTACCGGCGATCAGCACCACATCTGCGGCATCGGCTTCGGCCAGCGTTTCGGAGATGGCGGCGGCACGGTCGGGTTCGACCAACACGCTGGTGCCTGCAATCGTGCCCTGCAAAATTTGGTGGATGATGGTTTCCGGTGGTTCGCTGCGCGGGTTGTCGTTGGTGACCACGACCCAATCGGCACCTTGTTGGGCTGCCGCACCCATCAATGGGCGCTTGCTGTTGTCACGTTCGCCACCGCAACCAAAAATGCACCACAGTTGACCACCCCGTGCTTGGGCCACTGGACGCAGAGCGCGCAAGGCTTGGGCCAAGGCATCGGGGGTATGGGCGTAATCGACCGCCACCAAGGGCAGGCCGGGGCCAGTAATGCGCTGCATACGCCCCGGCACGGGTTCTAATTGTTCGCAGGCCTGCACTGCTGCTTGTAGCGGGATGCCCAAGCTGCGCAGCGCAGCAATTACGCCCAACAGATTGGAGACGTTGTAGTCACCAATCAAGGCGGTTTGCAGCAGGTATTGCTCTTCGCCTTCCACTACGACAAAGCGCAGGCCATCACCGCCCAAGTCCAAGTCTTGTGCTTGCAAGCGTGCTGGCTGGCGCATCGAGACGCTCCACAAGTCCAGCCCTCGTCCGACCAAAGAAGCATGCAGTGTTTGCCCTTGCGGGTCATCGATGTTGATGACAGCAGCTTCTAAGCCGATCCAGTCAAACAGCGCTGCTTTGGCCTGCCAGTAGGCTTGCATATCGCCGTGGTAGTCCAGATGGTCTTGGGTGAAGTTGGTAAAGACCCCGACGCGAATGCGCGTGCCTTCTAGCCGATGTTCGGCCAAACCGATAGAAGAGGCCTCGATGGCGCAGCTATGCACCCCGGCATCGGCAAACTGGCGAAAAGCACGTTGCAAACGTACCGGGTCGGGGGTGGTCAGGCCGGTGAGTGTCAGGCGTGGCAACACACCCATACCCAAGGTGCCGACCAAGGCGCACGGAATAGGCTGATCGCTCAATGGCTCATGCACCAAGCCACTCAGGGCATTGGCCAACCACCACGCACTGCTGGTTTTGCCATTGGTGCCAGTAAAGGCCACCACGTCTAAGGTCTTGCTGGCATGGGCAAACCATTCGGCTGCTATCCACCCGGTGGCTATTTTCAAGCCGGCATAGGTGGCTACATCATCACCCGCTAGGACAAAAGATTCGACTCCGGCCGATTCGACCAAACACGCCACGGCCCCACGCTGGCGCGCATCTTGCACATGGGCGCGGCCATCGGTGCTGGCTCCCGGCCAAGCGATAAAACCATCGCCGGGTTGCACCAAGCGACTATCGGTTTGCAACGTGCCTGTGACGCGTGCGCGCAGCCACTGCATGGCCTCTTGCAGAGAGGTAAGATGAACCATCACAGAGACTCCTCTACCGGGTTGGCCACAATTTGTGGTTTGACATCAATATCAGGCTGCACACCCATCATGCGCAAGGTTTGCTGGGCCACCTCGCTGAACACCGGAGCGGCCACCAAGCCGCCATAGACTTGGCCGTTGCTGGGTTCATCGACCATCACCGCAATGATGATGCGTGGTTTATCAATCGGGGCCATGCCGGCAAACCAAGCGCGGTATTTGCCGGAGGCATAGCTCTTGCCCACTTGTTTGCGCGCGGTGCCCGATTTGCCACCCACCGAATAGCCCAAAGTCTGCGCCCGCTGGCCGGTGCCGCCTGGGCCAGCGGCCATTTGCAGCATTTTGCGTACTTGGGCTGCGGTTTTGGGCGAGAACACTGGCACACCCACGGCAGGTTCGGTGGTTTTGAGCATCGTGGCTGGAATAATGCGGCCATCGTGCGCAAACACGGTGTAAGAGCGGGCCATTTGGAACAAACTGGCCGAGAGACCATAGCCATAAGACATGGTGGCTTGCTCAATTGGTCGCCAAGTTTTATACGGACGCAAGCGCCCACTGACGGCACCGGGGAAGGCAATTTGCGGTTTTTGGCCGAAACCTGCAGCGGAAAAGGTCTCCCACATTTCCTTGGCAGGCATTTGCATGGCCAGTTTGGTGGTGCCGACGTTACTGGACTTCTGGATCACCCCTTCGACCGTCAGGGCGCCATAGTTGTGTGTATCCGAAATGGTCGAGCCGGTGATGGTGATGCGGCCACCACCTGTGTCAATCACAGTGTCGGGGCGCACGCGCTTGGTTTCTAACGCAATGCCGACAGTAAACGGCTTCATGACCGAACCGGGCTCAAAGGTGTCGGTGATGGCGCGGTTGCGTAATTGCTCGCCCGTCAGGTTTTTGCGTTTATCGGGCACATAGCTGGGGTAGTTCGCCAGCGCCAGCACCTCGCCGGTATTGGCATCCAGCACCACCACGCTACCAGCCTTGGCTTTGTGCGCTTCCACTTGGTCACGCAGTTTTTGGTAAGCAAAAAATTGCACCTTGCTGTCGATCGATAGCTGCATGTCGCGGCCATCTTGGGGCGGCACTTCTTCGCCCACGCCGTCCACTACCCGCCCCAGCCGGTCTTTAATCACACGGCGCGAGCCAGGTTTACCAGCCAGCAATTTGTCAAAGGCCAGCTCCATGCCTTCTTGGCCTTTGTCTTCCACGTTGGTAAAGCCCACTACGTGCGCTGCCGCCTCACCCTCTGGATATTGGCGTTTGTACTCTTTGCGTTGGTACACCCCTTTGATGCCCAACGCGGCGATTTTTTGCCCGACATCCCAATCCAATTGGCGCTTGATCCAGACAAAGGTCTTGTCTTCGCTCAGTTTGGTTTGTAGCTCGGGCAAGGGCATTTCGAGCAATTTGGCCAACTCGGGCAGCTTGGCGCGCACCTCGGGGTTTTGCAGCTCTACGTCTTCTGGAATGGCCCAAATACTGGCCGCTGGCACGCTAGAGGCCAAAATCAGGCCGTTGCGGTCCAAAATTTTGCCCCGGTTGGCGGGTAGTTCTAACGTGCGGGCAAAGCGCACTTCGCCTTGGCGCAGAAAGAAGTCGTTGCCTACCACTTGCACATAAGCAGCACGCGCACCTAAGCCAATAAAGCCCAGTGCAATCATGACCACAATAAAGCGGCTGCGCCAGACCGGCGTTTTGCTGGCCAATAAGGGGCTGGAAGTGTAAAGCACGCTGCGGCTCATGGCTGCTCCTTGGCCGGTGCCTGTACATATTGGGTGATGGGAGGTGTGGCGGTACGCATGTGCAATTGGTCACGCGCCATGGTTTCTACCCGCAGCGGGGTGGCTTGGGCACGTTTTTCTACCTGCAGTCGCTCATGCTCGGTCTCTAGCTTGTGTGCCTCGGCCACAGCGTGGTCTAGCGCGGTGTAAAGCACCCGCGCTTCGTACTGGGTACGCACCACTTGCATGGCACTGAGTACCACCAGCACCAGCAACAGCAGATTCAGGCGCATCATGCCGCTGTAGCCCCTGCGGCCACCGCCGTGCGTTGCGCCACCCGCATTACGGCACTGCGTGCGCGCGGATTGGCAGCGATTTCAGCAGCGCTGGGTTTGATGCGCTCTAAGGCTTGCAAGCGCATGGCCTGCGGCGGGGCAAAGGGCATACGGCGGTCATAGACCTCTTTGGCATGTTGGGCAATAAATTGCTTCACGATGCGGTCTTCGAGCGAGTGAAAGCTAATCACCACCAAGCGCCCACCCGGTTGCAATACCTGCAAACTGGCTTGCAAGGCTTGCTGCAACTCGTCCAGTTCGGCATTGATAAAGATACGCAAGGCTTGGAAGGTGCGCGTGGCGGGGTGTTGGCCGCCTTCGCGGGTTTTGACCACGCTGGCCACCAAATCGGCCAGTTCCGCCGTGGTTTGCAGTGGGCCACGTTCTTGGCGGCGCGCCACAATGGCCCGGCCAATCGGGCCAGCAAAGCGCTCTTCGCCATAGTCGCGCACCACTTGGGCGATTTGGCCTGCATCGGCTTGGGCCAGCCAGTCGGCCACGCTTTGGCCGCGTGTGGTGTCCATACGCATGTCCAAGGGGCCATCAAAGCGGAAGCTAAACCCGCGCTCGGGGCTGTCAATTTGGGGCGAGCTGATGCCCAAGTCCATCAAGACCCCTGCGACGCTGGCTGGGGGCAAATCCATCAAATGGCAAAAGCCCTCGTGGCGAATCGAAAAACGCGCATCATGGATGCGCGCTGCTTCGGAGATAGCCTCGGGGTCTTTGTCGAACGCCAGTAAGCGT
The DNA here is from genome assembly GCA_964478155.1 of uncultured Simplicispira sp. Lineage (GTDB taxonomy): Bacteria > Pseudomonadota > Gammaproteobacteria > Burkholderiales > Burkholderiaceae_C > Simplicispira. The sequence continues at coordinate 32,079 of CAYZGT010000006.1, forward strand.
CCGACGGGCGGTAATCGCGACAAGAGTTGCCTAGAGTGTCCGCCCCGGCCAAAGGTGGCATCTACCCACAGGCTATCGACTGGCATGGCAGCGGCGTTGCCCAACAAAGCCTCTACGGCCTCATCCAATAAAACCGTGGTGTGTTGCAATGCTACAGTCGTCATGGCTGCTCCCTATAGCAAGGCATGGATGGGTATACTATTTCTATCGATGTACGCGGCCACGAAATTTTTTTCGCACCCGACACCCGCGAACAACGCCCTTGGAACACAGACACCCCAGCTAGTTTTTTCGTTGACTTGCCCCAAAAACTTGGGGAAAAATGCGCTTATTCTTGCCATAGCGCAAACAGGTGGCACTGTAGCAGGAATTGCGATTCCCCCCCAAGGCGCTGCCCCAATTTACTGGGGGCGCGAGCGCTGCTCGGAGGGCTTTGATGTTACAAAATGTAACGCGACAAGTCTTCGTCTTTGCTCAGGGCCTGCAGGCGCTCATCCACATAGGCTGCATCTACCACCACGGTGTGGCCGTTGCGCTGGGTGGCATCAAAGCTGACCTCATCCAGTAAGCGTTCCATCACGGTGGACAAGCGCCGTGCGCCGATATTCTCGGTGCGCTCATTCACTTCAAAGGCAATGCGGGCCAAGCGGCTGATGCCTTCTGGGGTAAATTCAAGTTGCACCCCTTCGGTCGCTAGCAGGGCTTGGTATTGCTTGACCAGTGAGGCGTTGGTTTGGTTCAGGATGCCCTCAAAGTCTTGCACCGAGAGCGAATCCAACTCGACGCGAATGGGGAAGCGCCCTTGCAATTCTGGAATCAAATCGCTGGGCTTGCTCAGGTGAAAAGCGCCGGAAGCGACAAACAAAATATGGTCGGTTTTGACCATGCCGTATTTGGTCGAGACGGTGGTGCCTTCTACCAAGGGCAGCAAGTCGCGTTGTACGCCTTGGCGCGACACATCCGCCCCACTGGTTTCTTGGCGCGTGGTCACTTTGTCGATTTCGTCGATAAACACGATGCCGTTTTGTTCGGCGTTGTGCAAAGCGCGGGTTTTGATTTCCTCTTCGTTCACCAGTTTGCCCGCTTCTTCTTCTACCAAGAGCTTGCGTGCTTCGGCAATTTTCAGTTTGCGGGTACGCCGACGTTCTTGGCCCATTTGGCTGAACACGCTACGCAGCTGTTCGGCCATTTCTTCCATGCCCTGCGGCCCCATGATTTCGACTTGGGGGCGGGTATCGGCCAACTCGATGTCGATTTCTTTCTCGTCCAATTGGCCTTCGCGCAGTTTTTTGCGAAACACTTGGCGTGCCGTACTGTCCGACGGTGGCTCGCCGGTGCGCGCTGAGGGAATCAGCACATCCAAAATGCGTTCTTCTGCCGCGTCTTCGGCACGTTCGCGCATTTTTTGCACTTGGGCTTGGCGCTCTTGCTTGACGGCAATTTCGGCCAAATCGCGGATGATGGCATCCACATCTTTGCCTACATAGCCTACTTCGGTGAACTTGGTGGCTTCCACCTTGATAAAGGGGGCATCGGCCAGCCGGGCCAAGCGCCGGGCAATTTCGGTCTTGCCCACGCCGGTCGGGCCAATCATTAGGATGTTTTTGGGTGTGATTTCGTGGCGCAGTGGCTCGGCCACCTGCTGGCGGCGCCAACGGTTACGCAAAGCAATCGCCACGGCACGCTTGGCGGCGGGTTGGCCAATGATGTGCTGATCGAGCGCGGCAACGATTTCTTGGGGGGTCATAGAAGCAGACATGGCAAACCTTTGGGCGGCAATTTAGAGCGTCTCAATGGTGTGGTGCATGTTGGTATAAATGCACAGTTCGCCCGCAATTTCGAGCGACTTTTTCACGATATCGACGGCGGGCAAGTCGGTGTTGTTCAGCAGCGCCTTGGCGGCAGAATGGGCATAAGCGCCCCCGCTGCCAATGGCGACGATGCCTTGCTCCGGTTCTAACACATCGCCATTGCCGGTAATGATGAGGCTGGCACTGTGGTCGGCCACGGCCAGCATGGCCTCTAGGCGGCGCAATACCCGGTCGGTGCGCCAGTCTTTGGTCAGCTCAATGGCGGCGCGGGTCAGGTGGCCTTGGTGCTTTTCCAGTTTGGCTTCAAAGCGCTCAAACAGGGTAAAAGCGTCGGCGGTGGCCCCGGCAAAACCAGCCAGTACCTTGCCGTGGTAGAGCTTGCGTACTTTGCGTGCGCTGCCTTTGACCACGATATGGCCTAAGGTGACTTGGCCATCGCCGCCAATGGCGACTTGGATGCCCTCGGGGGTTTGGCGGCGCACGCTCAAAATGGTGGTGCCGTGGAACACGGCCTGTTCGCTGTTGGATTGCATAGCTCAGGTAGGTGGGTACGTTGGCCCGCTTTACAAGCCAGTGCTGGGGCCGGGTTTAATTTTTGCGCGGAATGATCAAGGAGTGCTCGTTCACGCCTACCACGTTGAACAATACGGCCACCAAGCGGTGCAAGTTTTTGAAGTGGACTTCGCGTTTTTGTGCCTGCTGTTCGGCGGCCCAGTTGAGTACCGAGCCTGCGGCAGAGAAATCCACGCGGATCAGGCGATCACAGGGCACGACCAAGGGCTCGTTCGGACGGGCTTGGGCTTCTACCGCTTGCAGGGCCTCGGTGGCATCGCTTTCGATGTGCCCAGACAAACCGACCGAGGGGCTGTTCTCGGTAGCGCTGCCGGGGGCCGCTGGGGCCAGCAGGTCTTGTCCTGCGGCTTCGCCTTCGGCGGCATCGGCATAGCTGCAGCGTGGATCGACCCAAGACGGGGGCGAGACTTCGTAGGTCACGCAATAGTCTAAGGCCACCATTTCAAAGTCATCCGGGCGGCCCATAAAGCGCAGCGCGGCCATGCGCAGTCGCCACCATTCAGGGTTGCTGCTGCGATCCCCTGATTGGGTGTGTTGTTGCAACAAGGTATGCAGGCGTTCGGCACCGACAAACACCAGTTGTACCTTTTGGTCACCCCAACGATTGAACTCTTGGGTGAGTACGGGCAGGGCCGCTTCATCAATGTGGGTAACGCGTGTCCAAGTGAGCGTCCAAGGGGCGGCTGCACGTGCCAACGAGGCTTGCAGCGCAGCCACCGACTGCAGGGTGATGCTGGAGGGGGCGTTCCAGCTGAAGTCTTTACGCACCGGTGCTGGGGCTGTGGTGGGAGCGGTGTTGGTCAAGCCCAGTTGCTCGGGCATCGAAAACCACAGCGGGGCCGAACGCCCAAATTGGGCAGCGAAATCAATCGCCAGATGGTCAAACGCTTCTTGCTGACCGGTGGCGCGGTACAGATCGAACAACGTCATCCAAATTTCTTGGAGCTCTGGGGTCGCTTGGGCTGGGTGCTGGGCCAGCACATCCAGCAGGCAAGCTCCGGCACCGGCATAGTCGGCATTGGCAAACAAAATGGCGGCTTCTTCCAGATCGGGGTCGTGCACAAAAGGCTCCAGAGGGGCAGGTGCCACCGCCGCAGGCAAAGGCGCAAACTCAAGCGGGGCATCTGGGGTAGAAGACATCCATTGCGCGGTGGCACCACCGAAATCGGCAATGGGCATACTGTCATGGGCAAACAGGGGCTCGGCCATGGCGTGCGGGCCGAGGCCACCGGGCAGCGATACCGGCACAGTAGAGGCAAACGAGACACTCAGGCCTGCTGGACTGGTGCTATCTCCCCCCAAGGGTAAGGGGGGGGCTGCGGGCACTGGGCCGGTCAGGGGGGCTGGACGTGTCCCTGCTGCTGGTAGCACAGGGGGGGCGGTGGGTGCAGTGGCGGCGCTGCTGGCAACCACGGGGCGGGCTGCGGCCACGGCATCGCTGGCCGATTTGCCTTTCCACCACTGCATCGACATTTGCGCCTCAATTTCGTCGATTTTTTTGATGGTGCCAGCCCGGTCGTCGGGCGGGGTCAGGCTGCTTTGGAAGAACGAGGGCCGCACCGCCGGGTCTTCTACGCGGTGCCCAGCCAAGGTGTCGCGCTGGCGAATTTTGCGCAGGTAGTCGAATTCGCGTTTGCGGACAAAATCATTGCGCCGCTTGCGCTCGAGCATTTCCTTGAGTACCTGTTTGCTGTACTGGCTCTCGCGATCGGTCTCGAGGGTATCGAGGTCCGTCCAGTTGACAGTGGGATTACGCACAAAGCGCACCACCTTCGACAACAGGCCACCAGGGGAAGATTCTTCTTTGCTCATGGCAGTACAGACCGTGGGGTGCTACAGCAAACAGGGCCGCGCCTGCCGGGGTTAATCGCCAAACATTTTCTGTTTGAGTTCGCGCCGTTGCTGGGCTTCGAGCGACAACGTGGCTGTTGGGCGAGCCAACAAGCGGCCTACGCCAATTGGCTCGCCGGTTTCGTCGCAGTAGCCGTAATCGCCAGCATCAATCCGGTTAATTGATTGCTCAATTTTCTTCAGTAGTTTGCGCTCACGGTCGCGTGTGCGCAGTTCCAGGGCATGTTCTTCCTCAATGGTAGCCCGGTCGGCAGGGTCGGGCACGACCACGGTGTCTTCACGCAGATGCTCGGTGGTTTCTCCGGCATTGTTGTGCATATCCCGCTTGAGGTTGACCAGTTTGAGCCGAAAGAACGCCATTTGTACATCGTTCATGTACTCGCTGTCGGGCATGGCCAATACCTCGGCATCGGTAAGCTCTTCAAGTGGTTTGGTTTTCCAATTGTTGGCCAATTTGGCATCTTTTTTAATGGAACCAGTAGCGGGCGACACTTGCATCGTAGAAGGCATGGTGTTGGTGTAACTGGCTTTGGCCGCGGTGGAGGCCACGGCTTGGGCCATTGAGGGAACGGTCAGGGCAGCCAGACGTGAGGAGGGCCGTGTGCTGCGCAGCACGGTGTCTGGCCCGGCCCCGGAGGGGGGGGCCGGGGGCGGAGGGCTAACGGTACGGGCGGAGGCCTTGGAGGCCACTTTTGCAGCGGGTTTGGCCGCTGTTTTGGTAGCTGTTGAGGCCTTGGCTTGGCTGGTTTCGGCTTTCACTTCCTGTCTCCTCACGGTAGGGCGGGCCTGTGGCAACACCTATGGTGTGCCAAGAGGCGATAGGGCGCGTAGCAACCCACATGTTTGTCGGGGCGCGATTGTATCGGCTACCAGCGCACTTAGGCTAAACACTGCTCCAGACCTTGGCGCAGAATGTCTTGTGGCATGTCGATACCAATGAAGACCATTTTGCTGCCGCGCACCTCATTTGGGCCCCAAGCAGGCCCTAAATCACTGCCCATCAGCTGGTGTACCCCCTGAAAGATCACTTTGCGCTCGGTGCCTACCATGTGCAGTATGCCCTTGTAGCGCAACATGCGCGGGCCATAAATGTTGACGATAGCGCCCAGAAAGTCCTCTAACTTGGCTGGGTCAAACGGGCGTTCGGCGCGATAGACAAAACTCTTCACATCATCGTCGTGGTGATGGTGGTGACCGTGGCTGTGCTGGTGTGAGGGATGGTGGCAATGCTCACCGTGGTCGTGCGTATGGTCATGGCCGCAGTGGCTATGGTCGTGGTGGTCGTGCCCGTGTGTATCTTCTTCCTTCAGAAAATCGGGGTCGATGTCGAGCTTGGTATTGAGGTTGAAGCCGCGCAAGTCCAGCACTTCTTTCAGCGTCACTTCGCCAAAATGCACCGCTTTGATCGGGGCGCGTGGGTTCATGTGCTTGAGGCGGTGCGTGAGCGCATCGACTTCTTCGGCACTGACCAAATCGGTTTTGGACAAGAAAATTTGGTCGGCAAAGCCCACTTGGCGGCGTGCTTCTTGGCGGTCATTCAGTTGTTGTGCCGCATGCTTGGCATCCACCAAGGTGATGATGGAGTCGATCAGGTAGGTTTGGGCGATCTCTTCATCCATAAAGAAAGTTTGCGCCACCGGGCCGGGATCGGCCAAGCCAGTGGTTTCAATGATGACGCGCTCAAAATCCAGCAGCCCTTTGCGTTTTTTAGCCGCCAGCAGTTGCAGGGTTTCGCGCAGGTCTTCGCGGATGGTGCAGCAAATGCAGCCATTGCTCATCTGAATGATTTGTTCTTTCGACTCGGTGACCAAAATGTCGTTGTCGATGTTTTCTTCACCAAACTCGTTTTCAATCACGGCAATTTTTTGGCCATGAGCTTCACTCAGCACGCGCTTGAGCAGCGTGGTTTTGCCCGAGCCCAGAAAACCGGTGAGGATGGTGGCAGGAATAAGAGACATGGAAGGCAACACTTTCAAATCGGGAGAACCGGTGCCAACCAGCAGTGCGCTGGTGGCAGAGCACGAGGGTTTGGTTTTGGACAGTGTAGCTGTGTTGTCAAGCCCTATCGCGCACCTTATTCCTGAAAGTAAACAATTTGGTGCGTGGTGGCTAATAGGTGGCCAGACTCGTTCCAAAGTTCGGCGCTTTGGTCAAAAAAACCATTAAAGAACGATTGCGCTCGCGCTTGGCCCAACAGGTAATCGGTGCCGGTGGCCGCCAGTTCGGCGGCGCTGGCATGAAAATAAACCGTCATCGACACTGTGCCCACCGGGGTCATGAAGGCCCGTCTGCGCCACACACGCGGGTAAAACACATCGGCCAGTGCGGTCAGGCTGCAAAAATCCAGTGGGCGTGGTGGGTCGTCGCGCATCCACAGTTGGGTCAGGCTATCGGCTTCGGTGCCGTTCCACTCGGTCGGTACTTCTCCAGCACAGGGACGCATATCGTAGCGGCGCACCCATGCGGCATGTTTCAAGGTGGTAGCGCGCGCCACCGTAGCGGGGTGCGGCACATCGGGCATCACCGCATCGACGGCGCTCCAAGTTTGGCGGCGTTTGGCCGTGACGGCCGTGGCCGTTAGCACTACCGAGTCGACCCCTTCTGCATCGGTTTGCGACAGCGTGATTTGCCAATGCTGGGTAGAGCGGTTGGTGCGTACCGGACGGGCTTCGGCCCGAAAGCTGCCCGCTTGCAGTGCAGCCGCAAAATTGGCGGTGAACGATATCGGCTCGCCCAGCAGCTCTGGGTGTTGGAGTACTGCATTCATGGCTTGGGCTGCCAGTAGGCCACCAAAGGGGCCTGCCATGTTCATGTAGTCGGCATGGGTTTGCCCTTGCCAATGGCGTGCAGCCTCGCGGCCATGCTCGTGGGCGGCGCTGGCCAAAGGAGTCAGGGCTACGGCTTGGTCAAACGGATGTGTGGCAGATACGGTGGTTTTTTTGCTCAAAACAAGCTCCTGAAACAGCAAGGTGGGCAAGTATCCGCCAAAAAGGCAAAAGCCACCAAGCACAAGGCCGGTGGCTTTTGGTCTACATCACAACTGGCTTAGGCCAGCAGGTGATTAGAAGTTGTGGCGGATACCCATACCGAAGTGGCTAGCCTTGGGAGTACCAGCGTTATCCTTGCCATCGTTCAGGTAAGCAGCGTAGGCAAAGGTGCGCTTGGACAGGGCGTACTTGCCTTCCAGCAGCACGTTGGTGTCCTTGAACTCGGTGTCACGAGCGATGTCCAGCGTGACCGAGAAAGCGCCCACGGGCACTGTGGCACCAATGGTGAAACCACGGTACTTCAGAGCATTCAGTTGAGTAGAGGGCAGAGTCTTCAGAGCGCCTGGCAGGTAACCGTTCTGGTAAGAGGCTGCAACCTTGGCTACACCCAGATCGTAGGAACCGCCCAAGGACATGTTGGCCTTGTGATCCTTAATTTGGTTGTAAGAAAGAGCTGCAGCGATGGGGCCATTGGCGTACACCACGTTCAGGTCATACTTGGCTTTTTGCTGGCCATTCACAACCACGCCAGTGTCGGGCTTGAGGATCACAGCAGCGCTGGCAGTCAAACCACCAAAGTTGGGGCTGGTGTACATGATTTGGCTGTCGTTACGGCCATCGTTGTCACCCACGAAACCGAATTGGCTGGCCACAGCAGAGTAGTTGGCAGCGCCAGTCAGTTCCCAAGCAGCCATGCCGTGGAAGCTGGGGTTAGTGCTACGGCCCAGACGCACGGCACCGAAGCCACCGGACAGTTCAGCGTAAGCAGCACGGGCCCAGTTGGGGCCATTCAGGCCGTTGGTGCTAGCACCGCCGCCATTTTCAGGGTTGATACCTTGTTCCAGGTTGAAGGAAGCCTTCAGGCCGCCACCCAGGTCTTCCACGCCACGCAGGCCAATGCGGCTGTTGCCGTTGTTCATGAGACCGCTACCGCTAAATTGGGTGGAAACGCCTTCCAGCTTGGCCACGCCCACGTCCACCACACCGTACAGGGTGACAGAAGATTGGGCCATAGCGGCGCCGGAAGCGGCCAGCACGGCCAGGGCGATCAGGGATTTTTTCATTGCGAGTACTCCAAGGTTAAACAGAGGGCGCCGGTACGGGGGGCTTGGTTGCAGTGCCTACGCAGTCCCGCCGGTTCCCCGGGCCAACCTCCTGGTGGGGAAGTTGTTCCTATTGCACCAGACGCGCGCCAGTTTCGCAAAGGAATTCCCCCACAATGGCCGTTAAACGCAAAATCCGTTGCACTGCTGCAACATTGCGGCGGCTGGCGGAGGGCAAAATCTACCCTTGTTGCTTGTTGTCTTTGCCCGGAGAACTTTAATGGACACTTTGCTCACTGCCGCAGATGCGGCCTTGCGTACCTTGTTTGCCCCGCACCGCGCCCATGAGGCTTCGCCCGGGCGCGATTGTGCCAAGCCCGAGATGGAGCCTGCACAGCAGCGGTTGTCGGGTGCCTTGATGCGTGTCAATCATGTGGGCGAAATCTGTGCCCAAGCACTTTATACCGCTCAGGCCACGGTCACGCGTGATGAAGCGTTGCGTGCCCATTTGTTGCAAGCGGCCCGCGAAGAAGGCGACCACTTGGCATGGACACGTGAACGCTTGGAGGAACTGGGTGACCGGCCCAGCTTGCTCAACCCACTGTGGTATGCGGGTGCGTTTGCGATTGGTGTGGTGGCCTCCAAAATTAGCGATGCGGTCAGTTTGGGCTTTGTGGTGGAGACAGAAAACCAAGTATCTGCGCATTTACAAAGCCATTTAGATCGTCTGCCTGAGCAAGACGAGGCTTCGCGGGCTATCGTGGCACGCATGAAAGAGGATGAAGAGCGTCATGCCGCCAATGCTCTGGCGGCGGGTGCGCTGGAGCTGCCCGGCCCAGCCAAGGCATTGATGCAGGCCGCCGCGAAGGTTATGACTACCACTGCACACTATATTTGAGCTGCTGTGGCTAGGGCCACCACTGCACCTATCACCAACAAGGTGGGGGGCTTGACGTTGTAGCGTTGGGCGGTGGCTTCCAACTCGGCCACTGTGGTGGCGTACATGGTTTGTTGCGGCCAAGTGGCTTTGTAGATCAGGGCAGCAGGGGTGTTGGCAGCCAGCCCTGCAGCTTGTAGCTCACGCGCAATGGTTGCTAATGCTGTGACACCCATATAGATGACGACCGTTTGGTGCGGCTGTGCCAGTGTTTTCCAATTCAAATCGACCGTGTGGTCTTTGAGGTGGCCGGTGACAAAAATACAGCTTTGGGCATGGTCGCGGTGCGTGAGCGGAAAGCCAAAACTGGCCCCCGCACCCAGAGCAGCGGTGATGCCGGGCACGATTTCCACCGGAATCTGCTGTTGCAACAATACGTCCATTTCTTCGCCACCCCGGCCAAAAACAAACGGGTCGCCGCCTTTGAGTCGCACCACGCGCAAGCCTTGGCGCGCCAAGTCCACCAACAGTTGGCAGATTTCTTCTTGGGCCAAGGTGTGCTTGCCCGCAGATTTACCTACATAGATGCGCTGCGCTTGTGTGGGCACCAAATCCACAATGCCGGGGCCGACCAAATTGTCATAGACCACCACCTCGGCTTGTTGCAGTCGCCGCCAAGCACGCAGCGTCAGCAGTTCTAAATCGCCCGGCCCAGCGCCTACCAACGAGACCGTGCCCCGTGCTTGTTCTGACAGGCGAGGTAAGACAGGTGAGATGCTAGAAGGGTGGTGAGTGGTGTAGTGATCCGCCATAGCGCAGGGTGTTCAATTGGCAAATGCAGCAATGCCGGTTTGGGCCCGGCCCAAAATCAGGGCATGGATGTCATGCGTGCCCTCGTAGGTATTGACGACTTCCAAGTTCACCAAATGCCGCGCTACGCCAAAGGTATCGCTGATGCCGTTGCCGCCCAACATATCGCGCGCCATGCGGGCAATGTCCAGGGCCTTGCCGCAGCTGTTGCGTTTGATGAGGGAGGTGATCTCGACCACATTTTGGCCTTCGTCTTTCAGGCGGCCCACGCGCAAGCAGGCTTGCAGGCCCAAGGCAATTTCGGTTTGCATATCGGCCAGCTTTTTTTGTACCAATTGGTTTGCCGCCAAGGGGCGGCCAAACTGTTGGCGGTCTAAGGTGTATTGGCGTGCGGTGTGCCAACAAAATTCTGCCGCCCCCAAAGCGCCCCAGGCAATGCCAAAGCGGGCACTGTTGAGGCAAGAAAATGGCCCTTTCAGGCCCTGCACTTCAGGGAATGCGTTCTCTTCGGGCACAAAGACGTTGTCCATGACGATTTCGCCGGTGACGGAAGCACGCAAGCCCACCTTGCCGTGGATGGTGGGGGCCGATAAACCTTGCCAGCCCTTCTCCAGGATAAAGCCGCGAATCGGCCCGATGGCCCCAGACGCAGACACTTCTTTGGCCCAGACCACAAACAGATCGGCCACCGGGCTGTTGGTGATCCACATTTTGGCTCCGCTGAGTTGGTAGCCACCAGCCACCTTCTGGGCGCGTGTTGCCATATTGCCGGGGTCGGAGCCGTGGTCGGGCTCGGTCAGGCCAAAGCAGCCAATATATTCACCGCTGGCCAGTTTGGGCAGGTATTTTTGCTTTTGTGCTTCGGTACCAAACTCGTAAATGGGCACCATCACCAAAGAGCTTTGTACGCTGGCCATCGAGCGGTAGCCTGAATCGACGCGTTCAATCTCGCGCGCAATCAGGCCGTAGCTGACGTAATTGAGGCCGGGGCCACCGTACTGCTCGGGGATGGTTGGGCCAAGCATGCCCAGTTCGCCCATTTCACGAAAGATGGAGCTGTCCATTTTTTCGTGCCGGAAGGCTTCTAGCACGCGCGGGGCCAACTTGTCTTGGCAATAGGCCGCTGCAGCATCACGCACCATGCGCTCGTCGGTGCTGAGCTGTTGGTCGATTAAAAACGGATCATCCCACTGAAAGCGGTTGCGGCCCATGTTTTGTTCTCCTCAAAATAAATAAAGTAAAGCCGATGCGGTGCTGCAGATTATGGCGAAGGTGCCACGCGATTGCGCCCAGAATTTTTGGCTTGGTATAAATACTGATCGGCCACTTTTAACAGTTGCTCTGCGTTTAATTTTACCTGGTCGCTGTGGGCATAACCAATCGACACGGTAAATTGAAGTTGTTTTTCTGCTGCCACTGCAATCTGGTGGGTTTCAATGTGATGGCGCAGGCGCTCTGCCACGTCGTGGGCATGGATGGCCGAGGTGGCGGGCAATAAGATGGCAAAATCTTCTCCGCCCAAGCGCCCGGCAATGTCTATATCACGTAAATTTTTCCGACAGACCTCGCCCACAAAGGCAATCACCCGATCGCCCACATCGTGGCCGTAGTTGTCATTGATGGCTTTGAAATGGTCAATATCTAACATCAGCGCGGCCAAGGGCTGCTGCAAACGTTGGGCACGTGAAACTTCAACCGCTGCCATCTCATGAAAATGCCGTCGATTGGGCAATCTGGTCAGCATATCGGTATTGGCCAGCCACTCCATTTTGGTTTGTGCTTCTTTTTGTTCGGTAATATCGGCAGAAATGCCGCAAACTCCGGTTACTTGGCCGTTGTCACCAAACAGTGGGAATTTGGTGGTTAAAAAATAGTGTTCTCCGACCTGTTCTTCATAGCGCCGCGTGGCAACGGCGGCCATCACGGCTTGATCATTGTCGATCAAATGGCGGGCGACAGAGGAGGGGTAAATCTCCATATCGGTGTGGCCAATCACTTGGTCGCGGCTGAGCCCAGTGAGTTGCTCATACATTTGGTTGATGAGCAGATAGCGCCCTTGGTTGTCTTTGGCAAAGATAATGGTACCACTGTGCTCGATCAAATCACGCAGAAAACGCCGATTTTCGCGCAATGCTGCTTCGGAGCGTTTTAATTCGGTAATGTCAGACACCAGCACAAAAAAGCCCTGTACCCGTCCATCCATGCTGTCTGGAATGTAATGCGCCCAAGTGTACCCAATGCTGCCATCGGCCTTGGTCAGGGTGCGTTCAAAGCTTTGGCGCTCTCCGGCCAGTGCCCCCCGAATGTAGGGTTCATTTTTACGAAAAAGTGCTTCGCCCATCAAATCGTGGATATAAATACCCTGCATTTGCTCTTGCGTTTTGCCAAACCATTCTAAATAGGCTTGGTTGGCAAAAGTGCAGCGCAAATCTCGTGTCCAATAGCCCACCATGCCGGGAATGATATCGATGAGTGAGCGCATAAAATGCTCACTTTGTGCCAAAGCGGCATCGGCTTGGGCTTGTAGCGTTTCTATACTGCGACGACGGTGTTGGATATACGCAAGGCCGGGGATGGTGGTGGCGATCAGAAACAGCAACAACCACCCCATGAGGCGCAATTGCCGATACCACGGGGCGTACAGTGCTTGGATGTCGCGCCCAATCGCTACGACCAAAGGTTTATCCATCGGCACTTCGGGGTGGCGCACGGTGCGCAGCGCTATCAGGCGTTGCTCCCCAGTGGCAGTGACCGTGCTGGTAAGCACTTGCGCCGCTTGTCCACTTTCCATATGGCGCGAGAAAAAAGACCCCGGTTGGGCCAAGTTTAGCCCATCTTGGCCTGGCCGGTCTGGCTCGATCACCACTTGCAGGCCATCGGCGTGGACAATCGCAGCCCACATGTCTTTGTGGTACAGCAACGCCCCCAATTGCTCGCGCAACGAGGCGGGATCAATGCCCGCAACGAGGATGCCAGAAAACTCTCCCTCTGGCCCCAAGATAACGCGCACCAGATTGATCGCCCAAATCCCCAGCACATTGCGAAAAGGGGGCGATATATACAGGATATCGGGGTCGGGGTGGTCGCGTGCCTGGGTGAAATAGGCACGGTAGGCAAAGTTTTGCCCCAACAATTCTGCACGGCTGGCCGCCACGATGGTGCCAGAAGCATCCAGTACCAGCATGGTGCGCACGCTCGGCATGGCCTCGGCAAAACCGCGCAACCGGTCACTGATAGGTTGCATGCCATCTTCGGCTTGGCGCCACTGCGGCAAATCGGTGCGGATATGCAGCAAGGCCCGATCCACAATTTGCAAGGCATTGCCTAAATTTCTGTTCAACATCTCGGCATGGGAGGCCAAGCGTTCGTGCTCTCTTTTGCCAATGTCTTCCTGGTCTTGGTAGGCGCTCAGGCCGACCACTGCCACGACCAATGACAGGCCTGTGAGCAGCAAAATCCACTCGGACAGGTATCGGTTACCACCCCAAAATTTTTTCATATGGTCTGCCGTTGTCTCAATCCTCGTCGCCGCTGCTGACCACCGCTTTCACGCCTGCTGCACCCACATCGACGGCAGTACCCACCACTGCCACCCCTACACCTACCGCGGTAGTCGCCACGGACACAGCGGCCCCAGCCACCGTGACCACAGCACAACCGGTGCAAGTGCATAAAACCAACAGCCCGAGCAAAATAGATCGCATAAAAGAAGGTTGCTCAGAAGCTGAGTGCATGATGTCGCTTAAAAGAATTGCAATCTCCATTCTGCAAGAAAAAACTCCATGAAGCCTTTTGTCTCTGCACCTTTGGATGTCGTCCACGGCCACATTGACCTCTCGCACGGTGCCGGAGGCCGCACCACGACGCAACTGGTTCAGCAATTGTTCGCCCGCGCCTTGCACAACGAATTTTTGGCCCAAGGCGATGACGCGGCGCTACTGCCCGCTTGTACTGGGCGCTTGGTGATGGCGACCGATGCCCATGTGGTGTCGCCGCTGTTTTTTCCGAGGGGCGACATTGGCTGCCTGTCGGTGCATGGCACGATCAACGATGTGGCGATGTTGGGTGCACAACCTTTGTATTTGGCCGCCAGTTTTATCTTGGAAGAAGGCTTGCCCTTGGCCGATTTGGCACGGGTGGTGGAGTCGATGGCTGCCGCCTCGCGCGCGGCGGGTGTGCCGATTGTCACGGGCGATACCAAGGTAGTGCAGCGCGGCAAAGGCGATGGCATCTTTATCACCACGACCGGCGTGGGCGTGTTGCGCGAGGGCATAGAGGTCTCGGGTGCTTATGCCCAAGCGGGCGATGTGGTGTTGCTTTCTGGCCCGATTGGCGACCACGGTATGGCGATCATGTCGGTGCGCGAGGGCTTGAGCTTTGATGCGCCCATTGTTTCCGATACCGCCGCGTTGCATGGTTTGGTGGCCGATTTACTTGATGCTGCCCCCGGTGTGCATGTGCTGCGCGACCCGACGCGCGGCGGCCTTTCGGCCACGCTGAATGAGATTGCCCACCAATCGGGCGTAGGCGTGCTGTTACAAGAGGCGCAGATTCCGGTGCGCCCGGCGGTCGCTGCTGCTTGTGAACTATTGGGCTTAGACCCGCTGGACATCGCCAACGAAGGGCGTTTGTTGGCGATCGTGCCCGCTGCCCAAGCCGATGCCGCTTTGGCCGCCCTGCGCGCCCACCCCTTGGGGCGCGAAGCCTGCCGCATTGGTGAAGTGCTGGCCGATGAGCGCTGTTTTGTGCAAATGCAAACGCGCATGGGTGGGCGGCGCATGGTCGATTGGCTGTCTGCCGAAGCCCTGCCACGCATTTGCTAAGCGGGCCGCAGCGCCCTGACTTGCCCCTGACACGAACAATGGTGTCTTGCGCTTCTAAAATCCCCTTTTGCGATTTCCCGGCTTGGCCGGGTGCGCCGCCTCTTTAAGGTTTCGTCCTATGAATGCTCCGACCGCGTTGACCGCCCTGATGGCGCAGTCCCCCGAACCCGTGCGCTTGCGCGAGATTCCGTACAACTACACCAGCTTCTCTGACCGCGAAATTGTGATTCGCCTGTTGGGCGCGCGCGCCTGGGAGGTGTTGCAAAAACTGCGCGAAGAACGCCACACTGGCCGCTCTGCCCGGATGCTCTATGAAGTGCTGGGCGATATTTGGGTGGTGCAGCGCAACCCCTACTTGCAAGACGACTTGCTGGACAACCCCGACCGGCGCAAACTGCTGGTGCAAGCCTTGCAGCATCGGCTAGGCGAAGTGCAAAAGCGCCGCAAGCCGCAAGACGATGCTGCGCGCGATGCGCTGGTGGGCGAACTGCTGGAACTGGCAGGCAGCGCCATTCGCCGCTTTGATGCTGCGTTTGACCAAATTGCCGAGCTGCGCCGCCAAACCCGGCGCACCTTGGGCCGCCTGACGGCCAAAGACAATATCAAGTTTGATGCCCTGAGCCGCGTCAGCCACGTCACCGATGCCACCGACTGGCGCGTTGAATACCCGTTTGTCGTGCTCACCCCCGACACCGAGGCCGAAATGGCCGCCTTAGTCAAAGGCTGCATTGATTTGGGTATGACCATCATTCCACGGGGGGGCGGCACCGGCTACACCGGCGGTGCGATTCCGCTGACGTGGAAGAGCGTGGTCATCAACACCGAAAAGCTCGAGGCCATGACCGAGGTCGAGATGCGCAAGCTGCCCGGCATCGAGCGCGAGGTGGGCACGATTTGGACAGAAGCGGGCGTGGTGACGCAGCGCGTGGCCGATGCGGCTGAACGGGCTGGGTTTGTGTTTGCGGTTGACCCGACCAGCGCCGAAGCCTCGTGCATTGGCGGCAACATCGCCATGAATGCCGGTGGCAAAAAGGCGGTGCTGTGGGGCACGGCGCTAGACAACTTGGCCAGCTGGCGTATGGTCACGCCTGATGCCCAATGGTTGGAAGTGGTGCGCCTAGACCACAATCTGGGCAAAATCCACGATGCCGAAGTCGCCAGCTTTGAGCTGAACTACTACGAAGCCGACGGTAAAACCTTCATTCGCACCGAACGGTTGGATATTCCGGGCAAAACCTTCCGCAAAGAAGGGCTGGGCAAGGACGTAACGGACAAGTTCCTGAGCGGCTTGCCGGGCATCCAAAAAGAAGGTTGCGATGGCTTGATCACCAGTGCCCGTTGGGTGGTGCATCGGATGCCCGAGCACACCCGCACCGTTTGCCTAGAGTTCTTTGGCAACGCCAAAGATGCTGTGCCCAGCATTGTCGAAATCAAAGACTTCATGTTTGCCGAGCAAAAACGCTCGGGCGTGCTGCTGGCCGGTTTAGAGCACTTGGACGACCGCTACCTCAAGGCTGTGGGCTACACCACCAAGAGCAAGAAGCACGGTGGCCTGCCCAAAATGGTGTTGTTTGGCGACATTGCCGGTGACAACGCCGACGATGTGGCCCGCGTCACCAGCGAAGTGGTACGCATTGCCAACTCGCGCAGCGGCGAAGGCTTTATCGCCATCAGCCCGGAAGCGCGCAAAAAGTTCTGGGCCGACCGCAAGCGTACCGCTGCCATCAGTCGCCATACCAACGCCTTCAAAATCAACGAAGACGTGGTGATTCCGTTGCCACGCATGGCCGAATACACCGACGGCATCGAGCGCATCAACATCGAACTGAGCCTGCGCAACAAGCTCAAGCTGGTGGATGAACTCGAAGCCTTCTTCTTGCGCGGTAACCTGCCGCTGGGCAAGCACGACGAGACCAGCGAAATCCCGGCCGCCGAGATGTTGGAAGACCGCGTGGCCCAAGCCTTGCAGGTGCTGGCCGAAGTGCGCGACCTGTGGCAAGGTTGGCTGATCGAGGTGGAAGCCCTGTTCCCACAACTGCAAGACCACCGCTTGCGCGCCAGCTGGAAAACCCAAATCCGCGCCCGATTGCAAGACATCTTTACCGGCGTGGCCTTCCAGCCGATTTTGGCCGAATGCAATGCCATTCACCAGCGCGTGCTCAAGGGCCGCGTGTGGGTGGCGCTGCACATGCACGCTGGCGATGGCAACGTGCATACCAACATCCCGGTGAATAGCGACGACTATGAAATGCTGCAAGCGGCCCACGGTGCGGTCGAGCGCATCATGGTGCTGGCGCGCAGCTTGGACGGGGTGATTTCGGGCGAACACGGGATCGGCATCACCAAGCTGGAGTTTTTGACCGAAAAAGAACTGCAACCGTTTGCCCAATACAAGGCCAAAGTCGATCCGCAAGGGCGCTTTAACAAAGGCAAACTGTTGCGCCCGCAAGACCAACCGGCAGCAGCCCCTGCCAACGGCGAAGCCCTGAGCGAGCGCGTGGCCTTCTCGGATTTGACGCACGCCTATACCCCCAGCTTTGGCCTGATGGGGCATGAGTCGCTCATCATGCAGCAAAGCGATATTGGTGCGATTGCCGATTCGGTGAAAGACTGTCTGCGTTGCGGCAAGTGCAAGCCCGTGTGCAGCACCCATGTGCCACGCGCCAACCTGCTCTACAGCCCACGCAACAAAATTTTGGCCACCTCGCTGCTGGTCGAAGCCTTTTTGTATGAAGAGCAAACGCGCCGGGGTGTCAGCATCAAGCATTGGCAGGAGTTTGAAGACGTGGCCGACCACTGCACCGTCTGCCACCGCTGCGAAAGCCCCTGCCCGGTCAAGATCGACTTTGGCGATGTGACCATGAACATGCGCAACCTGCTGCGCAAAATGGGAAAAAAGAGCTTCCGCCCCGGCAATGCGCTGGCGATGACCATGCTCAACGCCACCAACCCCGACACCATCAAGCTGCTGCGCAAGGGCATGGTGGATGTGGGCTTCAAAGCCCAGCGCATGGCGGTGGATATGCTGCGCAAGGTGGGGCGCAAGCAAACCGCCAAGCCCCCGGCCACCGTGGGCACGGCACCGATCAAGGAGCAGGTGATCCATTTCGTCAACAAAAAATTGCCCGGTGGCCTGCCCAAACAGACCGCCCGTGCGCTGCTGGACATTGAGAATAAGGATTACGTCCCGATCATCCGCAACCCCAAGGCCACCACCACCGAGTCGGAGGCGGTGTTCTACTTTCCGGGTTGTGGCTCGGAGCGCCTGTTCAGCCAAGTCGGGTTGGCGACGCAGGCCATGCTCTGGCATGCTGGAGTCCAAACCGTGTTGCCCCCGGGCTACCTGTGCTGCGGCTACCCTCAGCGCGGCAGCGGCCAGTTTGACAAGGCCGAAAAGATGATCACCGACAACCGGGTGCTGTTCCACCGGGTCGCTAACACGCTCAACTACTTGGACATTAAAACCGTGGTGGTGAGCTGCGGCACCTGCTACGACCAGTTACAGAAGTACGAGTTTGAGCAGATTTTCCCCGGCTGCCGCATTATCGACATTCATGAATATCTGTTAGAAAAGGGCATCACCCTGCAAGGCAAGGGCGCTTACCTGTACCACGAACCTTGCCACAACCCGATGAAGTTGCAAGATTCGCTCAAAACCGTCAAAGCCCTGGTGGGGCCACAGGTGCTGAAAAGCGAGCGCTGCTGTGGTGAATCGGGCACGCTGGGTGTCACCCGCCCGGATGTTTCGACCCAAGTGCGCTTTCGTAAGGAAGAGGAAATCCGCAAGGGTGAAACTGCACTGCGCGCCAGCGGTGCCGTGGGCGCGCAAGACAATGTCAAAATCCTGACCAGCTGCCCCAGCTGCCTGCAAGGTCTGACCCGCTATGGCGATGACCTGCAAAACGGCCTGCTCGAAGCCGATTACATCGTCATCGAAATGGCCCGCGAGGTGCTGGGCGAAAACTGGTTGCCCGAGTATGTGGCTAAAGCCAATCAGGGCGGTATAGAAAGAGTATTGGTATGACCGAACGCGCCATGTCCACCGTCCCGCCCTCGCGGCCCCCAGTGATTCAGCCCGGCTGTGCGCTGTGCAGCCAAGATGGGGGAACGGTGGTCTGGCGCAATGAGCGTTTGCGTGTGATTCGCGCCGATGAGCCCGGTTTTCCTGCCTTTTACCGGGTGGTTTGGGCCTCGCACCTGCCCGAGCTGTCCGATTTGTCCACCTTTGAGCGCTTGCATTGCCTAGAGGTGGTGACGACGGTGGAGCGCACCTTGCGTCAGCAGTTGCAGCCCACCAAAATCAATCTGGCCGCCTTGGGCAATATGGTGCCGCACCTGCATTGGCACATCATTGCCCGCTTCGATTGGGACAGCCATTTTCCGGCCCCAGTATGGGCCAGCGCGCAGCGCGAACGGGCGTTAGCACAAGAAGAGGCCGTGCGCGCACGGCTACCCGAAGTGGAGGCAGTGCTGCGGATTCAATTGCCGCTGTGCTGATGCTACCCCAGCCCTGAAAGTTTTTCATTTTTTACCATGTCTGACGCTTCCAACCAACGCCCCGTTTGGCTCCAGCAACTGTTGCTCGGCCCCCACGCTTTGGCCCCCGATGCCTGCTGTACCGAAACCCATATCTCTTGGGTGGTGCTGGCGGGTGGGCAGGCCGTGAAGTTCAAAAAACCGCTGGACATGGGTTTTTTGAATTTCAGCACCTTGGCACTGCGCCACCATGCCTGTTTAGAAGAATTGCGTATCAATGCGCGCACGGCCCCACAGTTGTACCAGTGCGTGGTGGCGGTTCTGGGGCCGCAAGAAGCGCCGCGTCTGGTTCCGGTGGAGCAATTGACGGCTGCACAGCAAGCCGAAGTGATCGAATATGGCGTACAAATGCAGCGTTTTGGGGCCGAGCAGTTGCTGGCCCAGCAATTGGCCGCAGGCCAGTTAGAAACCAGCCATTTGAGCGCACTGGCCGAACAGGTGGCCCAGCTACACAGCCAAGCCGCCATCGCCCCAGCAGGCAGTGACTGGGGCAGCCCTGCAGCGGTGCGCCAGCAATCGCAAGCCAATTTAGATGCTTTAGCCCGTTTACCACTGAGCGATGCCGACCGGGCCACCTTGGCGGCCCTGAGCGATTGGACGCAGCAAGAAGGCGAGCGCCTGATGCCGCTGTTTGCCCAGCGCCAACAAGACGGCCATGTACGTGAAGGCCATGGCGATTTGCATTTGGGTAATTTGGTGCTGGTGGATGGCACACCGCAATTGTTCGATGCGATTGAGTTCAGCGAATCTCTGCGCTGGATTGACACCGTGGCCGATGGTGCTTTTTTGGTCATGGACTTGCACGCCCAAGGCCGCCCCGATTTGGCTTGGCACTTCCTGAATGCGTGGCTAGAGCAATCGGGCGACTATGCCAGCTTGCCCTTGCTGCCGTGGTATTTGGTCTATCGTGCTTTGGTGCGCGCCATGGTGGCCGGTTTCCGCTTGGGCCAAGTGCAGGGCGAAGCCGCCCAAGCGCAAGTGTGGCAAGAAGTGCGCCGCTATATGGCCTTGGCCGAGCAACTGCGCCAGCCGCGTCCACGTTGGTTGTGGTTGGCCCACGGGGTTTCGGGTTCGGGCAAAAGCCGCCACAGCGCCCGTTTGGTGGCCGAGCGCGGCATGGTGCGCCTGCGCGCCGATGCCGAGCGCAAGCGCCTATTTGGTCTGGCCCCCACCGCCTCTAGTGCTGGAGCTGTGCCCGGTGGCATCTACACCCCAGAGGCCAGCCAACGCACCTACGAGCGGCTGGCGCAATTGGCTGCGCAGGTACTGCAAGCCGGGTTCCCAGTGTTGGTTGATGCCACCTTTTTGGCACAAGGCCAGCGCGCGCAACTGCTGACGGTGGCGGCACAGCAGCAAGTGCCGTGTCGCATTTTGGCCTTTGATGCGCCAGCCGAGGTATTGCGCGAGCGCGTGCAGCGCCGTCTGGCCAAAGGTGGCAATCCTTCTGAGGCCACGGTAGAAGTGCTCGAAGCACAACTGGCCGCGCGTGAACCACTGACTGCAGCCGAGCAAGCCTTGGCTGTGCGGGCTGATACCACCCAAACACTCGACTGGAATGCCTTGCTGCCCCCCGTGGCTGAATGAAGGCGGCTTTAGTTACCACCCCACTGGGGGAACAGGTAGAGCAGGCTGCTGGTCATGACGATATAGCGCAGCAGCTTGCCCACAGCCATATAGGCCACACAGGGCCAAAATGGCAAGCGCAGCCACCCTGCCAGCAGGCACAGTGGGTCACCCACTGCGGGTAACCAGCTGAGCAAACAGGCTTTGGGGCCAAAGCGGCGTAGCCACACACGGGCAATGCGTTCGTGGCGTGAGCGCGGTTGGCGTTTTTCTGGCGGGGGCAAGTTCTGCGTGGCTTGTCGGTGCTGGCGCGCTGCCCGCCAAGCCCGGTGTGCGCCCAAGCCCATCCACCAGTTCAAGGCTCCACCCAAAGTATTGCCCAAGGTGGCTACGGCAATGGCCGGCCAAAATAGTGCCGGATTGAGCTTGACCAGACCGAACACTACCGGCTCCGAGCCTAGCGGCAGCAAGGTAGCCGAGACAAACGACACCACAAAAACCGTGCTCAGGCCCAACTGGGGCAGTGCCAGCAGCTCTAGCAGGTGTTGTAGCCAGATTTCCATGATGGGCGCGAGTGTAGTAGCCTTGCATGACAAATTTTGCTGAAAATTTCAGCAGCTACAATCCTGCCTCCTTTTTCAGCAGCAGCGGTGCGCCGGCTGCCTTCAGGCTTTTTTTCATGCACATTGGCTCCATTCCTCTGGAAAACCGTTTGTTTGCCGCCCCGATGGCCGGTGTGACCGACCGGCCTTTCCGTCAGCTTTGCCGTGCCCTAGGGGCCGGTTATGCCGTCAGTGAGATGGTGACCTCGCGCAAAGACCTGTGGAACAGCCTGAAAACCTCGCGTCGTGCCAACCACGAGGGTGAACCCGGCCCGATTGCAGTGCAAATTGCCGGTACCGATGCTGCCATGATGGCCGAGGCCGCGGTGTACAACATCGACCGGGGCGCACAAATCATCGATATCAACATGGGCTGCCCGGCCAAAAAAGTATGTAATAAATGGGCTGGCTCGGCCTTGATGCAAAACGAAACCTTGGCAGTAGAAATTGCCGCTGCTGTGGTCAATGCTTGTCTGCCGCATGGTGTGCCTGTGACGCTCAAGATGCGTACCGGCTGGTGCCAGCAGCATAAAAATGCCGTGGCCTTGGCGCGCCAGTTCGAGGCCGTGGGCATCCAAATGCTGACGGTGCATGGCCGCACGCGCGAACAAGGTTACAAAGGTCAGGCCGAATACGACACCATCGCTGCTGTCAAGCAAGCAGTGCATGTGCCGGTGGTGGCCAATGGTGACATCGACAGCCCAGAAAAGGCGCAGGCTGTGTTGGCTGCCACTGGGGCCGATGCCCTGATGGTGGGTCGTGCCGCCCAAGGCCGCCCGTGGATTTTTCGCGAAATCGGACATTTCCTGGCGACTGGCCAACATTTGCCCCCACCCACCGTGGTCGAAGTACGCCGCCTGCTGTTAGAGCATCTGCAAGACCATTACCACCTGTATGGGGAGCTGACGGGCGTGCGTAGCGCCCGCAAACACATCGCTTGGTATGTGCGTGGCTTGCCCGGTGGCGAGGCCCTGCGCCAGTACATCAACACCCTAGAAGACTGTACCGGCCAAAGCCAAGCGGTGGCCGATTACCTTGCCGCTTTAGGCCAGCAAATGGAACGTTTACCCGCAGCAGCACCCGCTGGCCTTGTTGAATCCGAAGAATGCACCGTATGAGCAAAATAACCTTGGAAGAATGCGTGCGCGACAGCCTGCAAGACTACTTTCGCGATTTGGATGGCGAAACCCCGGTCAATGTCTATGACATGGTGCTGCTGTTGGTAGAAAAACCGTTGCTTGAGGTGGTGATGCAACAAGCCGAACAAAACCAATCACGTGCTGCACAATGGCTGGGCCTGAACCGCAACACCCTGCGTAAAAAGCTGGTAGAGCACCAGATGCTCTAAGCGTCCTGAACCCTGCCTTATTACCCCCATTTTTTCTTTCCTAACCCCCACTCCCAAACACCATGAGAGCACTCCTTTCCGTTTCCGACAAAACCGGCATTGTTGAATTTGCCCAAGCCCTGCATGCCTTGGGCGTGCAACTGCTGTCCACTGGCGGCACGGCCAAACTGTTGGCCGAAGCTGGCCTGCCCGTGACCGAAGTGGCTGAAGTCACCGAGTTCCCCGAGATGCTCGATGGCCGCGTCAAAACCCTGCACCCCAAAGTGCATGGTGGTCTGCTGGCCCGCCGCGACCTGCCCGCCCACATGGCCGCCTTGCAAGAGCATGGCATCGAGCCCATCGACCTATTGGTGGTGAACCTGTACCCGTTTGAAGCCACGGTGGCCAAAGTCGGTTGCACCTTGGCCGATGCGATTGAGAACATCGACATTGGTGGCCCGGCGATGGTGCGCTCTGCCGCTAAAAACTGGCAAGACGTGGGCGTGGTGACCGACCCGATCCAATACCCCGCCGTGATTGACGAGTTGCAACGTCTGGGCAAGCTGTCGCACCAACTGCGCTTTGGCCTGTCGGTGGCAGCCTTCAACCGCATCAGCCAATACGATGGTGCCATCAGCAATTACCTCTCCAGCGTGCAGTTTGAAGAAGAAAAACTGAGCGAAGACTACGTACCGCAAATGGCCGTTTTTCCCGGTCAGGCCAATATGTACACCGTCAAGGTGCAAGACCTGCGCTATGGCGAAAACAGCCACCAACAAGCCGCTTGGTACCGCGATGTGAACCCACCGGTGGGTTCTTTGGCCACTGGCGTGCAATTGCAGGGCAAAGAACTGAGCTACAACAATATTGCCGATGCCGATGCAGCTTGGGAGTGCGTCAAGAGCTTTGACGAGCCCGCCTGTGTCATCGTCAAACACGCCAACCCCTGCGGTGTGGCCGTGGGCCAAGACCCGCTGGAGTGCTACACCAAGGCCTTCCAAACCGACCCCACCAGCGCCTTTGGCGGCATCATCGCCTTTAACCGCCCAGTCGATGGTGCAGCCGCGCAAGCTGTCTCCAAGCAGTTTGTTGAAGTGCTCATGGCTCCGCACTTTACTGCCGAAGCTTTAGAAATCTTCAAAAGCAAAGCCAATGTGCGTCTGATGCGTATTGAGCTGCCCGAGCAATACGGCAACGTGCGTAACGCCATCGAAACCAAGCGCGTCGGCTCGGGCATTCTGATGCAAACCGGCGACAACCATGTGCTCACACTGGCCGACCTGAAGGTGGTGACGCTGAAGCAACCCACCCCCAGTGAATTGCAAGACCTGTTGTTCGCCTGGAAGGTAGCGCAATACGTCAAGAGCAACGCCATTGTGTTCTGCAAGAACGGCATGACGATGGGTGTGGGTGCAGGCCAAATGAGCCGTCTCGACTCGGCCCGTATTGCCAGTATCAAGTCCCAAGCGGCAGATTTGTCGCTGGAGGGCACGGTGGTGGCCAGCGATGCCTTCTTCCCGTTCCGCGATGGTTTGGATGTGGTGGTAGAAGCCGGTGCGACTTGCATTGCCCAACCTGGCGGCTCGATGCGTGACCAAGAAGTCATCGATGCCGCCAACGAGCGCGGCGTGGCGATGGTCTTTACTGGCGTGCGCCACTTCCGCCATTAAGCCCCGCACAGGCATTCCTTGGTCGCTATCTGGAATCAAAGCACCCATGTCGTCTGTTCGTCGCCACGAGGCCGTGACGCTGTTGCAAGCCTCGCAAGAGGCCCCGGCGCTGGCCTCTTTGCTGGCCTTGGTGCGCGAGTCTAGCCAGCGTCTGCAGGCGATTCA
This sequence comes from uncultured Simplicispira sp., assembly GCA_964478155.1. GTDB lineage: Bacteria > Pseudomonadota > Gammaproteobacteria > Burkholderiales > Burkholderiaceae_C > Simplicispira. The sequence continues at coordinate 56,717 of CAYZGT010000006.1, forward strand.
GCCTTTGATTCCAGTGCTCCTGCGCCCCAGTGTGCAGGCTGGCCCGATTGAAGGCGATACTTGGTGCCTGATGGTGAAAAACAACGCAGTGGCGGCCAAAATGCGCCAATTGCTGCCACTGCTACAAGCACACTTGCAAGCCCAGGGTTGGCAGGTGAACGCCATTCGGCTCAGAATTCAGGGGCAGTGAGCTCCACGGTAGGCGGGTGGGGTGGAAGATACGATAATCCAAGCCTTCGCCGTTTGGCATTACCCCACACCCACACACCATGATCCTTGTCACTGGCGGCGCAGGCTTTATTGGCGCCAACTTCGTCCTCGACTGGCTGACAGGCAGCCAGGAGCCGGTTATCAACCTCGATAAACTTACCTACGCAGGCAACCTGAACAACTTGGCCAGCTTGCAAGGTGATGCGCGCCATATCTTTGTGCAGGGTGACATTGGCGATAGCGCCTTGCTGGCGCAGCTGCTGGCCCAGCACCAGCCGCGTGCGGTGGTCAACTTTGCCGCTGAAAGCCACGTGGATCGCTCTATCCACGGCCCGGAAGACTTTATCCAAACCAATATGGTGGGTACTTTCCGCCTGCTGGAGGCTGTGCGCCATTACTGGCAAGCCCTGCCTGCTGACAGCAAAGCAGCCTTTCGCTTTTTGCACGTCAGCACCGACGAAGTCTATGGCACCCTGAGCAAAGAAGATCCTCCGTTTGCCGAAGACAACCGCTACGAGCCCAATAGCCCCTATTCGGCCAGCAAAGCCGCCAGCGACCACTTGGTGCGTGCTTGGCACCACACCTACGGCCTGCCAGTACTCACCACCAACTGCTCGAACAACTACGGCCCCTACCATTTTCCAGAAAAGCTGATTCCGCTGATGATTGTGAATGCGCTGGCAGGCAAACCCTTGCCGGTGTATGGCGATGGTATGCAGGTGCGCGACTGGCTGTACGTCAAAGACCACTGCAGCGCCATCCGCCGCGTGCTAGAGGCTGGCCGTTTGGGCGAGACCTACAACGTTGGCGGTTGGAACGAAAAGCCCAACATCGAGATTGTCAACACCGTCTGCGCCTTGCTGGATGAGTTGCGCCCACGCGCTGATGGTCAAAGCTACGCCAGCCAAATCACGTATGTGCAAGACCGCCCCGGCCACGACCGGCGCTATGCCATTGATGCGCGCAAAATCGAACGTGAACTGGGTTGGAAGCCTGCCGAAACCTTTGACACTGGCATCCGTAAAACTGTGGCGTGGTATTTGGACAACGCCGAATGGGTGGCCAATGTGCAAACCGGAGCCTACCGCGATTGGGTCGCCAAACAATACAGCGCTCAAGGGTAAGCGTGCCAGAAATCAGCCGTTTTCTGGGCATTGTCATCTTGATGTACTGGGGCGATCATCCACTGCCACATTTCCATGCCCGCTATGGCGCTTATGAAATCACGGTAGAAATCCAGACAGGGGTGGTGCGTGGTGAGTTTCCAAAGCGTGCTTTGCGCGCCGTGTTGGACTGGCTGGACATGTACCAGACAGAACTCATGGCAGACTGGCAACTGGCACAACAACGCAAACCCCTCAACCCTATTGCCCCCTTGGAGTGAAGCATGTTTTTGCACACCACCCATGTCGAAGCCAGACCGGGCTATCGGCTCTACCTTGAGTTCAACAACAACCTGCGCGGTGAAGTGAACCTGATAGACGAGTTGTGGGGCGAGATGTTCGAGCCGTTGAAGGATGAGCAATTGTTTGCCACGGCCCATCAAGATGACACCCTCGGCACGGTAGCATGGGCCAATGGGGCTGATTTGGCCCCAGAGTTCTTGCTCCAACTTTTACAACAACAAACCCCTCAAGTCGCATGAACATCCTTCTTTTCGGCAAAGGCGGCCAAGTCGGCTGGGAACTGCAACGCAGTTTGTCCATCTTGGGCCAAGTCACTGCCCTGGACCACGATAGCACCGAGCACTGCGGCAACTTTAGTAACCCGGCAGGTATCGCCGACACTGTGCGTGCCTTGCGCCCAGACGTGATCGTGAATGCGGCCGCCCACACGGCGGTCGATAAAGCCGAGAGCGAGCCTGAACTGGCCCGCTTGCTCAACGCCACCACACCCGGTGTGCTGGCTCAAGAAGCCGCACAGCTGGGTGCATGGCTGATTCACTACAGTACCGATTATGTGTTTGATGGCAGCGGTAGCCGTCCGTGGGGTGAGCAAGATGCCACTGGCCCCTTGAGCGTGTATGGTCGCACCAAGCTCGAAGGCGAACAGCTGATCCAGCAATCCGGCTGCCAGCATCTGATCTTGCGTACCAGTTGGGTCTATGCTGCGCGGGGTGGCAACTTTGCCAAAACCATGTTGCGTCTGGCCCAAGAACGTGCCAGCCTGACGGTGATTGACGACCAATGGGGCGCACCCACGGGAGCCGATTTGTTGGCCGATGTGACGGCCCATGCCATTCGCCACTTGCAACAGCGCCCGCAAGATGGCGGTCTGTACCATTGCGTGGCTGCTGGTGAAACCAACTGGAACCAATACGCCCAATTTGTGATTGAGCAGGCGCGCCAACTGGCCCCTGCCTTGCCCATCCAAGCCACCGAAGTCGCCCCCGTACCGACCAGTGCCTTTCCGACACCGGCCACGCGCCCGCACAACTCGCGCCTCAGCACCCGCAAGCTGCAAGACACCTTTGGCCTGCGCCTGCCCGATTGGCAACAAGGCGTGGCCCGCATGTTGGCTGAAATTCTCTAAAACCCCAAGTCCCCCACACCATGACCGCACGCAAAGGCATCATCCTCGCCGGAGGCTCCGGCACCCGATTGCACCCGGCCACTTTGGCTGTTAGCAAGCAACTGTTGCCGGTATACGATAAACCGATGGTCTACTATCCCCTCAGCACCCTGATGCTGGCGGGCATTCGTGACATCCTCATCATCAGTACGCCGCAAGATACCCCACGCTTTGAGCAACTGCTGGGCGATGGCAGCCAATGGGGTGTCAACTTGCAATACGCCGTGCAACCCAGTCCGGACGGGTTGGCCCAAGCCTTCATCATTGGTGAAGAGTTTGTCGGCAACAGCCCCAGCGCCTTGGTGCTGGGTGACAACATTTTTTACGGCCACGATTTTCACCACCTGTTGGCCCGTGCCCATGCCCGCACCGAAGGCGCGAGCGTGTTTGCTTACCACGTACACGATCCAGAGCGCTATGGTGTGGCCGAGTTCGATACCAGTGGCAAAGTGTTGTCGTTAGAAGAAAAGCCCACGGCACCCAAATCCAACTACGCGGTCACGGGGCTGTATTTTTACGATAACCAAGTGGTTGAGTTGGCCAAGCACTTGCAACCCTCGCCACGCGGCGAGTTGGAAATCACCGACCTGAACCGTCTGTATCTGGAGCAAGGCCAGCTCAGCGTTGAAATCATGGGTCGCGGTTATGCCTGGCTTGATACCGGCACGCACGACAGTTTGTTGGATGCAGGCCAGTTCATTGCGACCTTAGAGCGCCGTCAGGGCCTGAAAATTGCTTGCCCGGAAGAGATCGCTTGGCGGCATGGTTGGATTGACGCAGCCCAGTTAGAGCAATTGGCACAACCGCTGCGCAAGAACGGCTACGGTCAGTACCTGCTGCGCCTGTTGCAAGAAAAAGTTTATTGAGGTACCACGCCATGCAAGCGACCCGTCTGCGTATTCCTGAAGTTGTGCTGATCGAACCCAAAGTGTTTGGTGATGCACGCGGCTTTTTTTACGAAAGCTTTAATCAGCGCGCCTTCAATGAGGCCACCGGTACGGCACATGCCTTTGTGCAAGACAACCACAGCCGCAGCGCCAAGGGCGTGTTGCGTGGCCTGCACTACCAAATTGAGCAGGCACAAGGCAAGCTGGTGCGTGTCGTGCAGGGGGCGGTGTTTGATGTGGCCGTGGACATCCGCAAAAGCTCGCCCACCTTTGGCCAATGGGTAGGGGCAGAACTGAGTGCCGATAACCACCGCCAACTGTGGGTGCCCCCCGGTTTTGCCCACGGTTTCTTGGTGCTGAGCGAGAGCGCTGAGTTTTTGTACAAAACCACCGACTACTACGCACCCCAGCACGAGTGCTGCATCGCGTGGAACGACTCCGATCTGGCCATCGCTTGGCCCGACATCGGCATGGCCCCGTTGCTGTCGGCCAAAGACAGCCAAGGTCAGACCTTGGCCAACGCGCCTACCTACCCTTAAGCGAGCCCCGCCCGAACTGACCCAAAAAATGTCTCCCATTGGCCCAAAATAGGAATAAGATGTTCCCTTATACGGCCAATGAGGGTCGGTTTGTGGAGGGGAACAATGCGTACATCTACCCAACGTTTAGCACTGTCGGCCTTGGCCGGTGTGTGTGGTGCTCTGTTCAGTTTCGGTGCAGCAGCCCAAGGTACTGTGATCGATTTTTCCAGTACTCGGGGCACTGGCATGAATCAGCAAGATGTGCTGATTGAGAATGTGCGCGTACTGACTTCCGTGCCCAATCCTTTCCAACCCGGCACCAGTACCACAGTCACCAGCAATTACAACGTCACCTTCCGCTTTGACCCGGCCACGCTGCATTTGGTGCCTATGGGTATCCAGACCACCGATGGCATCGGTTGCGCGCAAGCACAAGTGACGGTGTACGATGCGGTGCGTGGCGCTGCAGCTCCGTTGGCCAATGCCTCCGTGACTATTGGTAGCCGCACAGTGACTACCGATGCCCAGGGTGTGGCTACCTTCTCGCAGTTGCCCGAGGGCATGACCAGCCTGTCGGCAGCGGCCTCCAATTACACCTCGGCCAGCCAAACCGCGGTGTTGCAGTGCAATGCGCCCAACCAAGTGGCCGTGGCCTTGTCGCCAGCAGGTGGTACCCAAGGTGGCTTGGGCAGTGGTCAATTCCGTACCATTCTCACTTGGGGCCAGAACCCAAGCGATTTGGATTCGCACATGACCGGCCCGGCTGCCGATGGCAGTCGCTGGCATGTGTACTACAGCGCCAAAACTGCTGGTGGTCAGTGTGCCTTGGATGTGGACGATACCAGCTCGTTAGGGCCAGAAACGGTCACCTGCCCGCCTACCAATACCACTGGCTCCTTGCAGCCGGGGGTGTACCGTTACTCGGTACATCACTACTCTGGTTCCGAAAACATTGGCAACTCGGGCGCTAATGTGCGCTTGGAGTTTGGCAATGGTCAAACCTACAACTTTACTCCCCCAGCCGCTACCTATGTGGGTAGTCGTGATGTCTGGACGGTGTTTGAGTTGACCGTGCATGCAGATGGCACATCCAATGTGGCTCCGGTCAACGCCGTCATGGCGGGTGTTTCGGCCAGCGGTGTCACCCAAGAGCAGCCGATTGTACCGGGCACGGGTTTTGGCCAAATTGAAAGTCCAGTCACTTTCCGCAATTTGCTGAAATAACCGCACCAGCAGGGCGAGTTCCTGCACAATACCCAACCCCGCGCCCTGTGGTTCTACAGGACTCGGGGTTTTTTCTCTACCATAGGACTGCCGTTGATGGCTGCTACCGCTGCTGATCTCGAAACCGTTGTTTATTCAGGTGACTACCGGGTCGATGCGCTGTTGGACTTTCCGGCCGTTTGGAACTTCTTTCCGGATGGGCGCAATGTCCTGTATTACACCTTTGATGCCAGCGCTGGTAGCATTATCGATAGCAAAGCGGCGCAGGCCGTGAGTTCGTTCAATGCCACACAGCAGCAAGCCGCGCGACAGATTTTGCACTACGCTAGTGGGGTCACGGGTATTGTCTTTAGCGAAGTTGGCAGCAGCGATTTGGCCGACATACATTTTGCAGCGACCAACCTCGCGGGCAGCACCACCGCTGGCTTGACCTCTGCCTATTACAGTTACACCACGGGCAGCAATGGTGCATTGATCAAATTGAATGCCGAGACGCTGGTCTATTTAGACAATGTAGAGCACGCTCAGATCACCCAACAACCCGTGGCTGGTGCTGCGGGTTATGAGGTGTTGTTGCACGAGATCGGGCACATGTTGGGTTTGGGGCATCCTTTTGCCACCGATTACGCCCTGCCCGCTGCAGAAGACCACACCAACAACACAGTGATGTCTTACACCACTCGGGGCGGCTTTAAATCACAGTTCCAGCCTTACGATTTGTTGGCACTGGATTGGACTTATGGCCGCGATGGTTTGGGTGGGGACTGGGGTATCAACTCGGTGTATGGCCCGACGCTGAATCTGCCGTCTGAGCCTTTGCAACGTTGGGGCACCCCCTACAACGACCGCTTGTTCAGCAACAGTGCCTCCGAAGCTTTTGATGGTTTAGCAGGCACCGACATCCTCGTGCTGCAAGGCCCTCGGGCCGACTATACCCTGAGCCGTACAGGCGCAGGGTGGCAGTTACAAGACCACACCCTAGGCCGCGATGGCCTGGATAGCTTGACCAACATAGAACGGCTTCAGTTTGCAGACAAAGCATGGGCCTTGGATCTGGATGGCGCTGCCGGTAGTGCCGCGCGCCTGATCGGGGCGGTATTGGGCGCAACCGGACTGAATCGCCCAGATTGGGTCGGGGTGGCGTTATCGGCAGTGGACAGCGGTTTGCCAGCGTCCGAACTGAACCCATTGGCTTTGCAAGCGGTGTTGGGGCCCGATGCCAGCCATCACCAAATCATTGCCTATTTGTACCAACAGCTCTACCACACCGCCCCAAGCAGTGCCACCTTGCAGAATTTGACCGCTGGTTTGGATGCTGGTGATTACACGCCTGCCGACGTGGTGGCTTGGGTGGCTGCCAGTGATACCAATGCCGCCAATATCGGCTTGGTGGGCTTGAGCACACAGGGGTTAGCGTTTGTCCCCGTCTGACAGGGCGCTGGTTGTTTCGGTCGTCAGCCACGGGCATGGCCCGCTGGTGCAGCGCCTGCTGTGGCAATTGGCCCAATACAGTGCAGCTACTGTGGCACGGGTGGTGCTGACCCTGAACATCCCAGAGCCTGAACCCACTGCTCCAGCGGGGGGCTGGCCCTTTGCTTTGCAGATTTTGCACAACCACCAAGCGCTTGGTTTTGGCAGTAACCACAATCGGGCCTTGCAACAACCGTCCGAGCCATTTGTTTGTATCCTCAATCCGGATGTAGAACTGATCGGACAAGACCCATTTGCCAGCTTAGTCCAAACGGCAGCCCAAGCGGGGACAGGCTGTGCTTATCCAGTGCAGTGGGATGCACAAGGGCAGGTGCAAGACAGTGAACGCGCCTTGCCCAGCCCAGCAGCACTCTGGCGACGACGTGTTTTGCGCCAGCAAGAGCAACGGGTCGATTGGGTGAATGGCGCTTGCATGGTCTTGCCCACGGCGGTGTGGCAACAGCTGGGTGGTTTTGACAGCCGCTACTTTATGTATTGCGAAGATGTCGATTTGTGCCTGCGGGTGCGCTTGGCCGGTCTGTCTTTGGTACGTGCGCCTACCACAGTGCGCCACGCTGGACAACGGGCCAGCCAGCGCGATTGGCAGCATACCTGGTGGCATATCCGCAGTTTGTTGCGCCTGTGGTGTTCTCGCAGTTACCGGGCTATACGTGGTCACCCCCAGGTGGGTTAGTAGCCCCCAGTGCGTACTTTTTGTTCCATGACGAATACTTCACCCCCTTGCGCCACATCGGCCGCCGTTTATGCGGTGGTCGTGACTTACGGCAGCGATGCAGCACGCCTGGTAGCACAATTTGAGCGGCTGTTGATGCAAGTGGAGGCCATCATCTGGGTGGACAATGGCTCTGGTGCTCCGTTGCAGCAATTGCAAACCCGTTGGTCACCGCAGCGTGTGCAGCCGATTTGGCTCAACAGCAACCAAGGCATTGCCGTGGCACAAAACCGGGGCATCGAACGCGCTTTGGCCTGTGGCGCCTCGCATATTTTGCTCATGGACGATGACAGCCTACCTGTCCCAGACATGGTTGCGCGCTTACTGGCCGTGCTGCAGGCTCGCCCTGACGCTGGCGCTGTCGGGGCCTGCCATACCGATTCCCGACGGGGTGTGGCACGCAGCCCATTTCTGACGGTGCAGGGTGGGCGGGCACGTTGGCTGCCTTGCACCGACCCGGAGCAAGTGTGGGCGGTGGATCATGTCATTGCTTCGGGCTGCCTCATTCCTGCCCCGGTGCTGCAAGTGGTGGGCCTGATGCGCGAAGATTTTTTTATCGACTGGGTGGATGTGGAATGGTGTTGGCGTGCACGCAACCACGGCTACCGCATTTTGGGGGCTTGTGGTGCCCTGTTAGAGCATTCATTGGGCGATAAGGTCGTGCAGGTGCTGGGCCAAGAGGTGGCGCTGCATGCGCCGTGGCGCCACTACTACCAATCGCGCAATTGCCTGCTGACCCTGCGTGCGCGCCAAATGGACATGCCGACCCGCTGGAATGTCATGCTGCGCCAGTGCAAACGCTTTGTGGCTTTTTCTTTGTTGGTTCCCGGACGCTGGCAGTATTTCACGATGGCATTGCGTGGTTTCTTCGATGGCTACCGAGGGCGCTCTGGGCCATTGGTGCAGCCCGGTGGCCGCTAGGCCGTTGGTTGTGTGCGCACAGATGCCCCCTTCTTCCCTCAATACAGGTACCATCGCCCCCCTATGATGTGGTTGTCTTTGGTGGCATTTTTGGTTTCGGCCATCGTGGCTGGTTTGGTGGTACGCTGGCTGCGTGACCACGCGGCGTTGTATGGGCATGAGATGCCACAGCGTTTTCATTTCGGCCATGTTCCGCGCTTGGGTGGCGTGGCCTTGCTGGCAGGCACTGGGCTGGGTTGGTTGTTGGGCTTGATGCAAATGGCTTGGGGCGATCCGGGCAACCTGAAGTTAGGCCATTGGACGGCCCTGTGGCTCATCACCCTGTTACCTGCCGCGATTGGCGGCATTGCCGAAGACATGACCCAACGTTTGCCCGTACGCTTTCGTTTGGGCTTAACCGCTCTGTCGGGTTTGCTGGCCGTGGTGTTGTTGGATATGAGCGTGGCACGCTTGGGTGTGCCATGGCTGGATGCCCTGCTGCAAGCTGCGCCTTGGTTAGGCTGGTTGTTGGTGCTGTTGGCGGTGGCAGGCTTGCCCCATGCTTTTAACATCATTGATGGCTATAACGGTTTGGCCGGCATGGTGGCATTGATTGTCTGTTTGGCACTGGCCCATGTTGCCTTGCAAGTGGGGGATCGGGCTTTGGCTACCTTGGTGGTCGTGTTGGCCACGGCCACCGGGGGGTTTTTGATTTGGAATTACCCGCGTGGCATGCTGTTTGCCGGTGATGGGGGGGCTTATATTTGGGGTGTGGTGATTGCACTGGCCAGTTTGGCCTTGGTGCAACGCAATCCCGATGTCTCGCCGTGGTTTCCGATGCTGCTGCTGATCTACCCAGTTTGGGAAACCATGTTTTCCATTTATCGCAAACTGGCGCGGGGCATCTCGCCGGGGGTGGCCGATGCACTGCACTTCCACCAACTCATTTACCGGCGCATTGTGCGCAGCGTATTCCACGACGATGAATCACGCCGTATGTTGATGCGCAACAACCGCACCTCACCCTACCTGTGGGGCTTTACCCTGCTCACGGTGGTGCCTGCCGTGCTATTTTGGAATACCACTGGGGTGCTGATGGGTTTTTGCCTGCTGTTCATTGTCAGTTATGTGGCCGCTTATTTGGCGATTGTGCGTTTTAAGGTGCCGGACTGGTTGCGTCATTAAACTGTGTTGCAGGCTGCGGCACAATTTGGCCTCTGTTCTTCTTTTCAGAAATAGCTGCCATGACCGATACCTGTGCCCCCTCTTCCACCATCGCCCCGCGTGACCACGCCCAACTGCTGGCCCACATGTTGCCCGCACTGCGCCAATTTCGGGGCAAAACCATGGTGGTCAAATACGGCGGTAACGCCATGACCGACCCGGCCTTGCAGCAGGCTTTTGCTGAAGACATTGTGCTGTTGCAATTGGCGGGCATCCAGCCGGTGGTGGTGCATGGTGGCGGCCCGCAAATTGAGGCAGCGCTCAAGCGTGTGGGTAAACAAGGTCAGTTCATCCAAGGGATGCGCGTGACCGATGCCGAAACCATGCAAGTGGTGCAATGGGTGTTGGCGGGGGAGGTGCAAGCCGACATCGTCGGTCGAATTCAGCAAGCTGGTGGGCGCGCTGTGGGCCTGACTGGGCGTGATGGTGGATTGATTCGCGCCCAAAAACTGCGCTTGGTCGATCAAACTGATCCCAGCCTCACGCACGATGTTGGCCAAGTGGGCGACATTACCGCCATCGACACCAGCATCATCCAAACTTTGCAAGGTGCAGGCTTGATTCCAGTGGTCAGTCCGGTGGGCTTTGGCCCCGAGAATGAAAGCTACAACATCAATGCCGATGTGGTGGCAGCGGGCTTGGCGGTAGCGTTGCAAGCAGAAAAGTTACTCATGTTGAGTAACATCCCCGGTGTGTTAGACAAACAAGGCCAACTCTTGACCGAACTGACCCCGCAACGTATCGACGCACTGGTGGCCGATGGCACCATCAGCGGCGGTATGCTGCCCAAAATTGCTGGAGCGCTCGATGCGGCCAAGGCTGGCGTGAATGCAGTCCATATCATCGATGGCCGCGCCCCACACACCATGCTGCTGGAAGTTCTGAGCGGTCAAGCCCACGGCACCATGATTCGGGCGCAATAAACAGCAGAGCAACGCTTGCCACATTAGCGTACCAGCCGGTCAAAGGTTGCTTCTGCCGATCGTTGCTACTTGAATCACTATGTTCTTGCTTCTGGGCAGTGATTGGTGGCTTGGATTAAACGAAAGTCAACACTTGGCTGGCAAAGGTGCTAGCGCCCAAATGGAGTATCCCAGTTAATTTGACGATGGTGTCAGACGGATCCATGGTGTTACTGGTGCCTGCATCGTCAACAATATAGGTGTTGCCGTTGTACACCCCCCATTTGAGGTCACTGTTATTGCCTACCAGCAGTGCATCTAGTGCCATTTGTTCAGAAGTTGCGCCACTCAAATCAACCTTGGTGGCGGTGAAAGAACCTGCCGTATTACCAAATTTAATGCTGTCGCCCTTGGTAAAGTCGGTGATAGTGGTTATGTTGGCATTGGCAGTACCTCCGGCTACCGCCAAAGAAACATCGAATGTGTCATTGCTTCCGTTACCGGTCAGTTTGGTGCTGTTGAGACCTGCCGTCAGAGTGTCGGTATTGTTGCCACCAATCAGAACGTCACCTAACACCGAATTGGCTGCATAAGGAGTTTGGTTAGCAGTGACATTCAATTTGCCTGTCAAGGCCGAGGCATCGATTTTGTGGCCTACGGTGCTGGCATTGGCAATGGCCTGGATCGTCAGATCCTTGGAGCCGGTGATATTGACGGTTGCATTGTCTCTCAGGGTCAGTTGGCCGATAGTGCTGTTACTGTTGCTGCCCAAAGTAATGGTGCTGAAGCCAGAAAGTGTGAGATTGCCGCCCAGAGTACTCGCACCAATATTGAAAACCAGATCATGAACACCTACTGCAGCTGCTACTGTAATGTCTGCTGCGTGGTTGGTAGTGACATTCACCGTAGTACCAGTGGCTACCTGATTGATCACTTGCAGGGCATTACCATCCAATGAGTAAACCTTGTAAGCCCCTAATTGGCTGGCATCTACTGTAATTGCAGCGTTCAAGCCCAAAACTTCAAAGTTTTTGGCCGCATTCAGAGTAGCGTATTCACTGGCTGTCAGATCGGTGTCGTTCAAGCTGATTTTATCGGTTGTGCCTGCACCCCCATCCAGCTGAGTACCAGAAGCCAGCACCTGTAGGCCATTGTCCACCAGTTTAATAGTGTCGTTGCCTGCCCCGCCTTTGAAAGAAAAAGCTGCGCCGGAAGTTGCATTTAGCGTGATGCTGTCGTTGCCAGAACCACCGGTAAAGGTAAAAGCTGCTGTAGTGCCAGTGGCGATCGTGATGGCCACACTGCCTGTGCTGGCGGACGCATCCACTGTTTTAAGTATGCCTGCCCCGCCGGATGAAACCAAATTCTTACTCACGGTCAGGGCCTTGTCACCCGTTAGCACCAGTTTATCGGTTTGAGTACCCAAGGTCAGGTTAGCCACTTTGTTAGCAGCACCTGTGGACACCAAATGAAGCGTAGATGTCACACCATTACTGATCGTCAAGTCTTGCAATAAACCAGATGAGGCATTGCTTTGGTAGCCGTTCAGGGTCAGCTCCAAAGCAGGATCTGTAGATTGGGTTGCCCAAATGACGGCACCAGCAGTAGCAGCGCCTGTAATGCCGGTTGCCAGACTGAGTGACTGGCCAGTGGTGGTAGTGATGGCCTGACCGTTGATAGCTGCGGCATCGTCAATCATCACCTTTGCTACGCCAGAAATAGCTTTTGTCAGTGTGGACGATAGATCTAAGGCCGCATTGGTTGCAGTCACAAATTGCAATATTTCGACGCTGCGAATGCTCATCGGCATTTGGGCTGCATTGTAGGCTCCGTACATCTTTAATGTATCAGTGCCTGCACCGCCATAAATTTGGTCAGCAATATGCAAAGTGCCAGGTGGAGAGGTTGAAAAAACGCCGATGATGGTGTCATCATCGATAGTGCCTTCGATGGCATCAATGGTGCCAGTCAGCGCAAAGGTTTGTCCTGGCACGGCAGGTGCCACTGGCGTGAAATTCAATGTGGTGGTATCACTAATACCTGAGTAAGGGTTGCCTGCCGTATCCAGCACGGCCATGCTTGGAATGCGGATGTAATAGCTTGTATCAGCTCTCAAATTAGCAACAGGGTTGATGGTAAGCACTGCACCAGAGACCGAGACTTGGGTCGTGTCAGTCACGGCAATCGCACGATTATCGGTAGCATCGGTCGGGTTGACGATGGTGAGATAGCCACTGCCCAGCATTACATTCTCAGAAAAGGTCAGGCGGAGGTGACTGTTTGTTAAAAAATTAGTTGAATCATCCACCGGATTCGATGAGACCAGTGTCGGGGCCGTGACATCTGTCACGGCAACTTGATTGGAGATGGCAGGCACCTGATTACCGGTAGCATCTTGTAGGGCATCACCTACGGTTGGTGCCGTGTAACTTACCTTGATAGTGCCGGAAGGTAATGCTGCCAAAGTTAAAATGACTTGAGAGCCACTCACCGTGACGGAGTTGATGCCGATTGCTACATTGGCTGCATCAACTACGGTGAAGGCTGTTCCATGTAGGAAAAAATCCGTTTTAAAAGCTTCATTGAAGTTCAATTTGACAGTGGTACCTGCAGCAGCGACTGCTATCAGTTTGGGTGCTACATCGTCGACATCCGTGACCAGAATAGTGATGTGGGCTGGACTGGAGGCGTTGCCTGCTGCATCCTTTGCCACCACTCCCAAATGGAAGTTGTTAGGGCTGGTTTCGTAATCGTTGGCTGCAGCAGTGGCAGCTGCACCGGCTTCGGTCAGGGTAAGCTGGCCTATGGCATCAATCGCAAAGTAGCCACTACTGTTGCCCGTGACGATGTCAAAGTTCGTTACCCCTATAGCGTCGAGAGCCGTCACTTTTCCGATGACATAAGCAGCAGCTTGGTTTTCTGCATAGTTAAAGGTGGTGGCTGTCACTTCAGGGGCAGTCACATCGGCCAATGGATCGGCCGTTTTGGTATTGGCAGGGTTGGCGGAGTAGAGGTACGACTGGGTGATAGCGTGGTTCCAAGCCGCTGCCGCATCAGCATAAGAGGCTGTGTCACCCACAGCATTTTGCTGATGGGATAGCAGGCGGGCCAGTTGCAACACCACGATGCCACGGGCCTCGGTGCCTACAGCAGCAAAATATTCGGCAAGAGAGGCTTCCAACTCGGAGTTGGGCAACAACCCCATATTGCCTAACACTTTGTTTGCCAATGCAGCATCGCTCCAACTCCAAAAGCTACGGCCAAACTGGAGAGCAAATGCGGTTTGACTGGCTTCTGTTCGGCCTGCGGCATTGACTTGGTTCTGGAAGAACTGACTCCCAGGGGCGGTGTTGTAGAACGCACGATTCAAAAACGTGACAACCGCCGCTGCACCAAACACGGGTTGAAACATGGATTTCCTCTATAAATTTTAAAAGAAGTACAAATGAGAATGGTTTTTATTATAAATAATTTCAGTTCTGGCTCAGAAAGGGGCTGTACCTTGTCCAGCACAAAGAGCCTGTGGACCACAGCAAATGGTGAGACGGAGAGCAGTTTGTTGCAGAGCGGCCTATACTCGCACCTGCTCCGGGGTGTGCGCTGCACTGAGATGGGGGTGGTCTGTTGCAAGACACACCTCCGAACCCGACGAACTTGATCCGGTTGGTACCGGCGGAAGAAGAGCGGATGGTCTGCGCCTGCACGCTTGCTGTGGGCGGCCCGGCAACATCCACTCCGGAGCGCAACCTTGCCACTGCCCCGGAGACTACCCGATGAATGCCCCCGAAAAATTTGCCGATTTGCTGGCCCTGACACGCGCCCCGTTTCCTGCTTCGACCAAATCCTACATCCCCGGTCAATTGCACCCTGACTTGCGTGTGCCGGTGCGCGATATTGCACTCACCAATGGCGAAGTGGTGAGCGTCTATGACACCTCTGGCCCCTACACCGACCCTACCGCCACCATTGATGTGCGCAAAGGCTTGCCCAGCGTGCGCGGCAGCTGGATTGAAGGTCGGGGCGATGTCGAACGCTACCAAGGCCGACCACCCGTAGCCTTGGACGATGGGCAAAAAAATGACGATGCGGCCCGCTTGGCCGCCCTGCGCGCCGAAGCAGCAGCGCTGCAACGCCAGCCTCTGCGCGCCAAAAGCGGCTCCAACGTGACGCAGATGCACTATGCCAAGAAAGGCATCATCACGCCCGAGATGGAATACGTCGCCATCCGCGAAAATGGCAAGCGCGCATGGATGGTGCAGTACCAGCAAGATGCAGCGCGCGAACAGCGTCTGATGGGCAACCCGCTCGGGGCCAGTATCCCGAAAATCATCACGCCCGAGTTTGTGCGCGATGAAGTGGCCCGTGGCCGCGCCATCATCCCTGCCAACATCAACCACTCTGAAGTCGAGCCGATGGCGATTGGGCGCAACTTCTTGGTCAAAATCAATGCCAACATCGGCAACTCGGCTGTCACTTCCAGCATTGAAGAAGAAGTCGAAAAGCTGGTCTGGGCGATCCGCTGGGGAGCAGACAATGTGATGGACTTGTCTACCGGCAAGGCCATCCACACCACCCGCGATTGGATTGTGCGCAACAGCCCGGTACCGATTGGCACCGTGCCGATTTACCAAGCCTTAGAGAAAGTTGGCGGTATTGCCGAAGACCTGACGTGGGAGATTTTCCGCGACACGTTGGTAGAGCAAGCCGAGCAAGGTGTGGACTATTTCACCATCCACGCCGGCATCCGTTTGGGCCATATCCACCTGACGGCCAACCGCCGCACTGGCATTGTGTCGCGCGGTGGCTCCATCATGGCCAAGTGGTGCATGGCCCACCACCGCGAGAGCTTCTTGTACGAGCATTTTGAAGACATCTGCGACATCATGAAAGCCTACGATGTCGCCTTTAGCTTGGGCGATGGCCTGCGCCCCGGTTGCGCGTCTGATGCCAACGATGAAGCCCAGTTTGCCGAACTGCACACCTTGGGCGAGCTGACGCAAATTGCTTGGAAGCACGATGTGCAAACCATGATTGAAGGCCCCGGCCATGTGCCCATGCACATGATCCAGGCCAACATGACCGAGCAGCTCAAGCACTGCCACGAAGCCCCGTTCTACACCCTCGGCCCGCTGACCATCGACATTGCCCCCGGCTATGACCACATTGCCAGCGCCATCGGTGCGGCCATGATTGGCTGGATGGGCACGGCCATGCTGTGCTATGTCACGCCCAAGGAGCATTTGGGCCTGCCCGACCGCGATGACGTGAAGCAGGGCATCATTGCTTACAAAATTGCGGCCCACGCTGCCGACGTAGCCAAGGGCCACCCCGGTGCGCGTGCCCGCGACGATGCGCTGAGCCAAGCACGTTTTGACTTCCGCTGGCAAGACCAATTCAATTTGGGCCTAGACCCCGAAACGGCGCAGGAATACCATGATGAAACCCTGCCCAAGGATTCGGCCAAGGTGGCCCATTTCTGCTCCATGTGTGGCCCCAAGTTTTGCTCCATGAAAATCACGCAAGAAGTGCGCGATTTCGCTGCCCAAAAGGGCTTGGCCGAAACCAAGGCTTTGGAAGAAGGCTTGCACGCTAAAGCAGAAGAGTTCCAAAAGGGGGGCGGTAGCCTGTACGTGCCGATCAAGCGCGCAGATTAACTCCCATCGAAGTGAAACTGGTCACGGCCACCAAGCTGCTAGCTACTGCCATTCCCACGGGAGTGGTAGGGCGGCTTGGACATTGGTGGCTGGGTGTCATGGCACAACGGTAAAAACCAAGACTCAAAATCGGAAGTAGGCTATCAAGTAGCACCTCTACAAAGTAAGCCCCTGGGGACACAGACAGTGCTGCTGCATAGTTGAATGCAAGAAAACTACGCTGAGTGCGCACGCGCCTATTTATAAATAGAAATAATTCCTGTTTACAATCGCAGTGTAACAATTTATCCATTCACTGCGCCACCAGCGGCGTCTCTGTCATGCGTTCTCATATTTCTTGGCTTTCATGTGTTTTAGCCGTTGGTGTACTGGCTGCTTGCGGTGGCGACAGTACGAGCAATCTTCACCCCACTTTAAGCCCTGAGGCTGCTTTGGGCGAGCGCGCCTTCAACGAGCCACTCCTTTCTGCTTCAGGTCAGCAATCTTGTGCCAGTTGTCATGCTAGCGTGTCTGGGCATAGCGCACCCAATGCGTTGGCCGTTCAATTGGGCGGTCAGCGTTCAGACGTTCAGGGCTTGCGCAGCTCTCCGGCGCTGCGCTACTTGGCAAAAAACACGCCCTTTCACTTTGACGAAGAAGACACCCCAACGGGTGGATTTTTTTGGGATGGGCGGGCCAACACCTTGGCTGAGCAAGCTGCCGGGCCGCTGTTGAACCCCCGCGAAATGGCCAACCCAGACAAAGCCAGCGTGGTTGCCAAAATTGGGCAAACCGCATGGGCCCGCGACTTCAAGGCGCTTTATGGGGCTGAGGTACTGCAAAACACTGATGTGGCGTTTGACAAACTGCTCCAAGCCCTAGAGCGTTACCAACGCGAAGACAGCGAGTTCAACGCCTATACCAGCAAGTACGATGCTGTTTTGCGCGGCCAAGCCACACTCACGGCAGCAGAGGCCCGCGGCTTGGCACTGTTTAACGATGAGAACAAAGGCAACTGTGCCGCGTGCCATCCATCCGCCAAAAGTGCCGACGGTAGCCATCCTTTGTTTACCGACTTTACTTACGACAATTTAGGCGTTCCCCGCAATGACGACATTGCTGCCAACCACGATCCTGCTTATTTTGATTTGGGGCTGTGCGCGCGCCCGGAGTTAGCCACACGACAAGATTTGTGCGGGGCCTTCAAGGTGCCCTCGCTGCGCAATGTGGCCTTGCGCCAGACGTTCTTTCATAACGGTAAGTTCAAAACACTTAAAGATGCACTGAATTTTTATGTGCAACGCGATACCCACCCCGAAAAGTGGTACCCGGTCAATGCCGATGGCAGTGTGCAAAAATTTGATGACATCCCGGTGCAGTGGCAAGCCAATGTCAATACTACCGAGGCCCCCTATGGCCGCCAACCGGGCCAAGTTCCAGCGCTCAGCGATGCAGAAATCGACGATGTGATCGCTTTCTTAAAAACACTCAACGATGGATGGAAAACTGACAGCCCCCAACCCTAAAGCATAAGACGGGGGGCTACAACAAACAGTCTCAATCAAAGTATTTGACCAGTTCGTCCAGCTCGCGCGCAGCTTGCTCTAGCTGTTGCGAGGCGGCCCAAGCGCCTTGCACATCTTCACGGTTTTGCACTACCAAGGCCGCCACTTGACTGAGTTGGTGGGCTACCTCTTCGATGGCCAAGGCTTGGCCGCGGGCTGCACTGGCAATACGTTGTACCTGTTGGCGTAAAGCCAATGGTGTGCCACCGCAAGGTGTGCCAGTGACCAATGCAACCGCCGTGGCGGGTGGCTCGGTTGGCGCTGGTGTGCTGATGAGGGTGGCAGGTATGGGGATGGCGGCTGGGATTTCCTCACCAAAGGCGGCCAGCAGTTCAGGTGGCATCCAGTCTAAATCGGAAACGGGTGTCTGGTGGTGCGCCATCAAGGGTGTATTGCTATCGTCTTCTCCGGCGTGGAGCGTTTCTAGCAAAGTATCCATCTGTGTGGCAATGCTGGCCAAGGCACTGCGCGAGGCATTCACGGCATCTACCGTTTGGTAGATACGGTCTTGTTGCTCGTCCGAGTGCTCGGCCAGATCCATCATTAATTTGTTGAGATTATTGCATTGGCGGTGAATAGAGTCCGATGATTGCTGGATCTCGTAAATCATGACTTTTAAGTGCATTTGGGTAAATAGCACCGCAGTCATCACGCGCCCTGGCTCGCCATAACCCGAGGGATTCACAGGGTTAGACAAATTACCCTCGGCCATATCTTCCAAGGCCAGCACGGCCTGTTCCAGTGGTTTGGCCGTAATGCGAAAGAAGAAAAATCCAGCCACCACCAACACCAAACAGCTGATGGCAATGCCGCCCACCACCATTTTGAGAATCACATCGGCACGTACGGTGGTATCAATCAATTTACCATGCCCGCGTGCCAGCAAGTACTCGAGCAAAGCCGAAGCACGGGTATTGGCTTCTTCATACAGTGGATTCACTTGGCGGAAGAAAATGCGCTGGGCGGCCAAATAATCCTCGGCCTCAATGGCGTGGATCGCTGGCAATAATCCTTGGGCCACATAACGGTTACGGGCTTGAATATATTGATTGGCCAACTCTTTCTCTGGTTCATCGGTCACTTGGCTGATGTAGTGGGCCAAGATATGATCGATTTCGTTTTTGTTTTGCTGAATGCGCTGCAGTTGCTTATTACCAGAACTGTGATTGAGCAGTGTTTCTGAATGGGTGCCAAATTTAAAATTCAGCGCCAACCCCAGCTGGGCCCGGTTGTCTGACATCAAGAAGTTCACCCGATGCAGGGCTTGGGCTGGCATCATTTCTTGGTGGTACAGGGCTTGAATATCGGCTTTAGAGAGGTTAATACCGATCATGCCCAAGATGCCACCACCAATCATTAACAGGGTGACAAATAAAATCCAGAGTGGAATACCATTTTTGATGGAGAAATGCTTACCCCAGTGCGAAGAGGCGTTTTCTTTCAGGGTTTCAGGTGCCGTCATGGCCGCCTGGTAGGTGGCTTCGGCCTCGGCCACTTGTTCACGCGATGGACAAGAGCGTACCGACATATAACCCGTGATGGCACCATTCTTTTTGATGGGTACAATGCGGGCATTGACCCAGTAATGGTCACCATTTTTACAGCGATTTTTGACCATGCCCTGCCAAGGTAAACCACGCTGGATGGTTTTCCACATGATCTCGAAAGCCGCCGGTGGCATATCGGGGTGTCGGATGATGTTATGGTTCTTCCCCAGCAACTCTTCTTCTGAAAAGCCGCTCACTTCCATAAAATCTTTGTTGGCAAAGGTAATAATGCCCTTGGTGTTGGTCTTGGTGACCATATTTTTATCGGCAGAGAAAAATTGCTCTCGGCCAGTCACCGGTAGATTCATTTTCATGGTGTCAATTCCCTGGGCTATGGGGGGGACGGGGCTATTTGGCCCACACCTGCTTGATGACCACCGCTGCGGTCAGGCAATCGGCAAACGGAACCAAGCCAACAATTTCATGGCCTGGTTGTGAGGTGTCACGGCGCACTGGGGCCGATAAGATCATGCCGGTTTTTCCATACACCGCATAGACAATCGCTGCATCGGGTTTCACAGTCGGGCTTTTGACAACGGCCACCTCTCCGGATTTGATCCGCACCATCGTACCCGGTGACAGCAAGCCCGTGACAGAGATTAAAATTCTGCCAATTTCTTCATCGATTTCGGCATTTTTTTTCAGGTAAATCTCTTTGAGAGCAAATTGCGGAAAATAAGCTTGGGCGCGGTAAGGCCGTTGTTTGGTCATGGCACTGTAGCGGTCGGCCACGGCCAAAATTCTGGCTCCTTGTGCAATTTGCTCGGCTTGGAGCCCGGCTGGATAGCCGCTGCCATCCAGATGTTCGTGGTGTTGGCGCACAGCATCCAACCACAGGGGGTCGGTAATACCGGCTTTTTCTAGCAGTTGTGCGCCCAACTGAGGATGTTGGCGCATTTGCGCCCATAAATCATCGGGCAGTGGGCCTGCATGTTTGTCCATTTCTAGCTGCATTTGCAACTGCCCCAGATCGCGGGTCAGGGCCGCGCACACCAGCGACAAGCGTTGTTCGGGAGGAATGCCTTTTTTTTGTGCAATCAGCTCGGTCAGGACTGCGCCCATCATTTGCTGCAGCACGATATATGAATTATAACTATCGACACAAGGAGCTGCTAAGGCACTATCAATGTCCTTTTGGCAGATTTTTTGTATTTCTTGGGCAATTTTGCCAATGCGCGCCCCCACATCGATTTGTTCTGGGGTTTTGAGCATGGTTGCCAAGACATGCTTGAGGTTCAAAATCAAACCCACCATGTGCTCAAATGGGGATAGCTCTTCTGGCTCGGGCGGTGGCGGGGGGGTCTCAGGGGTATAGGGCCGCAGATCGGTTTCGGTTTCGTCGTATTGCGCCCCACGCACCAACAGGCGCGATATTTGATCGGGCATGTGAATGACCGAGCCCCGGCGAAAAAGTAAAGTACCACTGCGGCTGTAAATAGAAAAACCGATAGGTTCGCCCAGAACGATGTCACTGTGTACTATTTTTCTCACCGCTACGCCTGCCTTTTTCTGCTCGACAAAATAGAACTTGGCGATGGCAAAAAATTGCTAACACCCAAAGTAGAAAGCGGCTATTTTGGCATACAGAGAACGTAGCAAAATCAATGTTCGATAAACTGCAGGCAGCGCTGTAGCGGGTTAATGGGTGGCTGTTGGCGCTTCTTCGGCTGGGTCGGCCAGTTCGTGGGCAATGCGTACAAATTCGTCTTCTTGGGCCAGAAAAGCGTTGACCACATCCGGGTCAAACTGCCGCCCGGATTGCTCTAGCAGCATCTCGCGCACTTGGGTATGCGAGAAGCCTTCTTTGTACACACGGCGGCTGACCAAGGCATCGTAGACATCGGCCAACGCCATTAAGCGCCCGGCCAGTGGAATAGCGCGTCCTTGCAAACCGTGCGGGTAGCCCGTGCCATCCCAGCGCTCGTGGTGTGCTTCGGTCATGTGGCGCGCGTAGTCTAAAAAGCTTTGTTTTTCGGGGTGGCCGCTGTCGGCAATGATGCGCTCTAGGGCTTGCGCGCCAATCAGGGGGTGGGTTTGCATCACGGCAAATTCTTCGGGCGTGAGTTTGCCCGGCTTTTGCAAGATTCGGTCTGGGATGCCGACTTTGCCGATGTCGTGTAGCGGGGCCGATTTGCCCAGCAATTCGATGTCTGAGGGCGTGAGGTGGCGGTAGCCCGGCGTTTTGGCCAGCTCGCGCGCCAGTACCTTGACATAGCGTTGTGTGCGCAGGATGTGGCGGCCAGTTTCTTTGTCGCGGGCTTCGGCCAGTACCGATAGGCTGATGATGATTTCGTCTTGCGCTTCCATCAAGTCGCGCGTACGCAAGCGCAGTTTGTGTGCAGCCATGCCGTATTTGAGCAAGTTGAGAAACAAGCTCAGGCACACCAGCGTGAGCATGGGCAGCAGCGGCGACAGGTGCAGTCCTTGTTGCACCAGCAGCGTTTGTGCTGCGCCATAGAGGCCACCCGTGCCCAGCACCACCCACAGCACCGAGCCGCCCACGCCTGCACGGGCCAACCACCAAGTAGAAAGCAGCCCGGTCAGGCACACTGCCAACAACTCGGCTCCGGTGGCCCAAGCTGGGCGGGCGATAAAGTGCCCGGCCAACAGGTTGTTTAACACCGTGGCGTGGAACACCAGCCCATGCACCGATGTGCCTGAAGGGGCCAAGTGCAAATCACCCAAGCCCAGCGCCCAAGTGCCGATCAGCACGATTTTGTTTTGGATGCGCTCGGGGGCCACCGTGCCTTGCAACACCGCTTGTGCGGAGACATAAGCGGGGGGCTGGCTGTGCCAGTCCAGAAGCAAATTGCCACCCTGGTCGAGCGGAATTTGCAGCCCGTTCCAATGCAGATGGGCTTCGGTGCTGCTGGTTTGCAATTGCAGTGAGCGGTTGCTAGAAGCTTGCAGCAAGGTGGCTAAGGCCAAAGAGGGCTGGTAGTGCGTGCCATGGGGGCTGGGCAATAGCAGGGGAACCCGGCGCAATTTGCCGTCAATGTCTTGCAAGGCATTGGTAAAGCCTTCGGCGGCGGCGGCTTGGGTGAGCTGCGGCAGACTGCGAATTTGCCCTTGGGGCTGGGGCCAGGCCAAGGGGCTTTGGATGCGCTGCGATAGTACCGTGCCTGTGGGCAGTGCCGGTGCAGGGCGGTGCAGCGGTGCTGTAGCGCTGGGGTGAGGAAGCGACGGGGCAAATTGCAAATAAGAGCCCAACACCGTGGGCATGCTCTGCATGGCTTGGGCCAAACGCTGCGAGTTGCTGTCGGTGCTGGTGCTGTCGCTGGGCGGGGCAGGTAGGGGGGAGGCCTCTTGCAGGTCGCGTTGGCGCTCGCGCGCGATCACATCGGGCGCGCTGCGGTCGGGTTCGGGCATCAGCACATCCAGTGCCACTACACGCGCGCCTAAACGCTGCAACTGTTCTAGTAACAAGGCCAGTCGGTAACGCGGCCAAGGCCATTGACCAAAGGCGGCTAAGCTGTCTTCGTCCACCCCCACCAGTACCACAGCTTCAGAGGGGGGCGTAGGCGTGCGGGCAGCCAACATCTGGTCATAGACCGCCCCATCGGCTTTACGCAACGCCACAGGTTGCCAGACGGACAGCGCTGCCAGCAGCAGGGTCAGGCAACAACCTAGCGCATACAGGCGGGTTGTGTCGTGGCCCCACCAGCTGCGCAACCGTTGCCACCACGGTAAAGCCACGAAGCTAGGCATGGTGCGGCTCAGATGCTCAACCGCCTTAGCGAACCACCACCATCACGCGCCGGTTGCGTGGTTCGGCCACGCCATCAGGGGTTGGTACTAAGGGATTGTTTTTGCCGTGCGAGCTGACATCCATCAGTTGCGCTGCCACGCCACGCTCTCGCAGCAGCGCTTGCACTTGTTCGGCCCTTTGGCGCGACAGGGTATCGTTGAGTTGTGCCGAGCCCGTGGCATCGCTGTGCCCGCTGATGCTCACGCGCACGGTTCCTTTTTGCGTGGCTGCGTTGACAATCGCTTCTAACTGGGCCAGTGCATCCGGGCGCAATTGGGCAGTGCCGCTTTCAAACAACAGGGTAAACACCTTGGCCGGTGCGGGCTCAATTGCCAGCACCTCTCCAAAGGTGGCGGTAATAAAGTCGGCTTGGGCGGTCGTGATGGCCGACGGCGCGGCACGGGCACCGGAGCCAATTTGCGTCATGTCATTGGCTTTTTGTAGCACCTGTCGCCCCGTGGCGGTGCTGACTTCTGCCGTGCCCACATGGCCATTGGCATCGGGCACCAAGACCACCGATTGGCGCGCACAACCGCCCAAGGCCAACAGCACCGCCGCCAGACCACAGAGCGCCCAACGCGGCTGGCGTAAAGGAGGGGGGAGGGGGATGATGGGATGGTTGCTGCTCATTCTTGCACCTCGATCAGCAGTTTGGTGCCACGCACGGCAATGGTGGCGGTGGGGGTTTGTACCTGGGCCGCCTCAGGGGCCAGTTTGACGATTTGGCCCGTCACGTAGGCAAAAGTGCCTTTGAGCAGCTTCAGTGCCAGCGCCAACTTACCCTCTTGCGGTGCAAAAGCATACTCGTTCAGCAGCAATTCACTGCCCGAGCCTAAAGAGATGGCGGTGTCATCGGTCAGCACAATGCCTGCAGCACCCGGACTGCCGGTGCGCACCCGGTCGCCTTGCAGCAACACCATGCCCGCATTGGCGGGCAGTGCCGCGCCAGCACGCTCTACGGTGGCGCTGCCCGACAGGTTTTGTAAATGACCAATGGTGGCGCTGCCGGGTTGGGCCCAAGTGGCAGGGGCCATGGCTGCCAGCGCCAGTACCCATGCACCCAAAATCTGTGGTTTCATGAAAAAAAGCCCCCCAAACGTCAGACAATGCGGACATTGTGGCGCAGATCACCGCCGTTAGGTGCTGTTTTGTAGGCGTTGAAATTTCTGCCACAGGGTGGCGTGGCTCTCTACGTGTTGCGGATCGACCGGAATGCACGACACCGGGCAGACCTGCATACACTGGGGCTCGTCAAAGTGGCCCACACACTCGGTGCAACGAGACGGGTCAATTTGGTAAATTTCGGGCCCCATAGAAATAGCCTGGTTCGGGCATTCGGGCTCACAAACATCGCAGTTGATGCACTCGTCGGTAATCATCAACGCCATAGGGCATTCCCAGTCAAGACAGAGTTCATAAGGCGCGATTATCCTGTGGTCGCCGGTTTTTTGCCGCTATGCTGGCAATCCCGCATGGCCGTACACCCTGCTCTTCCTCCACTTTGCTTGCACCTGCTCTACCGATGGGATGGTTTCTGTTTCAACGCCTTGGCCTGATGTTGGCGGCTTTGCTGGCTGCGTCGGCGGCTATTTTTGGCGTGCTGGATGTGCTGCCGGGCAATGCGGCACAGGTCTTGATGGGGCCAGATGCTGACCCCGAGGCCGTGGCAGCCTTAGCCACTGAATTAGGGCTAGATCAACCAGCACTGCAACGCTATGGACAGTGGCTTGGGGGCTTGCTTCGGGGGGATTTGGGCGAAAGCTACGCCTACAGCACCCCAGTGGCGGATTTGCTGGTCGAGCGCTTGGCCGTCACTGTGCCTCTGGCCCTGTTGGCGATGGGTCTGAGCACCGCCTTGGCCTTTGCTGCGGGCCTGTATGCGGCTGCCCGCCAGCGCCATTGGGATGGCGTGGCCGTGCTGGGGCTGGTGCAACTGGGGATGGCGGTGCCCGGCTTTTGGTTGGCGATGGGTTTGATTTGGCTGTTCGCGATCCAAATGCCTTGGTTTGCGGCGGGGGGATTTCCGGGGTGGACGGCGGAGGAGGGCGGTGGTTTCGGGCCAGCGGTACAGGCTTTGTTGCTGCCTGCCGTGGCGCTGGCCTTGGTGCAGGCGGCCATTTTGGCGCGCGCACTGCGCTCGGCGCTGCTAGAGGTGTTGCACGAAGATTTTGTGCGTACTGCCCGCGCCAAAGGCTTATCCTATCGGCAGGTGCTGTGGGGCCACGCGCTGCGCAATGCCATGATTCCGGTCGTGACGTTGATGGGGTTGCAGTTTGCCAATTTATTGGCCGGGGCGGTGGTGATTGAGAATGTATTCCAACTGCCGGGCTTGGGGCGCTTGCTGTTCCAAGCCATTGCCAACCGCGATTTGCTGGTGCTACGCAATGGCGTGTTGTTGTTGGCCGCTTTGGTGATTGTGGTGAATTTTGTGGTTGATCTATTGCATGCTCTGATAGACCCCCGCCTGTTGGCCCAGCGGCATGCGGTGCGCTAACGTGGGGTCTGGTCTTTAGCCTATGCCTTCTGCTGTTCCTTCTGCGCCTGTGGTTGTTGCCTTATCCCCTGCACGTCCGGTGTGGGCCCGCCTGCGCCAGCATCCCAACTTGGTGCTGGGCAGCCTGTTGGTGGCGCTGTGGCTGTTGGCGGTGTTGTTAGGGCTGTGGTGGAACCCCAACTCGGCCTATGAGGTGGATTTGGCCCAGAAACTGCAAACGCCCAGTATCCAGCACTGGTTGGGCACCGATGCTTTGGGGCGTGATGTGGCCGCAATGCTGCTGCTGGGGGCTGGACAAGCGCTGTTGGTCGGGCTGTTGGCCGTGGGCATCGGGTTGGTGTTGGGCACGGCCTTGGGCCTGTGGGCTGCGGCACGGCGCGGTTGGGTCGAGCAGTTGGTGTTGCGGCTGGCCGATTTGGCGTTTGCGTTTCCAGCGGTGTTGTTGGCCATCATGCTTACGGCGGTGTATGGGCCGAGTTTGCTCCATGCCATTGTGGCCATTGGTATTTTTAACATTCCGGTGTTTGTGCGTGTGGCACGCGCTTGCGCCCAAGTGGTATGGACGCGCGATTTCATCGTGGCGGCGCGTATCAGTGGCAAGGGCGGCTGGCGTATCAGCTTAGAGCATGTGCTACCCAATATCGCACCAGCACTGCTGGTGCAGGCCACCGCGCAGTTTGCGGTCGCTATCTTGCTAGAGGCCGCGCTATCGTATTTAGGGTTGGGAACCCAGCCGCCCCAGCCTTCGTGGGGCCGGATGCTGAGCGAGGCCC
Source organism: uncultured Simplicispira sp. (assembly GCA_964478155.1). Classification (GTDB taxonomy): domain Bacteria; phylum Pseudomonadota; class Gammaproteobacteria; order Burkholderiales; family Burkholderiaceae_C; genus Simplicispira. The sequence continues at coordinate 83,119 of CAYZGT010000006.1, forward strand.
AAACCCTGCTGTGGCAAGCGCCGCTGCTGGCGCTGTGGCCCGGTTTGGCCATACTGCTGGCCGTGTTGGGGCTGAATTTGCTGGGCGATGGTCTGCGCGATGCCTTAGACCCCCGTTCCGTGCAGCGGCGCTAATGCCTTGCCTTGTGTTCTAGTTGCACTGATGTCCACGCCTTTATTACAAGTCACTGATTTATCCATTGCCCTGCCCACAGCCCAAGGGATGGTGCAGGCGCTGCGTGGGGTCTCGTTTACGCTGCAGCGCGGCCAAACGCTGGGCTTGGTCGGTGAGTCGGGCAGTGGCAAATCGCTTACCGCCTTGGCTTTGTTGGGCCTGTTGCCCGAAGGGACGCAGGTGCGTGGCAGTATTCGCTTGCATGGCCAAGAATTGTTGGGCCTGCCAGATGCGGCCCTGTGCCAGGTGCGTGGGCGGCGCATCGGCATGGTGTTTCAAGAACCCATGACGGCACTCAATCCGCTGCACCGCATTGCTGACCAAGTGGCCGAGCCTTTGCGCCTGCACCAAGGCTTGGGGCGGGCAGCAGCGCGCCAGCAAGCCTTGGCTTTGTTACAGCGTGTCGGCCTGCCCGATGCAGCGCAGCGCTTAGACCACTACCCACACCAGTTTTCCGGCGGCCAGCGCCAGCGCATCACCATCGCTATGGCCTTGGCCTGTGGCCCCGATTTTTTGATTGCCGATGAACCGACCACGGCGCTGGACGTGGTGTTGCAACAGCAAATTTTGCAGTTGCTACAAGACGTGGCGGCTGAACGCGGTATGGCGTTGCTGTTGGTTTCACACGATTTGGGCTTGATTGCCCAAAACACCGATCAGATGTTGGTGCTGTATGGCGGCACGGTGCTAGAGAGCGGCCCGACCACGGCGGTATTTGCCCAGTTGGCGCACCCCTATACCCGTGCTTTGTTGGCTGCCAGGCCGGTGTTGGGGCCGCATGCACGTTTGCGCCAGCGCCTGCCCGCGATTGCCGGTAGCCTGCCCGGATTGGCCGATTTACCGCCGGGTTGCCCATTTGCCGGGCGCTGTGAATTTACCTTGGCCGCCTGCCAGCGCGAAAGGCCCACCGCACAAACCTTGTCTGGTGACGGCCATAGCGTGCGCTGCCTGCGTATTGAAACCAATCCGGCTGCGCCAGCAGGACAGCCAGCATGGAGGCTGCGTTGACTGCACAGGCCACGGATGTCGCGTTTCGGGAAGTTTCTGGTGTTTGGCAAGCCCCGTCCTTAGACACCTTGCCCGAACTGCCTTTGCTGCAAGTGCAAAACTTGGGCTTTAGCTATCCGCTGCCCCGGCCTTGGCCCTGGTCAGCACCCGAGCAGCGCACGGTGCTGCACGATATCAGTTTTACCTTGCACATGGGGCGCAGTGTTGGCATTGTGGGGGCCTCTGGTGCGGGCAAGACCACCTTGGCGCGCCTGTTGCTGGCCTTGTTGCCTCCTAGCCGTGGCAGTGTGCGTTTGCTGGGTCGCCCTGCGTTGCACACCCTGAGCCCAGCCGCTTTACGCCAAGCGCGTTGCCATATGCAAATGGTGTTCCAAGACCCCTACAGCGCCCTCAATCCGCGCCAGCGCATTGTGCAGATTGTCGCGGAGCCGCTGCATGCTGTCGGCCAAGCCAGCAGCCCTGCCCAGCAGCGTGAACGAGCGGCCCAAGTGCTGGCCCAAGTCGGCTTGCCAGCCAGTGCCTTAGACCAATACCCGCACCAGTTCTCTGGCGGTCAGCGCCAGCGCATTGCCATCGCCCGTGCCCTCATCACCAAACCGATGCTGATCGTCGCGGATGAGCCTGTCAGCGCCTTGGATGTGTCGGTGCAGGCCCAAGTGCTCAATTTGCTGCTGGATGTGCAACAACAGCATGGCGTGGGCTATGTCATCATCAGCCACGATTTGGCCGTGGTGCAGTATTTGTGTGATGAAGTGTTGGTGTTAGACCGAGGCCAAGTGGTGGAGCGTGGCACGCCACACGCGCTGTTTGCCAACCCGCAGCACCCCTGTACCCAAGCCTTGGTCGATGCCGTGCCCCAACTCGATCCTGGCCGGGCACGCCGCCGCCAAACCCTGCGCCAGCACATGGCGGCGGCGGTGGGCGAAAATCGCCCGGCCTCCATGCCCCCTTTGCCCTGAAAAAACACCACCCCATGTTCCAGCGACGTACCCTTTTGGCCAGCACCGGCTTGGCCAGTCTTGCTTCGGTTTTACCCGGTGTGGCACAAGCCCAGCCGCCCAAAGATACGCTGGTGCTGGCGCTGCATTTGGAGCCACCGGGGCTAGACCCGACTTCGGGCGCAGCCTCGGCGATTGGCGAGATCGTGCATTACAACCTGTTCGAGAGCCTGACCAAAATCAACGCCGATGGCAGTGTCTCGCCGCTGTTGGCCGAAAGCTGGGACGTATCGCCCGATTTCAAAACCACCACCTTGCGCTTACGTAAAGATGTCAAGTTTCACAACGGTGCAGCCTTTAACGCGCACACGGTGAAGTTTTCATTAGACCGGGCAGGCAGTGCTAAAAGCACCAACAAAGACAAGGGCAGTTTTGCCCCGCTCAAAACCGTAGTGCTGGACGAGCACACTGTAGCTATCCACCACGACCATATCGACCCGGACTTTCTGTTTGTGCTCGGCCAAGCCAGTGCGGCCATGGTGGAACCCAAAAGCGCTGCCAGCAACGCTACCAAACCCGTCGGCACTGGGCCTTACCAGCTCAAGCAGTGGCGCAAAGGCTCCTCGCTCACGCTAGAGCAATGGAGCGGCTTTCGCCCTGGCCCCACGCCGCTGCGTATCCGCCAAGCCACGTTTCGTTTTATTGCCGACCCCGCCGCCCAAGTGGCTGCCTTGTTGGCGGGTGATGTCGATTTGTTTGCCCGCGTCACGCCGCGCAGTGTGGCGCAGTTCAAGGCCAATCCGCGTTTTCAGGTGCAGGTGAGCAACTCGCGTGCCAAAACCATCGTCGCCATGAACAACGCGCGCAAGCCCTTGAACGATGTGCGCGTGCGCCGTGCGATTGCTGCGGCCATTGACCGCAAAGCCCTGATTGACGGCGGGGCCGATGGGTATGGCGTGCCGATTGGCAGCCACTATGTGCCCGGCAGCTTTGGCTATGTCGATACCACCGGCATCAATCCCTACGACCCCGACAAAGCGCGGCAATTGCTGCGCGAAGCGGGCATCACCCAACCACTCAAGCTCACCATGACGCTACCACCGCCGCCCTATGCGCGCCAAGGGGGCGAAATTGTGGCGGCGCAATTGGCCAAAATTGGCATCCAAGTCAAACTGCAGAATGTGGAGTGGGCACAGTGGCTCAGTGGTACCTACCAGCACAAAAACTACGACCTGACGCTGATTTCGCACGTTGAGCCGTTTGATTTGGGCAACTTTGCCAAGCCCGATTACTACTGGGGCTACCGCTCACCGGCATTTCAGGCGCTGTATGCCCAGTTACAGGCCGCCACCCGTCCGGTAGACCGGGCGCGTTTGTTGGGGGATGCCCAACGCCTGTTGGCCGAAGAGGCCGTACATGCCTTTTTGTACCAACCCCAATGGGTGACGGTGGCCGATAAACGCCTGAAGGGTTTGTGGAAAGACATGCCCATTTTTGTGAACGACCTGTCGAGCCTGTTTTGGGTCTGATCTTGATTGCGATGAGTTTATGGATATTTTGACCCTGACCCTGCTGCTGCTTGTGGGGCTGTATTGGCTGAACAACCGGCACCAACGCCAACGCATCCTGTTGTTGGGCCGCCATCTGCACCCCTACCAAATCGAAAAACTCATGGAAGCCCTGATGGATGGCTACCTACGTGCCCTGGGCGAAAGCACGCCGGAGCGGCGTGAGCAGATTTGGCATTTGTTGGCCACCACCGAAAGCCAATTGTCCGAGCAGTTCCAGCGTTTTGCCAAAGACTTTGCCCAAGTCGATGCCGCCAGCACCCGCATCAGCCGTTTGGCCTTGCCCCTGCCCATGGCCGATGTCTGGTGGCCGCAAGCCACCTTTGATATGCGCCAAGCTTTGGCTATCCATGCACGCGGGTTGGCACGGGCGCTGCAAGCGCGCCCCGGTCAGTCGGAGCGCGACCGGGCCTACACCATGTCGGCAGAAATTTTGTTGATGCAGCATACCTGCCACTGGTTTTGCAAATCGCACGCCTTGGCATCAGCGCGCATGTTGGCGCGCCACCAAACGCCCTACGCCCAATTGGTTGCCAGTGTCTCGCCCGAAACCCGGCGCGACTACGTGGCTTTGTTGCGTGGCAAGGCTGCTTAGCAGCACAGAACAGTAAGGCTACCGTGAACCCTTCTGAAAAATTGACCCATCTGGCACCCAAAAAGGGTGCTAAAGAGAATTTCTCAGACCACACTCCCATGATGCAGCAGTACTTCAGCCTCAAGGCGGAGTACCCCGACACGCTGTTGCTGTACCGCATGGGCGATTTTTATGAGTTGTTCTACGCCGATGCCGAAAAAGCCGCCCGCTTGTTAGACATCACCCTGACGCAGCGCGGCCAATCGGCGGGGCAGCCCGTCATCATGGCCGGGGTGCCGTTCCATGCGCTAGAAAACTATCTGGCCCGCTTGATTAAATTGGGCGAATCGGTTGCCATTTGCGAGCAGGTGGGTGATGTAGCCAGCGCCAAAGGGCCGGTCGAGCGCAAGGTGGTGCGCGTAGTCACACCGGGCACTCTGACCGATGCTGAGTTGCTCTCGGACAAAACCGAAGCCCTGTTGCTGGCACTGCACCAAGGCCCGCGCGCGCGCTATGGCTTGGCATGGATGAGCGTCACCCAAGGCGTGGTGCATTTGGCCGAATGTAGTCCCGACGAGCTGTCTGCATGGCTGGCGCGCATCACGCCCAGCGAGGTCATTTACAGCGCTGGCAGCAGCGAGCGTTTTGAGCAGCAATTAAACCAGCTGCGCCAAAGCGGCTGCTTTCAGTGCCCGATCAGCCCACGCCCTGATTGGCAGTTTGACCCCGCCTTGGGCTTGCGCCAACTGTTGGCCCAACTGGGGGCTGCCAGCTTGCATGGCTGGGGCGCGCAAGAACTGGCCCAAGCCCATGCTGCCGCTGGGGCCTTGCTGCAATACGCCGAACACACCCAAGGCCGGGCCTTGACGCATATTCAGCAGCTACAGGTGCAGCGCCCCGGTGATTTGATCGACCTGCCCGCCAACACCCGGCGCAATCTAGAGCTGGTCAAAACCCTGCGTGGCGACGATGCGCCCACGCTGCTGTCTTTGTTAGACACCTGCATGACGGGCATGGGCAGCCGTTTGCTGAAAAATTGGTTGCTAGAGCCCCGGCGCGAGCGTACCCAAGCCCGAGCCCGTTTGGCCGCTACGCGCGTGCTGCAAGGGCCACAAGGCAACGGCCCGTGGCAAGCGCTGCGGGCAGCCCTCAAGGGCATCAGCGATGTAGAACGCATCAGCGCCCGCATCGCCCTGCGCCAAGTGCGCCCGCGGGAGTTGCTGGCGCTGGGCAAAACCTTGCAAAAAACCGAACTGTTGGCTCTGCTACCCGTAGGCTTGGATGCCTATTTAGACCACATCGCCCAAGACTTGCAAGTGCCACCGGCCTGCGCCACTCTGTTGCAAGCCGCCATAGCCCCAGAGCCTGCGGCCTTGGTGCGCGATGGGGGTGTCATCGCCGATGGGTTTGATGCCGAATTGGATGAATTGCGCGCTATCCAAAGTAACTGTGATGCCTTTTTGTTGGACTTAGAAAGCCGCGAGCGCACCCGCACCGGTATTGCTAACTTGCGCGTGCAGTTCAACAAGGTGCATGGCTTTTACATTGAAGTGACGCAGGGCCAAGCCAGCAAAGTGCCAGATGATTACCGCCGCCGCCAAACGCTGAAAAACGCCGAGCGCTTTATCACCCCCGAACTCAAAACCTTTGAAGACAAAGCCTTGTCGGCACAAGAGCGGGCATTGGCGCGCGAAAAATGGCTGTATGAACAACTGTTAGAGCAATTGCAAACCTATGTGCCCGCCCTGAGCAGCATGGCGCGGGCACTGGCGGCACTGGATGTGTTGTGTTGTTTGGCCGAACGCGCCCTGACCCTGCATTGGTGCGCGCCCGAGTTCAGCCCCGAACCGTGCATTGAGATTGAATCGGGCCGCCACCCGGTGGTGGAAGCACGGCTGGCGCAAACATCGAGCGGTAGCTTTATGGCCAACCACACCCGCTTGAACCCGAATACGCGCCTGCAAATCATTACTGGCCCGAACATGGGCGGTAAATCGACCTACATGCGCCAAGTGGCCTTGATTGTGCTGCTGGCCAGCATGGGCAGCCATGTACCGGCCAGTGCCTGCCGCATCGGGCCCATCGATGCCATCCATACCCGCATTGGTGCGGCTGATGATTTGGCCAATGCCCAATCCACCTTTATGTTGGAGATGGTAGAAGCGGCGCAAATTTTGCACGCGGCTACGCCGCACAGTCTGGTATTGATGGACGAAATTGGTCGGGGCACCAGCACCTTTGATGGCTTGGCGCTGGCCAGTGGCATTGCCAGTTACCTGCACGACAAGACCCGTGCTTTTACCCTGTTTGCCACGCACTACTTTGAATTGACCGAGTTGCCCGCGCAAGCGCGCCACGCTGTGAATTGGCATGTCAGTGCCGCAGAGTCGGGCCACGACATTGTGTTTTTGCACGAACTGCAAAGTGGCCCAGCCAGCCGCAGTTACGGCATTCAGGTCGCCAAGCTGGCCGGTATTCCGGCCCCGGTGTTGCACCATGCACGCCACACCTTGCAAGCCTTGGAGGAGCGCGCCAGCGCGCACCAAGCCCAAGTGGATTTGTTCAGCGCCCCACCAGTCGCTGCGCCTGCCAGCTTGAGCGCGGTAGAGCTGGCCTTGGCCGAGCTACAACCCGATGCCCTGAGCCCACGCGAAGCCCTAGAGGCGCTGTACCAACTCAAACGGTTGGCAGCTGGCTCGCCATAACTTGGTTGCGCCCCGCTGCTTTGGCGTGGTATAGCGCTTGGTCAGCCGCCTGCACCAGTTGTTCTGGCCGGTTCTCGCCGTTTGGAATGGCAATGGCGACACCAAAGCTGGCCGTGACATGCCCACAGCTGTGCAGGGCATGGGCAATGTGGGCTTGCACAATCGCCAAACGCAGCTTTTCCGCCAGTTGTTCCAGACCCCGCACATCGGTGGTTGGGGCAATCACAGCAAACTCTTCGCCACCATAGCGGGCTACCAAATCGCTCGGGCGTTGCACCTGTTCGGTCAGTATCTGTGCCACTTGGCGCAGGCAATGGTCTCCGGCGACGTGGCCGTAGTGGTCGTTGTAGCGCTTGAAATAATCAATGTCCAGCATGATCAGCCCCAGCGGCTGGCCGGTGCGCCGTGCGCGTGACCATTCCTCGGCCAGCACCTCGTCAAAGCAGCGCCGGTTGGCCAAGCCGGTCAGGCCATCGGTGTGTGATTGACTCGACAACTCGCGGTTGGCCGCTTCGAGCGCAGCCGTGCGCTCAGCCACTTGCGCTTCTAGGTTTTGCGTGTAGTTGCGCATGCGCTCGCTCATCAGGCCCAAGGCATGGGACAGTGCCTCGACCTCGGCCATCGGGCTGTGCAGGCCTGGTTGCAAACTGTTCCACTGGCCTTGGCCTAGCTGTTCGGCCCATTGTCCTAGGGCTTCTAGTGGGCGTGCCATCCATTTGCTCAGCATCCATGCCATCGCCATGCTGACCAGCACCAAGACCGTCAACAGCCCTAGCATATGGCTTAACAAATGTTCACTCGGAGCGGTAAACCGGCTTTGCGGCAAGGCCACTCCAATGCGCAGGCGCGGCCCATCGGACAATGGGTAAGTCCACCAATCTAGCAGGTAAGGCTCGCCTTGAATTTGTTGCGTTGCCCGTCCTTTGTCTTCCTTTTCTTGGCCCATCAGCTGGCCAATGGCACGGATGACCGGGTGTTGGCTTTGCGCTGCCCGAATGCGAATAGCCTTCCCATCTTCCAAATGGTACAGTGGGTCTAGGGTAGAAGTAGCTAGCAGGGCACCGTCGGCATCGGCCAGCAAGGCGACCCCGCCCAATTCTTGGGTAATGTCGGCCAGCAGGCGGCGCAATTGCACCAGTGCCACATCGGCGGTCAGTACCCCGGCAAATTCGCCTTGGGCGTTGTGCAAGGTAGCGGCCATACCAATGCCCATGGCCTCGTAAGCGCCTTGGGGGTCTTGGATGGCATAGCGGTAGGCTGGGTACCAATGAAAATCTGCGCCGTTGATGGCCGATTGAAACCAAGGCCGCGTGCGCGCATCAAAATACGGGTTGGCCCGCCCTATCAGTGCGCCGCGCTGGTGGTCTTCGGTAATGCGGTAAATGGACATGATGCGCCCATTGCTGAGCGGCGCATGCAGCATACGCAGACTTTTGTCGGTGCCCAGCGGGGGCCGACTGACGGCAAAATACTCCCCTTGGGCATTGCCCATTGACAAAAAAGTCAGCAACGGTTCATTGCGCAGCTGTTGCAGAAAAACCGGCAACAGGCGTTCTTGGTCTTGCGGTTGTAGCAATCCGGCCCGAAACAGCTGTGCGTTCAGCGACAACACCTGCTGTGGCACAGCAAAAAACTGCACTACTCTATCGTAGATGCGGGCGCTAACTTCGCGTGCTAGGCGCTCTTGGTATTGCTCGGCAGACTGTTGTGCCGTGCGGTAAGAAAACCAACCATGCACCAGCAGCAGTGGCACCAGCACCACCAATAGCACCGCCAGCAACAGCTGTTGCAGATTGACGTGGCGTGCAAAAGAGGGCATGGCCCAAAATATACCGCTGGTATGGCTGGGCTGATACTTTATTTGGCCCTCAGTCAGCCTTTAATTTGCACGACCTAAACTCAGACCCGCATGTTCGCGCAGCGGATGGAAGTGGATTTTCGGAAAACGCTCTTGCGCCAAGCGCACATCGTAAGGGCTGGTACACAAATAGGCCAGCGTGTCGGCGGCATCGTGGGCCAAGCGCATCGGGTAGGCATCGGTAAAGGCGCGCAGGTCGGCGGGGCTGTCGGCGGTAATCCAGCGTGCGCCGGTGTATTGGCAGCTTTCGAGCCGCACGTCGCAGTCGTATTCGGCCTTCAGGCGGTGTTGCACTACTTCAAATTGGAGTTGACCAATCGCCCCCAGCAGCATATTGCCGCCAGTATCGGGCTTGAAGACCTGAATCGCCCCTTCTTCGCCCAACTGCGCCAAACCCTGCTGCAATTGCTTGGTACGCAGTGGGTTTTTCAGCACCACGGTCATGAACATTTCGGGCGCAAAGAAGGGTAGGCCGGTAAATTGCAAACTGGCACCATCGGTGATGGTGTCGCCCAATTGCACGCCACCGTGGGTGGTAAAACCGATGATGTCGCCCGCATAGGCTTCTTCTACTGCTTCGCGGCGCTGGCTCATGAAGGTGACTACGCTGGTGGGGCGCAATTCTTTGCCGCTGCGTTGTACCTTGAGCTTCATGCCGGGTTGATAACGGCCCGAGGCCACGCGCACAAAGGCGATGCGGTCGCGGTGGTTGGCATCCATATTGGCTTGCACTTTGAACACCACCCCCGCAAAGCCTTCGTCTTCGGGCTGGATGGTTTTGACCACCGGCTGCTTGTTCACCACCAAGGTGCTGACACGCGGGCCGGGGGAGGGGGCCATGTCTACCAGTGCATCCAGCACTTCCATCACACCAAAGTTATTGACCCCCGAGCCAAAGAACACCGGTGTGAGTTTGCCTGCCAAAAAGGCTTCGTGGTCCCATGCGGGTGATGCGCCCACGGCCAGTTCCATGCTCTCCAGCGCCGTATCAAATTCGCTGCCAAAACGCGCGCGCAGCGTGTCTACCTCGGTCAAGGGGATGGCTTCAAAGTCTTGGGGACGGCGTTCGCTGCCCGCTTCAAACACCGTCATGGTTTGGGTGCGCAGGTTGATGATGCCGCCAAAACGCTTGCCTTGGCCCACCGGCCAGGTCATGGGGCAGCAGGGCATACCGAGTTCGCGCTCCACTTCGTCCATGATGTCCAGCGGGTCGCGCACCTCGCGGTCCATTTTGTTGACGAAGGTGATGATGGGGGTATCGCGTTGGCGGCACACCTCAATCAGGCGGCGGGTTTGTGCTTCGACCCCGTTGGCAGCATCAATCACCATCAGGGCCGAATCCACCGCTGTCAAGACGCGGTAGGTATCTTCCGAGAAGTCTTTGTGGCCGGGGGTATCGAGCAGGTTAATCACATGCTCGCGGTACAGCATCTGCATGACCGAAGAGGCCACCGAAATGCCGCGCTGCTTTTCGATTTCCATCCAGTCCGACGTGGCATGGCGGCTGGCCTTGCGCCCTTTCACGGCCCCGGCAATTTGGATCGCGCCCGAAAACAGCAACAGCTTTTCGGTCAGCGTGGTTTTACCCGCATCCGGGTGGGAAATGATGGCAAAGGTACGGCGGCGCCGGGTTTCGGGGGCGTAAGACACAGGGGGTAATTCCAGAGAGGCAGAAGGGGGCTGGTGGCTGCAGCCGAGGCAGTGCCACCAAGGTAAGGCCGGGCAGTGCTACAGGCCAAATAGATAGCCTCAATTTTACCGACCAGCGGCAATGCGAAAATTGCCCCTATCCACACCGGTAGCCGCCGGTTATTTTTCAAGGATTGAGACAACACCATGAACCAGCTCGACGCACTCAAACAGTTCACCACCGTGGTGGCCGATACCGGCGACTTTCACCAGCTGGCGCAATTCAAGCCACAAGATGCCACCACCAATCCATCCTTGATTTTGAAAGCGGTGCAAAAAAGCGAGTACGCACCGCTGTTGCAGCAAACGGTACAACAATGGCGTGGCCGTGATTTGGGCGAGATCATGGACCGCTTGTTGGTGCGTTTTGGTTGCGAAATTTTGTCGCACATTCCGGGGCGTGTCTCGACTGAAGTCGATGCGCGCCTGAGCTTTGATACCAGTGCCACCATCACCCGCGCCGAGCGCATCATCGAGCTCTACCAAGCCCAAGGCATCCATATTGACCGGGTGCTGATCAAAATTGCCGCCACTTGGGAAGGGATTGAAGCCGCGCGCCAATTGGAGCAACGTGGCATCCACACCAACCTGACGCTGCTGTTCTCGTTTGCCCAAGCGGTGGCCTGCGGCCAAGCCAAGGTGCAATTGATTTCGCCCTTTGTGGGCCGTATTTACGATTGGTACAAAAAACAAGCGGGCAGCAGCTGGGACGAGGCCGCCATGGCGGGCCTGAACGACCCCGGTGTCCAATCCGTGCGTGCCATTTACAACCACTACAAACACTTTGGCATTGCCACCGAGGTCATGGGGGCCAGTTTCCGCAACGTCGGGCAGATTACTGCTTTGGCCGGTTGCGATTTGCTCACCATCGCACCCGATTTGTTGGCCCAACTGGCGGCTACCGAGGCACCGCTACAACGCCAGCTAGACCCCGATGCGGCCCGCGCCTTGGATTTGCCCGCCGTGAACTACGACGAAGCAGGCTTTCGCTATGCCCTGAACGCCGATGCAATGGCGACCGAAAAACTGGCCGAAGGCATTCGCGCTTTTGCGGCCGATGCGGTTAAGTTAGAACAACTGATGCTGGCGGCTTGAATGCCAGTGCAGCCACCGGACATTTGGCAGGGCCAGCGCCGGCGTTGCGACCAAACCCCCGCTTGGGCCGCCTTGCAGGCCCATTTTGCCCAGGCGGGGCAGCATTTGGATGTGCGCCAAGCCTTTGCCACCGACCCCGAGCGTTACCGCACCTTCAGCCAAGAAGCGCCGCATGTGTTTGCCGATTTATCGCGCAACCGCATCGATGCCAACACCGAGGCTTTGTTGTTCCAATTGGCGCGCCAGTGTGGGCTGGAGCAGCAACGCCAAGCGATGTGGCAGGGCGAGCGCATCAACCACACCGAGCAGCGCGCGGTGCTGCACCACCTGCTGCGCCAACCAGCGGGCAGCAGCGCACAGGCCAACCCTGCACTGGCCCAAGCAGGCCACGAGGTGCAGCGCACCTTAGAGGCGATGCTGGCCTACGCCGACGGCGTGCGCCAAGATGCCCAGATCACTGACATCGTCAGCATTGGCATTGGCGGCTCTGGCTTGGGGCCATCGATGGCCGTAACCGCCCTGGAGGAGCATTGGCAAAGCGGCCAGCGGGTGCATTTTGTCTCTAACGTCGATGGGATGGAGCTGGGCAGTTTGCTGCGCCGTTTGCGTCCCGAGAGCACGCTGTTTCTGATTGCCTCGAAAACCTTCACCACGGCCGAAACCATGGTGAATGCCCATGCGGCACGCGATTGGTTTGTGGCCCACGGGGGCAGCACCGATAGCCATGCCGCTTTGCCCTTGGCACGCCACTTTGCCGCCCTGACCACCAACATCGATGCGGCGCGTGGCTTTGGCATTACCACTACCTTTGGTTTTTGGGATTGGGTGGGCGGGCGCTTTTCGCTCTGGTCGGCGATTGGCCTGCCGATTGCTATTGCCGTCGGTAGCACGGTGTTTCGGCAGTTGTTGGCCGGAGCCCATGCTATGGACACCCATTTTTACCATGCACCACTAGAACAAAATTTGCCCGTGCGTTTGGGGCTGTTGGATATTTGGTACCGCAACTTTCATGGTTTTGGCAGCCGCTGCATTGCCCCCTACAGCCATGGCCTGCGCCGCTTATCGGCCTATCTACAACAGCTAGAAATGGAAAGCAATGGCAAAGGTGCCGATTGGCGCGGCCAGCCATTGCCTTATGCGACCTCGCCCGTGGTCTGGGGCGAGCCTGGCACCAACGGCCAGCACGCTTTTTTCCAGATGATTCACCAAGGGCACGACATTATCCCGGTAGAGTTTATTGTGCTGCGCCAAGCCGGGCGCGATTTGCCCGAGCAACACCCACGTTTGGTTGCCAACGCCTTGGCCCAAGCCCAAGCGTTGATGTTAGGGCGCGACAGCTCCTGCGGCCACCGCCACTTTGGTGGCAACCGGCCCAGCACGGTGCTGTTGCTGGAGCGCCTGGATGCGACCTCGCTAGGGGCTTTGCTGGCGCTGTACGAGCACCGGGTGTTTGTCAGTGGCGCACTCTGGGGCATTAACAGCTTTGACCAGTGGGGCGTAGAGTTGGGCAAACAATTGGCCTCGAACATCGAGCCACGTTTAGCCAGCGGCGATGTACAGGGCCTAGACCCGGCCACTGCGGGCCTGGTGCAGCGTTTGCGCGTGGCCAGCACGCAGTTGTAAGCAAATTTGTACACCGCTTGTGCTTTGCTGGGGCGCAGCCCACAATGGGCTAAACAAGTGGTTGTACTTGTATTTGGAGGGGTTCGCCATGATGAAATATTTTCAATCCACCGTATTGGTCGCTGCGTTGGTGGGCAGCATGGGTGCTTGGGCTGACGGGAATGGCAACGGCCACGGGGCCGATCGAGGCCAAGGCGCTGATCGTTCGCTGCGGGCACAAACTCCAGCCGAGGCCATCAACAATCCTCAAGGTTTGTCCGGTCGTCCGGGCAGTGCCAGAGGTTTATTGCGGCTCAATCAGCATGTCTATCACGCTGGTGATACCTTGCAAGTGCGCGTGGTTTATCCGCGCTCGTTGCAAGCGGTATGGTCTGGAGATGCCGTAGGCCACTTGGTGGTGTACGTGCCTAGCGGGCAGCCTGTGACGGTGCCTCTGCCCGCCACGGTGCCGAATCAGCCCATCCAAGTGTTGGATCTGACCGATTTGAACACCGCCCAGTTTGCTGAGGGTAACTACCAGATCGCCTTGGTGCTCACAGCCCCCGAAGGCGATCCACTCAAGTTGGGCGATTGGTATGCTGGTTTCCGCGGCCTGTTGAGCGTAGAACAGTTCAAGATTCGCGCCGGCGCAACCACCCCTACACCGAGCACCGAGGTAGAAGGCGATACCGATGGTGATGGCTTTGAAGATGTTGTGGCCACCGGCACCACAGATGACGAACCCACAGGTGGTAGCAGCAATCCATAAGTGGGCGGCTAACTAGCCCGAGTCCAAGCCGCTGGCTCGGGCGTTAGTGCGCGTGCTTGGCTGGGCGCAGTGCCGTCATGTGGTAAGCGCCGTTCGGTTTTTCTAGCCGAAACTCTACCGAGTCGCCAGCTTGTAGGCCATCGAGCCATTGCGGGTTGGCCACTGGGAACACCATCGTCATGGCGGGCATGTTCAAATGCGGGATGGGGCCGTGGCGCAGGGTAATCTTTCCTTGTGCTGCGTCTATCTTGCGTACTTCACCCAAGGTCATGGCAGCAGGTGCTGGGTTGGCACTGCTGTCATGATGCTGGCTGTGGTGGGCATCGGGTGGAGGGCTGGTTTGGGCGGCCAAGGGCAAGGTTGCAGCCAAGGTACAGGCGGCGAGTAACTGGCGAATGTGCATAGTTTTCTCCTTCTAAGGGCTTAATGGTGGCCGCTGTGCTGGCCGGGTTTGCGCACTTCTAGGGGAGTGCTGCTGGTGTTGGGTTGGTGGCTGGCTTGCGGTGCTGGCGGGAGTGATCCGGTGTATTCATAGGCCAAGGTGCCACGCGGATGGACATAGGGGCTGGGGTCGTGGTAGTCGCCAGCAGCTAGGCGGTCACGCACTTTCACCACGCTGAACATGCCGCCCATGCCTATCGGGCCAAACGGGCCTTGGCCGGTCATCATCGGCAGGGTGTTGTCAGGCAGCGGCATTTCCATCTCGGCCATTTCGTGCATTCCTTTGTCCCCCATCGGCATATAGTCTGGAATCAAGCGGGCAATGCGCTCGGCCAAGTCGCGTTGCTCTACCCCTATCATGTTGGGCACAGCGTGGCCCATGGCATTCATGGTGTGGTGTGATTTGTGGCAATGGATAGCCCAATCACCGGCCAAGGCATCAAACTCGAGACAGCGCATTTGGCCCACGCCAATATCGGTCGTGACTTCCGGCCAGCGGGCGCTCGGGCGTACCCAGCCGCCATCGGTGCCCGTCACTTCAAAATGCGGGCCGTGCATGTGAATCGGGTGGTTGGTCATGGTCAGGTTGCCCACACGGATACGCACCCGCTCGCCAGTACGTGCCACCAGCGGATCAATGCCCGGAAAGGCCCGGCTGTTCCACGTCCAGAGGTTAAAGTCCAGCATGGTGTTCACCCGTGGTGTGGCGCTACCGGGCTGAATGTCGTAGGCGTTGAGTAAAAAGCCAAAGTCGCGGTCTACCCGCAGTGCGCGTGGGTCTTTCGGATGCACGATCAACATGCCCATCATGCCCATCGCCATTTGCACCATTTCATCGGCGTGTGGGTGGTACATGAAAGTGCCCGAGCGTTGCAGCACAAACTCATAGACAAAGGTTTTGCCTACGCCAATCGGGGGCTGCGTCAAGCCCGCTACGCCATCCATGCCCGAGGGCAGCAGCAGCCCATGCCAATGCACGGTCGTGACTTCTGGCAGCTTGTTGGTCACGAAGATGCGTACCCGGTCGCCCTCCACCGCTTCGATGGTGGGGCCGGGGCTTTGGCCGTTGTAGCCCCACAGGCGGGCGTTCATGCCGGGGGCGATTTCGCGCACTACTGGCTCGGCCACCAGATGGAATTCTTTTACCCCATCTTTCATGCGCCACGGCAGTGACCAGCCATTGAGGGTGACCATCGGTTGAAACGGGCGACCATTGGGGGGTGCGGGCGGTATCTGCATACTGGCCGAGGTTTGCACAGCCGCCTCGGGCAGCGAGGCCGCTCCAACGCGGCTGACGACGGCTGCGCCCAACACGGACGCACCAGCGGTTTTAAAAAAGTGACGGCGGTTGTTCATGGTGGGCCTTTCAGTGGGCGGCGGGGCGGTTGCTGTTGCTGCTAACACCAGAGACCGGCAGGGCGATAGCTCCGGGCGAGCGACCGCTGAGGCTGGCTTGCAATTGGGTTTCGGCCACCCAGTAGTCGCGCTGGGCTTCAATCGCAGCGTTGGCGGTTTGGATTTGGCTGCGCGCATCGGCCAACAGGTCAAAGACGCTGACCAACATACCGTTGTAACGCAGTAGGGCTTGCTCGGCCATGCGCTGGCGCAGTGGCAGCGCATGGTCACGGTACTGTTGGGCCAAGTGGTAGGCGGTTTGGTAGGCAGAATAAGCTTCGCGCACTTCCGATTGGGCTTGCAGGGCCACCTGTGCCGCTTGGTGGAGTGCTTGCATATAAACCGCTTCGGCCCGTGCCAGTCGGGCTTGGCCAAAATCAAACAAAGGCAGTTCTAGCTCCACTTCGTAGCCATTGTGGCGTGGTTCGCCACTGGCACTCTGGTTTTTGTAAGCCAAATGCAGCACATTGATAAAACGCGTGGCTTGGCTCAGGCCCAAACTGCGCGCTGTGGCACTGGCGTTTTGTTGTGCTATTTGCACATCCAGGCGTTGCTCCATAGCGGTTTGCTCTAAGGCGTGGGCTGCCATGGGCTGTGCCGGTAGCGTTGGCAGTTGCTCCGGCAGACGAAAATCGCGCTGGGCCGTGCTCAAGCCCAACAAGCGGCTGAGTTTTTCTCGGCTGGCCAAGGCTTGGTGCTGGGCGCGTTGCCATTGCGCCTTGGCCTCGGCTTGTTCGGCTTGTACGCGTAGGTGTTCCAGTGGGCTGAAGTGCCCGGCAGCGACCATGCGCCGCGCTAATTCATTGGCAATGTCGGCAGCCTCTTGCATCTGCGTTTGCCCGCGTAGCAATTGCTCGGCAGCTACGGCCTCAAAATAGCTGCGACGTACTTCGGCGGCCAAGGCCACGGCCTCGGCGGCGGCGTGCAATTGGGTTTGTGCCAGGCGCTCGGATTCGAGGCGCTGTTGCAATGGCAGCGTCAGGATGCCCAACAGATTGAAGCGCAAACTGCGCTCAATTTCGCTGCCATCCGGGCCAGACATTCGTCCAAAACTGAAAGAGGGGTTGGGCAAGCGTCCGGCACGCACCCAATCCGCTTCAGCAATGCCCACGTTGGTCAACTGCGCTTGCAGCCCCCGATTTTGCAACAGTGCCAGTTCTACCGCATGGTCAGCACTCAGGGGCTGGCTTAACAGTTCTGCCGCCCGTGTGGCTGCGCGCTCGTTGCTTTCGGCCACATGCCCATACGCCAATGGCTGGCCGGTGCGCTGTTGTGCCAACTGCGCCACGGGGGCCAAGCCGCCATCGTTTGACAAGGAGGCGCAGCCGCTCAAATACAGCGCCCACGCCGCTACCCAGCCACTGCGCCAGCCGAGCAGGCGTGGGCGCGAAGAAAAGTAATTCATGAAAAGAGACCTCTATCGATTTTGCGTGCCGGAGCACACAGAAACAACGCCATGCGAACCAAGCGCACATGGCAACCCTAGCCCTGCACCATGCAAGGGGCCGAAATGAGCTTTAGAGGCTTCGGGGTGGGCGTTCTTGCCCTGGCCATTCAAACGTGAGGGCGGGCAGTAACAGCGGAGGAAAGTGCGCCGGGCCTAGCGCCCACGGAGCCAAAGTAGGCGCTGCGCCGAGCACCCCTACCGAGACACAGCAGCCATGCGTTTGTGCATCGCAAGCTGGGGAATGAGGGGGTGCTGCCTGATCGGTATTTTCATGTTCAGACACCGACAACGCAGGGATTGCACCATGCTGGCGGTGGGTGTCATGCGCAGCGCTGTGTGGGCTGCTGGTGGTCGTGGGTGGGTGTTCTAGGCAATGCAGCAACGTGGCCGCACTGCCACGCCAAGGCAGCAGCAAGGCCAACAACAATACAAGCACAACCCGCCAGTGGTTCATAGCCTTACATCATACCGCTGTGTTGGGGTTTTCAGCATGGTTACTCGGGCTGGCAGGGGCTGCTACCTTGCCCGGATAGATGCCTTGTTGGTACACCTCATCAATCAAAGAGCGCAGCAAGAGCAAATCGGGTGAACGGTCGTGTAGCCGGGTACTCATGATGATGGGCGAGACGGCGCTGGCTTCGGTCAGGGGCCGGTACACCACATCTTCGCGCCGCAGCTTTTGTACCCCAGAGGGTACGACACACAGTCCCATCCCCGAAGCCACCAGCCCCAAGGCGGTTTGCATCTCGTTCACCTCGTGTACCGTGCCCAGTTCAATGCCCAAGTCGTGGCAAATGGACAGCACTTGGTCGGCATAGCTGGGCCGGGGTTGGCGCGGGTAAATCAGCAGCGGATAGGGTTTGATAGCGGTCAAGCTGATGGGGCTGCTGTCGGCGGCCAAAGGATGCTCAGAGGGCATGGCGAGCACCAAGGGTTCTTGGCGCAGTACCTCGCGTTTTACGTTCGGCCCTTCTAGGCGCACGCGGCCAAAACCGACATCAATGCGCCCCGCATTCAAATCTTCAATTTGTTGCACCGAGGTGCGCTCTAGCAGCACCAATTCGGTGTGTGGTTGCGTGGCGCGGAACATGCGCACGATGTGCGGTAAAGCCCCGTACATGGTCGAGGCGGCAAAGCCCAGTACCAAGCGCTTATCGGTTTGGGCAATGCGCCGCGTCATGGCGATGGTTTCGTGGAACTGCTCTAGCAAGCGCACGGCGCGGGCATAAAAAAAGCGCCCGGCCTCGGTCAGGTGCAGCGGGCGTGCTTCACGGTCAATCAGCGGCTGACCGATCTCGTCTTCCAGTTGCTGGATCTGTCGACTCAGCGGCGGTTGTGAGATATGCAGCCGCTCGGCAGCACGGGTGAAGCTGCGCTCTTCAGCCACAGCCACGAAGTATTTAAGGTGTCGTAAGTCCATGCTATACCTTTTAGGTATCAAGTCGGTTGAAAACAGTCTTTGCGCTGTTTATACCTTTATTCATAAGATATTCACCGCACGCATTAACTTGGATCAAAAAAATCGAAAGTAAGCATCGTATCAGGGTAAACCCTGAATTCATAGCTTAATGCAGCAAGCAGCCCCCCGATCGCATAAAAGGAGACACAATGAGTACCTTTGCACCCAGCGCTAGCGTGCAAGAACGACTGGATGAA
The DNA here is from genome assembly GCA_964478155.1 of uncultured Simplicispira sp. Lineage (GTDB taxonomy): Bacteria > Pseudomonadota > Gammaproteobacteria > Burkholderiales > Burkholderiaceae_C > Simplicispira. The sequence goes on from CAYZGT010000006.1 coordinate 102,038, forward strand.
ATGTTGGTGGAAGACCCCAGCCAACACATTTACAAACTGCACCGTTCGGCATTTACCGATCCGGAGCTGTTTGATTTGGAGATGAAGCACATCTTCGAGGGTAACTGGATTTACTTAGCCCACGAGAGCCAAATCCCTAACCCGAACGATTTTTATACCACCTATATTGGCCGCCAGCCTATCATCATCACCCGCAACAAGCAAGGTGAGTTGAATGCGGTGATCAATGCCTGCTCGCACCGTGGTGCTACCTTGGCCCGTACCAAGAAGGGCAATCGTGCCAACTTTACCTGCACTTTCCACGGCTGGACATTCAATAACAGCGGCAAGTTGCTCAAGGTAAAAGATTCGGCGGATGCGGGTTATCCCGAGCATTTCAATAAAGAAGGCAGCCACGACCTGAAGAAAATCGCCCGCTTTGAAAGCTATCGCGGTTTTCTGTTTGGCAGCCTGAATGAAGATGTCAAACCCTTGACCGAGTTTTTGGGTGAATCGACCAAAATCATTGACATGATTGTCGATCAATCGGCGCAAGGTTTGGAAGTGCTGCGTGGCTCCTCCACCTATACCTTTGACGGCAATTGGAAACTGCAAGCCGAAAACGGTGCTGATGGCTACCACGTCACTTCGGTACACTGGAACTACGCTGCCACCACCAACCACCGCAAGCAAGCCGCAGCCGGTGATGGCATCAAAGCCATGGACGCTGGCAACTGGGCCAAGAATGGCGGCGGTTTCTACTCGTTTGAGCACGGCCACATGCTGCTCTGGACACGTTGGGCCAACCCCCAAGACCGTCCGGCCTACCAGTACCGCGAAGACCTGATCGAGCGCTGTGGTGAAGCCCGTGCCGATTGGATGATCAGCCACTCGCGCAACTTGTGTCTGTACCCCAATGTCTATTTGATGGACCAGTTCAGCTCGCAAATTCGTGTGCTGCGCCCGATCTCGGTCGACAAAACCGAAGTCACCATCTACTGCATTGCGCCCAAGGGTGAGTCGGCTGAGGCCCGCGCCCACCGCATCCGCCAGTACGAAGACTTCTTCAATGCCTCGGGCATGGCGACACCGGATGACTTGGACGAATTCCGCGCTTGCCAAGAAGGTTTTGCCGGTATCGATTTGGCTTGGAACGACATGACCCGTGGTGCGACCCACTGGGTCAACGGCCCGGACGATGCGGCCAAAGAAATCGACCTGCAACCCAAGCTCAGCGGTATCAAAACCGAAGACGAAGGCTTGTACACCGAACAGCACCGCTACTGGCTCGAAGCCATGCAGCGCGCTGCAGCCGCCGAGAAAACCCAGAAATAAGCGCAGACGGAGCCATTGACATGACAATGACGATTGAACAAGTCCAAGCCTTTTTGTACCGCGAAGCCCGCCTGCTCGATGACCGCCAATGGGATGAGTGGCTGGCCTGCTACAGCGACAATGCCGAGTTCTGGATGCCCTCGTGGGACGATGACGGCGAACTGACGCGTGACCCGCAAAGCGAAATCTCGCTCATCTACTACCCCAACCGCAGTGGTTTGGAAGACCGCATCTTCCGTATCAAGACCGAGCGCTCTTCGGCCAGCACCCCGCTGCCCCGCACGCTGCACCAAACCAGCAATGTGGAAATCCTGTCGCAAGACGGTCAGCAACTCAAGGTGCGTTTTAACTGGCACACCCTGAGCTTCCGCAACCACACCACCGACAACTACTTTGGCACGGCTGAGTACACCTTGGACGTGTCGGGTGCCCAGCCGGTGATTCAGCGCAAGTACGTCGTTCTGAAGAACGACTACATCAGCCACGTCATCGACGTTTATCACATTTGAGCCTTGGGCCGGGGCCAAGCCCCGGCCTGCTGAATACCATGAGCCACCATATTGCGCTTCAATTTGAAGATGGCGTGACCCGCTTCATTGAAGCCTCGCCCACCGAAACCGTCGCCGATGCCGCCTACCGCCAAGGCGTGAACATCCCTCTCGATTGCCGTGATGGTGCCTGTGGCACCTGCAAGTGTTTTGCTGAATCGGGTCAGTACACCCAAGGCGAATACATCGAAGATGCCCTGACCGAAGAAGAAGCGGCCCAAGGCTATGTGTTGAGCTGCCAAATGCGTGCTGCCAGTGATTGCGTGCTGCGTATTCCGGCCTCGTCGGCGGCTTGCCGCACCCAGCAGGCGCGCTACGATGCCAACATCCGCGAAGTGCGTGCGCTGTCGCCCAGCAGCATCAGCCTGACCATTGAGGGCGAGAGCCTGAAAAAACTGGCTTTCTTGCCGGGGCAATACGTCAATTTGCAAGTGCCCGGCACCGAGCAAACCCGCGCCTACTCCTTCAGCTCGTTGGTGCAAGACGGTGCGGTGTCGTTTTTGATTCGCAATGTGCCCGGTGGCTTGATGAGCAGCTACTTGAGCCAGCAAGCCCAGCCCGGTGCGGCCATCAGCCTGACGGGCCCGCTCGGCAGCTTCTATCTGCGCGACATCCAGCGCCCGCTGTTGCTGTTGGCCGGTGGTACGGGTTTGGCACCGTTCACGGCCATGCTGGAAAAAATCGCCGAGCAAGGGGGCAGCCCGCATCCCTTGCACCTGATTTATGGCGTGACCCATGATGCCGATTTGGTCGATGTGGACAAGCTGCAAGCTTTTGCCGCCCGCATCCCGAATTTCAGCTTTGCCACCTGCGTGGCCAGTGCCGAAAGTGCACATCCACAAAAAGGCTACGTGACGCAATACATCACGCCCGCACAACTGCATGACGGCAATGTGGATGTCTATCTGTGCGGCCCACCGCCGATGGTGGAAGCGGTGAACCAGTTCATGCGCCAACAAGGCATCCAGCCCGCCAACTTCTATTACGAGAAGTTCTCCGCCAGTGCCTAAGCACCGTGTGCTTTTCCCTTTGACCAGGCCCGCTCTGTGGGCCTTTTGGTGATGGAGTTTGTAATGAGCCTACGTTTTCAGGACAAAGTAGCCGTAGTGACCGGAGCCGCCCAAGGCATAGGCCGGGGCGTGGCCCTGCGTTTGGCGGCCGAGGGTGCCAAGCTGGTGTTGGTAGACCGCTCCGAGTTGGTCTATGAACTGCGCGACGAGTTGGCCAGCAGCTATCCACAAACTGCAGTGCAGGTGCTCACCGCTGACATGGAGCAGGCCGCCGATTGCCAACGCACCATGCAGGTAGCCCAAGCGCATTTTGGTCGCATTGATGTATTGGTGAACAACGTGGGCGGCACGATTTGGGCCAAACCGTTTGAACATTACCGGGTCGAAGAGATTGAGGCAGAAGTACGCCGCTCCTTGTTCCCGACCCTGTGGTGCTGCCATGCGGTGCTGCCCTACATGCTAGAGCAAGGCCAGGGGGCGATTGTCAATGTGTCTTCCATTGCCACGCGCAGCATCAACCGGGTGCCCTATGGCGCAGCCAAGGGCGGCGTGAACGCCCTGACGGCTTGCTTGGCCTTTGAAACCGCGCAACGTGGCGTGCGTGTCAATGCCATTGCCACGGGCGGCACCGAAGCTCCGCCCCGGCGCATTCCGCGCAATGCGGCTGAACAGACCGAGCAAGAAAAGATTTGGTACCAACAAATCATCGACCAAACCGTGCAATCGAGCCTGATGAAGCGCTACGGCAGCATCGATGAGCAAGTGGGTGCGATTTTGTTCTTGGCCTCGGACGAAGCCTCTTACATCACTGGCACCACCTTGCCGGTGGGTGGTGGCGACTTGGGCTGATCGTGGCCGGTCTGATTTCGTTTGATAGCGGGGCTGTGCGCCAAGGCCCCGCGTTTTTTCATGTGCATAAACCTTATAAAGAGAGACAAACATGCAAAAAGTTGATGTCCACAGCGTCGTCGACCATGCCAAATTCAATGGCTTTCACTGGATGGTGATGTGCCTGTGTGCTTTGGTGCTGATTTTTGATGGCTACGATTTGTTCATTTTTGGCGTGGTGCTGCCCGCCGTCATGAAGGAATGGGGCCTGACCCCGCTGCAAGCGGGCGCTTTGGGCAGTTACGCCCTGTTTGGCATGATGGCTGGGGCCATGTTCTTTGGCCCCTTGGCCGACAAAATTGGCCGCAAAAAGGGCATCGCGATTTGCTTTGCCTTGTTCTCGGTGGCCACCATCATCAACGGCTTTGCCCGTACCCCGACCGAGTTTGGCATCTTCCGCTTCATTGCCGGGCTGGGCTGTGGCGGTTTGATGCCCAATGCGGTGGCCTTGATGAACGAGTATGCACCCAAGCGCTTGCGTAGCACGCTGGTGGCGGTGATGTTCAGTGGCTACTCGCTCGGCGGTATGTTGGCTGCCGGTGTCGGTATCTATGTGCTGCCCGAATTTGGCTGGCGTGCCATGTTCTTTGCCGCTGCCGTACCGCTGATTGCACTGCCTTTCATCATGCTGATGTTGCCTGAATCGCTCGGCTTTCTGGTGCGCCAAGGCCGCCACGACGAAGCACGCAAGCTGTTGGGCCGCATGGAACCCAGCCGCACTTTTACCGCCCAAGATGAATTAGTGCTGGCCGGTAGTGGCAACAAGGGTGATAAAGCGGCCTCGGTGCTCGAATTGTTCCGCGAAGGCCGCTTGCTCGGTACGCTGTGCCTGTGGCTGGCTTTCTTCTGCTGCCTGTTGATGGTGTACGCGCTGGGCTCTTGGTTGCCCAAGCTGATGGCCAATGCTGGTTACAGCCTCGGTTCTAGCCTGAGCTTTATGCTGGCGCTCAACTTCGGCGGTATGGCCGGTGCTATTTTGGGTGGCTGGCTGGGCGACCGCTTTAACCTGAGCAAAGTGATGGTGGGCTTTTTCTTGGCCGCGGCTGTCTCTATCAGCTTGCTAGGCTTTAAGAGCTCCACCCCAGTGCTGTACTTCCTGATTTTTATTGCGGGCGCTACCACCATTGGCACGCAAATTCTGTTGTACGCTGGCACCGCGCAATACTATGGCATGTCGATTCGTTCGACCGGCTTGGGTTGGGCTTCGGGCATTGGCCGCAATGGTGCCATTGTTGGCCCCCTGTTGGGCGGTGCGCTCATGACAGCCCAATTGCCATTGCAACTGAACTTTATTGCCTTTGCCATTCCGGGCGCGATTGCGATGGTGGCGATGGTGGTGTTTAGCATCCGGGAGAGCCGCCAGCCCCACGGCACGCTCACCGCTGTGCCTGCCACAGCCAGTTAACTGGCCCTAGCCCAACGGCACTTGGGCTTTGCATTCTCACCCCCATCCGTGCAGCGGTTGGGGGTTTTGTCTTTGCTTCTTGCCGGTGTATTTATCCGGTCACAGGACGGATCAAGTGAGCTTACGCCAAGATTTTTCTATCTCTGCTTTTACCGCTGGCTTGCTGGCGGTGATCATTTCTTATTCTGGCCCGCTGGTTATTTTCTTCCAGGCAGGCCAAAGTGCCCAAGTCTCACCCGAGATGATGTCATCGTGGGTCTGGGCGATTTCGTGGGGTGCGGGCTTGTCGGGCTTGCTGCTGAGTTGGTGGCTCAAGGTGCCAGTGGTCACGGCGTGGTCTGCCCCCGGCACGGCCCTGTTGGTCACGCTGTTTCCTACCATCACGCTAGAGCAGGCGGTGGGGGCTTATTTGCTCTCTGGCGTGGTACTTTTATTGATTGGGCTGTCCGGTTATTTTGACAAAATCATCCGGCGCATTCCCAAGGGCATTGCCAGCGGCATGATGGCGGGCATTTTGTTCCAATTTGGTGTTGGGGCCTTTCAGGCCGCTAAAACGGCCCCGGTGCTGGCACTGTCGATGATTGCCATTTACCTGCTGTTTCGGCGTTTGTTGCCCCGTTATTGCTTGATTATCTTGTTGCTGGCCGGTTTGGGTTTGGCGGTACTGTTGCAAGGGGTCAGCCTGTCTGGGGTGCAATGGGCCTTGGCACAACCCACCTTTATCACACCGGAATGGACTTGGGGTGCTACCCTGAGCTTGGCCGTGCCTTTGGTATTGGTGAGTGTGACCGGGCAGTATTTGCCCGGCATGGCTATTTTGCGTGGGGATGGCTACCAAACCCCGGCCCGCCCGATCATCGTGGCGACCAGTATGGCCTCTTTGGTGGTGGCGTGTTTTGGCGGCATCAACATCGTGATTGCGGCCATCACAGCGGCCCTGTGTACTGGCAAAGATGCGCACGAGCAAGCCGACAAGCGCTATATCGCGGGCATGGCCAACGGGCTGTTTTATTTGATTGGAGGCAGTTTTGCCAGCAGCATCATTTTGCTGTTTGCCGCCTTGCCCAAAACTTTGATTGCGGTGTTGGCTGGTTTGGCCTTGATTGGCGCGATTGCCGGTAGTTTGGTCAATGCCATCAATGAGGTTGACCACCGCGAAGCCTCCATCATCACCTTTTTAGCCACTGCTTCTGGCATGACGCTGTGGGGCTTGGGCTCGGCCTTTTGGGGGGTGGTGATTGGTGGTTTGGCCTATGTGTTGCTGCACAAACCTTGGCGGCAGGCCTCAAGCAACTGAAAGTACCGGCTCACTGGCTTCCTGTTGCAGCTGTTGCAACGCTGCGTACAGCTTGGCTGCGGGTACCGGTTTGTGCAGTAACAGGTAGCCGCTGGCGCTGGCCTCGCGCAGGCGCTCCGGTGCCGTGTCACCTGTCAGGATGGCTGCCGGTATCGGCTGGCCTACGGCTTGGCGCACCGCGCTGATGGCTTCAATGCCCGTGAGGCCACCTTGCAAGCGGTAATCAGCCAGTATCAAGTCGGGCGGTTGGGGCTGGTGCTGCAACAGTGCCACGGCCTCGGCGGCGCTGGCGGCAGTCCAAGTGGTGCAGCCCCAGCGGGTTAATGCATCGTGCATGGCCTGTTGGATGGCAGGTTCATCGTCAATCACCAGTACGTTGCAATGCAGCGCTGTGGGATTCGGCCCCGCCAGTGTCGGTGTAGGTAAGGTGGCTTGCAGGCCAGAAAACAAAGGCACCCGGACAAAAAAAGCCGTACCGCGCCCGACGGTGGAGCGCAAATGGATGGAGTGCCCCAGCACCCGGCACAGGCCGCGCACAATCGCCAGCCCTAAGCCCAAGCCTTTGCGTTGGTCACGCTCGGGGTTGCCCAGCTGAAAAAACTCCCGAAAGATGGCATGGTGGTACTCGGGGGCAATGCCCGGCCCGGTGTCGTACACCGCCAACGCCAGGCTCCCTTGTTGGCGGCGGCAGCCCACCAGTACAGTCCCTTGTTCGGTATGGTAGATAGCGTTGCTAATCAGGTTGCGCAACACCCGCGCTAGCATTTGCGGGTCGCTGTAAATGTATAGGCGCGTGGTGGTAAAGCGCAGTGCAATGCCACGTTCTTGGGCAATGGGCCACAACTCTTGCTCTAGGGCATCGAACAAGTCTTGTACGGCCAAAACTTGGCGCTGTGGCGTAAACAGACCGGCTTCTAGTTTGGAGATTTCGAGCAGTGCATGGAGCAATTCTTCGAGCGCTTTGGTAGAGGTACCCAAGTATTCCACCACCTGCTGCGCTCTGGCTGGGTCGCGCTCGTGGCGCAGCGTTTCTACAAACAAGCCAATGGCGTGCAGCGGTTGGCGCAGGTCGTGGCTGGCAGCCGCCAAAAACTTGGATTTGGCCAAATTAGCATCTTCGGCTTTGTTGCGGGCTTGTTCAGCCAGTTGCTTTTCTGCTGTCAGTTGTTGTACCAGCTCTTCTTTTTCCAGTTGCAGCCGAATCGAGCGAATCAGCACACGCGAAACTTGCCGCGCCCCCATCAAAACGTTGAACAGGTAGAGCAGAGAAGTAAATCCGATTACCACAAAACCGCCACCCTCTACCATGTAGCGTATTACTATCGGTAGCCCGACAGGAATAGCGGAATACTGCGCTGGCGGCCAAGACGCATAGGCCGGAATAACACCCGCCGCCAGCCCCGCCAACACCACGGTGACAAAAATCAGCGCCAACGCGTCCTGTGGATAGAAAAAAAACCACCCGGCCAAGCCCCACACCAAGCCAGACAACAAAGTGGTTGCCGTCAGCAATTGATGCCAAAGCGTAGTGGCCGCAGGTTGCACTTCTTGACGCTGGTAAGTCAAGACCAAAGTCCAACGCACCAAGACAATTAACATCAAACAGCCCCACCAAATCCAAAGCGCACCTGTATCGGCCACATCGCGCAGGATCCAAGCCACGGCAGTGGCCAGTAGCACATTGGTGGTCAGGGTAGTAGGGGTGTTGCGAAACAATACCTTAATTTGCTCGGCCAATACCTGCTGTGCTATCACCGGGTTGTTGGCCGACTCCGTACCCATAACGGCTTTTTAGCGCAGAAAGTCGGGTTTAGGCCACGGCATCGGCGGGCAAGCGTTGCAACATCGCCAAACTGTTGGCAATGGTGGCACGTAACTCGCGGCGGTCACAAATCAAATCGACCGCCCCTTTCTCGAGCAAAAACTCGGCACGCTGGAAACCTTCGGGCAGCGTAACGCGCACGGTGGATTCGATCACGCGCGGGCCCGCAAAGCCAATCAAGGCTTTGGGTTCGGCAATGACCAAATCACCCACAAAGGCAAAACCAGCACTCACACCACCCATGGTCGGGTCGGTCAGCACGCTGATGTAGGGCAAGCCCTTTTTCGCCAAGCGTGTCAGGGCAGCATTGGTTTTGGCCATCTGCATGAGTGACAACAGGCCTTCTTGCATGCGTGCCCCACCGGTGGCGGTAAAGCAAATGAACGGCACTTTTTGTTCAATCGCGGTTTCAACGCCGCGCACAAAGCGCTCGCCCACCACGCTGCCCATGCTGCCACCCATGAACTCAAATTCAAAGCAGGCCACCACCACATTGATGCTCTGCACAGCGCCACCAAACACCACCAAGGCATCGGTCTCGCCCGTGCTGTCTAACGCTTCTTTGAGGCGCTCGGGGTATTTGCGGCTGTCTTTGAACTTGAGCGCATCCACCGGGATGACCTCTTGACCGATTTCATAGCGGCCTTCGGGGTCTAGAAAAGCATCGAGTCGGGCACGCGCACCAATGCGGTGGTGGTGGCTGCATTGCGGGCAGACACACTGGTTGTGCTCCAAATCGGTTTTGTACAACACGGCATCGCAACTGGGGCACTTGATCCACAGCCCTTCGGGCATTTGGCGGCGCTCGGTCGGGTTGGTGGGCTGGATGCGCGAGGGTAGGAGTTTTTCTAGCCAAGACATGGATTGCTTCCTGGGGTTGGGTCAAGCATCAAGGGCTTTGCGGATGCCACGGATAAAGTCAATGATGATGGGCACGACTTTTTCGTAGGGCTGGTTTTCGAGCAGTTGGATAATGCGCGTACCAATCACCACCGCATCGGCCACCCGGCCCACGGCTTGGGCGCTGGCCGCATCACGAATGCCAAAGCCCACCCCGACCGGGATTTTCACATGCTCGCGGATGCGCGGCAGCATGGCTTCTACGGCCGAGGTGTCGAGTGCTGCCGAGCCTGTCACTCCCTTGAGTGACACGTAATAGACGTAGCCACTGGCTACCCGTGCCACCTGCGCCATGCGCTCGGGGGTGGAGGTGGGTGCCAGCAAGAAAATCAAGTCCATGCCATTGGCGCGCAGTTGTGCGGCAAAGGCTTCGCACTCTTCGGGCGGGTAATCGACGATCAACACACCATCCACGCCCGCCGCCGCCGCATCACGCACAAAAGCACCTTCGCCGTGCAGTTGGTCATAGCGTTCTACCGGGTTGGCGTAGCCCATCAACACCACGGGCGTGGTACGGTTGCGCTTGCGAAACTCGCGCACGTGGCCCAATACCTGCACCATGCCAATGCCCATCGACAGGGCTTTTTCGCCCGCCTTTTGAATCACCGGGCCATCGGCCATCGGGTCCGAGAAAGGCACACCCAGTTCGATGACATCCGCACCAGCATCGACCATGGCGTGCATCAGCGCAGGGGTGATGTCGGCAAATGGAAAACCTGCCGTAACGTAAGGAATCAGGGCTTTGCGGCCCTTGGCTTGCAATTGTTCAAACGTAGTCTGGATACGGCTCATGGCTTGTTGCTTTCTCCGCCCTTGACGCTCAGGCCGCGCATGGAGGGGCGGTCGTAAAAATCTTCTCCCGACAAATCGGCCACCGTGCCGATGTCTTTATCGCCCCGGCCCGACAGATTGACCAAAATGGATTGGTCTGGGCGCATGGTTTTAGCCAACTTCATGGCGTAGGCAAAGGCATGGCTCGACTCTAAGGCCGGAATAATGCCTTCGGTGCGGCACAAGTAATGGAAAGCGGCCAGCGCCTCTTGGTCGGTAATGCCTACATATTCGGCACGGCCCAGCTCTTGCAGCCAGGCATGTTCTGGCCCCACGCCAGGGTAATCTAGCCCGGCGCTGATGCTGTGCGTTTCCATAATCTGGCCGTTGTTGTCTTGCAAAATGAAGGTGCGGTTGCCATGCAATACCCCTGCACTGCCTTTTTGCAACGAGGCCGAGTGCTTGGTGGTGTCTAGCCCCTCGCCAGCGGCTTCTACGCCAATCAGGCGCGTTTTTTCATAAGGAATATAGGGGTAGAAAATACCCATGGCATTGCTGCCACCACCCACACAGGCCACCACCACATCGGGCTGCTCTGCGGCCATTTTTTGCTCCGCCAGCATGGCGGGCATTTGCGTCAGGCATTCAGTACCAATCACACTTTGGAAGTCACGCACCATCATCGGGTAGGGGTGTGGCCCGGCCACGGTGCCAATGATGTAGAAAGTGTTGTCTACATTGGCTACCCAGTCGCGCATGGCCTCGTTGAGCGCATCTTTCAGGGTTTTGCTGCCGGACTCTACTGGCACTACGGTGGCACCCAGCAGCTTCATGCGGAACACATTGGGGCTTTGGCGTTTAACGTCTTCGGCCCCCATGTAGATGATGCACTCTAAGCCATAGCGGGCGCAAATGGTGGCTGTGGCTACGCCGTGTTGCCCAGCCCCTGTCTCGGCAATGATGCGGGGTTTGCCCATGCGTTTGGCCAGCATGGCTTGGCCGATCACGTTGTTGATCTTGTGTGCGCCGGTGTGGTTCAAATCTTCGCGCTTGAGGAAGATTTGTGCGCCACCCATCTCACGGCTGGTGCGGGCGGCGTGGTACACGGGCGAGGGCCGCCCGACAAAGTGGGCCAACTCGTAGTTGAATTCAGCCACAAATTCGGGGTCGTGCTGGTAGCGGGCGTAAGCCTCGCGCAGTTCTTGCAGCGCAAAGGTCAGGGTTTCGCTGGCAAAACTGCCGCCGTAACGGCCAAAGTGGCCAGAAGCATCAGGGTACTGGTAGGAAGCCATGAGAGGTATTTGCAAGTTGGGCATCGGCTGCACGCACGGCAGCCACAAAGCAATGGATTTTTTCAGCGTCTTTCAGGCCGCGCAGGGGTTTGCCATCGGGGCCGTCTTGTTCAACGCCAGAGCTGACATCAACCGCCAGCGTTTGGCAACGCGGGCGTACTTGCAGGATGCCATCGCCCACGTTTGCAGGTGTAAGCCCACCAGACAAGACGAGGTGAGCGTTGACGCTTGGAGGAAGGAGTGACCAATTGAATGCCTTGCCGCCACCGCCGTAGCCATCCACATGGGCATCGAGCAAAATGGCCTGCGCGTGGGAATAGGAAGTGGCGTATTTTACGAGGTCGAACTGTGCCGCCCCAGCGCCTAAGGGTATTCTGGCTGCGCGCACAAACGGACGTGCCCCGTGGCCGGTGGCTGCCAAGCAATCTTGCAGCGATTCATCGCCATGAAATTGGCATAAGGCATTGCCGATGTGCGCGCAAGCCGCTTGTACCTGCGCTGCCGATTCATTCACAAACAACAGCACAGGGGTGACAAACGGTGGCAAGCGCCGGGCTAGGTCTGCCGCACGTTGGACGCTCACAGCGCGTGGGCTGGGGGCGTACAGCACAAAACCGATGGCATCCACGCCCGCAGCCACGGCGGCATCGACATCTTGTTCGCGCGTGAGGCCACAAATTTTGATGCGGGTGCGACGGAGCCCCGCCGAAGAGGAAGACAAACTCATGCAAGCGCTCCAACAAATCAGGGGAGCCAATCAAATGCCGGGGTGCGCTCGGGCAAGCCCCAAGCCGGGTCGTACACTGGCCCCAAAAAATACAAACCATCAGGGGCAAAAGTCGGGGCTGCGACTTGGCGCGAGCGCGCTTGCAGCACCTCGCCCATCCAAGCCACGGGGCGGCTACCACGCCCCACAGCCACCAAGCAACCCATAATGTTACGGATCATGTGGTGCAAAAAAGCGTTGGCCTCAAACTCGAAACGCCAATAGCAGACTGGAATCGCCATGCCCGTGTGGGCGCTGCTGGGCATCTCACGTCGGGTGATGTGAATGCGCCGCATGGTTTTGATGGGTGACAAAGCCTGACAAGCCGCCGCCCGAAACGAGGTGAAATCATGCTCACCCAGTAGTTGGTCTGCGGCTGCGCGCATGGCATCGCCATCCAGGGGTTGAAACACCCAACCCACGCGCCCAGCTTCTAGGCTGGGGCGTACGGGCGATTGCAACAACACATAAGCGTAGCGCCGGGCCGTGGCACTGGCCCGGGCATGGAAGCTGTCGGGTACGGCTTGTGCCCATTGCACGGCAATATCGGGCGGTAAAAAGGCATTGCTACCGCGCACCCAAGAGGCCATAGGCCGCTGTACCGGGGCATCGAAATGCACCACCTGCATCAGCCCATGTACCCCGGCATCGGTGCGACCGGCACACAGGGTATGCACTGGCTGGGTGGCAAAGCGGCTCAGGGCCGCCTCCAGCTGGTCTTGTACCGTTTGGCCCGAGGGTTGGCTTTGCCAGCCTTGGTAGGCTTGGCCGTTGTAGCTGACCCCCAAGGCGACACGCATACCGGCTACCAACTCAGGCCAGCTCCGACAACATGGCTTGCGCCTTGGCTTTGAGGGCACCCGAAGATTCGGCAATCACCTCTTCGATCAGGGTACGTGCGCCATCACTGTCCCCAATGGCGTTGAACTCTTGTGCCAAGGCCAGTTTGGTCTCTAGCGGGTCTTCGGACTGGCCTTCAAACGGGCCATCTTGCTCTAGCGCGGCTACGGCCTCATCCACGGCTGGTGCGGGCGCGGGGGCCGGTGGATCGATGGACAAGGCACCCAAATCGAAGTCCATGAGTTGCGAGTCGGTGGCCGGAGCCGTGCTGACTTCTAACTCAGGCAAGGGCGCAGCAGCAGCGCTGGGCTCTGTGCTGGCTTGCTCTGTTGGCATATCCAACGAGAACTCGAGATCGGCCATGACCGGCGTGGCGGGTGCATCGAGCGTAGGCAACTCCAGTGCGGCCGGAGCAGCCGCTGGCTGGGGTGGCTGTACCACGGGCAAATCGGGCACATCCCAAGACAGGCTCATGTCTGGGGCGGGCTCGGGCGTTTGCTCTGGGGCTGGGGTGGGCGCAGGTGGTGGTGGCGAGATGGGGCCGGTATCCAGCACCGGCATCGCCAATTCGGGCATCTCGGTGGCCGAAGCGATGGCCGCTGCAAAGCCACCGGGATCGGCGTTGGCATCTTCTGTCGGGGTGTCGTGCAGCTCTAAATCGAGATCAAAATCTAACTCAGGCGGCAGCTCGCCGGTGGCAGTTGCCGCATCGCCGCTCAGGGTGCTGGCAAATTCGGTGCTGGCCGCGGCTACACCGGCGGCAGCACCGATGCCCGCAGCAGCTGCTGCTGCCCCGGCGTTAGCCGGGCGGCCACCCGGTTGGTACATGGGGTTGCTAGGATCGACTTCGCGTCCCAACTCGACCATGCGGTTCCAATCGGGGCCTTGTCCTTGGGTCAGCTTGTACACCTCGGCAGCCACGGCCTCCAGTCCCTTGCGGTCTTGGCGTTTGGCGTAGATTTCGCCCAGTTTGGTGTGGATCGCGACCCGCTCGGGGGTGTGGCGCAGCGCTTCTTTCAGGATTTCTTCGGCCTGTAAATCGCGGCCATAGGCCAGATAGACATCGGCCTCGGCCACCGGGTCTACATCTCCGCCCGGATCCAACTGGCTGGAACCATAGGACATGGAAGAGGAGCCGGTAGTGGACTCTGCTGCGTTGCTGGTATCGACTTGCTGACCACCGCTGGTGTTAAAGATGGAGTCGGTAGGCAGGCGGCTTTCACTGAACGAGCTATCGACCGATTCTTTGGCTTTGCGCCGACGGTAGACCATGTAGCCCGCATAACCGGCCAACACGGCCAGCAAACCACCACCTGCCAAGGGCAGCATCGGGTCTTCTAGCAAGCCGCTGACAAAGCTGGGCTCTTCGGCGGCTGGAGCCGGGGTGGGCGCAGGCGCTGGAGCGGGCGTTGGTTCCGGTGGCGTAGGCGCTTGTTCTGTTGCCAGCACTGGGGCTGGGGCGGGTGCAGTGGCAGGAGCATCCGATGCGGGTGGCTCTGGAGCCGGGGCAGGGGCAGGCTCTGGGGCTGGTGTGGGAGCCGGTGCTGGTGCAGGGGTAGGTGCTGGCGTAGGGGCCGGTGCGGGAACAGGCGCTGGGGCCGGTGCTGGCTTAGGAGCCAAGACTGGCGCAGTCACATTGGCATTGAGCTTGTTCAGGTCTTCAATGTTTTTCGCCAGTTCTTGTGCGCGGTTGCTGGCTTCGCTCTTTTGCTTGTTTTGTGCCAGTTGCTCTTCTGCGCTGGCTTTTTGTCCGCTCATGGCTCCCTTGGACAGGGTGAGCTTATCCGGGGCGCCGCTAGTGGGGCGTTTGTCTTCGACGCGCGTTTGCACCGTACCCTTGGCCGAGCGGTCAGCGGCTTCCACCTGAACAGCTGGGGCCGTGGCGGCCAAGCGACGGCGGAATTCATTGAAGTCTCGGCTTTGTGCCGCCATGATTTGGCGCGCTTGCGCCACAGGTACAGCTTGGGCTTGTTCGGCGTTGGGCACTTCCAGCACCGCACCGGCCTTGAGGCGGTGCACGTTGCCACCGCTAAAGGCTTCTGGGTTGGCACGCAGCAAAGCGACCAACATTTGGTCGAGCGAGACACCGCTGGCACGGCGGTTTTCAGCAATACGGCCTGCGGTATCACCTGGCCGCACTTGTACGCTTTGTACCGGGGCTGGTTCTGCGGGTGCAGCCACTGGGCTGGGTTTGGCCGCCACGGTGCGTGTGGCGGGTGCCGGGGGCATGGCGGCCGGGGCCGCGGGTGCAGGCGCAGGTGTAGCGGCTGTTTCGGGGCTGGCTGCCGCTTGGTCTTGAATAGGCTGCACTGGCGTGGCTGCTACCGGCGCTGGGGCGGGAGCAGGCGCTGCTGCGGGCACGGGTGTCGGTGCGGGGGTGATTTGTGGAGCCGCTGCCAAGGCCACAGGCGGGCGGCGCAAGGCTGGCGGATCGAACAGCATGGTGTAACTGCGCGTGATGCGTCCAGTACCCCAAGAGGCATCAATCACCAGGTCTAGGAAGGGATCATTGACAGGCTTATCGCTGGCAATCTGCAGCACCATGCGACCATTGGCACGCCGGTCTAGTCGCACGCGCATTTGCGGAATGACCGGGGAGTATTCCATCCCTTGGCTGCGGAAAATTTCCGGGGCGGCAGGACTGACACGCAAGGTGTCGGCTTCGGCAGCACTGATCTGGGGCAGCTCGATCTCGGCGCGCAAAGGCTCGCCCAGAGCAGACTGCACCGTGATTTGTCCGAGGGCCAGTGCCGAAGCGTCAGCGGCGTACAGGCCAAGGGTCGCCACGACCGCTCCTGCCAGCGCAGAGTATTTCCAACGATGCATGGTTGCTATCAACTGATAAGAAAAAAAAGGCCCGGTCAAGCGGCCTGCAGACAAGAACCCCGGCGCTTGCTCCGGCTTGGAGACGTAGCAAAACACCATAGCAGCAATGCCTTGGACTGACAAGAAAAGCAGCGCTTTGCGTTGGTCTGGGGCAATGAATTATGCCCAGCAGCCCTTGGTGTGTTGTCCCCTGACAACGGGACGTAACCGGGTGTTTCCGAAGGCAACACCCGGTTTTTTGGTGCTATCAGGCGGCCAACAAAATGCGCAGCATGCGGCGCAGTGGCTCGGCAGCGCCCCACAGCAGTTGGTCACCAATCACGAACGCCGACAGGTACTCTGGCCCCATGTTCAGCTTACGCACCCGGCCCACGCCCACTTGCAAACCGCCGGTGATGGAGGCGGGGGTCAGTTCTTTCACGGTGATGGCGCGGTCATTGGGCACCCACTTGACCCACGGGTTGCCGCTTTGGATGAGGGCTTCGATTTCGGCCAAGGGCAGGTCTTTTTTCAGTTTCAGTGTCAGGGCCAGGCTGTGGCAGCGCATGGCACCGATGCGCACGCACAGACCATCGACCGGGATGGTTTGCTCGGTGCCCAAAATCTTGTTCACTTCGGCTTGGCCCTTCCATTCTTCTTTGGATTGGCCGTTGGGCAGTTGCACATCAATCCACGGAATCAGGCCACCGGCCAAAGGTGCGCCAAAGAACTCGGTCGGCACATCTTCGCGGATGGTTTTGGCCACTTTGCGGTCGATGTCCAAAATGGCGGACGAGGGCGTAGCCAGCTCATCGGCCACGGCTGCATGCACCACACCCATGCCCTTGAGCAACTCACGCATGTTGTTGGCACCCGCACCCGAGGCAGCTTGGTAGGTCATGGAGCTGACCCACTCGACCAAATCGGCCTTGAACAGGCCACCCAAACCCATCAGCAAAATGGAGTTGGTGCAGTTGCCGCCAATCCAGTTCTTGCCACCGTTGGCCAGCGCTTTCTGGATCACATTGTCATTGACGGGATCCAAGATGATGACGGCATCTTGCTCCATGCGCAGTGACGAAGCTGCATCGATCCAGTGGCCTTGCCAGCCCGAGGCGCGCAGCTTGGGAAACACTTCTTTGGTGTAGTCGCCACCTTGGCAGGTGATGATGATGTCGCACTTAGCCAGCGCAGCGATGTCGTTGGCATCTTGCAGGGTGTTGTGCGCCTTGGCTTGTGCGGGTGCTTGGCCGCCAGCGTTGGAGGTGGAGAAAAAGATCGGGTCGATCAGGTCAAAGTCGCCTTCGGCCTGCATACGATCCATCAACACCGAGCCGACCATACCGCGCCAGCCGACCAAACCTACTACTTTGCTCATGTGAAGCCCCTTCTATGTTGAAAAACAGTACCACCCGGTAGGGGCTGATTGACTGCCCGGCTCGTCTGGCCAGGGAGGGGCGCACGACGATACCGGAGCTGGATCAGCCCTTAATGGTCGTGGTTTTGGTGATGGTTGCGCGCACAGCCCCACCAGCGAGGGTGGCAAAGGCATTGTTCAACGAGAACGAACGGGCGGCGACAAACATGGCTTGGGATTGTATCGCGGAAGGGGTGGGCTTGCGAAGACAACGTATCCTCTGGGCAGGAGCCTTGGGGTGACATGTCAAGGATCTAACCCCAACCCTATTTCAAGGCGTAAACGATGCGATTTTTTTATGGTTTGGGCGGCCTTTGGTGCCTCTTGGCTGCCGTATTGGCCTATTGGGACATGCAAGGGCGCTGGATAGAAGCTGGACGGGCGGTGCTGGTCTGGTTCAAGCTTTGGCTTTTTTGGGCCGCTTGGGCCTTGTTGCCTTGGTTGCTGGCAGCACTGTTGGGCTTGCGTGCTGGGCCTACCCGCCAGCGTTGCTGGCATGGGCTGGGGGCGCTAGGCTTGATGGTGGCCGTTTGGGGCGCTTTGGTCGAGCCGCGTTTACTGGTGCAGCACACCCACCGGTTGGCATTGCCCGCAGGTCACCCGCCTTTGCGTTTGGCACTGGTGGCCGATTTGCATCTGGGTTTGTTTGTCCGTACTTGGCAATTGGAGCGTTTGGTCGATGTGCTCAACGCCCAAGAGGTGGATGCCGTGGTGGTGGCTGGTGATTGGACTTACGACCCACCGCTGGATTTAACGGCCACTTTGGCCCCCTTAGCGCGTGTGCGCCACCCGGTTTGGGCGGTGTTGGGCAACCACGATACCCAATCCCCCGGCCCGCCGCTGACAATAGCATTGCGCGCTGCCTTACAGCAGCATGGCGTGCAGTTACTCGATGAGCAAAAGCTCCACTTCAAAGGCTGGGACATCATGGGCTTGGGTGATCTGTGGGGTGAAAACCCACGCGCGCAAATAGGCCGTTGGCTGCCACGCGAGCCCACCGCAGCGCCTCGGCTGGTCTTGGCCCACCAGCCCGATACGGCTGCGTTGTTGCCTGCAGATGCGGCGACGCTGATCGTCAGTGGGCACACCCACGGGGGGCAAATTCAATTACCGTGGATTACCCAGCAGTGGGTGCTCCCCAGCATCAGTGCCTATGGCTGGTATGCGGGCACTTACCACACCTTGGCCGGACGTTTGTTTGTCACCACGGGGATCGGCACCATCGGGCTGCCAGCACGGCTGGGGGTGGTGCCCAGGGTGGACATACTCCAACTGGAGCCGGAGTCGATGCGGGCTGCCGGAAAATCTTAATTTTCTGGCGCAGCGTTGGCAAGCGCGTCTGCAGTGCCCACCACTGCATTGTCTGTGGCCGGGTGTGCCCAGTGCCACAGGCGCAGCGCAGCCTCTTCTACCCCTTGTTTTTTCAGGGCAGAAAACATTTGTACTTCACCGCCGCCGGTTTGCAAGCGTGCAATCGAGAGCGCCTTGGCCTGTTCGGCGCGCGTGAGCTTATCGGCCTTGGTCAGCAGCACCAAAAATTTCAGGCCCTCTTCTACCCGTGGGCGCACGACCTCTAGCAGGGCCTCATCCAGTTCGGTCAGGCCCAAACGCGGATCACACAGCAACACAATGCCGGTCAGGCTGGGGCGTTGCATCAAATAATTGACCATCACCTGCTGCCAACGCATTTTGTCGGAGCGCGACACGGCTGCGTAGCCATAACCGGGCAAGTCGGCCAACACCGCATCTTGCAGCCCTTGGCGACCCAAGCTGAACAAATTGATATGCTGGGTACGCCCCGGTTTTTTCGAGGCAAAAGCCAGTTGCTTTTGTTGCGTCAGGGTGTTGATGCAAGTGGATTTACCGGCGTTAGAGCGGCCCACAAAGGCAATTTCTGGCACATCGACCACTGGCAGCTGATTAAGCTGGGCGGCAGTGGTTAAAAAGCGCGCCGTGTGCATCCAGCCTAAGGCCAAACGGCCATCGATAGCGGGTGCGGGGGTGCCAACAACGGGCGCAGAAACAGAAGGTGTCATTGAATCAAATCCGGCGGTAAGAACGGCATTGTAGAATCGGCCAGTTTTGCGCCACCACCAACAAGACCCTCGATACTATGAAGTTGCTCGCCTCCTTGCTCACGGCTGCCGCGCTGGCAGCTACCGCGTTCCCGGCTTTTGCTGCCGGCCCGGCCAAACCTGATCTGGCCAAAGGCGAGGCCAGCTATGCTGCGGTCTGCGCTGCCTGTCATGCTGCCGATGGCAATTCCACTATTGGTGCCAACCCCAAATTGGCCCAGCAGCACCCTGAATACCTGAACAAGCAGTTGCACGAGTTCAAATCGGGCAAGCGGGCCAACGCCATCATGTCGGGCATGGTTGCTACCCTGACCGAAGACGATATGCGTAATATTTCTGCTTGGCTGGCTACCAAGCAAGCCGCCCAAGGTTTTGCCAAAGACAAAGCCTTGGTCACATTGGGCGAGCGTATTTACCGCGGTGGCATTGCCGACCGCAACATTGCTGCTTGCGCTGCTTGCCACAGCCCCAATGGTGCTGGTATTCCGTCGCAATACCCCCGTCTGGCCGGCCAACATGCCGAATACACCGCTGCACAGCTGGTGCAGTTCCGCGATGGCGTGCGCACCAACAGCGCCCAAATGACGGGCGTGGCCGCCAAACTGAACGACCGCGAAATCAAGGCTGTGTCCGATTACATCGCTGGCCTACGCTGATATTAAGCGCTGGCGTACGGAACCAAGCGCCACCAACAAACCCCAAAACGGGCGGGCCATCTTTTAGGTGGTTCGCCCGTTTTATCTTTGCCCCCTATCATTTCGTTCATGTCTGATTCTTCACCCGGCGTTCGTCCTCGCGCTGGCGCACAGGCCCTGCGCTCCAGCATGGAATTGCTGGCCTCGATGCGCTTTGCCATCGCTTTGTTGACGGTTATTTGCATTGCCTCGGTGATTGGTACCGTGTTGAAGCAGCACGAGCCAGTGGTCAACTACGTCAACCAGTTTGGGCCGTTTTGGGCCGAGCTGTTTTTGGCGCTCAAGCTCAATGCCGTTTACAGTGCTTGGTGGTTTTTGCTGATTTTGGCGTTTTTGGTGCTGAGTACCTCGCTGTGCATTGCACGCAGCACGCCCAAAATTTTGGCCGACCTGAAAACCTACAAAGAAAACATCCGCGAAAAAAATCTGGCCGCGTTTCACCACAAAGCGCAAGCCAGCTTGACGGGTGACAGTGCCAGTGAGGCCCAACGTATCGGCCAAATGTTGGCCGGTGGTGGCTGGAAGGTGAAACTACAACAGCGTGACACCCCTGCGGGCCCCGGCACGGGCTGGATGGTGGCCGCCAAAGCCGGTGCGGCCAATAAGCTAGGCTACATTGCCGCGCACAGCGCGATTGTGCTGGTGTGTATTGGTGGCCTGCTGGATGGTGATTTGATGGTGCGGGCACAAATGTGGTGGGGCGGCAAGCAGCCTTATACCGGGGGCGGTTTAATCTCTGCCGTGCCACAGCAGCACCGCCTGAGCGAGCGCAACCCCACCTTCAGGGGCAATTTGCTGGTGGCCGAGGGCACGCAGGCCGATACAGCCATCTTGGCCCAATCCGATGGCATCTTGCTGCAAGAGCTGCCTTTTGCCATTGAACTGAAAAAATTTATTGTCGAGCATTACTCCACTGGCATGCCCAAGCTGTTTGCCAGCGACATCATCATCCACGACAAGGCTACAGGCACAGCTACTCCAGCGCGCGTTGAGGTGAACCATCCGGCCAGTTACAAGGGCATCGAGATTTACCAATCCAGCTTTGACGATGGTGGTTCTGCCGTCACCTTGCAGGCCCTGCCACTGACCCCTGGTGGTCAGCGTTTTGAAGTGCAAGGCACGATTGGTGGTACTTCACAACTGGTCAAGGCCAGCGGTGGCGACCCGCTTACCTTGGAATTTACCGCCCTGCGCATCTTCAACATTGAAAATTTTGGCAACGAGGGCCTCAATTCCGGTGCCGATGTGCGCAAGGTGGACTTGCGCCAATCGATTGATGCGCGGCTGGGGGCCGCCAACAAAACCGTCACGCGCAAAGAGTTGCGCAATGTTGGCCCTAGCATTGGTTACAAACTGCGCGATGCCGCTGGTCAGGCGCGTGAGTACCACAACTACATGCAGCCGATTGTGTTGGAAGAAGGCGGCACGCCCATGTTCTTGCTGGGCGTGCGCGAAACCCCAGCCGATCCATTGCGCTACCTGCGCTTGCCTGCCGATGCCCAAGGCAGCATGGAGGGCTTCATTCGCCTGCGTGCCGCCCTGAATGATCCGGCCCTGCGCGATGAGGCGGTGCGCCGCTATGCCAGCCAAGCGGTCGATGCCTCACGCACTGACGTGCTCGATCAATTGCGCCAATCGGCCAGTCGGGCGCTGGGCTTGTTTGCAGGGGCCGAGAACACCGGCCAGCCCGGCAAACCTGTGGGGGGGCTGCCTGCATTGTCCGAATTTATCGAAGCCAATGTGCCCGAGTCCGAGCGCAGCAAGGCCAGTGAAGTGTTGATTCGTATCCTCAACGGCACACTGTTTGAATTGGCGCAACTGGCGCAAGAGCGCGCGGGCCTGCCACCCTTGCCCCCGAGCGATGCTACCCAAGGCTTTATGACCCAATCGGTCTTGGCCCTGAGCGATGTGCAGATCTACCCTGCGCCCTTGGTGTTCCAACTGAAAGATTTCACGCAAGTGCAGGCCAGTGTGTTCCAAGTAGCGCGCGCACCGGGCAAAAACATTGTCTATTTGGGGTGTGCTTTGCTGATTTTGGGCGTGTTTGCCATGCTTTATGTGCGTGAGCGCCGCCTGTGGATTTGGTTGGCCCCGCGCGAGGGCGGCAGCCAAGCCACGATGGCCCTGTCCAGCAATCGCAAGACCATGGATGCCGACCGCGAATTTGCCCAACTGACCGAAAAACTCATCGGGGTAGCCCCCGCAGGAGCCAAAGAATGAATACGGCGACCACAACGACCAACGCTACTATCACCCTGAACGAGAGCTTCTTCTCACGGCGCAATGCCTTGGATTGGATTTTTGCCGCTCTGGTGCTGGTGGGCGGCCTGTTTGCCCTGCAACGCTATGCCAACTACATGGATGGCTACGAAAAGGGCATCCTGCTAGGCAGCATACCCGCCACGATTTGGCTGGGCTGGTTTTGGCGGCCCTTGCGTGCCCTGATGCTGGCGGCCGCCGCTTTCGCCTTGCTGGCTATTGGTTTGTACCAACAAGGCGATGCTGGTAGTTTGGCGCGCGCCGATACGGTGTTCTGGCTCAAATACTTTTTGTCCAGCCAATCGGCCATCTTGTGGATGAGCATGTTGTTCTTTATGAGCACCCTGTTTTATTGGATCAGCATGTTTGCCAAAGGCGAAGGCAGCACCATGTCTTTGCTCGGCTCACGCTTGGTCTGGGCCGCCGTGCTGATGGCCTTGATTGGTACGCTGGTGCGCTGGTACGAGAGCTACTTGGTAGGGCCAGATGTGGGCCATATCCCGGTCAGTAACCTGTACGAAGTGTTTGTCATGTTCTGCTGGATGACAGCACTGTTCTACCTGTACTACGAAGAGCAATACAACACCCGCGCGCTGGGCGCTTTTGTCATGCTGGTGGTCAGCGCGGCGGTGGGCTTTTTGCTCTGGTACACCGTGGTGCGCGAGGCGCACGAAATCCAGCCTTTGGTGCCTGCCCTGAAAAGCTGGTGGATGAAGCTGCACGTACCGGCCAACTTTATTGGCTACGGTACTTTTGCCTTGGCAGCGATGGTGGCTTTTGCCTACCTGATTAAGCAATCCGCTGGGGAGACCCGTTGGTACAAACTGGCCCCACTGTGGTTGCTGGGCGTGGTGTTGTGCTTTGAGCCCGTGGTGTTCCGCAGCAATGCCGCGCAAAACGGCAGCAGCTATTGGATGGTGTATTTTGGTATTTCAGCGTTGATGGTGGCCGGTATCTTGTTGGGCCGCCAACGCATTGCTGCCAAGTTGCCCGCCCTAGAACTGCTCGATGATGTGATGTACAAATCGATTGCCGTGGGTTTTGCCTTTTTTACCATTGCCACCGTGTTGGGTGCCTTGTGGGCGGCCGAGGCCTGGGGCGGCTACTGGAGCTGGGACCCGAAAGAGACTTGGGCTTTGATTGTCTGGTTGAACTACGCCGCTTGGTTGCACATGCGCCTCATGAAGGGGCTGCGCGGCACCGTGTCGGCGTGGTGGGCCTTGGTCGGCTTGGCGGTGACCACCTTTGCCTTTTTGGGCGTGAATATGTTCTTGTCGGGTTTGCACAGCTACGGCAATTTGTAAGCAGCTGTTCGGTGCGCTAGCTTGCCGCACGCTGCCCGATAGCGCCGCTGCTACCATGCTTGAAAAGTTCACCGCTGGTGGGCTATTTCAAGCATGAGGGTATCGTTGTGATCTCCACAAAATTTCTGCTGGCGGCCAGCCTGCTGTGTACAGCCTTGGGCGCACAGGCGCTGCAAGTGACCAGCCTCTCCCCCCAAGGTGAAGTAGCGCGCGTGCGCCAAGTGGTGGCTAAGTTTGATGGGGCGGCCGTGCGCTTTGGCGACCCGCAAGCCCCGGCCCCACTGGAAGTGCGTTGCAGCGATGCCCAAGCCAGCCAAGGCACGGGCCGTTGGACGAGCGAGCGCGAATGGGTATTTGATTTTGCCCGCGACTTGCCGCCCGGCCTGCGCTGCACGGTGCAAGCCAAGCCCGGTTTTCAGTCTGCCAGCGGAGGTGGCTTGGGTGGTAACAGCAGCTACCAGTTCAACACCGGCGGCCCGTTTGTGCAGCAAGTCTGGCCCTCCAGTTGGCAGCCGATTGATGAAGAACAGTTCTTCATTCTGCAACTCAATGGCCCTGCCACCCCGACCAGCGTCCAAGCGAATGTGTGGTGTACGGCTGAAGGTTTGGGCGAGCGCATCCCGGTGCGTTTGATCGATGGCGCAGAGCGCCAAAGCCTGCTCGATGCCCACGGCCTGCGCTCCTACGATGCGGCCTCGGTGGTCACGCTGGCCTGCAACCGCCGTCTCACGCCGTCGGCCAAGGTGCAATTGGTCTGGGGCCAAGGGGTCAGTACCCCCAGTGGTATTGCCAATCGGGTCGAGAAACGCTTTGGCTTTACCGTGCGCGCACCGTTCCAAGCCGAATTCCATTGCGAGCGTGAAAATGCCCAAGCGGCCTGTCTGCCGATTCGGCCCATGGTGCTGTCGTTCAATGCACCCGTACCTGCCAAGTTGGCCGCAGCGATTCGACTCAAATCCAAAGATGAGAGCTTAGCGCCCCAAGCCAGCGAAGATGAGCTGGTTGAGCAAATCCAGTTTGCGCCGCCGTTGGCCGAAGAAACCCGCTTTGCCATCGAGTTGCCCAAGCATTTTGTCGATGCCGCTGGGCGCTCTTTGGTGAATGCTGCCAGCTTTCCGCTGCAGGTGGCCACCGCTGGCCGACCACCGCTGGCCAAGTTTGCTGCTGCGCCGTTTGGCATTGTGGAGCGCTTTGCCGAAGGCCCAAAAGGCCCGGCCTTGTTGCCCGTCACTTTGCGCAATGTAGAGGCCGACCTGCGCCTGCAAGGTTTGTCCACTAGTGATGCGCAAGGCAAAGTCAGCACCTTGCAACCGGGCAGTGATGCCGACATCATTCGCTGGTATCGCAAGGTGCAACATTACGACCGTTTTATGGTCGAGCGCAGCCAAGCACGCCAAGATGTGAAAGGCGTGTTGCCCAAAGTCATCAACCCCGATGACCAAGGCTATGTGCAATCGCGCATGCTGTCTTTGTTGGCTGGGCAAACCGGGGTAAAAACCTTGGACTTGCCCAAACCTGCCAACAACGACCCGCGCCCGTTTGAGGTGGTGGGCATTCCGCTCACGCCGGGCTTTCATGTGGTGGAGATTGCCTCGCCGCGCTTGGGAGCTTCTCTGCTGGATGAGCGCCACGGAGCCAACCGCACCATGATCGTGCGTACCTCGGCGCTGGTGACCAATTTGGCGGTGCATTTCAAGCTCGGGCGCGAAAATGCTTTGGCCTGGGTGACGACGCTGGACAAAGGCAAGGCGGTTGCCCATGCCAAGGTGCAGGTGTCTGACTGCCACGGCAAGTTGCTGGCCAGCGCTACTACCGATGCCCAAGGGCGTGCCAGTTTTGACCAGCTCCAGCCCGAAGCGCCCAGTTGTTCCAACGACTATGGCGATGCCTCGGGCTATTTTGTCAGTGCGCGCAGCCAAGGGGCCGATGGGGTGCAAGACATGGCCTTTACTTGGAGCGAATGGCAGCGCGGCATCGAACCGTGGCGCTTTGACCTGCCCACCAGCAGCAGCGCCCAACCCGACGAACGTGCCCACACCGTTTTTGACCGCACCTTGCTGCGTGCTGGCGAAACGTTGTCCATGAAGCACCTGATTCGTACCGAAACCAGCCAAGGCTTTGGCCTGCCCAGCCAGTTACCCGACACCTTGGTGATTACGCACAGTGGCAGCGGCCAACAGTTCCAGCAGCCACTGGCTTGGCGCAAAACCGCCACCGGGGGCCGCAGTGCCCACAGCAGCTTTGCCATTCCACCGGCAGCCAAGTTAGGCTTGTATTACGTCGAGTTGCGCAACAGCCAGGCAGACGAGCAAAGTTTCAACTCGGGCGAGTTTCGGGTAGAAGAATTCCGCCTGCCCGTGTTCGAGGGCCGTATTGCCCCGGCAGAGAAAAAACCACTGGTGAACGTGCGCTCGGTGCCGACCGAGGTGCAAATCAACTATGTCGCAGGCGGCGGCGCTGCCAACTTGCCGGTGCGCGTCTCGGCCCAGGTGCGGCGCAAAAACCTCGAGTTTGCCGATTACGAAGGCTTTAGCTTCCGCGCACCGCGCCAGCGCCAAAGCAGCAGTGCCCACGAAGAAGACAGCGCCAGCCCAGAAAGCCGCATCGTGGCCGATAAGCTGCCCCTGACGCTGAACCGCCAAGGCGCAGGCCAAATCACCTTAGACAACCTGCCGCGCTCGGCCCAAGCACAAGACCTGTTGCTCGAAGCCAGCTATGCCGATCCGAATGGCGAAGTGCAAACCCTGCGCAGCCACAGCACCCTCTGGCCCGCTGCCGTGGTAGCTGGTATCAAAACCGAGGGTTGGGTCTCGGTGCGGCAAAAAGCCCAGTTTCAAGTCTTAGCGCTGAGCCCAGAAGGCAAGCCTTTGGCCGATGTGCCCCTGCAAGTGCAAGCCATGGCCCGCATCACCACCACCAGCCGCAAGCGTATGGTGGGTGGTTTCTACAGCTACGACAACCAAACCAGCACCAAAGATTTGGGCACCGTTTGCACTGGTAAAAGCGATGCCCGTGGCTTGCTGCTGTGCCAAACCCCTTTGGCCGAGGCCGGAGAAGTGGAGCTGATTGCCACGGCACGCGATAAAGACGGCAATACTTTTGATGCGGCCGCCTCCATGTGGGTAACGCGCCAAGGCGAACTCTGGTTTGGTGGCGAGAACCACGACCGCATCGACCTGCTGCCAGAAAAGAAAAGCTACCAAGCCGGTGAGACAGCCCGCTTTCAGGTGCGTATGCCATTTCGTTTTGCCACCGCTTTGGTGAGCGTAGAGCGCGAAGGCATTTTGCACACCCAAGTGGTTGAGCTCAACGGCCAAGACCCGACTGTGAGCCTCAAAATTGAAGAAAACTGGGGGCCGAATGTCTATGTGAGCGTGCTGGCGCTGCGTGGCCGCCTGCGAGAAGTGCCGTGGTACAGCTTTTTTAGCTGGGGCTACAAAGCCCCGCGCGAGTGGTGGACAGCCTTCTGGTACGAGGGGCGTGAATACGTGGCCCCCACTGCCTTGGTCGATTTGAGCAAACCGGCCTTCCGTTTGGGCGTGGCAGAAATCAAAGTGGGCACCAAGGCCCACCAACTGGATGTCAAAGTGACTGCCGACAAAGACAGCTACCCCGTGCGTGGCAAAGCGCAAATCACCATCAGTGCCAAACTGCCCAACGGCCAGCCCGCCGCCCATGCCGAGGTGGCACTGGCCGCGGTCGATCAGGCCCTGCTAGAGCTGATGCCGAACCAGAGTTGGAACTTGCTCGAAGCGATGTTGCAACGGCGCAGTTGGGGTGTAGCCACTTCCACTGCACACATGGAAATCATTGGCCGCCGCCACTATGGGCGCAAAGCCGTGCCTGCGGGTGGCGGTGGAGGCCGTAACCCGACGCGCGAGTTGCTCGATACCCTGCTGCTGTGGAATCCAGCAGTGCAACTCGATGCCAACGGCCAAGCCAAAATCACCGTGCCACTCAACGATGCCCTGACCAGCTTCAAAATTGTGGCGGTGGCCGATGCCGCTACCGGCTTGTTTGGTACCGGCAGCACCAGCATCCGGGCAACGCAAGATTTGCAAATCATCAGCGGGCTGCCGCCCTTGGTGCGCGAGGAGGATCAATTCCGCGCCCAAATCACTCTGCGCAACACCACCAAAGCCGCCATGCTGGTAGAAGTGACACCGCGTGCCACCCTCATCGACCTAAAACCCCAGACGGTAGAGATTGCCGCAGGCGCAGCCCGCGAAGTAGCTTGGGATGTGCAGGCCCCAGCCCCCTTGGGCCAAACGCGCCTGCAGTCCTTGCTGTGGGAAATTGAGGCCAAAGACCGCCACAGCAACGCCCGCGATGCCCTCAAAATCCAGCAGCGCATCGTGCCTGCGGTGCCCTTGTCGGTACAGCAAGCCACCTTGGTGCAAGTGGATGGCAGCTACAACTTGCCCGCCAGTCCACCAGCGCAAGCCTTGCCCGGACGCGGTGGCCTCAAGCTGGCGCTGCAACCCAAGCTGGCCGAGGGGCTGCCGGGCGTGCGCGATTGGTGGGCCAACTACCCGTTTGCCTGCTTAGAGCAAAAGACCAGCAAAGCGATTGGCCTGCGCGATGCCAAACTCTGGCAAACCGTGGTCGCCCAGCTACCCACCTATCTGGACGCTGATGGACTGGCCAACTATTTTCCGCCCCACAGCAGCGAGGCCAACCACGGCAGCGATGTCCTGACGGCCTACTTACTGGCGGCCAGCCACGAAGCCAGCCGCCTGTACCCGGCCTTTGCTTTGCCGGACGAGGCCCGCGCACCGCTAGAGCGTGGTCTGATCGCATTTGTCGAAGGCCGGATTGAGCGCGGCTTTTGGAGCCCGCGCAAAGACTTGGACATGCGTAAACTGGCCGCTATCGAGGCCCTATCGCGCTACGGCAAGGCCAGCCCCAAAATGCTGACCAGCATCACCATCGCGCCCAACCAGTGGCCCACCCATGCCGTGATTGATTGGATCAACGTACTGCAACGTCTGCAAACCGTGCCCGAGCGCGAACCACGCCTGCAAGAGGCGATGCAAATTTTGCGCGCCCGTCTGAGCTACCAAGGTACCAAGCTGCTGTTCAGTACCGAACAAGACGACTATTGGTGGTGGCTGATGCAAAACGGCGATGCCAACACCGCGCGCTTGTTGCTGACGGTGATGGAAGAGCCAAGTTGGAAAGACGACATGGGCCGTTTGGCCAATGGCTTTATCCAGCGCCAACAAAATGGCGCTTGGCACACCACCACGGCCAACCTGTGGGGTGGCTTGGCGTTGGAGCGCTTCTCGCAAAAATTTGAGGCCACGCCGGTAGCGGGTACCACCCGTGCCACGCTGGGTAGCCAAAGCGCCCAAGTCGATTGGGCCAAGGTAGAGCGCATCCAGCCCACCGATGCCAGTGGCGCGGCCCACCAAAGCACTTGGTTTGGTGCGCCAGCAGCGCCGGGCATGTTGCGTGGCAACACCATGTTTCTGCCTTGGGCCAAACCCGAGGATAAAGCACCGCTGGCCGTGACGCACCAAGGCAGTGGCAAGCCGTGGCTGACGGTGCAATCGGTCGCGGCCCTGCAACGCAAAGCGCCATTTGCCGCCGGTTACAGCCTGCAAAAAACCGTCACCCCACTAGAGCAAGCCAACCCGCACTTGCCCGCTGGTGAATACACCCGGGGCGATATTTTGCGCGTGCGCCTCGAAGTGACGGCCAGTGCCGATATGACGTGGGTCGCCATCACCGACCCTATCCCCGGCGGGGCCACCATTTTGGGCAGCGGCTTGGGGCGCGACTCCGAACTGGCCACGCAAGATGAAAAGCGCAGCGGCTCCGGCTGGCCCGCTTTTGAAGAGCGCAGCTTTGAAGCCTTCCGCAGCTACTACCAATACCTGCCCAAAGGCAGCATGAAGATGGAGTACACCATTCGCCTGAACAACGTGGGTGACTTTGCCCTGCCGCCTAGCCGGGTAGAGGCCCTGTATGCCCCCGAAATGTTCGGCGAGGCACCCAACCAGCGCGTGCGGGTGCTGCCCGCTGCTGGGGGCTAAAAACTGCTGCTACAATGTCGGCTTCGGCACACAGGAGAGGTGGCAGAGTGGTCGAATGTACCTGACTCGAAATCAGGCGTAGGGGCGACCCTACCGAGGGTTCGAATCCCTCCCTCTCCGCCAATACATTACAAAAAGCCCGCTAACTATTGCTAGTTAGCGGGCTTTTTCCTTCAGCGCAGAACCATCAGCCCAAACGTGCTTGGTGGCGTGCAATCTGCAAGCGTACTTGTACTGGTGCAGTACCGCCCAAGGTGTTGCGTGCATTCAGTGAGCCGCGCAGGCTCAACACCTCATACACATCCTTCTCAATCGAGGGGTGAAAGCTTTGCAGCACTGTCAGGGGGAGCTCAGACAAATCACAAGCGTGGCTGGTGGCTGCCTTCACGGCATGGGCTACGGTTTCGTGGGCATCACGGAACGGCAAGCCCTTCTTCACCAGATAGTCGGCCAAATCGGTGGCGGTGGCATAACCCTTTTTGGTGGCCTCTTCCATTGCAGGCGCGTTCACGGTAATACCCCCTTCCTTTTGGCCGGTAGTGGGGTTGACTTGGCCGCCCACCATCTCGGCAAAAATACGCAGGGTATCTTTGAGCGTGTCCACGGTGTCAAACAGCGGCTCTTTGTCTTCTTGGTTGTCTTTGTTGTAGGCCAGTGGTTGGCCTTTCATCAGGGTAATCAAGCCCATCAGATGGCCCACCACACGGCCCGTTTTGCCACGGGCCAGCTCGGGCACGTCGGGGTTCTTCTTTTGCGGCATGATGGAACTACCGGTGGTGAAGCGGTCGGCAATTTTGATGAAGCCGAAG
>CAYZGT010000007.1:0-118351 GCA_964478155.1 uncultured Simplicispira sp.
GCTTCGGCTTCAAGGCGGGCTTGTTCTTCGGCCTCGGCTTGCGCGCGTGCTTCGGTTGCAAGGCGGGCTTGTTCTTCAGCCTCGGCTTGCGCGCGTGCTTCGGCTTCAAGGCGGGCTTGTTCTTCGGCCTCGGCTTGCGCGCGTGCTTCGGTTGCAAGGCGGGCTTGTTCTTCGGCCTCGGCTTGCGCGCGTGCTTCGGCGGCAAGGCGGGCTTGTTCTTCGGCCTCAGAGGCTATCTGGGCTGGTGCGGGGCTGGCTTGGTCGAAGCTCGCGGCAAACTCCGAGAAATCGATTTCTGCTGCCACGATTTCGGGCTGGCTGGGCGCTGGAACCGGTGCGAACTGCAGCGCTGCCGGTTCGGTATTGGCCCATTCCAGAGGCGCTGCCCCAGCCCCTGCTGTGGCTTGGGGCATGGCGATGGACAAATCGGGCCATGCTGGCTCTTGTAGGGTTGGTACCTCGGCTACTAAGGGTGGTGCAGCGGTAGGTTCTTCCACCACAGGCGCAGCAGCAACCACCTCCGCAGAAACGGTGGGGGTTGGGACTGGCGCTGCTGTTGCAGTAGCGGCCCCGGACAAATCCAGCGGCACTACTTTATGCTCTAAGCGCAGGGCATCGGCAGAGGTTTGGAATGGCGCGACCTGCCAGCCGTCAAAACGGCCTTGGGCAATATCATTGGCCCAACGGTCAAAAGCACGCAGGGCATCGCCTGACAGTTGTAACAGTGGGGGTTGTGCGGGTTTTTGCTCGGCCAGCCAGGCGTTAAGCAGCTGCTCCATCGACCAAGCTGCTTCACCAAAGTCATTCAGCCCCACCATGCGCGAGCTGCCTTTGAGCGTATGGAAGGCCCGGCGCAGGGTGGTTTGTTCGCTCAAATCGCCAGGGTTTTCTTCCAAAGCGGTAATGGCGGCCAGACCATTGCCCACCACTTCTTTGGCTTCTTCGAGAAAAACGTCCAGCAGTTCATCGTCCAAATCGACGGTCGGGCGCACTACGGTGGTGGGTGCGGCTGGGGCTGTCGCAGCAGGTGCAGCCGCCACGACGGGAGCCACTGCTACTGGCTCGGGCTGGATGGCTGGTGCTACCACGGGGGCCAGAGTCGGTGCTGGCGCAGGCACAGCAGCCGCTACAGGGGCTGCACTGGGGGTTGCAGAGGGCACAGGTGGTACGGCTGCTGTTGCAGCAGGTTCGCGCGGCACGATCTCGGGTAAGGGCACTGGGGCCCGTTCTTCGATCTTTTCTACCGCTTCTTCCACCTCGTCTTCAGCACGGGGGCGCGCACGGCCCATGAGGGAGCGCAATTCGCCCAGCTCTTCATCGTAGACAAACAGCTTGCGCGCCAAGGTGCGCTGGTAGCTGAGCATGTCGATCAGGAAGCCCAAAGCGCCTAAGCTATTGCCCAGTTTTTCAAAACTCTGGCTACGCTCGGCAGGGGTTTGTACTTCTTTGAGCAGCAGGCGCTCTACCGTGTCGCGCATCCGCACCACGGCCAACGAGGCCTGATCCAAACCCAACACCGACAGCACACCGCGCATTTGCGACAATTGGCTGGGCACCCCGGTCAAGGGGCTGGTGTCTTCAGGTTTGCGGAAGAACTGGTCCATTGCCCGTTCGGCTTCGCCCAAGGCAATCCGTAACTCATCGACCACGCTGCCCATGGTTTGGTGGTCACTGACGCGGCGGTACAGGTCTTCCATCCAGTGCTCTAAGGGATCGGGTTCGGCCCCCATACGCACTTGGTCGAGCCGTTCGGCCAGTCGGCGCGCGCGTTGCGCCATATGCTCTTCGGCGGTGTCCAGCTCTTCAAAGGCGGCTTGCAGGTACAGCACCGAGGTGGCTACTTCCATCGCCAAGGCGGGTGGAGGTGGTTCGCCCGAGCGCAACGTGCCTTCTATCACCTTACTCAGGGCTTGGGCCAAAGGCTCACTGCTGGGGTGGAGCTTACGCAGTGAGTCGCATACCAAGCTGAATTGGTCTGCCGCTGGTTTGAGCTTGTTGCGATCGCCACCTGCCAAAGAAGACCAAGTCTCGGTGGCTGTGGCAATGCGTTTGCGCGCTTGGGTTAACACTGCCGGATCAAAGCGGCCAAAACGCCGTGCTTCGTAATCTACCGGCGTAAAGCGTTGCAGGGCAAAGGCTTGGCGCACGGCCTCTAGGGCTGGGGTTTTGTTGGCGGGTGAGGGTTTGGCCTGCGCACAAAAGAACAATAAATCTTGTACCAGCCGGTCGGTCAGGGTGGTGTCGCCTTTAGCCAAGGTAGCATATTGCATCAGCACGCGCGAGGCGGCCCGCTTGGCATACACATCGGGGGCAAACAGGCTATGGGCAAAGGCTTCAAAGAAAGCAGCACCAATTTTCCAGAAAGTCCGTACCGATTTGTCGGCCACCCCGGCGGCCAGTTCGAGGCACAGTTTGCCTAAATCGCCCGCAGCCTCGGGGCTGCCGGTCTTGACAATTTTGAGCACAGCTTGGTCGAGGCGGCTACGCGCCTCTGGGCCGTAGCCGATGGGGGCGAGTTGAACCGCCGTGGCAGGTTCGCGAAAACGCCGCTCTACCGGCCACAGGTCTGCCGGGTGCGAGCGGTCGGCTCCAGCCAGCGTTTGCACATCGCGGTATTGTGGAAACAAGGCCACCGCTGACACATTTTTACCGGCCAATACCGTGTCGAGGTATTCGCTCAGGGCAAAACTGGCCCGCTCTAGCGTGGCAGCGGCCTCATCGGTACACAACTCGGGGCGCTGCACATAGCGCTGCACGGCGGCTTCCATCGCCCGCAACAGCAGTGCGGGTGGGGCCATGCCAATCATTTCTAAAGCACCGCTGGCCTGGTGCAATTGTTGGCGTGCCATACGCAAGGAGCTGGCATCCAAGGCGGCCAAATCCGAGGTTTGTGCGGTTTGGGCATCGTGGACAAAACGGCGCAAGGACTTTACGGCCCCATCGAGCGACTTGCGTAATTCTTCCAGCACCCAGGCCAACGGCCCTAAGTCTTGTTCGCTTTGGCTGACCTCGGTGGCCGGTGCTTGGTGGGCCTCAATCATCGACATGCGTTTATTCCCGGCTACACAGAGCCTTAGGGTTGTTCAGGGAGGTTCAACAGCTGACCCACAGGCGCAGCTTAGGCAATCTTGAACCGGGCGACCGATTGGCGCAGCTCTTCCGCCATGTGCGACAACTCGCGCACCTGTTGGGCTGTGGTGCGGGTACCTTCGCCGGTTTGCTCCGTCACGGCAAAAATGTGCTGGATGTTTTCCGCCACATCATTGGCGAGTGTGGCTTCGCTGGAGGCAGCAGAAGAAATCTGCTCAATCAGTTCAGCCAGTCGGCGTGACACGCGGTCAATTTCGGACAGTGCGGTACCGGCGCTATCGGACAGCCGTGCCCCTTCCACCACACCCTGGGTAGAGCGTTCCATAGCGGCCACCGCGTCTTGGGTATCGGTCTGAATCGCTTTCACCAGCGCCGAAATCTGGCGCGTCGCATCGGCTGAGCGTTCGGCCAGACGTTGCACTTCTTCCGCCACCACCGAGAAGCCGCGCCCGGCTTCACCGGCAGAGGCCGCTTGAATGGCAGCGTTCAAGGCCAGCACGTTGGTTTGTTCGGTAATGTCCGAGATCAGCTCGGTAATTTCACCAATCTCTTGCGAAGATTCACCCAGACGCTTAATCCGCTTGGAGGTTTCTTGGATTTGGTCACGAATGGCGTTCATACCACCAATGGCGTTTTGTACCGCTTGCAGACCGGAGTCAGCCGCTTCCAGCGATTGGCGCGCCACCGTGGCGGATTCTTGCGCTTGGCCCGACACTTCGTTAATGCGCGAGGCCATCTCCAGTACCGAACGGCCAGTTTCGCGAATTTCGCGCAGCTGCTCGGTCGAGGCTGCCAGCAGTTCGGTCGAGGTGCTATCCACCTGTGCTGTGGTTTGCGCCACGCGGGTGGCGGTGTTTTGTACGCTGCCCACCAGCACGCGCAGTTCTTCCACCGTGTAGTTCACCGAGTCGGCAATCGCGCCAGTAATGTCCTCGGTCACCGTGGCTTCTTGGGTCAAATCACCCTCGGCCACCGATTGCAGTTCGTTCATCAAACGCAAAATAGCTGCTTGGTTGGCATCGTTGATGCGCTTGGCTTCTTGCTCTTGGCGCTGCGCGTTTTTGTTTTGCAATTCAGCGGCCAATTGGCGGTTGCGGCTATCGAGCAGTTGCACGCGTGAAATTCCGATACCGCACAGCAGCACGAACGAGGCTGCGAGCAACAGGGCCGCAAACTGGCCTACACCCATGCCGGTTTGGGCCGACAGCTTGGCCTGTAGGGCCTCGAGTTGGCGGCGCAGCGGTTCACTATCGCCCACAATGGCGGTTTGTGCTTCGCGTGCCGATACCAAGCCTTGCAAGTTGCCCAAAATGGCGCTGGCTTGTACGCGGGTTTGCTCATACAGGTTGATCAGCGATTGCAGATGTTCGCGCGTTTGCGCATCGCGTGTGGGCGGCAGGCGCAATTCACTGCTACCGTCGAGCAAGCCCTGCGAAATCTCTTTGAACGAGTTCAAGTCTTTGCCCAGCAAGAACACGGCCTCAGGACTCACGCCCTCGGTAGTTTGGAACTCGTTGGCCGACTTACCAATACGCTGGGTCAACATCACCAGCTGTCCGGCATTGAAAATTTCAGCCGCAGAAGAGTTTTGCTGAATTTTGAGCGAGGCAATGGTTTCGGCAATTTCCAACAGGTCGGACGATTGGCGGTTCACGGTACGCAGCGCATCACCCACTTGGGTCAGAATTTTTTGCTGGCCCATCACAGTGGCGGCATTGTGGTCAGCGCGCTCAATCAACGGTGCAATCGCCTGTAACTCGGGTTTGAAGGGCTCGCCCAAGGCATGCACACCCAGCTCGCCATCGCCTTCGTTCAGGGCGCGCACGTTGCGCGCCAACACGCCTGCACTTTCTTGCACATCTGGGAAGGCTTGGGCACTGCCCACCAAGGCTTGCGATACCGATTTAGCCAGCCGTTGCGACTGCATCAGCGCCTGCCCGGTCGCGGCCAGTTGTTGGGCCGCCCGGTCGGCTTGGCGCAGCACCCACCCGGCAATCAAGGCCACCACCACCACACCAATGGCTAGCAAAATCAGCAGACGGCGCTGGTGGCTGGCCGCAACCGCCTTGCCTAGCAGTGGCAGTTCAATCAAATCACCACTTTGGCTTTGATCGGCAGTATCGGTGCCAAAAGTGCCATCTGGATCGACTTGGACGCTGTTGAGCGCCTCGCCAGGAAAGACTTCACGCAGATTGCTATCGAGGGAGGCACCGGCCAGCGAATCTTGCTCCAGAGCCACATCAGATTTTGCAGGCTGGCGACTGAACATGCTGCCAAGTTTGGTGACGACGGACATGGGGGGCAAACCTTCAAAGAGAGAGACTCAAGCGCTGATGCTCAAAAATCCGGGGTATTGTGAGAGTTGTTGCAGGTTCAATTCTTGCCAACGCTTGCCTTGGGCATCTAAGTAAATGGTGCCCAGAAACGGTGCGGCATCGTCTGCGGGGGCTTCGGCACTGACAAAGGCATCGAGTCCGCGCAGGCCCAATAAACGATCGACCAACAAAGCCGCATTCACTTCTAAGGCAGCGTTGAACACCAAGAGGCTGGTCGCGGCCAAAGCCTGCTCGCTGCGCAACAGTTGACCGCCTAAAAATGCTGCCAAATCCACCACGCTAAACAAACTGCCACGCAAATTGGCCACGCCCAAAAACCAAGGGCGGGTGTAGGGCACTGGCTGGGGCTGCGTCCAGTGAAAAATCTCACTGGCCTGTCCTAGAGGTAGCAAATAAAACTTCCCACCAGACTCCACGGCCAACCACGAGGAAATCGACAGCTCCTCGTTTTTGGCGGCCTGTAGGCGGTTGGCAAGTCGGGTTTGAAGAGCGCGCAGGGCTTCTCTGTTGGCCATAAGCGACTGCTGCCCGTCAGTTCAGGGCATCGATTTTGGCTTGCAGCTCGGCCGCATCGACCGGCTTGGTGATGTAACCACGGGCACCTTGGCGCATACCCCAAACCCGGTCGGTTTCTTGGTTTTTGCTGGTGCACATGATGATCGGGATATCGGAGTATTGTGGATCGCGCGAGATAGCGCGGGTGAGCTGGAAGCCGTTTTGCCCTGGCATGACCACATCCATCAAGATCAGGTCGGGTTTTTCTTCGGCCAAGCGGCGGAACGCCTCTTCGGCATTCTCAGCTGTGCGTACCTGCATGCCCTTCTTGTGCAGCAAATCGGACAAAAACATCAGTTCAGTTTTGGAATCATCGACAACCAGCACTTTTTGGATGGGCATTAGATCGCTCCTTGATGAGAATTACCGAACTGTTGCACCGCTTGCAGCAGTTGGTCTTTGGTAAAAGGTTTGGTAAGGTATTCTTGACAGCCGACCATGCGGCCACGCGCTTTGTCAAAAACGCCGTCTTTAGACGACAGCATGACCACTGGCGTGTTGGCAAAGCGGGCATTGCGTTTGATGATGGCCACGGTTTGGTAACCATCGAGTTTGGGCATCAAGATGTCGCAGAAGATCAGCTGCGGCTGGTAATCATTGACTTTGGCCAAAGCATCAAAACCATCGTCGGCCAATAAGACCTCGTGGCCCCCCTGCTTGAGAAAAATCTCTGCACTGCGCCGAATGGTATTGCTGTCATCCACCACGAGCACCTTGAAAGTTGTACCAGTTGTAGTCAATTGTCACCGCTCCCGACGGAAAAAATAAGCCAAGCTGCAACACCGTGGCAATAGGGCCATGCCGCAATGCCAGTCTTGGGGGCGGGCACAGCTTAAAGGGCCTTCACGTAGAATGCAATGATTGTAGCTAGTCCAATCCTATGGATTGCAGTTTCCGTGCCATCGTTTGTCACCCTTTGTGAGACGAGCCCATGACAGCCTCCTCTCCCCCTGCCAGCGATTCTCCTACCTTGGCACAACCACCCGTCTGCGTCATGGTGTTCAACGCCAACGACCCCAGTGGTGCGGGCGGCTTGACGGCAGACATCAGCACCCTGACCGCCGTAGGCTGCCATCCTTGTGCTGTCTTGACCGGAGCTTATGCGCGCGATACGCGCAACATCTTTGAGCATTTCAGCCTCGATGACGAAGCGGTGCTAGAACAAGCGCGCGCCGTGCTAGAAGATGTTCCGGTGCGGCTGATCAAAGTGGGCTTTGTGGGCAGCCCCGAAAACATTGGCACCATCGCCAGTTTGGCGGCTGACTATCCCGAGGTGCCCTTGGTCTGCTACCTGCCCGATTTGTCTTGGTGGCAAGAAAGCCGTATCGACAGTTATTTGGATGCCTTGCGCGAGTTGCTGTTGCCGCAAACTTCGGTGTTGGTGGGCCACCACAGCACGCTCTGGCGTTGGCTGCTGCCCGATTGGGAAGGAGAGCACAGCCCGAGCGCGCGTGATTTGGCCGCTGCAGCGGCCCAAATGGGTACGCCCTTTACGCTGGTGACTGGTATGGCACAACCCAATCAAATGGTAGAAAACGTACTGGCCTCTCCGGATGCGGTGTTGGGCCGTGGTGCGTTTGAGCTGTTCGATGGCACCTTTATCGGGGCGGGCGATACGCTCTCGGCGGCGCTGGCGGGTCTGCTGGCTACGGGCAGCGATTTGGGCCAAGCTTGTGGCGAAGCCCTGGGCTTTTTAGACCAATGCCTAGAAAACGGCTTTTGCCCCGGTATGGGCCATGTGGTGCCCGACCGGCTGTTTTGGGTGGTCACAGACGAGGCTGCAACGCCCCCCGATGCCGAGAACGACGACGGCACCGATTCCCACTCTGTCGATGGTTTTGTTTTTCCCTCCCATGACACACAACACTGACCGCAACCTGCCCCTGTTTGAACGTGCCAAGGCCGTGATTCCGGGGGGTGTGAACTCGCCCGTGCGCGCCTTCAAGGCGGTGGGTGGTACGCCCCGTTTTATTGAACGCGCCCAAGGCGCTTATATGTGGGATGCCAACGGCCAACGCTTTATCGATTACATCGGTTCTTGGGGGCCGATGATTTTGGGCCACGGCCACCCGGCTGTGCTAGAGGCAGTGCAAAAAGCAGCGCTCGAGGGTTTTTCTTTTGGCGCGCCCACCGAGCGCGAAATTGAACTGGCCGAAGAAATCATTGCGCTCATGCCATCGTTAGAGATGGTGCGGCTGGTGAGTTCGGGCACCGAAGCGGGCATGAGTGCCATCCGTTTGGCCCGTGGTGCCACTGGGCGCAGCAAGATTATCAAATTTGAAGGCTGCTACCACGGCCACGCGGATGCACTGTTAGTCAAGGCCGGTTCTGGGCTGGCGACCTTTGGCAGCGCTACCAGCGCCGGTGTGCCGCCGGAAGTGGTGCAGCATACGCTGGTGTTGGAATACAACAATATCACCCAGTTGGAAGAAGCCTTTACCCTGCACGGGGCCGACTTGGCCTGCGTGATGATCGAGCCGATTGCGGGCAACATGAATTTTGTCCGTGCCAGCGTGCCGTTTATGCGCCGTTGCCGCGAGTTGTGTACGCAATATGGGGCGCTGCTGGTGTTTGACGAGGTGATGAATGGCTTTCGCGTTGCCTTGGGTGGTGCGCAAAGCGTGTATGCCCGCGACATTCCCGGCTTTGAACCCGACATTACTGTCATGGGCAAGGTGATCGGTGGCGGTATGCCGCTGGCCGCCTTTGGTGGCAAACGTGCTGTGATGGAGCAAATGGCCCCCTTGGGCGCGGTGTACCAAGCGGGCACCCTGTCGGGTAACCCCGTGGCTACCGCCTGTGGATTGGCAACCTTGCGCCAAATTCGCGCTCCCGGCTTTTTCGAAGCCCTGTCGGCCCGTACACGCACGCTGGTCGAGGGGCTGACAGCCGCGGCTGCCGCCGCAGGTGTGCCCTTTAGCGCCGACTGCGAAGGGGGCATGTTCGGTTTCTTCTTGCTGCCCGAATTGCCCAGCAACTACGGCCAAGTGATGCGCAGCGATGGCGCGCGTTTTAACCAGCTGTTCCACGGCTTGCTAGAGCGGGGCGTGTACATCGCCCCAGCGCTGTATGAGGCGGGTTTTGTCAGTGCAGCCCACACGGCGCAAGACATTGAGGAAACCATCGCTGCTGCGCGCGAGGCGTTCAAACGCCTGTAAGGCGGCTGGATCGAACGGCTGCTGCTCTATGTTTTCTGCTCTCAAGTTTTGTTTTGCTGCGCTGGTGTTGGTGTGCAACAGCCTACTTTTTTGCACCCTGATGGTGCCGTTGGCCCTGCTCAAACTGCTGGTACCGCTGGCCCCGGTACGCCGCTGGACAGACCGCATCTTGAACCGTATTCCCTCGCTGTGGATTGACTTGAACCAAGTCTGGTTGGGCAGCGTCAACCGTAGCCGCTGGCAGATCGAGTTGGCACCGAATCTGCGGGCCGATGGTTGGTATCTGTTGGTGTGCAATCACCAAAGCTGGATGGATATTTTGGTGTTGCAACGGGTATTAAACCGGCGCGTACCGATGCTCAAGTTCTTTTTGAAGCGCGAACTGCTGTATGTGCCGATTTTGAACTTGGCGTGGTGGGCCTTGGATTTTCCGTTCATGCGCCGGGGCAGTGGCGGTGGTACAGCGCGCAAAGACCTGCGTGATGCCAAAGCCGCTTGCGAGAAGTTTCGGCATGTACCCACCACGGTCACCAGTTTTGCCGAAGGTACCCGCTTCACTCCGGCCAAACAAGCCGAGCAGGCATCGCCTTACCAGCATTTGTTGGCCCCCAAAGCCGGTGCGGTGACGATGGCCTTGGGTACGCTGGGTGACCTGCTCGACGGCTTGATCGACGTGACCATTGTCTATCCCAACCAAGTACCCAGCTTTGTCGATGCCATGTGTGGCCGTTTGGGCGATGTGGTGGTGCAGGTGCAATTGCGCCCGATTCCACCCGAGTTGCTCAAAGGTGGCAGCAAACAGCGCGGCCAATTGCAAACTTGGCTGGATGGCGTTTGGCAAGAAAAAGACCAGGCCATCAGCCAAGTATTGCTGCAGCGGCAACGCTAAGGCCGGTGGTATGGGCTGCCTAGCAGCAGCTTGCCCACGGTGCCACTGCACGCTGCCATCGGGGTATTGACGGCCAGCACTGGCGCACATTCTGTCGTGCCATAGCCAACAAAGTCGAACGGATCCATCAGCTTGTGGCAGCCTGCTGCTGCACCTCCCGCCAGCCATCACAAGCTTCTTGAGCTTAGTTATCTTTTCAACTTCCAGTGGCATCCATCCCTTTAAGCAAGCGCAGACGGCGATAGAGTGAACGCTCACTCATCCCTAGGCTCTGGGCTAAAGTTGCCCGACTGCCTTGGTGCGCGGCCAGCAGCTGTGCTAGCTTGGCATCATCCAGCGGGAGATTTACCCCACTAGGAGCTGTTGTAGCCACTGGTGCTAGACCATAGGTCAGTGCCTCGCGCATTTGCTCTGCCCCGATGGTAGTGTGACCATCGCACAGCAGGACGACGCGCTCCAGTAGGTTACGTAACTCGCGCACATTACCCGGAAACGATTGTGCTTGCAGCAGCGCTAATGCCTCTGTAGCCAGTTGGAGCTTGCGCCCCGGTGCCACCCGCTCCAGTAGGGCTTGGGCCAGCGGGGCGATGTCCTCGCGGCGTTCGCGCAGGGGTGGCAAGTGGATTGGAAATATGCCCAGCCGGTAATACAAGTCTTCCCGAAAACGCCCTTCGGCCACCATCTGGGCAAGGTGGCGGTGCGTGGCCGAGACCACCCGGATATCGGCATGGCGCAGTTCGGTGCTGCCGATGCGGCGGTAGGTGCCGGTTTCGAGCAGCCGCAGCAGTTTGACCTGCTGTGCCAGAGGAATATCACCCACTTCGTCCAGAAACAGTGTTCCGCCGTGAGCACTCTCGACCAGACCGGGGCGGGCTTGGGTGGCCCCCGTGAAGGCCCCTTTTTCGTGGCCGAACAGTTCGGACTCGAACAGTGATTCGGGCAGGCTGGAGCAATCGACGGGTACTAAGGGCCGGTGGGCGCGTTGGCTGGCACGGTGGAGGGCATGGGCTACCAGTTCCTTGCCGGTGCCCGATTCGCCTAGCAGTAACACACTGACCTGCGAAGGGGCCACCTTGCGAATTAGGTGGTGCAGATACTGAAACTTCGGGGAATGCCCCACTAGGGCCGGTGGCTTCGGCAGCGCAGGTGCTAGTGGGGGTGCTACAGCATGGATGCAGAACATGGCATCACTCCAGAAAACGAACCAGTGACAACAGGCCAAGCCCTTTGCACGCAGCACGGCACCTGCCACCTTATTAGCCCCATACCACTACGGACAGCCACCACGGGCCACACCTTTATGCAGGGTGATCTCATCAACTTCTCCAAAAATGCGTGTGCTGTGTCACCTACCGCTGGCAGGCAGACACAGAGAAGCACCACCACAGTTTTTGCGGTGATGCCAAACTTAAACTCAACTTAGGAGAAAACAGGCGGGGCTCTGGCGTGGTGGGCGCTGCGGACAAAACGTTGAAACACCGCAGTGCTGCCACGGCCCAGTGTGAGGCGATGGCCTACCATGGCAGGCCGCCCTAGTAGCGCAGGCTCGGAAGGCAACGCGGGGCAGTGGTGTTGCAGGATGCAGTAGCCACAAGCCGCTTCTGTGGCTACCGGGGTTTCTGGTGTGCTGGTGGGGGTATCAAGACGCACGGCAATGCGCTGAATGCCTTGGCTATTGCACACCTCTAGGATGATGGTGTTGTTGGCCGCCAGCCATTTGGATACCGCCGGTGCTGCCGAAGCAAAGGCCACAGCCCACAGGAGCCACCAGGCTATGCGTTGATGCCAGAAATCCATGCTCCTCATCATCAACTGCTTGTCCCGGAATGTAGGCTGATGCCGCGCTCTGTTGACATGACCAGGGGCCGCGTGGCCTGAGATTTTTTGAGGTTCAGAGAAGGTTGGATTTTATCCAGTCACCGCAAGAGCCACGCAAGGGCCAGAAGGTAGGGACGACCGTTGTTTGCCTATAGCGTCAGCAGTGTAGCACCCTCCTGCCAAAACACTGCCATCTTTCTGCCAATGGCAGTTAGTGCTGCCGATTTATGGCTCAATGGAAATCTTAACCCATTGAAATAAAAGGATTTTTCTAGGGTTTTGTGGATGGCATGAGCCTTGCGTTATGGAGCTTATGTCTGTTTCACCTTTGTCTTTGCAAGACCGTTCCCTGCTACGCAAACTGGTGTGGGCAGCGGTACTCAAGTTGATAGTACTAACGCTGTTGTGGTGGCTGTTCATTGATGGGCAGAAGGTGGCCGTAGATGACGGCGGCATGGCGGCCCGGATGTTGCGGCCGCCACAGGCTGCACCGGCGCAGGACAGTTCCCCTTCCAAGGAGTCAATCTGATGGTTTCCGAACAATTGGTGGATTTGTCGCGGCTGCAATTTGCGGCCACGGCGATGTACCACTTTCTTTTTGTGCCGCTCACTCTGGGCATGGTCTGGCTGCTGGTCATCATGGAGAGCATCTATGTGATGACAGGCCAGATCGTCTGGAAAGACATGACGCGCTTTTGGGGCAAGCTGTTTGGCATCAACTTTGCCTTGGGCGTGACCACCGGCATCACGCTGGAGTTTCAGTTTGGTACCAACTGGGCCTACTACTCGCACTATGTGGGCGACATCTTTGGTGCGCCACTGGCGATTGAGGGGTTGATGGCCTTCTTCCTCGAATCGACCATGATCGGTCTGTTCTTTTTTGGCTGGGATCGGCTCTCTAAGCAGCAACATCTGTTGGTCACGTTGCTGATGGCGGTGGGCACCAATTTGTCGGCACTGTGGATTTTGATTGCCAATGGCTGGATGCAAAACCCCGTGGGGGCCGAGTTCAGCTACCACACCATGCGCATGGAGATGGTGGATTTCTGGGCCATTGTCTTCAACCCCGATGCCCAAGCCAAGTTTGTCCATACCGTGTCTGCCGGGTATGTGACAGGAGCGATGTTTGTGCTGTCGGTGTCGAGTTGGTACCTGCTCAAGGGTCGTAACACAGAGTTTGCCAAGCGCAGTTTTCGGGTGGCCTCAGCATTTGGTTTGGCCTCGGTGCTGAGCGTGATCGTGCTGGGCGATGAGTCGGGCTATGTGGTGGGCGAGGCCCAACAGACCAAAATGGCTGCCATAGAAGCCATGTGGGAGACTGAACCGGCACCGGCGGGCTTTAACGTTATTGCTTGGCCCAATGAAGAAAAACAGGCCAATGACTGGAGCATCCATATCCCTTGGGTCATGGGCATTATTGGCACCCGCTCGCTGGATAAGGAAATTCCGGGCATCCAAGAGATCAAAGCCAAGAACCGTGAGCGTATCTTGAGCGGCATTGAGGCCGTGGTGGCGTTAGAAGTCCTGCGCAAAAATCGCCAAGATGCAATTGCACTGGAAGTGTTTGAGCGCCACAAAGCCGACCTGGGTTTTGGTTTGTTGCTCAAAAAATATGTCACCGATGTGCGCCAAGCCACGCCCGCAATGATTCAAAGTGCCGTGGACAACACGGTGCCGCGTGTGGCTCCCATGTTCTGGGCCTTTCGCTTGATGGTGGGCCTCGGTTTTGCCATGCTGGTGCTGTTTGGCTTGGCGTTTTGGAGCACCCTGAAAACCAACGGCATGACGCAGCACCCTTGGCTGCTGAAGTGGGCCTTGTGGATGCTCCCTGCCCCCTGGATAGCCTGTGAGGTGGGCTGGTTTGTGGCCGAGTATGGCCGCCAACCTTGGACGATTTACGGCGTGTTGCCCACGCACCTGAGTGTCTCTACCCTGAGTGTGGAGAGCCTGTATGGCTCGTTGGCCGGATTCATTGGCTTTTATACCGTGCTGCTGGTGGTGGAGATGTATTTGATGGTCAAGTTTGCCCGCCAAGGGCCGGGCAGTCTGGGTACAG
Organism: uncultured Simplicispira sp.; assembly: GCA_964478155.1. Taxonomy (GTDB): domain Bacteria; phylum Pseudomonadota; class Gammaproteobacteria; order Burkholderiales; family Burkholderiaceae_C; genus Simplicispira. Next base: position 13,903 of record CAYZGT010000007.1, read on the forward strand.
GCCGCTACGACAACGACGCACATCACCACCCCGCCTGAGCCAAGGAGTTGCTTTATGTTCGATTACGAAACCCTCAAAATCGTTTGGTGGCTGCTGGTGGGCGTACTGCTGGTGGGCTTTGCCATCATGGATGGTCACGACATGGGTGTGGGCACCCTACTGCCTTTTGTCGCCCGCAGCGACATCGAGCGCCGCGTGGTGATTAACACCGTCGGGCCGCACTGGGATGGCAACCAAGTTTGGTTTATCACTGGGGGCGGCGCTATTTTTGCGGCTTGGCCATTGGTTTATGCCACCGCCTTCAGTGGTTTTTACTGGGCCATGCTGGCGGTGCTGTGGGCCTTGTTCTTTCGGCCCGTAGGCTTTGACTACCGCAGCAAGATTGATAACCCGACGTGGCGCAACATTTGGGACTGGGGCTTGTTCATTGGTGGCTTTGTGCCCCCGGTGATTTTTGGTGTGGCCTTTGGCAATCTGCTGCAAGGAGTGCCGTTCCATTTTGACGATAACTTGGTCTCTTACTACACCGGCTCGTTTTGGGCATTGCTCAACCCGTTTGGGTTGCTGGCAGGGGTGGTCAGCAGCGCCATGATTACCCTGCAAGGCGGCACCTATCTGGCGCACCGTACGGAGGGAAGCATCCAAGCACGCACAGTGCGTGCTACGGTGGCTGCGGCTGTGGTGATGGTGGCAGGCTTTGTCGCAGCGGGCCTGTGGTTGCAATGGGGCGGGATTGAGGGTTTTCAGATTACATCAGAGGTCAACCCGTCAGCTCTGCCCGACCCACTGACCAAAACGGTGGTGCGCAGCGCCGATGCGTGGTGGCTCAATTACCAACATACGCCAGCACTGTGGTTGCTGCCGCTGTTGGGGGTGGCTGGTGCTTTGGCGGCGGCGGCTTTGGTGGTGGCCCGGCGCACGCTGTGCGCGTTTGTGGCCTCGTCGTTGGCGGTGGTGGGGGTGATTGGCACAGCGGGGGCGGCGATGTTCCCGTTTGTTATGCCGTCGTCCAGTATGCCCAACGCCTCCTTAACGGTGTGGGACAGCGTCTCTAGCCACCTGACCTTGGGCCTGATGCTTGGGGCCACGGTGATCTTCATGCCCATCATCATTTTTTATACCAGTTGGGCTTACCGCGTGATGCGCGGCAAGGTCACGGAAGCCTATATCCGTGAAAACGACCATGCGGCGTATTGAAGCAACACAAACCAAGGAGAACCAACCATGTGGTACTTTGCCTGGATGCTAGGGGTGGGCTTTGCCGTGCTGCTGGCGATTTTGAATGCGCTGTGGGGCGAGTATGAAGAGAGCCGCAGCAGTGCCCACCCAGCTACCACCGATGTGCCATGATGAGTAGCCACCCCATGATGGCACCATCATCGCCGCGTATCCACTGGCCCTGCTTGTTGGTAGCCATCGCCATCATGGTGGTGGGGAGTATTTATCCGCTGCTGTTTGCCAATGCCGAAGGCAAGGCAGACCACTGGTTGGCGTTGGCCTTGTTTGCGGCGATGAGTGCTGGGTTGGTGCGTGGGGTCGGGTTTATACCGCGCTGGTGGCTGTGGCGCTGGCTGTTTTCGGGGTGGGCGCTGGTGCTGGCGTTAGCAGGGGCGGCTATCGTGCGTTGGCAATGGGTTTGATAAGTTCGGGGCTGCCCGGTCAACCCGCCAACTGCGCTTGCAAACTGACATAGTCAGTTTTGCCCGAACCCAAGACCGGAATCCGCTCTACTACCCGGATATTGCGCGCCACGGCCAACTCTGGGGCCCCCAAGGCTTGGGCTGCCGCCACCAGTTGCGCCCGGTTCAACGCACTATCGGTCGTCAGCAGCAGCAGGTTTTCTCCTTTGGCAGGGTCGGCCTGCGCCAACACTGCATGGTGGTGCAGCGGTGAGGCCTTCACGGCCACTTGTTCGGCGACATCCAAAGAAACCATCTCGCCCGCCACCTTGGCGAAACGCTTGATGCGGCCTTCGATACGCACAAAGCCGTCGCTGTCTATCGAGACAATATCGCCCGTCTCGTACCAACCGGGGCGGCCCAAGGCTTGGGGTACTTCCAGCACGCCGGGGTTTTCGTAGCGCAGGTAGCCTTTCATGATGTTCGGGCCTTGCACATAGAGTGCGCCACCTTGGGCAATGCCCGGCACCGGCTCTAGGTGGTATTGGATGCCTGGCAGCAGCTTGCCCACGGTGCCACTGCGCGCCGCCATCGGGGTGTTGACGGCCAGCACCGGCGCACATTCGGTGGCTCCATAACCGACCAAAATGCGCACACCAAATTTATCAAACCAGAGTTCACGCACCGCGTCCGAGAGCTTTTCGGCTCCAGCCACCACGTAGCGCAACCGGGCAAAGTCAAACGGATGCGCCAGCTTGCCATAGGCCCCCAAAAAGGTGCTGGTGCCAAACAACACCGTGGCATCGCGGTCATACACCAACTCTGGGATGATGCGGTAATGCAGCGGGCTGGGGTAGAGAAACAGTTTGCAACCAGCCAACACTGGTAACAGGGCACCAGCGGTCAGGCCAAACGAATGGAACAGCGGCAGCGCCAGAAAGAACTTGTCGGTAGGTTTGAAATCGGCACTGGCGCGCACTTGGGCGATATTTGCCAGCAGCGAGTTATGGCTGTGGACTACGCCCTTGGGTTTGCCCTCCGAGCCTGATGTAAACAAGATGACCGCCGCTGCATCGGGGTTGCCGGGGGCAATCAAGCGCTGTGGGGCCACCATACGAGCGGCAATCCACAGTTTGTCCGACAGGCCCATGCGCTGCTTCAGGTCTTCCACGTACAAAATTTGGTAATGTGGTTCTAGCCCGGCGATCAGTTTTTCTAGTCCGCCCTTGGCAATGAATTGGCGGCTGCTGACAATGGTTTTGACCTGCGCTGCATGGCAAGCTGCTTGCACACCACCCACACCGGCGCTGTAGTTGAGCAAGGCGGGTACGCGCTCAAACGCCGTCAGGCCCAAAATCGCCGCCAGCGTGCCGGTGCTGTTGGGCAGTAACACGCCCACGGCCTCGCCGGGGCGGCTGTGCGGCAGCAGCAGCCGCGCCGCGCCCAAGGCCATTTTGAGTAGGGTGTTGTAAGACTCCTCTTGCAGGCGCACATCTTCCACCAGCATATAAGCGCCACCAAAACGTGCGCGGGCCTGCAACAAGGCAGAAAACAGCGTGGTGCGTTCGCGCGACTCTAGCGTCATGTGCTGCATCACGCGGTGCAGGTCTTCTCCCGCCTTGCGCCGCGCCTCACGCGCACTGCCCTCGGCACGGGCAATAGTGTGTGGCGGGTGGATGGTCAGGGTGATTTTGGGAAACCAACGGGTTGGAAACAGCCCCTTCACATAGCTGAAAGGGGTATGCAGCGCCCCCTCAATGCTGACCGGCACCACGCTGGCTTGACTGCGTGCCGCCACAAAGCCAGTGCCGGGGTAAGTCTTCATCAACGAACCCGTGACCGAAATGCGTCCCTCGGGAAAAATTACCACCGGCTCGCCCTCATTCACCCGTGCCACCACGGTTTTCATGGCTAAGGGGTTGGTCGGATCTACCGTCAGGTGGCGCGCCAAGCGCAACACGCTGCGAAAAAACGGTTTATTGGCAATGCCCGTATTCACCACAAAGGTGGCCTCCACCGGTAAAAACAGCGCCAGTAGCACCCCATCCAGCAGCGATTGGTGGTTCGCCACAATCAGGGTTTTTTCTTGGTGTAAATGGCTGGTATCGCCTTTGACCTGTACCCGGTACAGCAGTCGAAAAACACCCCGTAAGGTAGCGCGTAGCAGTGGTTTGAGCATGGTGGCAAGAACTCCGTTGTCGGATGGTAGATGGTAGTGCCACTGGCCTACAGCCTGCGACAATGGCGAGCATGAATCCATCTGCCTTCGCCCCCCTTGTCAACGACACTTTTTTGCGTGCTTGCCGCCGTCAGGCGACCGATTACACCCCACTGTGGCTGATGCGCCAAGCCGGGCGCTACTTGCCCGAGTACAAAGCCACCCGCGCCAAAGCGGGCAGTTTTATGGGGTTGGCCATGAATGTGGATTACGCCACCGAGGTCACTTTGCAGCCGCTAGAGCGTTTTCCACTCGATGCTGCTATTCTGTTTTCAGACATTCTGACGGTGCCCGATGCGATGGGCTTGGGCCTGAGTTTTGCCGAGGGCGAAGGCCCGCGCTTTGCCAAAACGGTCCGTACCGAGGCCGATGTGGCCGCCTTGGCGGTGCCCGACATGGACAAGCTGCGCTATGTGTTTGATGCTGTCACCAGTATCCGCAAAGCCTTGCAGGGCCGTGTGCCGCTGATTGGCTTTTCGGGCAGCCCGTGGACGCTGGCTTGCTACATGGTCGAGGGCAAAGGCTCGGACGACTACCGGCTGGTGAAAACCCTGATGTACTCGCGCCCAGACTTGATGCACCGCATTTTGGCGATCAATGCCGATGCCGTGGCCCAGTACCTGAATGCCCAAATTGCCGCCGGGGCGCAAGCGGTCATGGTGTTTGACAGCTGGGGCGGCGTGCTGGCCGATGGTGCTTTCCAAGAGTTTAGCTTGGCCTACACAGCCCGCGTACTGGCACAACTACAACGCACCGGCGTGGATGGCACAGATGTGCCCCGCATCGTGTTCACCAAAGGTGGCGGCATCTGGCTGCCCGACATGAAAGCATTGGATTGCGAAGTGCTAGGCTTAGACTGGACAGCCAACCTTGGCCAAGCACGCGCCATCGTCGGCGGTGAAGTGGGTGGCCCCGGCAAAGCCTTGCAAGGCAATATCGACCCGAATGTGCTGTTTGCCCCGCCAGCCCAGATTGAGGCCGAAGTGGGCAAGGTACTGCGCAGTTTTGGTACACCACACACCGACCGCCACACCACCGGCCCGACCCATATTTTCAATTTGGGCCACGGTATCAGCCAATTTACCCCGCCTGAGCATGTGGCGGCCTTGGTGGAGGCCGTGCATCGGCAATCACGCGCACTGCGCCAAAGCTAAGTTTTTGCCGCTACATGTGCAGCACAGACGCACCACCAGAGCACACCGTGGCGGTGGCGGTGCAAACGCCCGCCCACAGCGGTATGGGCGATTTGCTCAGCTACCGTAGCGCGCAGCCACTGCCAGCGGGTGCGTTGGTGCGTGTGCCCTTAGGGCAGCGCGAAGTGTTGGGGGTGGTCTGGGAGGTGCTGACGGCCCCTCCCGAGGGACTAGAGCTGCGCCCCATCACTGCATGGTTGGAGGGGGTGGCTCCGCTGGATGCCCACTGGCGACGCTTGGTGGCCTTTGCGGCGCGTTACTACCAGCGCAGCTTAGGAGAAATTGCGCTCATGGCCCTGCCGCCCCAGCTGCGCGATTTACAACCGGAACAACTGGCGCGGCGTTTGCGTCGCCCCACGCCCGCCCGCCCAGCCGGTGCAGACCCGGAGCCCTTGGTGGCGTTGAGCGCCGAGCAAGAAGCTGCTCGTGCCCAGATTGCCAACCAGCCGGGGCCATTTTTGCTCTTTGGTAGCACGGGCAGTGGTAAAACCGAAGTCTATTTGCGCTGTGTGCAAGAAATGCTGGCGGCCGATGCCATGGCCCAGGCTTTGGTCATGGTGCCCGAAATCAACCTGACACCCCAATTGCAGCAGCGTTTTGTGGCCCGCTTTGGCGCGGCCAACGTGGTGTCCCTGCACAGCGGTATGACGAACCCACAACGCCTGACAAGCTGGCTAGCAGCGCACAGTGGTCAGGCCCGCATCGTTTTGGGTACACGCATGGCGGTGTTTGCCTCGATGCCGCAGTTGCGCCTGATCGTGGTGGACGAAGAACACGACCCAAGCTACAAACAGCAAGAAGGGGCGCGCTACTCGGCACGCGATTTGGCCATTTGGCGTGGCCGTGAACACCATGCCAAGGTCATTTTGGGCAGCGCTACCCCCTCGTTAGAGAGCTGGTATGCCAGCCGTCCTGCTACCGCTGATAACCCCGGTGGCCGCTACCTGCGTTTGCACATGCCCAGCCGCATTGGTGCTGGGGCCTTGCCGCGCCTGCGCGTGGTCAATATGAACCAGCAACCCAAACGCACGGTATTTTCTGCCCCCTTGTTGGCCGCTTTGCAAGAGCGCTTAGAGCGTGGCGAACAGTGCCTGATTTTGCTCAATCGGCGTGGCTATGCCCCCGTGTTGCATTGCGCCGATTGTGATTGGAAAAGCGACTGTCCGCATTGCAGTGCGCACCAAGTGTTTCACAAGACCGACCGCAGTTTGCGTTGTCACCATTGCGGCTGGAGTGTGTGCGTGCCACACGCTTGCCCCAGCTGCGGTAGCCCAGACATCACCCCCATAGGGCGCGGTACAGAGCAGCTGGAAGAACAACTGGCGCTGTTGTTGGCCGAGGTGCGTCGCCCCGATGGCAAGCCTGTGCGGATAGCGCGTATTGATGCCGACAGCACCCGCGCCAAAGGCGCATTAGAGTCACAACTGGCACAAGTGCATACGGGCGAAGTCGATGTGTTGGTGGGCACGCAAATGGTGGCCAAGGGCCACGATTTTCGGCGCATTACCTTGGTGGCTGCCGTACAACCCGATGGTGCGCTGTTCTCCAGTGACTTTCGAGCCCCAGAGCGGCTGTTTTCTTTACTGCTGCAAGCCGGTGGCCGCGCTGGCCGCGATGCCGATTACCTGCAAAGCCAAGGTAGCCGCAGTGAACTGTGGCTGCAAACTTTCTACCCCGAGCATCCTATGGTGGCCGCCTTGCGCCAGCACGATTACGTGGCCTTTGCCGAGCAGCAATTACAAGAGCGCCGTGATGCGGCCATGCCCCCGTTTGCTTTTCAGGCCTTGGTACGTGCTGATGCACGTACCCAAGCCGTGGCACAAGGGTTTTTGGCTGCTGCCAGTGCAGCCGCACAGGCCCAAGGCTTGCCCGGTTTGGGCCAGCATGTGACACTCTACCCAGCGGTGCCGCTGAGCATTCAGCGTGTGGCTAATGTAGAGCGCGCCCAAATGCTGTTAGAAAGTGACAGCCGCCCGGCGTTGCAGCATTTTTTAGCTGCTTGGCAGCCACTACTACATACCCTGCGCCGCCAGCCTGAGCACAAAGGGCTGGTACGTTGGCTGGTGGATGTGGATCCGCTGGCTATTTAGGGGCCTGCTAGCAATGAGGAGACGTACATGGCAACCAAAACCAACTTGAGAATACCCCAGTATTCTTGGGGTATTCCTGTGGACTCATTTTTGGATGGTGTAACGCCTCGAAAGTATTTGATTTTGTCGCACGCTGTCTCGTATGGTCTTTTTGATGTCTTTGCTGAGAGCGAGGTTAAAAAAGAAAGCCAAGTGCCAGCCACGGCATTAAGCGATGCACAAAAGAATATTACCCAGAAAACTCTGCCCCATACTGCCGCAGTAAATGATATGCAGTTATCAGGGGTGCCTGCCAGTACAACTATAGATCTTTTGAATGGTGTGCGGGATTTTTCAGATAGTTTAGATTTTTTGGTTAATACGTATTTTCGAGCTGCTTATCAGGCATGTGGCACAGTCGCCTGGCGATTTTGTGGTGATGGCAATGATTGGTTGCAAAGAATGGAGTGGCCACAGTTTGCGGATCGATATATGGCACCGAATACAAAGTCGATACAAAATGCAGATAGAGTCTTGCTGATTTGGCGGGTATTACGCCAAAAATTGATCGATGCATCAAAAATGCGAGTGGATTGCTTCTAAAGCTTTGGCGGAAATAAGTGGTAGCAATCAAGGTGGTTTTGCCTTCTGCTGGAAATGAGATTCGGTTGTATAAGTATCTCAGATTCAAGTAATTTTTAAGCTTGCCTAGAATTGGTATTCAGATATGAGCATCAAAAATATTATCTTTATTGATAGTCAGGTGTCAGACCATGAAGTCTTGATGGCTGGTTTCCGGTCTATGCCCCAAACGGAGTGCTATGTGCTCAGGGCTGGGCAGGATGGCGTACTACAGATGGAGCAACTGCTGGCTGAATTTACGAATTTGGACTCGATTCAAATTATCAGTCACGGTGCGCCTGGTGTATTGCAGCTTGGGGATATTCTTCTGAACAATCAGCGACTGTCATACTACCAGAATCAACTGCAGGCAATCGGTAGTAGCTTGAATCCCAATGGTGATATTCTGCTCTATGGTTGCAATGTTGCACAAGGCCACATCGGCTTGGGGTTTGTTAATGCGTTGGCGCAACTGACCGGAGCTGATATAGCCGCTTCAGATGACCTTACAGGGCCTGAAATCAATGTCCTGTTAGAGGTAGCAACTGGTAGTGTCGAGGCTGATCAATTAATCCTCGCTGAATTAACTGCTAGCTTGGCAGCCCCTACTGGTAGTGTCATCATTACTGGTACGGCAAAACAAGGTGAAGTCCTGATGGCCAGTCATAATCTGGAAGATGCCGATGGCTTGGGCAGTATCAGTTACCAATGGTTTGCGGATGGTAGCCTTATCAGTGGTGCTACAGCCGCTACTTTTCTACTTGGACAGGATCAAGTAGGAAAAGCTATCAGTGTGACAGCAAGTTATACCGATCTTCTGGGTTCTGCAGAAAGTAAAACCAGTGTAGCCACCAGTCTTGTACAGGGACTGACAGCAGTGGATGCAATTCCGCCCGTCTTGGTGAGTACCTCTCCCACAGATGGGCAAGTCAGGGTTGGAGTTGCTTCTACGATTCAATTGATTTTTAGTGAGCCCATTCAAAAAGGATCGGGTAATATTTATCTCGTTCTAGAAGATGGCAGTGAGGCTGTTGCATTAAATGTGTTGGCAAGTAATGTGGTAGTGCAAGGAGATAAGTTGGTTTTTAAACCGAGTGTTCCACTGCTACAAGGAAAAACTTACACAGTTGTCATGGCGGCTGGGGTGGTAAAAGATTTGTCTGGTAATCCTTATGCAGGGATAAGTGACTATAACTTCACGACCGAAGATAGAACCCCACCTGGCATCAGTACCTATAGTCCCGTAGATGGTGCAATCGGTGTTTTATTGGATGAAAATTTAAGTTTTACTTTCAGCGAGCCAGTGCAAAAAGGTGCAGGTGCTATTGAGCTGCGCAAAGATGCCCCCAATGGGGCATTGGTAGAAAGCTTTCAAGTGTCAAGTAGCACCAGATTGCTATGGTCAGAAGATGGCACTCAGTTAATCATTGACCCTTCTAATAATTTATTAGAGGGTGCTAAATACTTTGTCGTCTTTCCTGCTGGATCGTTTAAAGATGTGGCAGGTAATTTGAATTTGGCTATCAATGCCTATGATTTTAGTGCAATGGATATAACACCCCCAGTGGTGGTTGAAAAATCTCCTGCGCCAGGGGCTGTTCGGGTGCCAATTTTTAATAATATAGCATGGACATTCAATGAGGCAATCAAAAAAGGTGTCGGAGTTATTGAATTGCGCATGGAGGGGGTAGATGCTCCAATTGAAACATTTGATGTTGCTACCAGCAACCGGCTGCGATTCAATGGTAAACAGTTGGTTATTGATCCTACTGACAATTTTCTGCAAGGAAAAAAATACAGTTTGCTGATTGCTGATGGAGCCATTCAGGACTTGTCTGGTAATGCCTATGTGGCCAGTGATTATGATATCAACTATCAGTTCACTGCTTTGGATACTGTGCCACCCACAGTCACAGCGTTTAGTCCATCCGATGGGGCTACGGCTATTCCTGTGAATGCTAGTATTTACCTTATGTTTAGTGAGTCAGTGCAATTTGGTGCTGGAGGTATTCAATTGCGTGCGCAGTCAGCCACTGGCCCTGTGGTGGAGTCCTTTAATATGGGCTTGGGTGGCAATGCAGTATTGGGTGAGAATAATACGCTAACGCTAGATCCTCGGTTCAGTTTAAGTCCAGACACTAATTATTTCTTGACTATCTCCAATGGAGCTGTTAAGGATATGTCAGGTAATCCCTACGCTGGGGTGACTACGTATGATTTTACAACAGCGCCCGATACAGTTGGGCCAGTTGTCCAAAGCTTTAATCCAAGGGATGGGGCTACAGGTGTTCCTTTGGATAGTGGAATTGAAATTAACTTCAATGAGAGGGTGTTGGCAGGTACTGGCAGCATAGAAATTCGTTCAGGATCTCGACTCGGGCCAGTGGTTGAGAGTTTTGATGTGACGAATAGTCCCCATTTGCAATTTGTCAATAATATGTTGACTATTCTTCCCCAGCAAGAGTTAGAGCCACAGACCAGGTATTTTGTGGTTTTGCCTCGGGGTACTGTCAAAGATTCTACAGGTAATCTGTATCTTGGTACATCAACGTATGACTTTGTGACAGCCGATACAGTAGCACCAACCGTTTCTAGCTTTACCCCCAGCCATGAAGCTACTGGAGTGGCTCTCAATCGACCGATTGAAGTCACTTTCAGCGAGTTGGTAAAGATGGGTAGCGGCAATATCGAGCTACGTTTAGGAACTTCTCCAACAGGCAGCTTGGTGGAGTCGGTTGCCATCACCGATAGCAGCGTGGTATCGATTGTAGACAATGTGTTGAAAATCCAATGGAAAAGTCCATTGGCTTTGGATATGAATTATTTTGTGCGTATCCCGGCGGAAACTATTCAGGATATGTCGGGAAATTCATTTCAAGGGTTGAGCTACTATTTTAGAACTACCAATAATCCATTGGGCGTATTTTTTAACACCCCAGGAAATGATGTGTGGGATGGTTCGAGTGCTATTGAAACAGCAGTTTACGCTGCCCCCTACCACTTTTTTGAAGTGATGCGTATCGGTGGAAGTAATAATTGGTACGTTTATGGTGATGGCGATGATTTGCTTAAGAATGTAGATCGCATCCAATTTACAAATAAAAAAATAGCCTTGGATGTCAATCCTGGTCAGCATACGGGGCAGGCACTGGATTTTTGGAGTATCATGAATCCTGCATTCGTTCATACGCCAAGCTGGCTTGGAACAGTGATAGGGCTTTTTGATGCAGGTTATAGTATGCCTGCCGTTTTCAATTGGGCTATCCATACCGTGAATGGCCTGATTGGCCCTGTCACTGATGATGTATTGGTAGATTGGGTAGGGCGGAATATTTCTCAGTTTTCACTGTGGGTTGAGCAGCAGTCGGAGGGAGAGCAGGGTGCGCAACCATTTTGGGAGCAGTGGTCAGTGATAGAAACACCTGCATGGTATGCTTTGGTAGATTCTTTATACAGTGACGATGATTCTACCAATGTTCAGTCTCAGATCGATTTTTTGACAGGGTTGGCTGATTTGGACATCATCAATCCGGTGGTGGAGCAAATCCTTTTAACCGGTGTGGAGTATGTATGAATTTTGCTGTTGCCAGCATGCCCCAAGGTTATAGGCAAAGATTTCTGGCCTTCTTTCCAGCCCACTTTAATAGCTCGTTTCAGAGTGTGGCGCTGTTTGCAGTGTTGGTGTGCGGTGTTTATCTGACCAGTAGCTACAGTTACCTACTTTTTCACAGCGTTGCCGAGTTTTTTAGTATTTTTATTGCGGTTACCCTGTTTATTATTGCCGTCAATTGTGCTGCATCCATTCGAAATCAATATATTTTATTTGTTGGTTTATCCTATCTGTTCATTGGGTTGATAGACTTCTTTCATACCTTGTCTTACAAAGGTATGCCGATCTTTACCGATTATGACTATTATGCCCCGCAATTTTGGATAGCTGCCCGTTATATGGAGGCTATCAGCATGTTGGTAGGTTTTAGCTTTTTGGGTACCCAGCGGCAGGTTCATATTCCAATCACCTTGGGTATCTTTGCTACACTGACGACTCTGCTGGTTGCTTCTATTTTATATTTTAAAGTATTTCCAGTTTGCTTTGAACCGGGCAAAGGCTTGACACCTTTCAAAGTGGTGAGCGAGTACATTATTTGTGCTTTGCTGTTGGGTAGTATCTATCTATTGCACCAACGTCGCCATTTGTTTGAAGACCGGGTATACCGTTGCTTGCAATGGTCATTGGTGCTGATGATTGCGACCGAGCTGTGCTTTACCCTGTATGTGGCAGACAGCATGAGTGATACGTTTAATCAGATCGGTCATCTTTGCAAAATTGCTGCCTTTGCCCTGATTTACCGTGCCGTTGTTGTCACCGGGTTGCGCGACCCTGTGAACTTGCTGTTTCGTGAAATCAAACTGCGCGAGGCCAGCTTGCAAGAAGCACAAACCATTGCCAATTTAGGGCGTTGGTCTTGGGGCATGGAGGATGGCGTTTGGGAATGGAGTGGTGCTGTATTTCGCAGTTTTGGTATTGCCGAGTCGGGCCAGCAAACGCTGGGCGAGGTTTTGCAAACCATCCATCCAGAAGATAGAACGATTTTCTTGCAGGCCTTGGAAGATTGCCGTAAAAAAGCGATCAGTTTTATGGTGAAGCTGCGTATTATTAGCGCTGAATCTGGTTTATCTGTTCAGGTGCGTGGCGAGGCGATTCAGGGTGAAAACGGAAAAGTAGAACGCATTGCTGGTACGGTACAAGATATTACCACCCAAGAGCGTATGATGGAGGAGTTGCAGCAGGCCAAAACAGAAGCCGATCAGGCCAATGCTGCCAAAAGTGCTTTTTTGGCCAATATGAGCCATGAAATTCGTACCCCGATGAATGCGATTTTGGGGTTGACGCACTTGATGCGCCGCGATGCCGTATTGCCACAGCAGTTTGAGCGCTTGGATAAAATCACCGGTGCCGCCCAGCATTTGTTAAGCATTATCAATGATATTTTAGATTTTTCTAAAATTGAAGCCGGAAAACTGACTTTGGAAGTGGCCGATTTTCCGTTAGAGGCAGTGTTTCATAGTCTGCATGGCTTGATCTGTGACAAAGCCGAAGCCAAAGGCATTGAAGTGATTAGCCGCATTGATCCGGCCTTGCCCAAGGTGTTGCGCGGTGATCGGATGCGCTTGTCCCAAGTCCTGCTCAACTTTGCCACCAATGCGGTCAAATTTACCGAATCGGGGGCCATCAGCCTGCGGGCACGCTTGGTACAACAGCAAGCCGATAGGGTGCAGATACGCTTTGAAATCAGCGACACTGGCATCGGCCTCAGTCCAGAACAGCAAGCGCGCTTGTTTCAGCCGTTTGAGCAGGCCGACCCGTCTATCACACGCAAGTTTGGCGGTACAGGCTTGGGGTTGGCCATCAGCCACCGCTTGGCAGTGCTGATGGGTGGACACGTGGGCTTAGAAAGCACTTTGGGCATGGGCAGCACGTTTTGGCTGGAGCTGCCGTTGCAATTGGGCGATGCCAGCGCCTTGGGCAGCAACCCACCACGCACCCTGGAGCGCGAGTTAGAAGTGTTGGTGGTGGACGATCTGGAAGAAGCCCGTGAGAGTCTGGCCGACATGCTGCACAGCCTGAAGTGCCGCACCACCTTGGCGGAGTCTGGGGCACAAGCCTTAGAGATCCTGGCCCAGGCGGCACAGAATGGCCGTCCTTTCGACGTGGTGTTGCTGGATTGGAAAATGCCCGGCATGGACGGCATTACTTTGGCCAAAGAAATTCAGGCGCGTTATGTCCAGCCACGCCCGGCTTTGATTTTGGTCACAGCCTACGGACGCGAATGCCCCGAAACTGCTTTCAAAGATGCTGGTATCACTGCCGCGCTGTCTAAACCGGTCACCTCGTCCAGTTTGCTCGACACCATTGTCGGCTTGGTCACCGGCGAAGACGCGTTGCACAAACGGGCCACAGTCCATGCCACCAGTCCCAGTTTGCATCAACCCAATTTGCAAGGCTATTACGTGTTGTTGGCCGAAGACAACCTCGTTAACCAAGAAGTGGCGCTGGAGCTGTTGCGCAGTGTGGGGCTGCGCGTGGACGTGGCCGACGATGGACAAATGGCGCTGGAATTGGCCCGCACCCACGCTTACGACTTGATTTTGATGGATGTGCAGATGCCGCACATGGATGGACTGGCCGCTACCGCCGCCATCCGCAAATTGCCTGAGCGGGCCACAGTCCCGATTTTGGCGATGACAGCCAACGCCTTTGCCGAAGACCGCGAGGCTTGCGTGGCCGCTGGCATGAACGACCATCTGAGCAAACCGGTAGATCCCGATAAGCTGTTTTCCACCTTGCAACATTGGCTGTCACGCCCCGATGGCAACCCGCCCCACCACCCAGCTGTCCCCGCCGTGGCAGCGCCGGTGGTCGATGCGGGTCTGCATGAGCGCTTGGCGGCGATTGCCCAGCTCGATGCAGCTGCTGGTCTGAAAGTGGTGTGCGGCAAATTGCCGACCTACCGGCGTATTTTGGCCCTGTTTGCCGATAACCATGCCAACGATGCCCAGCGCTTGCAAGACTTGCTAAAACAGGGCGACTTTGTCCAATTGCGCCAACTGGCCCATGCCCTGAAGGGGGCGGCTGGCAATATCGGTGCCCAAGGGGTGCGCGCACAGGCGCTGGCGCTAGAGATGGCGGCTGAGCACAGCCAGAGCGCTCCCGCCCAAGCGGCAGTGCAAGCCTTAGCGACGGAAATTCCGGCGCTGGTGGCGGCCTTGCGCAGTGCCTTAGCTTCGGGGGGCTGCCCGGTCACGCTGTCTGCAGAGGCTGCGCCTAGCCCAGTGTCTGCGCCCGCTGTCTCCTCGGCACAGTTGGCATCCGACTTGCAATCCCTGCACAATCTACTGAGCAATGACGATTTGGAAGCGCGCCGCCTGTTTCGGCACTTACAGCCCCTATTGGCAGGCCAATGGCCCGCTGGTGTGCTAGAACCGATAGCCTCTGCCATCGAACGCTTTGACTACCCCCAAGCCCTCCATCTGCTACGCCAACACCATGCACCCCACCCATGAGACCGTTCTGCTGGTTGATGACCAACCGGAAAATTTGAGCATTCTGGCCGACCTGCTAGAACCCCATTACCGGGTCAAGGTGGCCGATTGTGGTGAGCGTGCTTTGCGTGCTGCAGCCTCCGAGCCTCGGCCCGACCTGATTTTGTTGGACGTGATGATGCCCGACTTGGATGGTTATGCCGTGTTGTCACGCTTGCATGCCAATGCCAATACCAAAGATATTCCGGTGATCTTTGTCACGGCGCGCGACAGCGCCGAGGACGAAGAGCGGGGCTTAGAGTTGGGGGCGGTGGACTACATTGTGAAACCGATACGCCCGCTGGTGGTGCTGGCGCGGGTGCGCACCCATCTTGAAAACCAGCGTGCCCAGCACCTGTTGGCCGACCAAAACAAATTTCTAGAAGCAGAAATTGCCCGGCGTATGCACGACAACGAGATCGTGCAAAACGCCAGTTTGTCGGCCTTGGCGATGCTGGCCGAAATGCGCGACACCGACACCGGTAACCATATTTACCGCACCCAAGGTTATGTCGAGGTGTTGGCACGCGCCCTGAGCCAGCGTCCCGACTACGCTGACCAACTGTCGCTAGAACAGCAGGTACTGATTGCCAAAGCCGCCCCACTGCACGACATTGGCAAGGTAGGTATTCCAGACCGCATTTTGCTCAAGCCCGGCAGTTTGACCGAAGAAGAATTTGCCATCATGCGCACCCATTCGCGCTTGGGCAGTGAGGCGATTGAGCAGGCTATGCAAAAGGTACAAGCGGCAGACCACTCCAGCTACCGCCATGATTCGCACCCCCTGGCCTTCTTGGATACGGCCCGGCAAATTGCCCAATCACACCACGAACGCTGGGATGGCAAGGGCTATCCCGATGGCAAACAAGGCAACGATATCCCGTTGCCTGCACGCATCATGGCGCTGGCCGATGTGTTTGATGCCCTGACTACGCGCCGCGTCTATAAGCCAGCCATGACAATTGAACAGGCTACTGAGATCATTTGCAAAGGCCGAGGCCAACATTTTGATCCGACCATCGTGGATGTATTTTTACAAGAGCTGCCGCAATTTATCCGTATTGCCCACCAATACGCCGATACCCATACCGTTTAATTCTGTTTGCATCTGCTCTGCCACACACCATGCCTCCTGCACCTGAATCTCTTGCCAGCCCCGCTGTACCCGCCATCTACCATGCAGATGCTTTGCCCGCAGGGACCCGCTTGGGCGAGTTTGAAATTCTGGCGCTGTTGGGGGTGGGGGGGTTTGGTATGGTCTATCAAGCCTTTGACCATTCACTGCACCGCACGGTTGCCATCAAAGAATACATGCCTGCCGCTTTGGCCGGGCGTGCGCCCGAACTCTCGGTGGCTGTGCGGGCTTTAAATGATGTACCTGCCTTTGAGGCCGGGCTGCGCTCCTTCATTGGTGAGGCGCGCATGTTGGCGCAATTTGACCACCCTTCCTTGGTCAAGGTGTTTCGTTTTTGGGAGGCCAATCACACCGCCTACATGGTGATGCCTTTGTACAAGGGCATGACCTTCAAGCAAGCCCGGCTGCAAATGCGCACGCCGCCACCAGAAGCTTGGCTACGCCAAGTGCTGTGGGCTGTGTTGGGGGCTTTGCGTACCCTGCACGATGGGCATACCCTGCACCGCGACATCTCGCCCGACAATATCTTTTTGCAAGATGCAGGCCCACCAGTCTTGCTGGACTTGGGGGCCGCACGCCATGCCATCAATGACCGCGAGCGCAAACACACCGCTGTGCTCAAGGTCAACTATGCGCCGATTGAGCAATACGCCAGTGGCGACATCGAGCTACCGCAAGGGCCGTGGAGCGATTTGTACTCGCTGGCAGCGGTGGTTTATGGTTGTTTGTGCAACGACATGCCCGAGCCATCCACCCTGCGTGCCATCCGTGACCGCATGGTGCCCTTTGCCCGTGTGGCGCGTACGGTGGGGCAGCAGTTTGGTCAAGATTATTCGCCGGCTTTTGTCCATGCTATCAGCCAAGCCCTGGCCCTGCGTCCGCAAGAACGCCCGCAAAACATCGATGCCTTTCTGCAACTGCTCGAAATGAGCAGTGCCCCAGCGGGCTTAGATCATTTTGATTTTCGGGCAGCCTTGGGGGCCATTTGGGTAGAACCGACTGACCAGCCTGCACCCGGCCCTATGCCGACGGTGGATTTGTCCGCCTCTAAAACCGTCACGGCGGGGCCGGTGGCGGCAGCAGCCCCTGCGTCGAACTCCAATGCACGCATGGCTGACGCGGGTGACACCATCTTGCTGGAGGACGCACAAGATACCCTGCTATTGCAGGGCCCAGAAACTTTGATATTGGACACTCCAGAGCCGATAGGCTTGGAGTCCAGTTGGCCCGAGCGCCCTGCACGACGCTCCGGTGCGACCCCGCCGGTAGCGCCTGCCAGTGCTCCCGCAGCACCCCGCCGGCTTTGGCTGCTTTGGGCGGGCGTTGGTGTGGTGTTGGTCGCTGGGGCTGCCAGCACCATGTTTTACATGGGCCGCAATGCGAGTAAAGCCGTAGCGCCTACCGAAGAAATTATCCTTGCTGCCCCTAAAGCCCCCGTGGCTGCGGTAACCCCCCCGGCCCCCGTGCCGACACCACCCCCGGTCGTAGAAACGCCCGCACCGCCCCCAGAACCGACCGGGCCAGCGCCGGCCTTTGTAGAGAAAACCGACCCGCGCGCGATCTCGCAAACCCCTGCGCCTAAACCGCCGCCCAGCCGTAAACCACCGGCTACCAACAATCCACCGGCACCGGCCACACCGGTGCCTGCACCTGCGCCTGCACCGGTCGAAACGGTGGCGGTTCGCGCCCCCAGTCCGGCCAAACCGGCTCCCAGTGTTTGTGCCGACAGTAGCGCTTTCACGCGCAGCATGTGCCTGCGCAGCGAATGCCGTCAGCCTGCTTTGGCCAATTTGCCCGTGTGTGTCGAGTTTCGCAAGCAAATGGAGCCGTTGGAAACGCAGTCGCACAACTGATAAAAAAGTCCACCAAAATAGGTGGGCATCGTATAATCGCGGGCTTCGCAGCGCTTGCGTGACTCCGCGGCGAAGGATCATTCTGGTGCAAAACCCATTTGGTCAACCCTACCTAAGAGGTTTCCTGTAGAGAAACACCGACCGTAGAAAAGAGTTCCCAGGACACCAGCCCCTGTTTCTAGGCTGGTCAAACCCTCGAAAGAAATACAGCATGAAAACTTTCAGCGCCAAGCCCGCTGACGTGCAGCACGAGTGGTTTGTGATTGACGCCACCGATAAGGTGCTCGGACGTGTCGCCAGCGAAGTGGCACTCCGTCTGCGCGGCAAACACAAAGCCATTTACACCCCGCACGTCGATACCGGTGACTTCATCGTCATCATCAACGCCGCCAAACTCAAGGTCACTGGTACCAAGAGCTTGGACAAGGTGTACTACCGTCACTCCGGTTATCCCGGCGGCATCACAGCCACCAACTTCCGTGACCTGCAAACCAAGTTCCCCGGCCGCGCTTTGGAGAAGGCTGTCAAGGGCATGTTGCCCAAGGGTCCTCTGGGTTACGCCATGATCAAAAAGCTGAAGGTGTATGGCGGTGCCGAGCATCCGCACAGCGCCCAACAGCCCAAAGTGCTGGAAATCTAAGGAGCCGAGATGATTGGTGAATGGAACAACGGCACTGGCCGTCGCAAATCCAGCGTAGCCCGTGTATTCCTGAAAAAAGGCACTGGCAAAATCACGATCAACGGCAAGGACATCCAAGCCTACTTTGGTCGCGAAACTTCTATCATGATCGCCAAGCAACCCTTGGTGTTGACCAACCATGTCGAAACCTTCGACGTGATGATCAACGTACACGGTGGTGGTGAATCGGGTCAAGCCGGTGCTGCACGCCACGGCATCACCCGTGCCCTGATCGACTACGATGCCACGCTCAAGTCGGCCCTGAGCCAAGCTGGTTTCGTCACCCGCGATGCGCGTGAAGTCGAACGTAAAAAGGTCGGTCTGCGTTCTGCACGCCGCGCCAAGCAGTTCTCCAAGCGTTAATCCGCTGTTTTTCTGCCTCTACCAAGCCGCACTGGGTTCGCCTAGGGCGGCTTTGTTGTTTGCTGGCCCCAGCAATGTCCCTACCCCAATCCACGACAAGTGCTGCCCTGGCTGAATGACCGACTATTTTTAGGTACTATTCAGGCAAGTTCCCCCTATTTCGGAGATTTTTCATGAGTGCTGTTGCCCAAGAAGCCCCCCAAACCGAAGAGATGCCCGCGCCCATCATTTTTACCGACAGCGCTGCTGCCAAGGTGGCCGACCTGATCGCCGAAGAAGGCAACCCTGATTTGAAGCTGCGTGTGTTTGTGCAAGGGGGTGGTTGCTCGGGCTTCCAGTATGGCTTTACCTTCGATGAAATCGTGAATGAAGACGATACCACCATGAGCAAGAACGGGGTTTCGCTGTTGATCGATGCCATGAGCTACCAGTATTTGGTTGGGGCCGAGATCGACTACAAAGAAGACCTGCAAGGCGCACAATTTGTCATCAAAAACCCCAACGCCACCACCACCTGTGGCTGTGGTTCCAGTTTTTCTTAAAACCGGCAAAAAAACACTTCACTTTGGTGATGATTTGCCGTAATAAGAGTACGAGACGGTCTTAGAGTCTTTGCTGCAACCTTTGCGCGCTGGCCGTTGCTGGTTCATTGTTATTACTACGGGGCATCGCCATGCAAATTCTTCCCGTTGATCGATCACCATCGTGGCGCACGCTCAGTGCGGATTTGTCCACCACCGGCGCTTCTGGGGCTGTGCCGGTGCGTCCCATCAACCCAGCCAACCCCGTAGAGTCTATGGACCGTTTGGGCGAAGGGGCGATTGTCAAAACCCCCGAAAAGCCTTCGGATACCGACGGCCCGAACCGTGACTGGACGACACCGGAAGAGAAGAAGTTGGTCGAAGAACTCCCACCGGATCCCAAGCCCGAGCCGGTGTACAAGCAGTTGCTCGACTTTATCCAATCGATGTGGCGCGCCAGTGGCACTGCCATTGAGTTGGCGCAAGAGGTCAACAAAATGACCCTGCAAGAGCGCATGGCCTTGCAGGCCAAAAACGATGCCGATTTGACTTACTCCGACCCGAAGGTCAAGCGCACAGGCGGTTTGTAGAGCGCGCTTTAGGCGCTGGGCGGGCTGTTGGCAATGCCGCTGCTGACATGGCCTGCCGGTACATGGCGCGCTGCCGAGGCCACATGACCAGTTTGGTCATCAAAGAAAAAGTCGGGTTCAAATTCGCGCAAAAACTCGCCTTTGGGCAAGCCACCCAAAAACATGGCTTCGTCCACGGCAATATTCCAATCCATCAGCGTGCGGATGGCGCGTTCATGCGCCGGGGCGCTGCGTGCCGTCACCAGTGCCGTGCGAATACGCATGCCACTGCTGCTGCCACTACTGGCCTGTTGCAAGCGGTGTAAAGCGGCCAGCAGGGGCTTGAACGGGCCTTCGGGCAAGGGTTGGGCCGCTTTGTCGCTTTCGTGGCGCTGAAAGGCATCCAGTCCTTGGGCCTGGAACACCCGCTCGGCCTCGTCGGAGAACAGGACGGCATCACCATCAAAGGCAATACGGACTTCTTGTGGATGGGCGTGGCCCGCTTGGGCTGATTCGGTCAATACGCGGGCGGCTGGGTAACCCAAATGCAGCGCTTGGCGCACATCCGCTTCATTGGCCGATAAAAACAGATGTGCCCCTAAAGGGCGCAAATAGCCAAAGGGCTCGCGCCCTTGCGTGAAAACACCCCGTTGGATGCTGGGCAAGCCGTGGGCTTGGCAGGAGCGGAACACGCGCAGGCCACTCACCGGGTCATTGCGCGACAGCAGCACCACCTCGACCCGTGCCTGCTCGGGCGTGTTAAAGGCCAACAATTTACGCACCAAAGAAAAGGCCACGCCGGGGGCGGCAGGCACGTCCAGACGCTGCTGTTGCAAAGCCCGGTAGGCGGCATCATTGTCGCGATCAAAAACGGTGTTTTCTTCCTCAAAATCGAACAAGGCGCGTGAGGAAATAGCGACTACCAATTGGTTTTGTAAAGATGCCGCCATAAAAAATAGCTTTCTTGCTTATTTGACAAACTGGTTCAGTTGAATGATGGGCAACAGCACGGCCAGCACAATCAGCATCACCACCAAGCCCATCGTCACAATCAGTAGCGGCTCCAAAATGGTGGCCAACTGCATCGAGCGCCGTTGCACTTCGGCTGACAATTGTTGCGCGGCCCGTTGCAACATCAAGGGCAATTGGCCGGTTTGTTCGCCCAGCCGGGCAAACATGGCTACCAGCCCCGGAAAACGCTTTTTCTGTGCCAAGGCCGAGGCCAGCGGTGCGCCCTCGCGCACTTGCACCAACGCCTCTAGGGCATCGGCGCGCATGGCCCGGTTGTGCAGGGTTTCGGCAGCCGCTTGCAAGGCTTTGAGTATCGGTACACCGGCCCCGGCCAGCATGGCCAAGGTACTGGCAAAACGTGCTGCGTTGTAGCTGCGTGCCAAACGCCCGAGCAAAGGCAGTTGCAGCCAAGCGGCATCCACTTTTTGCCGAAAAGCCTCGCCTTGGAGCAGCCAGCGCCAAACGATGCCCCCGAACAACAGCAGCAGCAAGGCGATCCAGCCGTATTGGCGCACGGTGCTGCTCAAGGCCAACATCGCTACCGTGAGCAAGGGCAAGGCGCGTTTGGTGCCCGCAAACACGCTGGCGACTTGCGGCACCACATAGGTGACCAAAAACAGCACAATGATGAGCGCCAGCAAACTGACAATGGCTGGATACAGCGCCGCCCCCATCAGTTTGGCGCGCAGGGCTTGGCGCTCTTCCAAGTCATCGGCCAAACGCTCTAGCACCAGCCCTAAGCTGCCGCTGGCCTCACCGGCACCAATCACGGCGCAATAGATATCAGAAAACTCGCGTGGGTGTTGTTGCAGGGCGCGGGCAAAGCCAGAGCCGGCATTGACTTCAGCACGCAAGGCTGCCAACAGATGGTGCTGGCGCTCGTCTTCGGCCTCATCGGCCAAGGCGCTTAGGGCGCGCTCTAGGGGCAAGCCAGAGACTACCAAACCAGCCAGTTGGCGCGTCCAAACGGCCAAACCCGTGGCATCCAACACGGGCCGGGTGAGTAAACGCTGGCTCCACGACAGGGTGGCGCTGCCACTGCCGCCAGCTTCTACCAGCGCAACCTGCAGCGGCACCAGTGCTTGGGCACGCAATTGGCTGCGTGCTGCTTTGGCACTGTCGGCCTCTAAGACACCATTGCGGGTTTGGCCCTGGGCATCCAGGGCTTCAAAAGAAAAAGCGGGCATAGGCAGCAGGGGTTCAAAGCACAGCGTGAAGCCGTGCATGGTAGCCGCTGCCATGCCCGCCCGGAAACCGCACCGCGCTTAAAAGCTTTCCCAGTCGTCTTCTGCTTTGGCTTTGCTGGCGGCAGGCTGCATTAATGCCGCAGGTTTGCTGGCTGGTGCTGCGGGATAGGCACGGTTTGGTTTGGCAGCACTAGCCACCCGGGGTGCTGCTGTACTAGAGGGGCGCGGGCCCGGTGGGGGCGCTGCTATGGAGGCAGTGGGCAAAGCTGCGGCACGGCGCGCAGGGGCCGCTTGTGCGCCAAACTCCAGCTTGAACACACTCACTGCCCGCACCAACTCCTCTGCCTGCGCTTTCAGGCTGGCCGTCGCTGCAGCCATTTGTTCTACCAAGGCGGCATTTTGTTGGGTGGCATGGTCCATCAGGGTCACGGCTTCGCCCACTTGGGAGACACCATTGGCTTGTTCGCTGCTGGCGGCACTGATCTCGCCCACAATATCGGTGACGTGCTTGATGGCACTGACCACCTCGTTCATGGTTTCGCCCGCCTTGTCTACCAGCACGGTACCGTATTCGACCCGTTCCACGCTGGCATTGATCAGGCTCTTGATTTCTTTGGCTGCATCGGCTGAACGACCGGCCAAACTGCGCACTTCAGAAGCCACCACCGCAAAACCGCGTCCTTGCTCACCCGCGCGGGCCGCTTCTACCGCTGCGTTCAAAGCCAAGATATTGGTTTGAAAGGCAATACCATCAATCACACTGATAATGTCGGCGATTTTTCGGCTCGACTCGTTGATGTCTTTCATGGTTTCAACCACCTGCCCCACGACCTCACCACCCCGCACGGCAACATTCGAGGCATTCACGGCCAGTTGATTGGCCTGGCGGGCGCTATCGGCATTTTGTCGTACTGTGGAGCCCAATTCTTCCATCGACGCAGCGGTTTGCTCTAAAGCACTGGCTTGGCTCTCGGTGCGGGTGGACAAATCCCGATTACCTTGGGCGATCTCATTCGATGCGGTCGCAATACCATCGGTGCCGGTGCGTACGGCACTGACAATCTTGACCAGACTGTCGTTCATGGCCTTCATGGCAGACATCATCTGCCCAGTTTCATCGTTGGAGGTGATTTCTATTTTGCTGGTCAAATCACCGGCAGAAATGGTGTTGGCAAAATCTCCAGCAAATTTTAATTGATTGATCAAGTTGCGGGTAATGAGAAAAATCATCCAGCCTACCACCACACCAATCACGCAAGTTACCACCACAGAAACCCAAATGGCAGAAGAAATTTCTGACTGACCTTCTTTCGCTACTTCTTTGGAGATGGCATCGCTCAGCTTCATGTGCTCGACAAAAGAGTCACGCAGCTTGATTTCATTGGGTTGATTCTTCACAATCAAATCACGCGCCTCGTCAAACAAATTGCCGCGCGACATCTCCAATACAGCCGATACACCCTTGTAATAATTTTCCAGTACGGCACGGTGCTGGTCTAACATTTTTTTGTCTGCAGGATGAGAGGAAAATTCTTCGTAATTTTTCAGAGAGCTTTTAATATTTTCAAAATCAACTTTGATTTGTTTTTCAATGTCAGTTTTTGCATTGTCGTCCGCACTCAAAACATGCAAGGAGGTGTGGGCGCGGAGTTGACCAAATTCATCAATAGCCTTGGAGAGCACCAATACACCGGGAACTGTATTGAAGTTTCCTTTGTTGGTCACTTCATACACTTTATTCATCTTGAGATGGCCGATAAATCCCACCAATACCAAGCCAATGATGGATAAAAAAAGGGTTAAATACAGGCGTTTTGCGATGGACATTGCTCTCTTGCTCCCAATGCTTTTTCATGCAGCACCGCAGGGTGCGCCTGCGATGCCAGAAGATTTTTATTTTTTCTTATTTCATGAATTCGCTGGTGATCAGCTCATCCACCGCTTTGTTGCCAGCAGCTTCTGAGGGGATCAGCCCTTCTTGTACCAGCACAGGCAAGCCTGCTTTCAGGACTTTGACTTGGGTCGGCCCAGGTACCGGGGCAGAAAAATCATTGCGCTTGAGCTGCGCTTTGGCTACGGGCAGGCTAATTTTGGCTTCTTCAGCCAGTAATTTGGCGGTTTCATCGGGGTTG
Organism: uncultured Simplicispira sp.; assembly: GCA_964478155.1. Classification (GTDB taxonomy): domain Bacteria; phylum Pseudomonadota; class Gammaproteobacteria; order Burkholderiales; family Burkholderiaceae_C; genus Simplicispira. Next base: position 38,156 of record CAYZGT010000007.1, read on the forward strand.
GCAACAGCCCACGTCCGGGCTTTTTCATACACCTTAATGACCCGTTTCACAATGTCTGGGTTTTTGCTGGTGAAAGATTCGTTGGCATACAGCAAGCCAAAACTAGAAAAATCGGGGTTGCGGTACAGGGCCTTGGAGCCTGCTTCAATTTCAGAGGCTGCTTGGTGCGGGTCTAAGGCAATCCAGGCATCTACCTCTTTATTTTCTAATGCTTTGCGGCCCAATACGTGCGCTAAGGGTACTACGGTCACATCGGCCTTGCTCATGCCATTGAGGTGCAGGGTACGCAGCATGAAAGAATAGGCATCGGTACCGGGCGTGGCTGCAATTTTTTTGCCTTTCAGGTCTTTGACGTTGGTGATACTAGAGCTTTTCTCTACCATCATGGCAACCCATTCGGGTTTAGAGAAAACATACACTGCTTTGAGGGGCGCACCATTGCTGCGTGCCATCACACCCGATAGACCAGCCGCCGAGCCAAAATCCACACTGCCTTTCTTCAAGAAGTCAAGGGCATTGCTGCTGCTGGGGCTATAAACCCATTTGACGGTAATATTGTCTTTTTTGAACTCTTCTTCCATCCAGCCCATTTTGCGTGCTACCAAACTGGTAGGAGAATAGCTAGTATAGTCAACCCGAACTTCTTTCAGATTTTGTGCCATCGCCGACAACGGTATAGCTGAAAAAACACCAGTGACCACCAAGCTTAGAATCGTTGCACGAACTTTCATAATTCCCTCTTTCTGGTTTGTACCGCACTGGGTTATGCGGGCTGCTGAAGCAAAGGTTACAAAATAACAACAAAAAACCGCCACGGCCTCGGCTATTCAATAGAAGAGGCGGTGGCGTTGTCTAGCATAGCGCAATTTCAGCCGCAGGATGTGCTGATTTCAGGACTCGTCTTGCCCTGACTTCAGGTAACAAAATGTTAAATATTGATTAACCCATGTTTTTTTGCGCTATCTCATGGTTTTTTGTAAAAAACTGAGGTTGTAAAGCCCGATGGGCCATGCTTGGCTTGTGGCTTCAGGCACTGGGGCGGCTATAAGTGGCAGTAAAGCTGGCTTTTTCCAGGGTGTGCGCGTTAATCATGAAGCCTGCCAAGGCGGCCGAGGCATCGTCCGGAATATCCAAGCGTGGCACGCTCAGGGCATGGAGGGTAAAGATATAACGGTGCTGCTTATCGCCTGGCGGTGGGCACATGCCACCCCAAGCGTAAGCGCCATAATCGTTGCGAATATGCCGTGCTGGCGCGGGCAAGCTGGCACCGCCTTGGGCTCCGGCATGGGCGGCCAAAGCGCTGGTGCCTGCAGGTAAATCAACCACCAGCCAATGCCACCAGCCCGAGCCCGTAGGGGCATCGGGGTCATAGACCGTCAGGGCAAAACTTTGCGTGCCCACCGGAGCGCCGCTCCATTGCAGCACCGGGGATTGGTTTTGGCCGGAGCAGCCAAAGCCGTCAAACTCAAACTGGGGTGGCACAGTGCCGCCGCTGGGGATGTCGGGGCTGCTGAGGGTGAATGCACTCATAGACTACTCCTGTGAAGGGGCTGGAAAGTTGGCAATTTAACGCACAATCGAAACACCTTTTCAGCGGAATTTCTCTTATGTGTGGCATTGTTGGTGCGGTTTCCTCGCGCAATATCGTTCCTGTGTTGGTGCAAGGACTGCAACGTTTGGAATACCGGGGTTACGATTCTTGTGGCGTGGCTGTACATACCGCCAGCTTGGGGGCAGGCTCTGGTGGTGGTTTGCAGCGTGCGCGTAGCACGGCCCGTGTGGCTGAATTGTTGGCACAAGTGCAACAGGTGCCGGTGCAAGGCGCGACCGGCATCGCCCACACCCGCTGGGCCACGCATGGGGCCCCGGTGCAAAGCAATGCCCACCCGCATTTCAGTTATGGCCCCGGGGTGGATGCCAGCAGCCAACTTGAGGCCGTGGGCCGTGTGGCCTTGGTACACAACGGCATCATCGAAAACCACGAGGCTTTGCGTGCCCGCTTGCAGGCGCAGGGCTACGTCTTTGCCAGCCAAACCGATACCGAAGTCATCGCCCACCTGATTGACAGCCTGTATGCGGGCAATTTGCGTCAAGCGGTGCAAGCGGCGGTGGCACAGCTACACGGTGCTTTTGCGATTGCCGTGCTGCACCACGATGAGCCACACCGGGTGGTGGCCGCGCGTGCGGGTTCTCCTTTGGTGCTTGGGGTAGGGCCAGATGGGCAAGCACATTTTGTCGCCAGCGATGCAATGGCCTTGGCTGGTGTGACCGACCAGATTGTTTATTTGCAAGAGGGTGATGTGGTGGATTTGCAGCTCGGCCAGTACCACATCAGCAGTGCTGACGGCCAACCCCTCACGGCGCTTGAGCGTCCGGTGCGTACCGTCCATGCCCACAGCGGTGCTGCGGAGTTGGGGCCTTATCGCCACTATATGCAGAAAGAAATTTTTGAGCAGCCGCGTGCCATTGCCGATACGCTGGACGGCATCAATGCTATCGTGCCTGAACTGTTTGGGCTGGAAGCCGCACCGGTGTTGGCCGATATCAATTCGGTGCTGATTTTGGCCTGTGGTACCAGCTATTACAGCGGCTGCACGGCCAAGTACTGGCTGGAGTCCATCGCCCGCATCCCCACCCAAGTGGAAGTGGCCAGCGAATACCGCTACCGCGATTCTGTGCCTAACCCGCACCAACTGATTGTCACCATCAGCCAATCGGGCGAGACCGCCGACACCTTGGCCGCACTGCGCCATGCCCAAAGCTTAGGCCACACGCACACCCTGACTATTTGCAACGTTGCTACCAGCGCAATGGTGCGTGAATGTGCTTTGGCCTATATCACCCGCGCCGGGGTGGAAATTGGCGTCGCCAGCACCAAAGCCTTTACGACGCAATTGGCTGGGCTGTTCTTGCTCACCTTGGTGCTGGCCCAAGCCCAAGGCCGCCTGAGTGCTGAGCAAGAAGCAGCACACCTACAAGCCATGCGCCATCTGCCGGTGGCATTGCAAGGCGTGTTGGCGCTAGAGCCCCAAATTATGGGTTGGGCGGAAGACTTTGCCCGTATGGAGAACGCCTTGTTCTTGGGCCGAGGGCTGCACTACCCGATTGCGCTAGAAGGTGCCCTCAAGCTCAAAGAGATCAGCTATATCCATGCCGAAGCCTACCCCGCCGGAGAACTCAAGCATGGCCCGCTGGCGCTGGTCACCAGTGCCATGCCGGTGGTCACGGTGGCCCCCAACGACACGCTGCTAGAAAAGCTCAAGAGCAATATGCAGGAAGTGCGCGCACGTGGCGGGGTGCTGTATGTCTTGGCCGATGCCGATACCCAGATTGAGAGCAGCGAAGGCATTCACGTCATTCGTATGCCCGAGCATTACGGCCCCCTGTCACCCCTATTGCATGTGGTGCCCTTGCAATTGCTGGCCTACCATACCGCCTGTGCGCGTGGCACTGATGTGGACAAACCGCGCAATTTGGCTAAAAGCGTGACGGTGGAGTAAGCTGCGCTCTGTTACTTTTGTCTTGTCGTTGCAACGTAATATGTTCGTTTCCCCCCTCATCGCACCGTTGCCGTGAATTTGTTGAACTCCAGCGCCATATTTTCTGTCCCTCCCGAAGGTGACGCACCAGCCCCGCCAGCATGGCAGCTGGCGATGCCTTTGGACGACTCCGAGGCCGACGTGGCCACCTTGCGCGCTGCACTGGAGCAAACCCGCCAAGAGCTTGCGCGTGCCCAGCGCCAACTGCGCGAGCAGGCCCAGGTGTTTGAAGCGATGGAGGATTTGGCCCGTGCTGGCTATTGGTGGCGTATGCGCGGCGACACCCGGGGTGGGGCTTACTGGTCACCCGGCCTGTGCCATCTGGCGGGCTTTGCCGAGCAAGCGTGGGTCAGCTGTGAACAGGGGCACAGCGGCATCTTGCCTGAGGATGCGGTGGCTTTTCAGCAAGCCCTGCGGCGCATGGATGGCCAAGACTTGGAGTACCGCTGGCAACGCCCCGACGGCCAAGTGCGCCGCTTGCGTATCCGCATGTGCTTGCACCACAGCCCCGATGGCAGCGTGATGGAATTGGGGGTGGTGCTGGATGTGACCGACAGCCACCAAGTAGCGGCCCAACTGCGCGAACAGTTGGACTTTATCCAGCGCATTGCCAGCCGAATCCCGGGCTTTATTTACCAATACCGCGTTCGCCCAGATGGTTCGGCCTGCATTCCGTATATCAGCGATGCAGTACAAGACTTGTTGGGGGTTTCGCCACAAGCGGCCATGCAAGACTTGGCCCACCTCGAATCCAAAGTCGATCCCAGCGATTTGCAAAGGATGCGCCTGATGATGGCGCGTGCTGCCCATGATTTGCAGCCTTGGCAATGCGAATACCGCGTCCATGCCGAAGATGGCAGCGTGCGCTGGCACATGAGCAACGCCGTACCGCAAAAAGAGCCTGATGGTAGTGTGCTGCTGCACGGGTATACGCTCGACATGACCGAGCGCAAGCAGGCTGAAGAGGAAATCGAGCGCTTGGCTTTTTACGATGCCCTGACCGGCCTGCCCAACCGGCGTTTGCTGCTCAACCGCCTAGAGCACAGCATTGCCGTGTGCCTGCGCAAACAACAGCGCGGGGCCTTGCTGTTTATCGATTTAGACAACTTCAAAGACCTGAACGACACCCAGGGGCATGACGTGGGTGATTTGCTCCTGACCCAAGTGGCACAACGTTTGGTGGCTGTGGTGCGCGATGCCGACACAGTGGCCCGTTTTGGCGGGGATGAATTTGTCGTGATGCTCGATGGCTTATCGACCGATTTGTTCACCGCCACCTCCCAAGCCGAAACCGTGGCCGACAAGCTGCTGCGCGCCCTGAATACCCCTTACACCTTGGCCGGTGCGCCCCACTACAGTACCCCCAGCATTGGCGTGACACTGTTTGGCGATGAGCGCCACAGTGTGGACGAACTGCTCAAGCGGGCCGATTTGGCCATGTACCAAGCCAAGGCTGCTGGACGCAATACCCAACGCTTGTTTGATCCCTCCATGCAGGCGGCGTTGTTGGCACGCTCCAGCCTAGAGGCCGATTTGCGTTTGGGGCTAGAGCGCGGCGAGTTGTTTGCACTGTACCAACCCGTGGTCAACCACCGTGGGCAAATTTTGGGGGCCGAGGCCTTAGCACGTTGGCGGCATCCCGAGCGCGGCATGATCAGCCCGGCCGACTTTATTCCGTTGGCTGAGCAAACCGGCCTGATCCTGCCCTTGGGCCGCCACATACTGCAATTGGCTTGCCAGCAGTTGGTAGAGTGGGCTGCCGACCCACAGGCGGCCCACTTGAGCGTGGCCGTGAATGTCAGTGCGCGCCAGTTCCGTCAGCCGGGGTTCGTCTCCGAAGTGTTAGACACCTTGGCCCAGACGGGGGCCAACCCGCAACGCCTGAAAATCGAGTTGACCGAAAGCATGTTGCTGGGCGATTTAGACTCCACCATCGAGCGCATGGAGCTGCTCAAGCGCCAAGGGGTTGGCTTTGCCTTGGATGATTTTGGTACCGGCTACTCTAGCCTGAGCTACCTCAAGCGCCTGCCCTTAGACCAAGTCAAAATTGACCAAAGCTTTGTGCGCGATGTCCTGACCGACCCCAACGATGCCGCCATTGTGCGTACCATTTTGGCCTTGGCGCAAAGCCTTGACTTGGTGGCTGTGGCCGAGGGGGTAGAAACCACCGGACAGATGGGATTTTTGCGCTTGCACGGTTGTGAGCAATTCCAAGGCTATTTGTTTGGTCGACCGGGTTCAGCGCAGGCCCTGCAGTCCTTGCTCCATGCACAGCCCTGATTTTTAGCCACAGTCTGTGCCCCATGCTCCAGCACCCTATGCCGCAACATCCTTGGTATGGCTGGCGTGGTGTGCTGATTGTGTTGCTGCTGGCTTTGCTCGGGGCCGCACTCACGTTGCAGTGGTGGCGAGGTCAGCGCCTGCAAGAGCGCCAAGCCACCCAAGCACAGGTACTGGCCTTGATGGCCCAAGCCTTGGATGGGCAAGCCGGTCAGGCGCTGTTGCGCCAGCAATTACAGCAAAAGGCGGCAAAGTGGTGCAGTAGTAGCACGAGTGCTGAGGCGGCTTCTTTGGCACCGTGGCTGGAAAAACTGCGCCGCAACCTGTCTGCCGAAGCGGTGTACCTGCTCGACCCCCAAGGGCAGGTGCAGCACCAACACGCTGCCAGCAGCACCGAGGCCCTGCTGAACCGTGCTAGCCTGCCGCTGCGCCAGCGGCTGTTGGCACGCCAAGGGCCAGATATTCAGGTGCGTGCGGTAGTACATGCAGCCCCGCACGAACGTCAGTTGTACCTCTTGGCCCGTTTGTCCGATCACTGCCCGGCCTCTGCCGCGATGCGCGGTATGACCTTGGTGGTGCAATCGTCCTTTACCCCGTTAGATGCCTCACTGGCCCGTGCTGCCAGCCCGATGTTGCTGCTTGCGCCGCAAGGTGTGGTGTTTGCTGCCACCCGGCCCGAGTGGGTTTATGCCGTGGCCCCGCCCCTGATCCAGCAACGGATTGACAGCTTGGCGGCCTCGGGCCAGTTTGGTCACCAGTTTGACAATGGCGTGGCTTCAGCCTTGCCATTTCTACCCAGCGCCACCCAAGTGCTGTTAGATGGTCAACCCCATGCGGTGCAACAGCAGAGTATGGACTGGGGCGATCCCGATGGCCGTTGGCAGTTGGTGTTGCTAGACAACATCAGCCCGCTGATGTCACAGGCCGATAGTTGGCGTGATGGTCTGTGGGTGGGTTTATTGCTGGCTGTGCCGGGCTTGTTGGTGCTGGCACTGTTACGCAGTCGCGCCCGCATGGCGGCTATCTTAGAGCGGGTGCAAATTTTGGGTACGGCCTTAGAGCACAACCCATTGGCCGTGATTGTGACCGATGCCAACGGCATCATCGAGTGGGTCAACCCACAGTTTGAACGCAACACTGGCTATGGCTTGGCTGAGGTGCGCGGGCGCAAGCCCTCGATGTTGGCCAGTGGCCGCACGCCCACCCAAACCTACCACGACATGTGGAACACCGTGATGGCGGGTCATACTTGGCAAGGGCAATTTATCAACTGCCGCCGTGATGGCAGCCCATACCACGACGATGTCACCATCTCGCCGGTCTTCAATGCCCAAGGCCAATGTATGGCCCTGATTGGTTTGCAACAGGATGTAACCCATCGCTTGGACGAACAGCAAGCCAAACGCCAGCAAGAGGTACGCCTGCGCGAGCTGCTGCAAGAGCAAACCGCCATTTTTGACCACGCGCCACCAGTGCTGTTGGTGGGGCATGGTGTGGTGCGTAAATTCAATCCGGCATTGCAAGCTTTGCTCGGGCCGGTGCAGGTGGGTCAGCGTGCCGAGGTGTTTTTTGGCAGCTTAGAACAGCAAGCCGCGTTCTCGGCCCGCGTGGGGGCGGCCTTGCTCAGTGGGCAAGCCGTGCAGATTGATTGGCGACTGTACCGCCACGACGGTAGCCATTTTGAGGCCCGCTTGTCTGGCCGCCGGATCGAGTTAGAAGATTGTCCTGATGCCTCGTTGTGGATGTTAGAAGACATCAGCGAACGCCAACGCGCCGCACAAGCCTTGCAACAGGCCAAAGAGCGGGCCGAGCAATCTGCGGCGCTCAAGGCGCATTTTTTGGCCAACATGAGCCACGAAATTCGCACCCCCATGAACGCCATCATCGGCATGGCACATCTGGCACTACAAACCGGCTTGAACGAACGCCAACGCGACTACATCGGCAAAATAGAACAAGCCAGCCGCCACCTGATGGGCATCCTGAACGATATTTTGGATTTTTCGCGCATGGAGGCGGGCAAGCTGCGCATAGATCCACGTCCTTTTGTCTTAGATCAAGTGCTGGCGGGGGTGGTGGACGTGATTGGCGAAAAAGCCGCCTCCCAAGGGCTAGAGCTGATTTACGATGTAGCCCCCAACGTACCCACCCACTTGGTGGGCGATGCCTTGCGTATTGGCCAAATCCTCATCAACTATGCCAACAATGCCGTTAAATTTACCGAGCGTGGCGAGATTGGTATTGCCGTGCGCGTACAGCAAGAAAACGAGGCTCGTGTGTTGCTGCGTTTTGAGGTGCGCGACACCGGCATTGGACTAGATGCGGAACAATTGCCCCAGCTGTTTCAAAGTTTTCAGCAAGCCGATAGTTCGACCACGCGCAGGTATGGTGGCACCGGCTTGGGGCTGGCTATCTGCAAAAGTTTGGCCGAACTGATGGGCGGTGAGGTGGGTGTGCAAAGCCAGCGTGGTGTCGGCTCTACCTTTTGGTTTACCGTGCCTGTGCAGCGCAGTGGCCCGGCCAAAGTGCTGCAACCACCCTCCAAACTGCGCGGCAGCCGGGTATTGGTGGTCGATGACAATCCCTCCGCCGCTGCTGTATTGACCGAAATGTTGCAGTCTATGGGTTTTGTGGTGCAGCAAACCCACTCTGGCCCCGAAGCCTTGGCGGCGCTCTGGCAGTCCTGCAACCAAGCGCAAGGCTTTGCGTTGGTGCTGTTAGATTGGCAAATGCCCGGCATGGACGGTCTAGAGTTGGCCCGGCGCATGGGTGAGATGGACTTGGCCCAGCCCCCGCGCATCGCGATGGTGACCGCCTTTGGGCGCGAAGACGTACTGCGCTCGGCCAGTGGTTGCGGCATTGCCCAAGTGTTGCTCAAGCCAGTCAATGCCTCCATGTTGCTGGACACCATTGTCGAGGTTTTGGCCTGCCCGCCCGGCCAGTCTGCCAGTGCGCACTCCAGCACTGAAAGCACTTTAGCCCCCCCAGCACTGCATGGTGCCCGTGTGCTGTTGGTGGAAGACAACCTGCTCAACCAAGAAGTAGCGCGTGCCCTGTTAGAAGAAACCGGGGTGCAAGTGGATGTGGCCGCCGATGGACAGATGGCCGTGGAACTGTTGCAACACCGGCACCCGTATTACGACTTGGTGCTGATGGACATGCAAATGCCCGTGATGGATGGCCTGCACGCCACGCGCTGCCTGCGCGCCGACCCGCGCTTTGCCACCTTGCCCATCATCGCCATGACGGCCAATGCCCTAGAGGCAGACCGCCAGCGCTGCCTGCAAGCGGGCATGAATGAGCATCTGGCCAAGCCAATGGAGCCAGAGCGACTCTGGCAGGTGTTGCAGCATTGGATTGCACCCCGCTGCCCGGACAATGCAAGCTTGGTTCCCACCCGCACCTCTGCGCCAGCTACGGTGGTGCCCCCGTTGCCCGCACCGATAGAGGGTTTGGACATGGCCTCGGGCTTGCGCCATGCCTCGGGCAAGCAAGCTTTGTATGTTGACTTGTTGCAGCGCTTTGCCAAGCACCATGCCGATAGCGCCCAAACCCTGCGCACCAGCGTGGCCCAAGGCGACTATGACAGCGCTTGCCATCTGGCGCACAACCTGCGTGGCTTGGCGGCAACCTTGGGCGCTCATGCTCTCAGCGCCAGTGCGGCAGCGGTAGAACAAGCGTTGGCGCAGCCTGCCCTTGCCAGCGCCAGCCCCCACACGGCGGCCAGCCTGCTCCCAGATTTGCTCGATATGCTGTGCCAGCAGTTACAAAACTTGCTCAAGCCCTTGCAACAGTGGCAAACCGAACAGGAGCTACGGCAGCTGCCCACACCCGCTGCGGTGTTGCCTATCGACTCCATCGCCAGCGCTTGGCAGCAACTCTACACCCTGCTCAACCAAGACGACCCCGCTGCTGTTGCCTGTCTAGAGCGCCATGCCCATGTCTTGGCCGCTGGCGTAGGCAGTGCGTGGCCTGCCTTGCTCAGTGCGGTGCGCCAATTTGATTTTGCCAAGGCCCAAACCTTGCTGGAGCAATACCCCCCGCCAGTGCAAAGCCCAGAACAAGGGGTGCAAGCCCCGGTTGCATCCGCTATTGCCCAGCCCCCTCCGATGCCACTATCGTGACCACACCCGCCGCCCACACCCCAGGAGAAAGCATGGAAGCCGCCTCTGCCATCCCCCCTTTGCCAGCGCAATGGCCTGAGCGGCCTCTGCCGGTGGTGTTGGTGGTGGACGACACGCCCGACAACTTGGCCCTGATGGCCGAGTTGCTGAAAGAGCGTTACAGCGTCAAGGTGGCGGCCAATGGCGAACGCGCCCTCAAAATCGCCCAAACACAGCCCCAACCCGATTTGGTGCTACTCGACATCATGATGCCGGGCATGGACGGCTACGAAGTCTGTCGCCAGCTCAAAGCGCAAGACAGCACCAAAGATATTCCGGTCATTTTTTTGACCGCGCGCACCGATGCCGAAGACGAGCGCCAAGGCTTTGCCTTGGGGGCCGTGGACTACATCACCAAACCTGTCAGTCCGCCCATTTTGTTGGCGCGGGTGCAAACCCATTTGTCCCTGAAAGCCACCGCCGATTTTTTGCGCGATAAAAGTGCCTACCTAGAGCGCGAGGTGGCTTTGCGCACCTTAGAAGTGCAGGCCATCCAAGACGTGACCATCATGGCCATGACCTCTTTGGCCGAAACGCGCGACGACGAAACCGGCAACCATATCCGGCGTACCCAGTTGTATGTCAAAGCCTTGGCCGAGCGTTTGCGCTTGCTGCCACGTTTTGAGGCCCAACTGAACGAGCGCATGATTGAGCTGATGTACAAATCGGCCCCCTTGCACGACATTGGCAAAATTGGCATCTCCGATGCCATCTTGCTCAAACCGGGCAAGCTCACCCCCGAAGAATTTGGCACCATGCAGCGCCATGCAATGTTGGGGCGTAAAGCCATCGAGGGGGCGGAGCGCCGTTTAGGCATGCGCGTGCCTTTTTTACGCATTGCCAAAGACATGGCCTATAGCCACCACGAGCACTGGGATGGCGGCGGCTACCCTGAGGGCTTGGTGGGTGAAGAAATTCCGCTGGCCGGGCGATTGATGGCGCTGGCCGATGTTTATGATGCTTTGGTGCATCCGCGCATCTACCGGCCGGAACCGTTTACCCACGAACAAGCCTGCACTATGCTGCTGCGAGGCCGGGGCACGCAGTTTGACCCCAAAGTCATCGACGCTTTTATCGACATTGCAGACGATTTTCAGCGCATTGCACGCAATTACCCCGATAACGATGGCAAGCCTGTGGGCTGCGGCGCACCACCCATGCCTGTGGGCTTAGGGCGGCAGATGCCGCGCTGGCTGCTGGATGATGCGGAGGATACGGACGAAGACGCGCCCGTATTCCGCTAACACCGACCCTTAAAACGGTGCGTCGGGGGTGGCGTTGGCAGCGGGCGGTGTGGCTGGTTCTGCGGCTGCGCTGTCTGTAGCTGTGGTGCTGCTGGCCGTATCGGCTTGACGCAAACCGGCTTTTTCGCCGGCGCTGGCAAACTGGCTGTATTTACCCAAAATACTGACCAACTGGCCGTAAATGCGTGGGTTACCGGCCAAGCATTCACCTTGCTCCAAGAAGTCGGCTTCGCCGGTAAAGTTACCCACCAAGCCGCCCGCTTCGGTGACCAGCAAAGAACCTGCGGCAATGTCCCAAATGCTCAGGCCGGTTTCAAAAAAGCCATCGCAATAACCAGCAGCGATGTAGGCCAAATCCAGCGCGGCAGCACCGGGGCGGCGCAGGCCAGCGGTGCGCGGCATGATGTCGGCCATCATGCGCAGATAGTTTTGGAAATTGTCGCCGGGGCGGAAGGGGAAGCCGGTAGAAATCAGGCTGTCTTTGAGCTGGGTGCGCTTGCTCACGCGGATGCGCCGGTCGTTGAGGTAAGCGCCCCGACCTTTGGTGGCTGTGAACACGTCATTGCGCGAGGGGTCATAGACTACGGCCTGCTCGATTTTGCCGCGCACCGACAGCGCAATGCTAACGGCATAGACCGGGAAGCCGTGGATAAAGTTGGTGGTGCCATCCAGCGGGTCAATGATCCAGACAAACTCCGAATCTTTAGCGCCATATTGGCTGCCCGACTCTTCGGCCAAAATACCGTGGCCGGGATAGGCGGTGAGCAAGGTCTCAATAATGGCTTGTTCGCTGGCGTGGTCTACCTCGGTCACAAAGTCGTTGATCTGCTTTTGCGAAATACGCACCGCCTCCACGTCAAGGGCCGCGCGGTTGATGAGAGCGCCGGCGGCGCGGGCAGCCTTAATGGCCACGTTGAGCATGGGGTGCAGATTGGACGACATAAATTGTGCGAGTGAGTGCGCTGCTGGGCCAAATCGGCACAGCGCACGGGCCAAGAACAGAAAGAACACAGCCCGGCGATGCGCGCTGCGACAATAAGACCCCCGATTTTAGCCCCGCTGCCTGCGTCGTGTGCAGCCCCCAACCTCGTCAATCCATGAAAACCCGCTTCATCCTCATCCAAACCAGCCACGCTGGCAACGTCGGCGCTGCTGCCCGCGCCCTGAAAACGATGGGCTTTGATGATTTGGTGTTGGTGGCCCCGCGTTGGCCCAATGTGTTGCGCCGCGAAGAAACCATCCAGCGCGCCAGCGGTGCTTTGGATGTGCTGAAAAATGCCCGCATCGTCGATACCTTGGATGAAGCCTTAGATGGCCTGAGCCACCTGTGCGCTACCGCCATGACACCGCGTGATTTTGGCCCGCCCAGTCGTTTTCCGCGCCAGCATTTTGAGCAATTGCTCCAGCCCCAGTTGCCGCCCTTAGCCAGCCGAGAAACTGGCATTGGTTTTTTGTTTGGCTGCGAGCGCTTTGGCATGGCGAATGAAGATGTCTATCGCTGTGACGTGGCCTTGCAGATTCCGACCAATCCGCAGTTTGGCTCGCTCAATTTGGCCTCGGCCATCCAAGTGATTGCTTACGAATGGCGGCAAGCCTTGGGCGGCTTTACCGCCCAAGCCACAGCACCTACTGCTTCCAACGCACCGACGCGCGCCGATGCAGCCCAAGTCGCCGGAATGTTGGCGCACTGGGAGCAGGCACTGGTGGCGGTAGATTTTCTGGATCCGACAGCCCCCAAAAAGCTCATGCCCCGGCTGAACCAGTTGTTCAATCGGGCGCAGTTGCAGACCGAAGAAATTCATATTTTGCGGGGCATCGCCAAGGCCATGCTGGAGGCAGCACAGGCCAAGGGCTAAGCGCCCATCAGGGGCGCACGCGCCTGTCACTTTTTCCTGGGCCAACTGGCATTCAAGGCCACTCTGCACAGATAGGAAAACGTAAGATGGCACACGCCTTGGCACCATCACCCATCTTACCGAACGGGGGTGTATGCCAACCCGTTTTTATTCATTCATCCCCACAGATCATGACCCGTCGCATTTTCTGGCTTCTTTCTGTGCTTTGGTTGTGGCCCGCGCTAGGTGTCGCAGCGCCTACGGCTCCTACCATGTTGCGTATTGGGGTCGCGCCACACTCTAGCGCCCGCGTCATCGTTGAGATGTACCAACCCTTGCGCCATCTGCTAGAGCAAACGCTGCAACGGCCCGTAGAAATCGTCACTGCCCCAGACTTCACAGAATTTGCCCGGCGTGCAATGGCGCAAGCGTACGATATTGCCATCACCACCGGGCATCAAGCGCGCCTGTTGCAAACCGATGCAGGTTACCTGCCACTGCTGACCTACCAGTCGGAGTTTAAGGCGGTGGCGCTGGTTGCCGCTGACAGCCCTTTTCGTACCCCGCAAGATTTAGCCCACAGCAAAGTGATTGGGCTTTCCGCTTCATCGCTGGTCACCTTGTGGGGCCAACACTGGCTGTACCGTAACTCGGTACCCAACACCACTATGCGCTACGTGAGTGCATCGGACAGCGTCGGGCAACTGCTGCTCAAAGGGGAAGGCAGTGCAGGGTTTGTCTCATTGGCAAACTTCCAAAACTTGCCCGCATCGGTGCGCGATCAATTGCGGGTTCTGGCAGAAAGCCTGCCCATGGCAGGCCGTGTCTATGTGCTCAACCAGCGTCATGCCAAGCAACGAGAAGCGATTTTGGCCGCCCTGTGGGCCTTTGCCGACACCGCAGAAGGCAAACAGTATTTTGCCAAGTACAAACTGGGCGGCTACCGTAGCCTAGAGCCACGTGAATTGGTGGCTATGGACCCCTACGCCAACGAAGTTCGTACGACATTGAAACAGGGCAAATAATGCATTTCTCCCCGTGGCGCACCGTGCGCGGGCGGCTTTTGCTGGCGGCTTTGGCGGTGGAAGTGTTGATGTTGGCCATTCTGGTGAGCAACAGTCTGCGCCTGCTGCACGAAGCCATGGGCGAGCAGGCCCGTGAGCAGGCCGCACAGATTGGGCCGGTGCTTTCTGCGGCCTTAGTTGCACCACTGGCCCAATACGACATTGCCACCTTACAGGCGGTGCTGGATGAGAGCCATGCCATCCGGGGCATTGACTATCTGGCCATCACCGATGTGTCGGGTGCCGTGGTCGCCACCAGTGGTTGGTCAGTCAACCAGCCTTTGCCATCGGTGGACAAAGAATTTAGCCTAGACGATGTGCCAGCGCGTTACGACGTGGCACTGGCCATCAAACTGGCAGGACAACCACTGGGCACCTTGCAGTTTGGGCTCGATCTGAGCCGGATTCAGGTAGCGCGCAAAAACTTGCTATTTCAGGGCATTTTGATCGCTTCGGGCGAATTGCTGTTGTCGGCGGCCCTGCTGACGCTGCTGGGTTTGCTGATTACACGCCAGTTGTCCTTGCTCACTGCTGCCAGCCTGAAGGTGGCGCAGGGCCAGCTGACGCTAGCGCCTGTGCCTGAAGGCCAAGACGACGTTGGGCGCTTGGGGGCGGCCTTTAACGTGATGTCACAAGCCATTGCTGAACGTGTCGAGCAATTGACCTGTGCCAACCAAGAGGCCGCCCGCATTGCCCAATCTTTGCAGGAGAAAAATGCCCAACTGGCCCAAAGCCATGTGCAGCTCACCACCGAAAACTGGATGCGCCTAGAGGCGCAGAAAGAATTGGAACTGGCCTTAGAGCGCATCCAAGACCGCACCGAGCAACTCAATGCCATTTTTGACCTCAGCCCCGATGGTTTTGTGTCGTTTGATGCCCAAGGCTGCGTCAAATATGTGAGTCCGGCCTTTTCACGCATGACCGGCATGGGACTGGACGAAACCGTGGGGCTCAACGAAGCCGCATTTTCTGCCCGTTTGGCAAAAAACTGCCTAGAGTCAGCGCGTTTTCCGGGCATCGCAGCGCTCAAACACGGGCCGAATGTGCACCACCACCCCCACAGTATGGAACCGGCGGCCCCAGATACCAAAGGCCGCCAACTGATCGAGCTACTCAGCCCAGAAAAGCGCGTACTCGAAGTGGGCCTGCGTATCTCGAAAACCAACCTCGTTTCACAGATTCTGTACTTTCGGGATGTCACGCACGAAACCGAAATAGACCAGATGAAGAGCGAATTTTTATCGCACGCGGCCCACGAACTGCGCACCCCGATGGTCAGTATTTTTGGCTATACCGAGCTGATGCTGGCCAAAGACTTTACCAAGGAGAAGCGCCAAGACATTTTGCACATCATCTACCGCCAATCGGAGCTGATGATTGCCATCATCAACGAACTACTGGACTTGGCACGCATCGAAGAACGGCGCGGCAAAGATTTTGTATTTGAGCTACTGGATGTGGGCCCACTGGTGCAGCAGGTGATTGCCGATTTTGGTGTCCCGGCTGGACAGTTGCCGCCCCGACTGGAACTGCCCCACCAGGCCTGCCGGGTGCGCGCCGATCAGAAAAAACTGATGCAGGCCGTGCGCAACATTGTGTCGAATGCGCACAAATACTCTCCGGCGGGTGGACAAATCATGGTCAGCCTGCTCCAAGAAACCTGCCTAGAGGCGGATGCCACTAGCGTGCAATGGGTAGGTATTCGGGTGCAAGACCACGGCATGGGCATGACCCCAGAGCAAACTGCACGGATCTTTGAGCGCTTTTACCGGGCCGACACCACGGGCAATATCCCCGGCACCGGGCTGGGTATGAGCTTGGTCAAGGAGATCATCGAGCTGCACTGTGGTGATGTCGAAGTCCACAGTGAGGTGGGGGTAGGCACCACAGTCACGCTATGGCTTCCCGCGACCGAGGCCCCACAAAATCTCGATACCATCTAAACTGCCACGCTCTTTTGTTGTCCTCACACCTGCCCATGTTTTCTCGTTTACGCTCTGATATTCAGTGCATTTTGGAGCGCGATCCGGCTGCCCGCAGCCGCTGGGAGGTGCTCACCTGCTATCCCGGTTTACATGCCTTGGTGCTACACCGCCGTGCCCATTGGTGTTGGACGCATGGCCTGAAATGGCTCGGGCGTTTTATTTCGCATTGCGCCCGTTGGCTCACCGGCATTGAAATCCACCCCGGCGCACAAATTGCCCCCTGTGTCTTTATTGACCACGGCATGGGCGTAGTGATTGGCGAAACGGCCGAGATCGGCCCCGGTTGCACCATTTACCACGGGGTCACGCTGGGCGGCACGTCGTTGTACAAAGGTGCCAAGCGCCACCCGACCTTGGGGGCCAATGTGGTGGTGGGGGCTGGGGCCAAAGTATTGGGCGGCTTTACTGTGGGTGATGGGGCCAAAATCGGCAGCAACGCCGTCGTGACCAAGCCGGTGCCTGCGGGTGCTACGGCGGTGGGCAACCCCGCGCGCATTATTGAGGCACAAGCCGACGTGCGTCGCGAAGAGGCAGCCTCGAAAATGGGGTTTTCCGCCTATGGGGTGACGCAAAGCGATGACCCACTCTCGCAAGCCATGCGCGGTTTGATTGACAACGCCAGCGTGCAAGAACACCAAATTGCTTTGCTGTGGCAAGCCATCGAAAAGTTGGCAGCGACCCCTGCCAGTGCCCACAACCCCGATTGCGTGCCGGCCGATGCTGCACGCCAAGAGCATTTTGAGGCCGACAAGCTCAATGCGCTGGTGGGCAAATAAGCCACCACACCAGTGCCAGCCCGTTTTTTGTTTTAGGAGATTGAATCGATGGACGTATCCCAAGCCTTGCAACAGCGCCGCTCGGTGCGCGCCTTTTTGCCCCAAGCCCCTGATGCTTCTGTAGTGCGTGAGATCTTGGAGCGGGCCGCTTGCGCCGCTTCGGGTGGCAACCTGCAACCTTGGCGCGTGATCGCCCTGACTGGTGAACCGCTGGCCCAAGTGCTGCAAGCCGCCAATGAATCGAACCCCGAAGAGTACGCCAATAGCATGGCCTACCCGCCCAATTTGTGGGAGCCTTACCGTAGCCGCCGTTTTGCCAATGGTGAAGCGCTGTACCGCACCCTGAACATCCCGCGCGAAGACAAAGCCGGGCGCTTGCGCCAGTTGGCCAAAAACGCCCAATTCTTTGGTGCGCCGGTGGGCATCTTCATTTGTATTGATGAGCGCATGGGCAATCCGCAATGGATGGATGTGGGCATCTACATGCAATCTTTGATGCTGCAAGCCACCGAGCAAGGCTTGGCCACCTGCGCCCAAGGTTTTTGGCGCAAATACACCGAGGTGCTGCGCCAACCCTTGAGCTTGCCCGAGCCCTACACCATTGCCTGTGGCGTGGCCTTGGGTTATGAAGACCCCAACGCAGCCATCAACACCTTGGTGGCTGGCCGGGCACCGTTTGACGAGTGGGCCACCATGCGCGGCTTTTAAGCCGCGCACGCATCACCGCCGCCTTATTGCGGCTTGATCGCCACTTTCGGCATGCCATCGCGCTGGTGGCAAAACAAGTCGTAGGCGGCCATGATCTCGTTAAATTGCGCGTAAAACCTCGGCATTCATGCCGAGGAGGCAGAGCGCGGAATGCACAGCGTGCCTGACTAGGGACTCCTATGCAGTGAAAAACGCAGCGCACGTACAGCCCGCTACGCCCTCAGGTATGCCCGAAAAGGCCCCGCCTGTCATTGGGTAAAAACGCACACGGGTTCTTCCCTACAATCTGCCACCTGAGCACCGGACGCAACCATGCGGCCAGACTGCTGATTTATAAGGAATTTTCATGAGCCTCAAATGCGGCATCGTTGGCCTGCCTAACGTTGGCAAGTCCACCCTGTTTAACGCCCTGACCAAAGCAGGCATTGCAGCCGAAAACTACCCCTTCTGCACCATTGAGCCCAACACGGGTGTGGTGGAAGTGCCCGATCCCCGTTTGCAGCAATTGGCCGAGATCATCCAGCCCGAGCGCATCGTGCCCGCGATTGTCGAGTTTGTCGATATTGCTGGACTGGTGGCCGGGGCCTCCAAGGGCGAAGGTTTGGGTAACCAGTTTTTGGCCCACATCCGCGAAACCGATGCCATCGTGAACGTGGTGCGCTGCTTTGACGACGATAACGTGATCCACGTCGCCAACCGCGTCGATCCGATTGCCGACATTGAAGTGATCCAAACCGAGTTGTGCTTGGCCGATTTGGGCACGGTAGAAAAGGCGCTGAACCGCTACAGCAAGGCGGCCAAGTCGGGCAACGACAAAGAAGCCGCCAAGCTGGTGGCACTGCTGACACGCTTGCAAGAGGCACTGGATCAAGGCAAACCGGCGCGCACGGTCGAAGTGAGCAAAGAAGACCAACCGCTGCTCAAATCGCTCTGCCTGATTACCTCCAAGCCCGCCATGTTTGTTGGCAACGTGGCCGAAGATGGTTTTGAGAATAACCCCTACCTACAACGCCTGCAAGAATACGCTGCCAGCCAAAATGCGCCAGTCGTGGCCATTTGCGCCAAAATGGAAGCCGAAATGGCCGAAATGAGCGACGAAGACCGGGATATGTTCTTGGCCGAAATGGGCCAAACCGAGCCGGGCCTGAACCGCTTGATTCGTGCGGGCTTTAAGCTGTTGGGCTTGCAAACCTACTTTACCGCCGGTGTGAAAGAGGTGCGCGCTTGGACAATTCGCGTCGGCGACACCGCACCGCAAGCCGCTGGCGTGATCCACGGCGATTTTGAGCGCGGCTTTATCCGTGCCCAGACCATCGCTTTTGATGACTTTATCCAGTACAAGGGCGAGCAAGGGGCCAAAGACGCGGGCAAGATGCGTGCCGAAGGCAAAGAATACATCGTCAAAGATGGCGACGTGATGAACTTCTTGTTCAACGTCTAAGCGGACGGCTGGCGGGCTGGCTTTTCAAGCAGCAACCGCCAGCATTTTTCAGTCCCTGCAGCGTTTAACGCGGGCCGCTCTCGTTGTTGCTGTTGCTGGTGGGTGCTGGCGTGTTAGGGCTGGTGATGCGCATGCGTGCCAATTCATCCTCGCTCAGGGGTTCAAACACCCGCACTACCTTCACTACGCCGGTGACACCACTGGCCAAGCTGGTGGCGCGTCGGGCTTCACGCGGGGTGACGCGCCCTAACAGGTAGACCACACCGCGTTCCGTCACCACCTTGAAGGCATTGGCCGTCAGGTCTTTGGCATCTACCAAACTGGCGCGCACCTTGCCGGTGATAAACGTATCGTTAGAGCGCTGGGCCAGCGTGGTGGGTGGCATGGCGGCCAGCTCGTTCACCACAGCACGCACATTTTCCAGGCCCGCGATCAACTCTTGGGCCCGTTGGCGGTCGGCAGCGGTGGGCACTTCGCCCGTCAGCAGAACTTGGCGGTTGTAGCTGGTGATGTTGACGTGCGCTCGGTCGCCATACTGTCCGTGCAGCAAATTGACGGCACGCACTTCAATGCTTTCGTCTTCTACCTGCGCTCCTGTGGTGCGGCGGTCTGCAGCCACAATGCCGCCCAACGCTACGCCCCCCAATACCACCGGCGCACAAGCCGACAAGCTGGCTGCCAACAGACTGGCCAGCAAGGTTAAAGCGCCAACACGGCGCACACGGTGGGTCAAAATGTGTTGCATCAGCTTTCGCTTTCTTCTGGTTCACCAAACAATTGTGCGTCTATGCCATCACACAGGCAGTGCAGGATCAGGGTGTGCACTTCTAACACCCGGGCGGTGCGATCATGAGGTACGCACAGCAGGACATCGGTCTCGCGCAGCACCGAGGCCAAGCGGCCGCCACTGCGGCCACTCAGGGCCACTACGCTCATATCGCGTTCATGCGCCGCCTCTACGGCCGCCAGTACGCCTGCATCGTTGCCATCGACGCACAGCGCCAGCAACAAATCCCCCGCCTGCCCCAAGGCGCGCACTTGGCGGGCAAAAGGCTGCTGGGTGCTGCCCAACAAAGCACTATTGGCTGATAAGGCTAGCGCGGCAAACTCGGGCCGCTCGCGCTCAAAACCGGCCAGACAAAAGCCAACAAACTGTAAAGCATGGCCCACCGAGGGGCCACTGGCACAGGCCAACATTTTGCCGCCACCGGTGATGCAGGCTAACATGGCTTGTACGGCATCGGCAATGGGTTTGCCTAAATCTTGCGCGGTTTGGTATTGCAAGTCGGCGCTGTCGATAAAGTGCTGTTGGATGCGTTGCTCTAGCATGGCGGGCATCATACCGTTGATGCTTGTCAATCCGTGGGTATTTAGCTGGCATCAAAGGCGGCACGGATCCATTCCAGTTGTTCACCATCGAGCAGCACGGCATCAAAACGGCACGGCGGCGGTGCGGCCAGACGCATCAGATAATGGCGTGCCGCAAAGACAATGCGCCGTTGTTTGGCGGCATTGATACTGGCAGCGGCACTGCCAAAGCCACGCTGGCTGCGGCTGCGCACCTCGACAAACACCACCGTGCCATCGGATGCACGCACAATCAGGTCAATCTCGCCGCCGCCGCGTCCCGGCGTTCGATAATTGCGCGCCAGCAGACGCAAGCCGGCCGCTTGCAAATGCGCCAAGGCCCGGTCTTCTGCCGCTTGCCCTTTTTGTCGGGTGCTCGGCGTGCTTGCAGGGGCCGAGGCCAATTTTTTACCGAGGAATTCCATTTGAGCGCATCTTTCGCTTCAGCCCTGAATGCCGCGCGCGATGCAGCGGCTGCACAGCATTATCCCCAAGGCACTTTGTATGTGGTAGCCACCCCTATCGGCAATTTGGCCGATATCAGTTTGCGTGCCCTGCATGTGCTGCAACTGGCCGATACCTTGGCCTGCGAAGACACGCGCCACAGCCAAAGCCTGTTGCGTGCCTACGGTATTGACAAGGCCAGCGCGCAACTGCTGGCCTTGCACCAGCACAACGAGCAAGAAGCCGCGCAGACAGTGCTGGCCCGTTTGCAAGCTGGGCAGCGGGTGGCTTATGTCAGCGATGCCGGTACCCCCGGTGTCAGTGACCCCGGCGCACGCTTGGTGGCCGCCGTGCGGGCTGGAGGCTATCGTGTCATGCCCCTGCCGGGGGCCAGCAGCGTGACAGCAGCCCTGAGTGTGGCTGGGGCGGTGGCTCCAGCTGGTACCGACAGTGGGTTTGTGTTTGCCGGTTTTTTACCCGTCAAAAGTGCCGAGCGCGCAGCCAGCGTACAGGCTCTGGCGGCAGAACCACGCTGTATCGTACTGTTAGAAGCGCCGCACCGCATCACAGACTTGGCCCAAGCCTTGGCTGTGTTGGGTCAGCGCCCCGTCACGCTGGCACGCGAGATCAGCAAGCAGTTTGAAGAAATCACCACCCAAGCAGCTGCACATTTGCCCGCTTGGTTACAAGCCGATGCCCAGCGCAGTCGGGGCGAGTTTGTCGTGTTGTTGCACCCCGTAGCCGCCCCTGAAGAAGCCGACCGAGGCCAGCGTGTGTTGGAGTTGCTGCTGCCAGAGTTGCCCCTGAAAACGGCGGTGCGCTTAGCGGCCCAAATCAGCGGCGCGCCGCGCAACGCCCTGTACGAACGTGCTTTGGCCTTGCGCCAGTCGGCGCAAGAGACGCAGTAGCACCATGAAAATCATTGTCCGCAATACCCCCCCGCGCAGCGCCTGGGCGCTAGAGCAAGCGGGCATTCACCCGCTGCTGGCGCAGTTGTATGCCGCCCGTGGCGTGAGCACCCCACAAGAGTTGGACACCAGTTTGGCCCAACTGTTGCCGCCGCAGGGGCTGAAAGGCATAGCAGCAGCCGCTACCTTGCTGGCCGATGCCATCGCCCAACAGCAGCGCCTGTGCATTGTGGCCGATTACGATTGCGATGGTGCTACCGCTTGTGCTGTCGCTATCCGGGGGCTGCGGCTGCTGGGGGCGCAACAGGTGGATTATTTGGTGCCCGATCGGGTGGTGGATGGCTACGGCCTGACGGCGGCGATTGCCCAGCGCGTGAAAGAACGCGGGGCCGACATGCTCATCACGGTGGACAACGGTATTGGCAGCCCCGAAGGGGTCGACCAAGCCCATGCCTTGGGCATGCGGGTTTTGATTACCGACCACCATTTGCCATCGAACCAAGTGCCCGCTGCCGATGCTGTCGTCAATCCGAACCAGCCCGGTTGTGGCTTTGCCAGCAAGAGTTTGGCCGGGGTGGGCGTGATGTTTTATGTGCTGCTGGCCTTGCGGGCTGAACTGCGCCAACGCGGCTATTTTGATGTTCAGAGCCAGCCCCGTTTGGATGCCTTATTGCCCCTGGTGGCTTTGGGCACGGTGGCCGATGTGGTGCGGCTTGATGCCAACAACCGCCGCTTGGTGGCCCAAGGGCTGCAACGGGTGCGCGCCGGGCAGATGCCGCCCGGTATGGCCGCTTTGTTTCGCGTGGCGGGGCGCGATATCCGCCAAGCCAACAGCCAAGATTTTGGTTTTGCCTTGGGGCCGCGTATCAACGCTGCAGGCCGACTGGCCGATATGTCTTTGGGCATTGAGTGCCTGCTGACCGACGATAGCGCCCGCGCGGACGAACTGGCCAAACTGTTGGACAGCATCAACCGCGAGCGGCGCGAGATCGAGGGCGGGATGCGCGATCAAGCCGTGGCGTTGGCCGAGAATCTGTTTGCCACACAAGATAGTCCACCGCCAGCCATCACGGTGTTTGATGAGGGCTTCCACGAAGGCGTGGTCGGCATTGTGGCCTCGCGCCTCAAAGACAAGCTACATCGCCCTAGCTTTGTTTTTGCTGCCAGCGCTGCACCGGGCAAAGAACACGAGTTGAAAGGCTCCGGGCGCTCGATTGTCGGTTTTCATTTGCGCGATGCGCTGGACTTGTTGGCCAAGCGCCATCCGGGGGTGTTGTTGCGCTTTGGCGGCCATGCGATGGCCGCTGGTTGCACCATAGACCGGGCGCAATTCGATACTTTTGCCCAAGCGCTGGCACAAATCGCCCAAGAGCAGCTCGATGCCGCCACCCTGACACGCCAACTAGAAACCGATGGCCCACTGGCGGCGCAATACCGGCGCGCTGAGGTGGTGGATGCGTTGCAGCGCGAGGTGTGGGGCCAAGGCTTTGCCCCGCCTACCTTTAGCGAAGAAGTGGAAGTGCTCAACCAACGCCTGGTCGGTCAAGACAGTAAACACCTTTCGCTCAAACTCAAACACCAAGGCGAGCCGGTCGATGCCATTTGGTTTGGCCGCACCGAGCAGCTACCCGCGCGTGCGTTGCTGGCCTTTCGGTTGGATGTGAACGAGTGGCAAGGCCAGCGCAAGGTGCAGTTTGTGGTGGAGGGCGCTGCGGCTTAATGCTCTTCTGGGGCTGGGCTGTGGTGCATCAATTTGTCGGTCAGGGCAATGGCGAGCGCACTGAGCAAGAAGGCAATGTGGATGATGGTTTGCCACATCAGCACCTTGACATCGTAGTTGCCCGCATTGATGAAGGTCTTGAGCAGGTGAATCGAGCTGATACCAATGATGGCGGTGCTGAGTTTGACCTTGAGTACCGAGGCATTCACATGGTTGAGCCACTCGGGCTGGTCGGGGTGGCTCTCTAGGTTCATGCGGCTGACAAAGGTTTCGTAGCCGCCCACAATCACCATGATGAGCAGGTTGGAGATCATCACCACATCAATCAGCCCCAACACCACCAGCATGATGATGGTTTCGTTGATTTTGGTGATGGCGGTATCGGTTTTATAACCAATACTGTTAATCAAAATCTGCAAGGCTTCGGCGTTGCCAAACACAGCCTCTAGCAGATGCACCAACTCGACCCAAAAATGGAAAACATACACACCTTGGGCCACGATCAGGCCCAAATACAAGGGCAACTGTAGCCAGCGGCTGGCAAAAATCAAGGAAGGCAGTGGACGCAAGGGTGAGCGAGAGCCAGAGGGGGGCAAAGACATACAAGAGCCTGTGAACGAAGAAAAGGGCGCTGCATTGTATGCAGCGCCCCTGTCAATCAGAAGCTTTCCCAATCGTCATCGTTGGCCTTCTTGGGCGCTGGGGCGGCGGGCAAACGTGGCGCTGGTGCGCTGGCACTGCTGCTGCGTTTGGCGGCTGGCACGGCAGGCCGGGGTGGTTTGCTGCTGGGGGGCGGGGCGGCCACTGCAGGCGCACTGCGGCTGGGCAAGGTGGGGGCGCGCGCTGGCGTGGCTGCCGGGCGTGCGGCTGGGGCTGGGGCTGGACTGGCGGTGTAGTTGCCTGCCCCCACATTGAAGACCGACACCACTTCGGCCAGACGCTGGGTTTGGTCACGCATGGCCCCTGCTGCAGCGGCAGACTCTTCGACCAGTGCAGCGTTTTGCTGCGTCATTTGGTCTAAGTTGGTGATGGCCAGATTGACTTGGGCGATCCCATCGCGCTGCTCGGTGGCCGAGGCGGTAATCTCGCCAATCAGGTCGGTGACGCGGCGCACGCCCTCGACAATTTCGGTCATATTTTGACCGGCTTGCGCCACCTGTTGTGAGCCAGACTCTACATTGGCTACCGAGGCACTGATCAATGCTTTGATCTCCTTGGCTGCTTCGGCACTGCGCCCAGCCAAGCTGCGCACTTCCGAGGCCACCACGGCAAAGCCCCGGCCTTGCTCGCCTGCGCGCGCTGCCTCGACGGCGGCATTCAGGGCCAAAATGTTGGTTTGGAAGGCAATGCCGTCAATCACGCCAATGATGTCGGAAATTTTGCGCGAGCTGTCAGTGATTTGCTGCATGCTCGACACCACTTGCTCGACCACCACCCCGCCGCGCTCAGCTGCTTGGGCCGCAGTAGCGGCCAGTTGGTTGGCTTGGCGTGCAGTATCTGCAGCTTGGGTCACGGTGGCCGTGAGCTGCTCCATGCTGGCAGCGGTTTCTTCCAAATTAGCGGCGGTTTGTTCGGTGCGTGCCGATAAATCGTGGTTGCCGGTGGCAATTTGGCCCGAGGCGGCAGAAACCGCTTCGACACCAGTGCGCACATCACCCACCAAGGTGCGCAAGCGGTCAGACATCTGCTGGAAAGCATGTAGCAGTTCGCCAAATTCGTCTTGGCGGTTGGTGTCTAGGCGTTGGGTCAGGTCGCCATTGCTGATGGCATTGGCAGCTTGCACCGCTTGGCGCAATGGCTC
Organism: uncultured Simplicispira sp.; assembly: GCA_964478155.1. Taxonomy (GTDB): domain Bacteria; phylum Pseudomonadota; class Gammaproteobacteria; order Burkholderiales; family Burkholderiaceae_C; genus Simplicispira. Next base: position 63,411 of record CAYZGT010000007.1, read on the forward strand.
CATGATGGAGCGCACCAAGGCAGCTGCCAGTAGCAGAGCAATCACCACCGCCAAGACCGCAATACCAGCCCCTACCAAAGCGGCCTGTTGGCGTGCCTCGTGGGCGGCAGCAATCGCCTTATCGCGCTCTTCTTCTTCTACCTTGACATAGTCTTGTACCGTTTTGACCAAGGCCATGGCTGCTGGCATAAATTCTTGCTGGGTGAAGGCAAAGGTGGCAGCGTAGTCACCGGCCTCTTTCAGTTCGGGCACTTTTTGCAGCAATTGCCGCGCCGGCGCGCGGGCTTGGGCTACGCGCTCTAGGGCCTGCTTTTCTACGGCACTGCGGGCGCGCTCGCTGGCACGTTTTTGAATTTCAGAAATTTTGGCCGAGTCGGCTACGTTTTTCTGCTGCAAAAACTTATACGCTTCTGCTGATGGCACATTGATAGCGGCCACGGTGCGTTCGGTCACGACCTCGGTCAGGCCCAGCCAGCGTGTCGCATCGGTGATAGAGCTTTGGTAGTGCGAGATCTCGTCAAAGGCCTGTACCATGGCCACGGTGGAGCGGTGCTGTACAAACATAGCAGCCCCCAACACCAGCAGCAACAGGCCCAAAATAATGCCCCATAACTTGTGGGCAACGTGGATATTGTTCAAATTCATAAAAAACCTCTGAATAACCCCAATTTTACGGAGCCTATCTTTCTTTCTATTCGTTTATCGACATCGGTAGAGCACGGCAATATAGGCAAAGCCCTAGAATTGTCCAGTGACCTCTTATCTGAACGCCGATTTACATTGCCATTCTGTGGTGTCCGATGGCACCCTGAGTCCCCAAGCCTTGGCGCTGCGCGCGCGCAGCCGAGGGGTCGATCTGTGGGCCTTGACCGACCACGACGAAATCGGCGGCTTGCCGCAAGCCCAAGCAGCCGCCTTGTCTTGTGGCATGGCTTTTTTAACGGGCGTTGAAATTTCGGTCAGTTTTGCCCACGAGACGGTACATATCGTCGGCTTGGGTTTTGATATGCACGATCACCAGTTAGCCCAAGGTTTGGCAGAAACCCGTGCAGGCCGCCACCAGCGTGCGCAAGACATGGCGCAGCAACTGGCGCAGGTGGGCATTGCTGGGGCTTATGAAGGGGCGTTGCGTTATGTGGGCAATCCGGCGCTGGTCTCGCGCACCCACTTTGCCCGTTTTTTGGTGGATAGTGGGGTCTGTCACGACACCAGCGAGGTGTTTCGCCGCTACCTGACCGAAGGCAAACCCGGCTTTGTGGCACACCGTTGGGCCAAACTGGGAGATGCGGTGCGCTGGATTACCCAAGCCAGTGGCGTAGCGGTGATCGCCCATCCAGCCCGCTACCACTTTACCCCGACCGAAGAATTTGCCCTGTTTTCTGAATTTAAGGCGCATGGCGGCCAAGCAGTGGAGGTGGTCACGGGCAGCCATGCAGTGCATGAATATCCGATTTATGCCGACATGGCGCGCGAGTTTGGCTTGGCCGCCTCGCGTGGTAGTGATTTCCATGCGCCCGATGAGTCCAGCATCGACCTGGGCACCTTGCCCCCTTTGCCTGCCAACGTGGTACCGGTGTGGGACTTGCTGCGTCACCGTGTCCAAGTTCCTGTTTGAAAGGTTTGTTGCTATGGCCCAGTTTTTTGAAGTACACCCTGAAAATCCGCAGCCACGCCTGCTCAAACAGGCGGCGGCGTTGCTGCAAAAAGGCGCAATTCTGGCCGTGCCCACCGATTCCAGTTATGCGCTGGTGTGCCACTTGGACGACAAGCAGGCAGTCGACCGTCTGCGCCGCATACGCCAAGTGGATGACAAACACCACTTGACCTTGCTGTGCAGTGATTTGTCAGCCCTGTCCAACTACGCACTGGTGGACAACAAACAATACCGGCTGCTCAAATTAGCCACTCCCGGCCCCTACACCTTTATTTTGGAAGCCACCAAAGAAGTGCCGCGCCGCGTCAGCCACCCCTCGCGCAAAACGATTGGCCTGCGTGTGCCCGAGCGCAAGGGCCTGCAAATGCTGATTGATTTGCATGGTGCGCCGCTGTTAGCCACCACCCTGATTGCCCCCGGCGAGACCGAACCGCTCAACGATGCCCACGAGATTCGTGCGCGCTACGAACACCAAATCGATGCCATTGTCGATGCCGGTGGCTGCCCCTCCGAGCCGACCACGGTGATCGACCTGACCCCGATGGGCAAGGGTGAAGACCCGGTCGTGCTGCGCCAAGGGCGTGGTAGCTTGTCGGCCATTGGCCTCTGAGTTGCGGAGAGCTGAAGTCCGTGGATGATTTCTCGCAACTGATCCAGACTGTTCTGATTTACGCCTTGCCGGTACTGTTTGCCATCACGGTACACGAGGCTGCGCATGGTTACGCAGCACGCCATTTTGGTGACCCGACTGCCGCGATGCTGGGTCGCATTACCCTGAACCCCATCAAGCACATTGACCCCGTGGGCACCATTTTGATGCCGCTGTTGCTGTACTTTTCCACTTCAGGCGCATTTTTGTTTGGCTATGCCAAGCCGGTGCCAGTGCATTTTGGTCGCCTGCGCAACCCCAAGCGCGACATGATCTGGGTGGCTTTGGCCGGGCCAGCTTCCAATTTTGCCCAAGCCATCTTGTGGGCGGCACTGTTGCTGACGCTCATAGGCTTAGGAGTAGAAGAGCGTTTTTTCCGTGAAATGGCGCGTGCTGGCATTTTGACCAATTTGGTCATGTGGGCCTTTAACCTGTTTCCGCTGCCGCCGTTGGATGGTGGCCGTATTTTGGTCGGTCTGTTGCCTTGGAAACAGGCCCATTGGCTGTCGCGTGTCGAGCCTTGGGGCTTTTTTATCGTGATGGGCTTGGTGCTGGCCGGAATTGTGGGCACCGTCTGGCTGCGCCCTCTGATGGCGCTGGGCTACGGCGTGATTCAGTGGCTGCTTACGCCCTTGGCGCTGCTGCTGCGCTAAAGCGTATCCGGTACGAACAGGACGGGCACGAGGGCGATAGCCCTCAGAGCTGCCAGTGCAACAAGCGCCAACCCATCAGGGTGGGGGGCACGTCAAACAGATCGGCCAGCTCTAGCAAATCTTGCAGCGCCATCTCTTGCACACAGTAGCGCAACACCGCTTCGGGCACCAGCAGGCGCAGGGCAAATTGCTGGGCTTCGCGCTCGGTGCGGCTGTTTTCATCCACTGCAAAATCTTCTGTCACCACAATGGCCCGCTCTAAGCCGGGGCGCAGGTGGTGCAGCGCCACATGCCCCAAGGCTTGGGCGGTGGCATAGCGTTGCAAGGCTGGGCTGTGCTGCTGGCACAGCGTGAGGTGTGGCTGGTTCTGTAAGCTCACTTGCAAATGGGCACAAACGCTCAGAGCGTTGCTGTACTGCACGGTCACCCCCATGCCTTGGGCAATGCGCGCCACATCCACCGGAACCGATTGATTCCAGTGCAGCTTGAGGATACCTTCTGCCAACATCACCATGCGCGCAATTATCGGAGTTGTTCTCTGCTCCAGCCTGTACCAATCGGCACAATGCTCGTTACCATAGGGCCATGTTCAGTTATCGCCACGCCTTTCACGCGGGCAACCATGCGGATGTGCTCAAGCACACGGTATTGATTGCCACTTTGCAACACCTGATTGAAAAAGATGCCGCCCTGATGGTGCTGGATACCCATGCCGGGGCTGGTTTGTACCGGCTGGATGGCGACTATGCCAAAACCAGTGCCGAAGCCGCCGATGGTATTGGGCGTTTGGCCGTGCCCGCAGCTGCCCATGTGCCATTGGCCCCTGCTCTGCAAGCCTATATGGATTTGGTGCGCGCTTTCAATACCGGCTCGGGCATCAAAATTTACCCCGGCTCGCCTTTCATCATGCAACGCTTGCTGCGCGAGCGTGACAAACTCAAACTGTTTGAGTTGCACCCGTCGGATTTGCGCGCATTGGCAGGCAATGTGGCCCAGTTGGAGGCAGGCCGCCAAGTGGCCGTGCTGCACGAAGACGGTTTTGAGGGTATCAAGAAGTTCTTACCACCGCCTTCGCGCCGTGCCTTGGTGTTGTGTGATCCCAGTTATGAACTGAAAACCGACTACGGCAAGGTGCTGGACATGGTGCAAGACAGCCTCAAGCGTTTTGCCACTGGCACCTATGCGGTCTGGTATCCCATTATTCCGCGCCCCGAAGCGCATGATTTGCCGCGCCGCCTGAAAACCATGGCACAAAAAGCGGGCAAGAGCTGGCTGCATGCCACGCTGACCGTCAAGTCGAGCAAAATCACCGAAACCCTAGAGGGCCAGACCAAGCGCCCCGGCTTGCCCGCCAGCGGCATGTTCTTGATCAACCCCCCTTACACCCTGAAAGAGGCCTTGAAAGCCGCCTTGCCCCAAATGGTGCAGTTGTTGGCCCAAGACCGCAATGCAGCGCATACGCTAGAGTCGGGCAGTTAGTTAATCATCTTCTTCGGTATCGTCGTCGGCCTCGGTGTCGGGGCAGCCGCTGTGTTCGTCGGGTAGGGGCTGCACCGTGACGGGCTTGGTGCCCAGGTGGGCCATGCCCAAGGCTTCGGCGGCGGCACGGCTGATGTCAATCACGCGCTTGCCAGCAAAGCCCCCCCGGTCGTTGATACGCACCACCACCTCACGCCCGGTCAGGGCACTGCGCACGCACACACGCGAACCAAAAGGCAAAGTGGGGTGGGCGGCGGTAAAGTCGTGCATATCGAAACGCTCGCCGCTGGCCGTGCGTTTGTTGTGGTGTTTGGCACCATACCACGAGGCCAAACCATATTCTTGCGGAAACTGTAAGTCGACTTGCGGCAGGCGTGGGCTGCTTGATGGAGGGCGCGTGACCGCGGTGGAGGCTGTGGGTGGCTTCGGCAGCGGTGGCACGGTCAAAGCGCCTTGTGCTGGCACTTTCAGGCCTAAAGTGGGGGCGGTCAAGGCATCCGCAGGGATGTCAGTGGGCACAGTCTCAGTCGCTTCTTCCTCGGTGTCCGGTGTGGACACCAGTGTGGTGGCCGCGGCGGTGGTGGGCAGATGCTCTTCTGCGTTGGCCCAGCCCATGGCTCCGGTCAGAGCGGCAGACAGCCACAGCCGGGCAATAAAAAACCGCCAACAGTGGGCGGTGAACAAGCAAGACATGCACCGGGGCCTTTCCAAAACAACAGAGGTGTGATGGTAGCGCAGTCGAAAAAAATCCCGCACGCAGCGGGATTAGACCAACCAGAGGTTTGACGCTGGTCTTAGAAGCGCCAGCCCAGGCCCACACCGATCAAGACGGGATCGACCTTGAATTGACCAATTTTGTTACCGGCGGAAGACACGTCGGTGCGAATCTGCACCTTCTTGATATCCAAGTTCAGGTACATATTGTCTTTCAGGTGGATATCCACACCGGCTTGCAAAGACAAGCCAAAGCTGTTTTTGTCCACCGAGGGGCTCAGGGCTGCAGCCACGGCGGGTGCAAAATTGACGCTGGACAGGCGGGTGTAGTTGATACCTGCACCCAAGTAAGGCTTGACCTTGCCCAGATCGCTAAAGTGGTATTGCGCACTCAGGGTGGGGGGCAGGTGCTTGAAGGTACCAATGGCACCGCCGTGCGAGTACAGGGTGTGCTTTTGTGGCACGGTCAAAATCAGCTCAACCGCCAGATTTTTGTTGTAGAAATAGGTGAAATCAACTTCGGGCAGCCACTTGTTGTTGGCAGACAGACCCAAATCGGGGTTGGTGGAGCCACCGTTGTTGCTGTCCAGATGCACAGCGCGGGCACGCACCATCCAAGAGCCTTCGGCGGGCTGTTGTTGTGCCATAGCAGCCGATGACAGCACAGTACCCAGCAGGGCAGCAACCAGAACCGTTTTTTTCATCACAAAATCCAAAAAAATGCAGGGAACAGCCCCTACCGGCATTAAAGAGCCGGACAGGGCATCAGGGCTTGATATGCGTCAACTGCCTTGGCAGCTGTGGTGTAAAAACATCATGGGGCCAAGCCCAGGCGCTGGCAGATTTCCAACGTGGCAGCGCTTTGGTTCATGGTGTAGAAGTGCAAAGCAGGCGCTCCACCTTGGCGCAGTTGCTCGCACAACTGGGTGACGACATCCAAACCAAAGGCTTTGATGCTGGCGGTATCGTCGCCATAGGCTTGCAGGCGCAGGCGAATCCAGCGCGGCACCTCGGCCCCACAGGCATCCGAAAAGCGCAATAGTTGGGTCGAGCTGGCAATCGGCATGATGCCGGGCACTACGGGCACGTTGGCCCCCAGTTGGCGTGCATCTTCTACAAAGCGGAAGTAGGCATCGGCGTTGTAAAAATACTGCGTGATGGCTGAATCGGCCCCGGCACGCACCTTGGTGGCAAAGGCTTGCAAGTCGGCCTCGGGCGATTTGGCCTGGGGATGTAACTCGGGGTAGGCGGCCACTTCAATGTGGAAGTCGTTGCCAGTTTCAGCCCGGATAAAGGCCACCAGATCGCTGGCGTAGTTGAATTCACCACCCAAGCCATAGCCGCTGGGCAAGTCACCCCGCAAAGCCACCAAGCGGCGTACGCCCATGGCTTTCAGCGTCGCTAGTTGCTCGCGCACGCTGTCGCGGGTGGCACCAATGCAGGAAAAGTGCGAAGCGGCATCCATGCCTTCGGCCAAGATGGCGCGCACGGTGGCAAAGGTGCCTTCTTGGGTGGAGCCGCCCGCACCATAGGTGACGGAGCAAAACTCGGGTTGGAGCGCATACAGTTGTTGGCGCACTGCCTGCAACTTATGCGCCCCTTCGGGAGTTTTGGGCGGAAAAAACTCTAAGCTCACCGGCAAGCCGGTAGTGGGTGCAGTCGCAGCAGTCATGCAGCGGCCCTCCGGGCAAAAATAAAGAATTCGCGGTTGCCATCACCGCCCGCAATCGGGCTGTCGAGCCACGCTTGCACGTGCAAGCCGATACTGGTGCAAGCCTCGCGGATGCGCTGTTCCACCACCGGGTACAGGCTGGCATCGCGCACAATGCCCCCTTTGCCGACTTGGCCGGGTTGCAGTTCAAATTGGGGTTTGACCAACATCAGCAGCGCGCCACCGGGGGCCAGCAAGGGCACCAAGGCGGGCAGCACCAGTGTTAAAGAGATAAACGACAAGTCGCCCGTGATGAAGTCAAACTCTGGCGTGATGTTGATGTCTTCTAGCCCGGCACGGCGGCGACGCTGCACTGGCAAGGTGCCTGCGGCACGGGCTTGCTGCTTGGCTGCGCGCTCGGCCTTGAAGGCTTCGATGTCGTGCTCTTTGGCATCGTCGCTGTCGTCGTATTCCTCGTCCACCAAGCCGCCATTGCGCATCCAGCTGTAGGGGGCCACAGGTTGGGTGTCGTTGTCTTCGGGCGCTTCTTCTACCACTTCGGACAGCGCCAGCTCGCACCCGGCTTGCAGGTTCTCGGCGGTCAGGTGGCGGGCGTTGAGGCCTTCGACACAGACCACACGCGTATCTTGGCGCAGGCGCTCGTGTAACTGGCCGTGGCCCACGTCTACGCCAATCACTTGGGCGGCCCCTTGTTGGAGCAGGCAATCGGTAAAGCCACCGGTGCTTTGGCCGACATCCAAGCAGCGCAGCCCGGCCACGGACAAGCCCGTGGCGGCCAGCGCCCCTTCGAGTTTGAGACCGCCGCGCGAGATGTATTTGGCCTCGGCCGCGTCCAACAGCCGCAATTCGGCCATCGCGGGGATGTCATCCCCATTTTTTGCCACTTTTTGCCACGGGGCAAAGGACGATAAACGCCACTCCACCCCCGAGGCAATCAGGCGCTGCGCTTGCGAGCGCGTGGTGGCATGGCCTTTTTCTACCAAAAAAACATCAGCACGCATGGCGGTTCATACCCTTATTGGCTTAGTAGCGGTAGCTGTCGGCCTTGTAGGGGCCTTGCTTGGGTACGCCAATATAGGCAGCTTGGGTATCGGTCAGCTCGGTCAGCATGGCCCCGACTTTCTTCAGGTGCAGGCGTGCCACCTTCTCGTCCAAAATTTTCGGTAGCACATAGACCTTACCGGCTTGGTATTGATCGGGCTTGGTGAACAGCTCAATTTGGGCGATGGTTTGGTTGGCAAACGAGCTGGACATGACAAAGCTCGGGTGGCCGGTGGCACAACCCAAGTTCACCAAACGGCCCTTGGCCAGCAGGATGATTTTCTTGCCATCGGGGAACTTGATGTGGTCCACCTGGGGCTTGATTTCTTCCCACTCGTATTGCTCAATCGAGGCCACGTCGATCTCGTTGTCAAAGTGACCAATGTTGCAGACGATGGCTTGGTCTTTCATCGCCACCATGTGCTCGTGGCGAATCACGTCGCGATTGCCGGTGGTGGTAACGAAGATGTCGGCCTTGTCGGCGGCGTATTCCATCGTGACTACACGATAGCCTTCCATCGCGGCTTGCAGGGCGTTGATGGGGTCAATCTCGGTCACCCAGACTTGGGCGCTCAGGGCGCGCAGCGCTTGGGCGCTGCCCTTGCCTACATCGCCATAACCAGCCACCAGAGCCACCTTGCCAGCAATCATCACATCGGTGGCGCGCTTGATGCCATCGACCAAGGATTCGCGGCAGCCGTACAGGTTGTCAAACTTGCTCTTGGTGACGGAGTCATTGACGTTGATGGCGCGGAACAGCAGCGTGCCCTTGGCAGCCATTTCGTTCAGGCGGTGTACGCCAGTGGTGGTTTCTTCGGTCACGCCGATGATGTCCGCCGATTTGCGCGTGTACCAAGTGGGGTCTTGGGCCAGCTTGGCGCGGATGGCGGCAAACAGGATGGTTTCTTCTTCGCTGGTGGGCTTGTCCAAAACGGACAGGTCTTTCTCGGCGCGTTGGCCCAGGTGCATCAGCATGGTGGCATCGCCGCCATCGTCCAAGATCATGTTCGGGCCTTCGCCGGGGGTGTTGGCGGGGCCAAACTCAAAAATGCGGTGCGTGTAATCCCAGTAATCTTTGAGCGATTCGCCCTTGATGGCAAACACCGGCGTGCCACCGTCGGCAATGGCGGCTGCGGCGTGGTCTTGGGTGCTGAAGATGTTGCACGAGGCCCAACGCACTTTGGCTCCCAAGGCTTCTAGCGTTTGAATCAGCACCGCCGTTTGAATGGTCATGTGCAAGCTGCCGGTGATGCGTGCGCCCTTGAGGGGTTGGCTGGCGGCAAATTCTTCGCGGATGGCCATCAGGCCGGGCATTTCGGTCTCGGCAATGCGGATTTCTTTGTGGCCCCAAGCGGCCAAGGTGATGTCGGCAATCGCGCAATCGGCGTTGGCGAGGTGGGAAGCAGGTGCATTCATGGGTCGGCTCCAAAACAGGGGGGACAAGCCACTGGCCGACACGGAAATTGCAGAAAACACAGCTCACCGCACCGGAAGTGGATGAGCGTCGTTGCGATTGAATGGGTTCCGAGCCTCACGCCCCGCGGTGCTGGGGGCGCTGCAACGCTCCTCGGAAGTGTTGGATTATACGGAGTTGGCGGCTTCTGCGGCTGCCGGAGCTGCTTTGGCCGAGGTGCTGCTGGGAGCCGTAGCTGCCAGCAATTGGTCGGCCAGCGCAGCCATGCTGGCGTGGGTTTGAATGCCAGCGGGCCACTCGGGTGGCAGCGGTGCTGCAGGGTTGAGGCCAGCTGCATGTCCGGTACACACCAAATGCAATTGGGCCTGCACGGCCGCACCGGCCTGCATGTGCGGCAGGCAACTGCCAATCACACACACTTTGCTGGCATCTACGCCATAGCGTTCGCAAATTTGCTCTAACAAGCCCGGCGCGGGCTTGTGGCAGTGGCAGGCTTCATCCGGCGCATGGGGGCAGTAAAACACCGCATCGATGCGCCCACCCACAGCCGCCACTTGCTTGTGCATGGCGGCATGCACAGCATTGAGGGTAGCCATATCAAACAGGCCGCGCCCCAACCCCGGTTGGTTGGCGGCCACCACCACATGCCAGCCTGCATGGTTGAGCCGGGCAATGGCATCCAAAGCGCCGGGCAGGGGTTTCCAATCGGCGGGTGAGGTGATGAACTCATCCTCGCCCAAGGCGTTGATGGTGCCATCGCGGTCCAAAATAGCGAGTTTCATAAGCCAGATTATGGGCGCAAAGCTGGGGAATTGGCAGGGGCTGGCGCTGTGGGCAGGGCTTGCCAGCCCGTGACAAACCAACCGCTGTAGCGCCCTTGCGCCCATTGCAGTTGCAGCCATTGCCCGGCGGGCCATTGGGCGGCTTGCGGGTCGTCGATCAACACCTGCTGCAAGCCCTCTAGCGTGGCGACACGCAACACCAACTCGGTGCCACCGGTACTGTGGGTGTTGGGTTTTTTGCTGCGGCTGCCCAACACCTGTGCCTGCACGGGCGGCAAGGGGCGCAAACCTTGCAGATTGTGTTGTCGCCACAGCACAGCAGCGGCACCAGCCAGACACACCAGAACCCACAAACCCATCAGAACCGGCTGCACTTTGGCCCAGCCCCAACGCCGCTGTGCCAGCCAAACCCCCAGTGCCAGTAGCAACACGGCCAGCAGTGGCGTAGCCAATGACCACAGCATGGCTGACAAGGGCTGTGTCCCGGCAAAGGGTGACAGCGGCAAGACGGGCCCGGTGCTGCTGCGCCCGTCTTGCCATTGCAATAGCCAGCGCAAACCGGCCAGAAACGCTGGTGGTGCAAACAGCCACCAAGCTAGGCGTTGCTGTGCCGTGAATGCCATGCTTGCTGGTACCTCAAGCGGCCAAACGTGACAAATCGGCCACGCGGTTCATGGCGATGTGCAGCACTTTGAGCAGGCCTTGGCGGTTCAGGCGCAGATCCAGTGCTTCTGCATTCACCATCACATCGTCAAAGAAGGCATCCACCGGCGCACGCAACACGGCCAGCGTTTGCAAGCTGGTGGTGTAGTCACCGGCTTCAAACTGGGCGTTGGCTTCGGGCACAAAGCGTTGCAAGGCGCTAAACAGGTCTTGCTCGGCTTGCTCTTGCAACAGGGCCGGGCTGACGTGGGCATCGACCTCGCCAGCCTTTTTCAGGATGTTGCCCACGCGCTTGTTGGCCGCGGCCAAAGCCGGTGCTTCGGGCAGGGCTGCAAAGGCACGCACGGCTTCGAGGCGCTTAGCCACTTCGGCCAGACGCTGCGGGCGCAGGGCCAGCACGGCTTCCACTTCTTGGGCGCGGTAGCCTTGCTCGCGCAGCGCACCGGCCAAGCGGTCATAAATAAAGTCGGCCAGTGCCGGGGTGGCATCTTGGATCTTGTCGCCAAAGGCCGGAACAGCGCTGGCCAGCAGCGTGCCCAAGTCCAACGGCAGGTCTTTTTCTACCAACATGCGAATCACGCCCAGGGCATGGCGGCGCAGCGCGAACGGGTCGCGGTCGCCGGTGGGCAGGTTGCCAATGCCGAACATACCGACCAAGGTTTCGAGCTTGTCGGCCAGTGCCACCACCACGCCGGTGGTGTTGCGCGGCAGGGTATCACCAGCAAAACGGGGCTTGTAGTGGTCTTCAATTGCATCGGCCACGTCGGCAGGCAAGCCATCGTTCAGGGCGTAGTAGCGGCCCATAATGCCTTGCAGCTCAGGGAACTCGCCCACCATGTCGGTCACCAGGTCGGTCTTAGCCAACTGTGCGGCCTGGTCTATCCATTGCGGCAGGGCGGGATCGCCTAGCTGCTGGGCAATCGCATGGGCAATGGTGCGTACACGTTGCACGCGCTCGCCTTGGGTGCCGAGTTTGTTGTGGTAGACCACTTTACCCAAGGATTCCACGCGCGAGGCCAGCGTCTTTTTGCGGTCTTGGTCAAAGAAGAATTTGGCATCGGCCAAACGCGGGCGCACCACGCGCTCGTTGCCGCCCACCACGGCGCTGGCATCGTCGGGGCTGATGTTGCTGACCACCAAAAATTGGTGGGTGAGTTTGCCAGCGGCATCGAGCAGCGGAAAGTATTTCTGATTGGCCTTCATGGTCAGAATCAGGCATTCCTGCGGTACGTCGAGGAATTCTTTTTCAAACTCGCACACCAGCACATTGGGGCGCTCGACCAGCGCGGTCACTTCGTCCAGCAGGGCGGCATCGTCAATCGGGCGCACACCGTTGCCGATGCGCTCGGCGGCTGCAGCCAGTTGGCGTGCAATCTCGGCGCGGCGCTCGGTAAAGCTGGCAATCACGGCACCATCACGCGCCAGCGTGGCGGCGTAGCTGTCGGCATCCTGAATCACCACGGGCGAGACGGCTGCCTCAAAGCGGTGACCTTGCGTGCTGTGGCCTGCTTGCAAGCCCAAGGCTTTGACGGGCACCACGGTGCTACCGTGCAGCGCCACCAAGCCGTGGGCCGGACGCACAAAATGCACGCTGCTCCAGCCGGGCAACTCGCAGTCGCGCTCCAACTGGTAGGTCATGACTTTGGGGATGGGCAGTTTGGCAATCGCCTCGTCCAGCGCTTTTTGCAGGCCGATATCTAATGTGGCCCCAGTGACGAGGCTATGGTAGAACAAAGCCTCGGCCTTGCCATCGGGCGCGCGGTGCAAGCTGGCGGCCACGGCAGCAGGGTCGGTCGGGTCAATGTCGGCCCCAATGGCGGCCAGCTTTTTCAGCAAGGCGGGCGTGGCGTGGCCTTGGGCATCCAAGCCTACCGCTACCGGCATCAGTTTGATTTGCACCGGCTTGTCTTCGGCCTTGAGCCAGATGTGGCTGATGTGGGCGGCCAAACGGCGTGGCGAAGCGTAGGGCGTAACCACCGTGTCGGCAGAGGTCAAGCCTTGGGCTTGAAGTTGCTCGAATAGCACGCCGGCAAAGGCATCGCCTAGCTTTTGCAGCGCTTTGGGGGGCAGTTCTTCTACGAACAATTCAACCAGCAAATTTTTTGTCGTCATAAGGTGGGTTCTTTTGAAAAAGGCAATCGAAGAAGAAGGCCAGCACGAAGGCGGGCTACTGGAATAAGGTGAGGTATTCGGGCCGTTTGCTGGCCATGACCTTGAAGCTGGTCAGCATGTGGGCCAAATCAGCAGGCTGCAAGCCGTAAAGTCGGGCCACGCGCTGGTCGATGTCGGCACGCAGTTTGTCTTGGGCTTTGGGTGTGGTGGGCAGGTCTTTTTTGCCCACACCCAAGGCTTGCATTTGCGGGGCGAGGTCGGTGGCAAAGTCGCTCCAACCAGCGGCTAGCGTGAGCAGCAAGGCATTTTTAGCCAAGGCTTTGTAGTCTGGATTTTGCAAAATCTCCTCATCGCTGGGCTGGGGCATGGGCAGCCGGTAGAGGTAGGTTTGATTGACATTCATTTGCACCATAAAGCGTGCCATCCAGTCCACCGGCAAGCTATTGAACCACGCCAGCGCAAACAACAGGCGCAACGGTGACACCGGCTCCGCGTACACGCTGCCACTTTTATCCAAACGGTAATTTTTCGGAACACTGAAATTGATAGCGTTACCAATCCCGCAGTTTTTCGGTAGAAGGGCAAAAATCAGCGTGCGTTCGTTGGTATCACTGGCAATAGCACGAAAACCCAGCCGGACAAACTCCCGGTCAAAGCGCACGGCCTGCGCGGGTTGTGGGTTGGGCGTGCCATCGGAGTTTTTGAGCAGGGCCGCTTTGGTACAACCCAAGTCTTGCGCCATGCGGTGCAGTTCTTTGCTGTGCAGTCGCTGGTCAAAGTCTTGGGGATTGAGCCAGTATTGTGGCTGCGCCAGTTGGTGGCTGTATTGCCAAATCATTTTGCCTTCAAACAAAGGCCACGCACCCGAAGCAGGCTGTTTTTCCAAGAACAAGTCTTTGTCATTGGTCATGTCCAGCTCGCGCCGAAAGTCTAGCCAATTGGCAGACAGTGGCTGGAAAGTGGCATAGCACTGGCGCAAAATGGGCAGGTCAGCCGCTTGGCGCAGTTCCATCAGTGCCCATTGTTGCGGCGACAGGGTTTTGAGCGTTGCCAGTGGGTAGGGGACGTGGCGGGCCGAATCGTCCAACTCGGCTGCATCCAAAACATAAAACGCGGTATCGATGACGGCTTGAGCCGCCGCTTTCTTGCCACTGGGTGGCGGTAGGTTGAGTACCTGCATCAGGGCGAATTTGTAGCTTCGATGCACGTCTGGGAAGATAGCCTTGTTGTTCTCAAAGCTGTAGAAAAACGGCATCTGGCACTGCGTCAAGATGTGCTTGCGCAGTGCCAGCGAGCCTTCTTCAAACATCAGCGCACTGGGCAAGACGTAGTTCAGGCTGCCACCGGGGGCTAACAGGTGCAGGTTGCGCTCTACAAACAGGCGGAATAGGTTGCCATCGCCCGTGCCCCGGTTGAGCGGAAATTGGGCCTTGTAGTAGGCGTTGAGCACATCGGCCTGCTGTTGGGCCGCGTCGTAAGCGGCCTGAATGTGGGCACTGCCGAGCAAACGGGCCTGAATGGCGGCTTTTTCGGTATTTTTGGCGCTGCGGTAGCGGCTGTGGTATTGCGGAAAAAAGTCGGTGTCGCTAAATTTGGTTTTATCCCAAGGCGGGTTGCCCACCACGACATCAAAGCCGGGCGTGCTGCCGCCAAAGGCCTCCGGAAAGGCTACTTCGTAATGGAAGAAGTGGTAGCGCCGGGCGTAGTCTTCTATCTGTTGCAGCACTTGGGTGGGCGCGCTGCCGTGTTCGTCAAACAGTTGTGCCAGCAGGTCGGGGGTTTTGTCTAGCGCCTCGCATTCTGGCGCTTTGCCTTCGGCCAGCAACATACGCCGCGTGGTCATAAAGCTCAAGGCACGAAACAGCGGGCGCAGTTGGGGCGTGATGCTATCGCGCCACAGGGTTTTGCTTTGTGCCACCTCTTGTGCGGTGGTGTCGCGCATGGCATCCAACTCGTGCATGACGCTGCGTAGCGCGTCAAAGCGAGCGGCAATGCCTTGCACAAACAGGTCATCTTGTGCGCCGGTGGTGGCGTTGTAATTTTGGCAATCTTGCACCGTGGCCCCCACCAAGGCGTTGCCGTGCTGGATGTGGTGCTCAATGAACGATAGCGGCGTGCCAAAGATGAAGCTGTCCATCCACAGGCTCAGGCGTGCCAGCTCTACAGCAAAGGGGTTCAAGTCCACGCCGTAGATGCAGCGTTTGAGCAGCAGGCGCTTCAAAATCTGGCCGTCGTCGGGGGTGTACGGCAAGCTGAGTGCGGCAAACTGCTGGGTGATTCTGCTGCGCTCTTCTTGCAGCAGTTGCGCCAGTGGGGCATCGTGCTCTAGCCGTTGGACGGCTATATCGGCCAAGCAGGCCAGCGACTGCACCAAAAAATGGCCGCTGCCGCAGGCGTTGTCCAAAATTTTGATTTCGGCCAGCGGTTTGCCCGCCTCCAGCGCCCGCTCAATGCTGGCTTGCACCAGCCGGTCGGACAGGCTGGCGGGCGTGTAGTAGCTGGCGCTGGTTTTGCGCGAGTTGCTGGCGCTTTTGATATACACCGCACCGGCCTGCACGCTCAATTCGCGCAGCACCTTAAAGCCTTTTTCTTTGCGCAACTGCGCCACGTCGTAGGTGTCAAAGTAGGCTTCTACGCTTTTGCCTGCGGTGCTGCTGCTTTGGTATTCGAGGTAAGTGGCGGTTTCGGGTGCGCGCTCAAAGCGAAACTCTAACAAACCTTCGTAAATGCGGCCCAAATGGGTCACGCTCATGTTTTTAAAGTCGCGCCGGATGTCAAACAGCGTGTCACCCCGGTGGCTTTTGAACAGCAATTTGTCTAAAACAGATAACAGGGTGCGGTTATCAAAGATTTTTGCTGCTTTGAGCAGTGGCGCACGTTGGGGGTCAAACAGGCCACCATTGAACAGTGGAATATCAAGGTCTGGAGCACCTTCATCCAAAATTTGGAAAATGCGGCGCAAGTAAAAAACGCCATCGTACAGTTCTGCGCGCTGGTGGATATTTTCACGCAGTTTGGTATGCAAGGTTTGCAGGCTATGGTCTGAGTAAAAGCGGTGCAGCGCCAGTAGGTCGCGGTTTTTATCTTCAAAATAGACCACAAACAACAAGCGAAACAGCAAGATCATGCTGTTTTCATAAACCGCCTCCATGCTGGGCGGTGTGTGCTTGGCATTGGCTTGGTAAATGGATTTACCTATCAACTCAAAAATAGAGTCTTCGCCATCGTAGCCATAAATCACGGCTTTGAGGTTTTCTTCTACCGCTACCGTGAAATTGCCAGAGTCGGCAATCGCCTGCTCCATTGCGCTGCCCGGTTGCATGCTGGCGGCTGGGGCGTAGGTGTTGCGGCTAAAAAAGAAGGTAAACAGTGCCAGTGCCTGTTGCTGCGCATCGCCCGTGGGCAGGGCCAAAATCTGCTCTAAATCAAACTCAATGAACGATTTTTTGGCGGTGATTTTGTCGGTGTCATATACGCGCCACAAGCGGCCATTGGTCAAAAAGCCAAAGCGCACGCGCAAGGTGCTCAGGTAGTCTTGTAGTTGGTGGTGCGGATTGTCTTGGCGTGCTTTGCCAGTATCGAGGGGCTTGTCCCAAGCCTTAGATTCGCAAATAGCCCTAATCAAGCCATGCCCGGCGCTTTGTTGCGCTATCAGGGCTTGGGCTTGCTCTGGCTCTAGCAACAAACACCAATCGGGCTTGGCGGTTTTGCCTTGCACTACCAGCACCTGCTGCGGCACGCTCACCCAGCCCAATTGCTTGAGCAGGGGGCTGATAAAGCGGTCTTCTAACTGGGCCTCGTTGCTGGCTGCCAATTGGCTGGGTTGAAACTGCTGCCGCAACCACGCTAACCACCCCGGCGGCAGGGGTTGGGCGGCCAGTTCCCGGCTTTTTTGCTGCAAAAAGCTGGTGTCTAGCAGGCTATTGTTCAGCCACGGTGCAGCAAATAGTTCTAGGGTGGTGGGTGTGGGCATACGGCAGCAATCGGGCCAGTGGTTTAAGCCGCTTTTTTCTGAATATGTGCCACCCACTCGCGCGGTGCCATCGGAAAGCCCAGGCGCTCGCGGCTTTCGTAGTAGCTTTGGGCCACGCTGCGGGCCAAGTTGCGGATGCGACCAATGTAGGCGGCGCGCTCGGTTACGCTGATAGCGCCGCGTGCATCCAGCAGGTTAAAGCTGTGCGCGGCCTTGAGCACTTGCTCGTAGGCGGGCAGGGCCAGTTGTTGCTCCATCAGGTATTGGGCCTGCTTTTCGTGGGCATTGAAGGCGGTAAACAGAAAATCGGCATCCGAGTGCTCGAAGTTGTAGGTGGATTGCTCGACTTCGTTTTGGTGGTACACATCGCCATATTTGAGCGTGTCTGTCCATTGCAGGTTGTAAACGTTGTCCACCCCTTGCAGGTACATCGCTAGGCGCTCTAGGCCATAGGTAATCTCGCCGGTGGCGGGTTTGCAATCAATGCCGCCCACTTGCTGGAAGTAGGTGAACTGGGTCACTTCCATGCCGTTGAGCCAGACTTCCCAGCCCAAGCCCCAAGCGCCCAAGGTGGGGTTTTCCCAATCGTCTTCCACAAAGCGGATGTCGTTTTTCTTCAGGTCAAAGCCCAAGGCTTCTAAGCTGCCCAAATACAGCTCTAGGATGTTGCTGGGTGCGGGCTTTAGCACTACTTGGTATTGGTAGTAGTGTTGCAAGCGGTTGGGGTTGTCGCCATAACGGCCATCTTTGGGGCGGCGGCTCGGTTGCACATAGGCAGCTTTCCAAGGCTCGGGGCCAATGGCACGTAAAAAGGTGGCGGTGTGCGAGGTGCCTGCACCCACTTCCATATCGTAGGGTTGCAGGAGCGCGCAGCCTTGGGCATCCCAGTAGGACTGCAACTTCAAGATAATTTGCTGGAAGGTCAACATGCGTGGTGCGGCGCGGTGCAAACCGCGCAGAGTAAAAAGAGGGAGTGCTACAGCCCAGCGGGCTAGCACAGAGCAACAGCCATTTTACGGGCCACCCACAGGGCAACGGCCCGCCTGTAGCAAGACAGACGGGCCGTTGTTTGGGTAGCAGGCCGGGGCCGTGGGGGCTTTATGCGCCGTCCCAGCGGCGCAGCACCAAACTGGCATTGGTGCCACCAAAGCCAAAGCTGTTGGACAGGGCGGTGCGAATTGGTGCGTCGCGCGTGACGGTAACCAGCGGCATACCCTCAGCGGCAGGCTCTAAGGTCTCGACATTGGCCGAGCCAGCGATAAAGCCGTCTTGCAGCATCAGCAGGCAGTAAATGGCCTCTTGCACGCCCGTGGCACCGAGCGAGTGCCCGGTGAGCGACTTGGTGGACGAGAACGGCGGAATGGCATCGCCAAACACCGCGCGGATGGCGCGCAGTTCGGGCACATCGCCCACCGGGGTAGACGTGCCGTGGGTGTTGATGTAATCAACCGGGCCATCCAAGCCTTCAATCGCTTGGCGCATGCAGGCAATGGCTCCATCGCCCGAGGGGGCCACCATGTCTTCACCATCCGAGGTTGCGCCAAAACCGACCACTTCACCCAAAATGGTGGCACCACGGGCCAAGGCATGGTCTAGGCTTTCTAACACCACCGCGCCGCCACCGCCAGCGATGACAAAGCCATCGCGGTGGGCATCGTAAGCGCGCGAGGCTTTTTCGGGGGTGTCGTTGTACTTGCTCGACATCGCACCCATGCCGTCAAACAGCAAGGCCATGCCCCAGCTCAGTTCTTCGCCACCACCGGCAAACATCACATCCTGCATCCCCCAAGCAATTTGCTGCGCGGCTGCGCCAATGCAGTGCGCCGAGGTGCTGCACGCCGAGGTGATGGAGTAGTTGATGCCCTTGATGGCAAAATTGGTGGACAAGCAAGCCGAGACGGTAGAGCTCATGCAGCGCGTGACTTGGTAAGGCCCAACGCGGCGGATGCCCTTGCTGCGCAACACGTCAGCGGCTTCGATTTGGTTGGCTGGAGAGCCACCGCCTGAACCCATGATAAGGCCGGTGCGTGGGTGCGAGACTTGCGCGGGCGTGAGGCCGGATTGGGCAATCGCCTCTTGCAACGAGATGTGCGCGTACGCTGCCGCATCGCCCATAAAGCGCAATTGCTTGCGGTCAATGCGTTCTTCGAGGTTGATTTGTGGAATGCCTGCCACTTGGCTACGCAGACCCAACTCGGTAAACGCGGGCATAGCGCGAATGCCAGAGCGGCTCTCGCGCAAAGATTGCACCACCGTGGCCCGGTCGTTGCCAATGCACGAAACAATGCCCGTGCCCGTAATGACTACCCGTTTTTTGCTCATGCTGCGGACTCCTTGCCATCGCCCTCACGCATAAACAAGCCGACGCGCAGGTCGTTGGCGACATAAATTTCTTTGCCATCGGCCAACAGGCGCGCATCGCCAATGGCCATGTTGAGTTTGCGCTTAATCACGCGCTTGATGTCGATTTCGTAGGTGACCAATTTGACATCTGGGCCGACTTCGCCGGTGAACTTGACTTCACCCGCGCCCAAGGCGCGGCCCCGGCCTGGTAGTTGCAGCCAAGTGAGGTAAAAGCCAATCAGTTGCCACATGGCATCCAGCCCCAAGCAGCCCGGCATGACCGGGTCACCTTGGAAGTGGCAAGCAAAAAACCACAAGTCGGGTTTGACATCCAGTTCGGCCACGATACGGCCCAAGCCGTGGGCACCGCCATCGGCATCAATGTGGGTGATGCGGTCAAACATCAGCATGGGGGGCAGTGGTAGGCGGCCACTGTCGGGGCTGAACAGCCGTCCTTCGCCCGAGGCAATCAGTTGTTCATAGGAAAAGGAATCTGCCATGTTCAATCGTGCTCCACAACAGCGGCCATGCCGCTTCAGTTTCTGTGCTTGGTAAGCCGCCAGCGGGCGGTGTCAACCCGCCATTATCCCGCTACTGCGCCCCTTGTAACAGAGGCAATAGAGCGTTGTTGTTGCCAAGCCAGCCAAAACACCAAAGCAGCCAGTAACCACAGCGGCCACAAGCCCCAGCGCGCTACCCAAAACGCATAGGGTGTGGCAGGGCCATCCCGCCCTTGCACATGTGCCAACAAGATGGCGCGTGTCAGGCGTGGCAATTGGTAGGTGACGGTGCCACGGTGGTCAATCACGGCGGTGGCTCCGGTGTTGGTGGCCCGTACCATGGGGCGCTCAAACTCTAGCGCCCGCATGCGGCTGATGTGCAAATGTTGGTCGATGGCCAGGCTGTCACCAAACCAAGCAATGTTGCTGAAATTGACAAACAGGGTGGGTGCTTGGGCCGGGGCGGTAAAACGGGCTGCTAATTCTTCGCCAAACAAATCTTCATAGCAGATGTTGGGTGCGATGCGCTGCCCGCGCCAGTGCATCGGGGCTTGGGCCAGTGCGCCCCGGTTGAAGTCGCCCAGCGGAATGTGCATCATGGCGGTAAACCATTTGAACAGCGGCGGGATAAATTCACCAAACGGCACCAGATGGTGTTTGTCGTAGCGGTACGGGGTGGGCTGCTGTGCCTGCCAACCGATCACGGAATTGGTGTAGCCCAAGGCAGCGTCGCCCAAAGGAATACCCAACAGCGCCGCTTGCTGGCCGTCGGTGTAGCGCTGTTGCAAATCTTCTAAGTAACCCGGCATCAATTGTTGTGGCAGCAGCGGAATCGCGGTTTCGGGCGCAATCACCAAATCGGCTGGGGCTTCAGCCAAAGCTTGGGCATACCAACGCAGCGCCAGTGGTACGCCACTGCCAGGCTGAAACTTCTCATCTTGCGGGATATTGCCCTGCAATAGTGCCAAGCGGATGGCCGATGCAGGCGGTAGCGCGCTGGAAGCACAGCCCCCGATGGCGCAATGGCGCTGCCAACCTAACCCAGCCCAGCCCGCCAGCAAGGCCAAGCCCCACAGCCACACGTGCCATTGGCGCAAGTCAGAGCGCCGGGCCTGCACCAGCAGCATGGCCAGCACTGCGGCCACAAAACCGATGCCATAAACTCCCACGGTGCGGGCCAACACAGCCAGTGGGCCATCGACATGGGCATAACCACTGGCACCCCACGGAAAACCCGTCCACCAAGTGCCACGGGCCAACTCGGCCAACAACCAAGCCGCACCAAAGGCCAGTGCTGCCAGCCCCCGATGGTGTGGAGTTAGCCAAGCCCACAAGGCCAGCACGGCGGCGTAATAACTGGCTAAAAAAACCGCCAGCGCCAGCACCGCCAGCACCGCCAGTGGCGCTGCCAGCCCACCATAGGTGTGCATGGAAATAAACAACCACCAGAAAGTACCGGCCAGCCACGCTGTGGCAAACAGGCCACCTAACAGTGCGGCCCGTCGCCAAGGCACCGGTGGGCGCAGCATCCAGGCCAGCACCGCCATAGAGGCCAGTTGCAACCACCACAGCGGCTGACCGGTGCCCGGCCAAGCCAAAGAGGCCGCCTGTGCCAGCCCGGCACACAGGGCCAGCACGCTGTAGTGCCACGGATGCGGCGGCAGCGCGGCTGCCCACGCAGTCGCAGGGCGCATCACGACGCGGTAGCCGCTGCTGTGGGGGCTGGGGTCACTTTGAGCCAGCGCACGGCCCCACCTCGGGTGTGTAGCACTGCAAATTGCAAACCGCACAGCGCTAACTGCTCGCCACGCCGGGGAGCATGGCCCATTTCGTGGGCCACCAAACCACCGATGGTCTCGAAACTCAGGTCGGCATCGCTACTGCACAGGGGCACGCCCAACACCTCGGACAGCCGGGTCACGGGGGTGTCGCCACTGACACGGTAGCTGCTGTCGGACAAGCTGAGAATGTCACCTTGGTCTTCGGGCAAATCAAACTCGTCTTCAATCTCGCCCACAATTTGCTCTAGCACATCTTCAATCGTGATCAGCCCGGCCACGCGGCCAAACTCGTCAATCACAATCGCCAAATGGTTGCGGTTGCCCCGGAACTCGCGCAGCAGTTCGTTCAAACCTTTGCTCTCGGGCACGAACATGGCCGGACGCAATACATCGCGCACTTGCAACGCCGGGTTGTGCTGCAACTTGAGCAGGTCTTTGGCAATCAAGACCCCGACAATGTTTTCGCGCTCGCCTTGGTACACCGGAAAGCGCGAATGCCCTGCGCCAATGATGGTGGGCAGCAGGGCATCAAGGGATGCATCCACGGGCAGCATGTCCATGCGCGGTGCGGGCACCATCACATCGCCCGCGCGCACATCGGTCAGGCCAATGACACGCTCAAGCATCAGGCGTACTTCAGCATCAATCAGGGCATTGCTTTCGGCCTCGGTCAGCACCTCTAGCAGCTCGGCACGCGAGTCTGGGCCAGGGTGAATAAACTCGACCAGCTTTTGCAGGAAGGTGCGTTTGTCTTCCCTGTCGGGCCAACGCGCAGATGGTGGTTCGGACACAGCCTTGGATGCAGAACCTGCAGTTAGTAGTGAAAAGAGTGGCTAGGATACCGGATGGCTGCGCTCTCGGGTATCTTTTGCTGCAACTTTGCCAAGCCGTCGGGCTTATTCCGCTGCTGAATGGCGTGCCGCAGGTGCGCCTTGGCGTGCTGCCTGTACCCCCGCCAAAAAGCGCCAAAATTGCTGTGCTTGTTGTTTGAAACGGTAGTCCAGCTCGGCCCATTGCTGCTCTAGCAGCTCGGTCATGCGCGAATCTAAATTGGCGGGTGGCAGGGTGAGGTAGGCCTCCGATTCGGCCCCGTCTTGGGTAATCACGGCACCGGCGTTGCGTGCAATGTTCAGCATGGCGGTGTTCTCGGACAGGGCATGGATGAACAGCAGATGGACTCCGGCATTGCGTGCATGGATGGTGGCACGCTCAAACAGACGCGCACCCAACCCTTGTCCACGCGCTTTGCGCAGCACCGATACGCCAAACTCGGCACATTGTTCGTGCTCGGGGTGCTGGGACAGCGCCAAATGGGCCATCGCTATCAGCTCTAGGCGGCGGTTGTAAACACCAAAAATCTCATCGCGGTAAAAATCCAACTGCTGCACATAGCGGCGGATTTGGGTGTCGTTGGCGGCGTAGCCAAAACGCAGGTAGCGGTCTGGGGGTTCTAGCGCCAACAAGTGGGCCGCTATACGTTCGCGGTAGCTAGGGCCTAAAGAGCGTATCGGCACTACCAGATTGGGATGGCTGATAGGTGCAGTAGAGTGCAGCAGGGTAGCATCGCCGGTCTCCCGGTTGCTTACTGGGCGCAGCAGGTCAATGCCAGCGTTCCAGGATGCTTTAAGCCAGTCTTTGGTCGGGATCATGACAGCCACTGTAGGCATTTTTTTGTTGCAGTGCAATATATTTGTTCAGACGCAGCAAAAAATCCTGCTTTCATCTGCCCTGCTGTCATGGCCCGCATCGGAGGCCGTAAAATGTCCACCTTGGCGGCGTTAACTCAGTTGGATAGAGTACCCGGCTTCTACCCGGGCTGTCGGGGGTTCGAATCCCTCACGCCGCGCCAAGTGGGCCTTTGCGGCCCGTTTAACCTAGCCGTTGAATCAGGCTGGATGTGTCCCAACGCTGGCCGCCCATGCGTTGGACATCGGCATAAAACTGATCGACCAAGGCGGTCACGGGCAAGCTGGCCCCGTTGCGCTGGGCCTCGGCCAGTACCAGTCCCAAGTCTTTACGCATCCAATCCACAGCAAAGCCAAAATCAAACTGGCGGGCCACCATGGTTTTGCCTCGGTTGTCCAGCTGCCAGCTTTGGGCCGCCCCCTTGCCAACCACGTCCAGCACTTGGTGCATGTCCAGTCCGGCGCGTTGACCAAAGGCGATGGCCTCGGCCAAGCCTTGCACCAGTCCGGCAATACAAATTTGGTTCACCATTTTGGTCAGTTGGCCCGCACCCGACTCCCCCATGCGGGTCATAGCACGGGCAAAAGCCATCGCGACGGGCTGTACCCTGTTAAAGGGGGCAGGGTCGCCACCACACATGATGGTGAGTTGGCCGTTTTGTGCCCCGACCTGCCCTCCTGATACGGGTGCGTCAATGAAATGCAGCCCCAGCGTGCGGCCTGCACCGTACAACTCGCGTGCTACCTCGGCAGAGGCGGTGGTGTGATCGACCAAAATGCTGCCCGGCTCCATGCCTGCAAAAGCACCATCGGCCCCCAGCACCACAGAGCGCAAATCGTCATCATTGCCCACGCAGCAAAAAACAATATCGGCACCTTGTGCCGCCAAACGCGGCGTGAGTGCATGGCGCACCGCACCAGTGTGGGCATATTCCTCGCACCAAGCCAAGGCTTTGGCGGTGTTGCGGTTGTAGACAGCGACTTGGTGCCCTGCCAGCGCCAAATGGGCGGCCATTGGGTAGCCCATGACACCCAAGCCAATAAAAGCCACCTTGCGTGCAGCAACGGCATCGTAAGAACGGGGATTGGTACCAGCCATGCAAAAAATCCGTGAAAAGGGGTAAAAAAAGAAGCCGTATGCTCAGGGTTTAGACGATCGCAAAATCTTCAGTGCCCGCTGCCAAATCGGTACTGCGGGCCCGTTGGCTACCCAACTTGATTTGCAAGCGCAAGTCATTCACCGAATCGGCATTGCGCAAAGCATCTTCGTAGGTAATCACGTTGGCCTCGAACAGGTCGAACAGCGCTTGGTCAAAGGTCTGCATACCCAAGTTGCGGCTCTTCTTCATGATTTCTTTGATCTCCGAGACCTCGCCCTTGAAGATCAAATCGGCAATCAAGGGGGTGTTGAGCATCACTTCCACTGCGGCGGCCCGGCCCTTGCCATCTTGTTTGGGCAGCAGGCGCTGCGAGATCATGGCACGCAAGTTGAGCGATAAATCCATCAGCAACTGCGGGCGACGCTCTTCCGGGAAGAAGTTAATCACCCGGTCTAATGCTTGGTTGGCGCTGTTGGCGTGCAGGGTCGCCATGCACAAGTGGCCGGTTTCAGAGAAGGCGATGGCGTGTTCCATGGTTTCTCGGTCGCGGATTTCGCCCATCAAAATCACATCGGGCGCTTGGCGCAGGGTGTTTTTGAGCGCTGCATCCCAACTGTCGGTATCTAAGCCCACTTCACGCTGCGTCACCACGCAGTTTTTGTGCGGATGGACAAACTCTACCGGGTCTTCGATGGTGATGATGTGGCCGTAAGAGTGCTCGTTGCGCCAATCCACCATCGCGGCCAAGGTGGTGGATTTGCCGGAGCCAGTAGCCCCCACCATGATGCACAAGCCGCGCTTGGTCATGGTCACTTCTTTGAGTACCTGTGGCACGCCTAGGCCATCGATGGTGGGCAGTGTCAACGGAATCGTTCGCAGCACCATGCCGACCCGGCCTTGCTGCACAAAGGCATTGACCCGGAAACGCCCAATGCCAGCAGGCGAGATCGCAAAGTTGCACTCTTTGGTGCGTTCAAACTCGGCCGCCTGTTTATCGCTCATGATGGCGCGTGCCAGCGTGAGGGTATGGCCGGGCGACAAAGGCTGTGGCGACACCTTGGTCACCACCCCATCGACTTTGATGGCAGGTGGAAATTCTGCGGTGATGAACAGATCGCTACCGTTGCGACTGACCATCAGCCGCAGCAGATCATTGATGAATTTACTGGCCTGATCGCGTTCCATCGGGGTGGCTCCCTCCTACTGACGCGAGTGCGCCAGTTGTCCATATTGATCTTATTTTTGGTTTTCGCCCAAGTGGGCACTCACGGCACGCAGGCGCACGCACAGTTTGCGCGCCAACACAGCCACCAAGGCGGCAGCCAACTGCGGGTCTTTCACCATCATTTCATCCAGTGCTTGGGCGGTGAGCACGGCAATTTGGCACTCGGTCATGGTGGTGCAGGCCGAGAAGCGAATACCGCTGTCGAGCAGTGACATTTCGCCGATCAGGTCACCGGGCCGCGTTTGTGCCAGCAGCAACTTTTCGCCCCAAGGTTGGACACGGTTCACCGCCATCGTGCCCGAGAGCAAAAAGAACATGAAATTGCCGTATTCGTCTTGGCGCACCACATCCCGGTCGGAAGGAACCAAGGCAAAATCAAAAAAGCCGCCCATGCGCGCCGTCAACTCGGGCGATAACTGCGACATAAACTTATTTTTCGCGCACAACTCTTGCAACAGCTTGCTGCCTTGGCTAGAGGACATGCGCTTGGCACCTACTTCTACTGCACGCGCTTCCCACGGCACTGTCGTGACTTCGTCGCCACCATGCTCAGACAACGCAGCAGAAAAAAACACCGAATCTTGAGAATCGGCAGCTCGGCTCGCATCGCTGGCCGTGTCTGCCGAAGGTCGCCACATATTCAAAATGCCCTTCATGGCACAAACTCCTGTTGCCACCCAACAGCGGGGGCTTGCTTGGTTGGATGACGAGTTAGCCGGGGAAGTTCTCGGGAATCTTGGCCTTGCTGCGCGCCTCGGCTGGGCTAATGATGTTGCGCCGTACCAGGTCTGCCAGGTTTTGATCGAGTGTTTGCATGCCCACGCTGCTGCTGGTTTGGATGGTGGAATACATCTGCGCCACTTTGGCCTCCCGGATCAGGTTGCGAATGGCGCTGGTGCCGATCATGATTTCGTGGGCAGCTACCCGGCCTGAGCCGTCTTTGAGCTTGCACAGCGATTGCGAAATGACGGCCTGCAGAGATTCGGACAACATGGCGCGCACCATTTCTTTTTCTTCGGCCGGAAACACGTCAATGATCCGGTCAATCGTTTTGGCGGCGCTGGAGGTGTGCAGCGTGCCAAACACCAAGTGCCCCGTTTCTGCCGCTGTCATGGCCAAGCGGATGGTTTCCAAGTCGCGCATTTCGCCCACCAAAATGGCATCTGGGTCTTCACGCAGGGCGGACTTGAGCGCCGCCGCAAACGACAACGTCATCGGCCCGACCTCGCGCTGGTTGATCAGGCACTTTTTCGATTCGTGCACGAATTCAATCGGGTCTTCTACCGTCAGGATGTGGCCGTATTCGTTTTCGTTCAGGTAGTTGACCATCGCTGCCAGCGTGGTCGATTTGCCCGAGCCGGTAGGCCCGGTCACCAGCACCAAGCCGCGGGGCTTGAGGGCCAGATCGGCAAAAATTTTCGGTGCATTGAGCTGCTCTAGCGTCAGAATTTTGCTCGGAATGGTACGGAACACAGCGGCTGCGCCCCGGTTTTGGTTGAAGGCGTTGACACGAAAACGCGCCAGCCCTTCAATTTCAAACGAGAAATCGACTTCTAAGAATTCTTCGTAGGCTTTGCGTTGGGCATCGCTCATGATGTCGTACACCATGGCGTGTACGGTTTTGTGGTCTAGTGCATCCACATTGATGCGCCGTACATCGCCATGCACCCGAATCATGGGCGGCAACCCGGCAGACAGGTGCAAATCGGAAGCTTTGTTTTTAACGCTGAATGCCAGCAACTGGGTGATGTCCACAAATCCCTCTGTCGTTTGGTACGCTGAACAGCCATTATGACGATGAATCCCGACCCACTCCAGCAGCTTTGTGCCTGCAGCCTGATCGGACGATGGCGATCGTAGATACTGCCACATTTGCGAGGAGACCACGAGATGGATTTGGGAATTGCCGGTAAGTGGGCGCTGGTCTGTGGGGCCAGCAAGGGGCTGGGCTGGGGCTGCGCGCAGGCCCTAGTGCAAGAAGGTGTAAATCTGGTAATCAATGGTCGTCAGCCCGAGGCTTTGGCCCAAGCAGCGGCCTTACTGGCAGCGCAGGGCGAAGCTGCGGCCCGCGCGCGTGGTCAGACCACAGATTTTCCGCTGGTGTTGACGGCGGCGGCAGATATCACCACCGCACCAGGGCGTGAAGTCGCCCTGAAGGTGCCGGGCGGCCCAGCGGCAGCTTTTGACATCGTGGTCACCAATGCGGGTGGCCCCCCCACTGGAGATTTTCGTGACTGGGGCCGCGAGGCTTGGTTGGCCGCTGTCGAGGCCAATATGCTCACGCCCATCGAACTGATCAAAGCCACGGTGGATGGCATGGCTGCGCGCGGCTTTGGCCGCATTGTCAATATCACCTCCAGCGCCGTCAAAGCGCCGATTGATGTTTTGGGCCTGTCCAATGGTGCGCGCAGTGGCCTGACGGGTTTTGTGGCTGGGCTGGCCCGTAGCCCGGCGCTGGCTGGGCGTGGAGTCACCATCAACAACCTGCTGCCGGGTAAATTTGCAACCGACCGCATTGAGGCCATGCTGCATGGCGCAGCAGCCCAAAACGGCCAAACCTTGGAGGAGGCGCGCGCCAGCATGCTGCAAAGCATTCCGGCTGGGCGCTTTGGTACGACGGCAGAGTTTGGCGCTTTTTGTGCTTTCGTTTGTAGCCAACACGCAGGCTATCTGACGGGCCAGAACTTTTTGCTCGATGGTGGTGCGTATCCCGGTGCTTTTTAGGCGGGACGCACTACCGGATCGATCGCAATGCTGGGCACTTGGTAAGAGCGTTCATCCAATAGATCGATACCGCAGGCCAGATTCTCAATCCAGTTGAGAAAATCATTGATCATGGCTTGTCCCATCAGGGGTGAGCCATGCTGGGGCACGATCATGGCAATGTCTAACTGGCGCACCATTTTGACCCACAGGCGCAAGATTTTGTTCGACACCATATAGCGGCGGTGAAAGCCTTCCATCAAAGGCAGATGGCGCTTGAAGTCGGTGGCGGGGCGGGCGGCTTGGGCCCCGTTGACCATCGAGGCACCCAAATCACCGCTGAATAAAATGCGGCTGACCGGATCGTAGAACTGGAAATTGCCTTCCGAGTGCATGAAGTGTGCTGGAATCAGCCACATTTCATGCCGTCCCAGTGGCAAGCGGCCTCCGGCATCGGCCACACTGATCATGCGATTTTCGGTCTTGCCTGCTTTGGTAAAGTGGGGCACAAAGCGCTCCCAAACGCGCGAAATGACCAGCAAGGCTCGGGTGCTCGATAGCCAGCGGTCTAGCGCGGCAATGATGTCGGGGTCGGCATGCGAGGCCAGCACATAAGACAACTTCTGCGGCGGAAAATGCTTGAGCATCCCCATATACAACTCGTTGTAGGCCAAGTTACCACCAGGATCAATGATCGCACCGGTATCGTCATCCACAATCAAAAATTGGTTGGCTTGCACGGCTTGCCCGTCTTCTTCCACCAAATCGGTGAACATGTAACAGGCATGGTTTTTGTCGCGGTAAAGTTCTATAGGCATATAGGGGCGGCCCAAGGTGGCCGGGTCGGGGAGATGAAAATGTTTACAGGGCCAGCAGGCGTTCGTTGCGGAAGCTCTCAGCGGCCGACTCTCGTGGACGAATCACTTGGGCGCAGTCTCTACTGACCAGCACTTCGGCTGCACGGCCACGGGTGTTGTAGTTGCTGGCCATCGACATACAGTAAGCCCCTGCCGACAGCACCGCCAAGCGGTCGCCGGGTTGCACGGCCAAAGCTCGCTCGCGGCCTAGCCAGTCGCCGCTTTCGCACACCGGGCCGACCACGTCATAAACTGGTGCGGCCACGTTGTCCCGCTGTTGCACCGGCACAATGCCATGAAAAGCTTGGTACATGGCTGGGCGTGGCAAATCGTTCATGGCGGCATCCACGATGCAGAAGTTTTTTTCCTCGCCGGGCTTGAGGTAGAGCACTTCGGTCACGCACAGCCCGGCATTGCCCACCAGAGAGCGGCCTGGCTCAATCAAAAACTGGCGCTCGCCAAAACCGCGCGCGTCCATCTTGGCCAACAGTTGTGCCCACAGGTCATCGGCTGCGGGTGGGGTATCGCCGTTGTAGTTGATGCCCAAGCCGCCACCAAAATCAATGTGGTGGATGGGGATACCAGCGGCTTCAATGGCTTCGATCAAATCCAGCACCCGGTCGGCAGCGTCCAAATAGGGTGTGGCCTCGGTAATTTGCGAGCCAATATGGCAATCGATACCGACGACACGGATGCCCGGCAAGCTGGCAGCGCGTTGGTAGGTGGCAACCGTGCGCTCGTGGGCGATACCGAACTTGTTGCCCTTGAGGCCGGTAGAGATATACGGATGGGTTTTGGCATCCACATTCGGATTGACCCGGATACTGACTGGCGCTTGCGTACCCAGTGATGCCGCGACTTCGCTTAGCACTTCCAGCTCGGCTTCGCTTTCGACGTTAAAGCACAAAATGCCAGCTTGTAGTGCTTGGCGCATCTCGGCCCGGGTTTTGCCCACGCCGGAAAAAATCACTTTACCGGGGTCGCCACCCGCGGCCAGCACGCGCTCTAACTCGCCGCCAGAGACGATGTCAAAGCCGCAGCCTTGGCGGGCAAAAAACTGCACAATCGCCAGCGACGGGTTGGCCTTCATGGCGTAGCAAATTTGCACCTTGCGCCCGGCAAAACCACGTTGGTAGGCGGCTAAGGCGGCTTGCATGGCGGCGGTGGAATAAATAAACAGGGGGGTGCCATGCGTTTGTGCCAAGGCGGCCACAGACACGTCTTCAATGAACAAATCAGTGCCCCGATAGGCAATGTAAGGATGACCGGGCAATACAGTGGATGTCATGGGGAAACCGAAGCGGCTGCAGGAGCCGAAGTTGCAGGAGGGGGGGAGGCTGGTGCCGCTGGGGTTGGCAAATACAAAGGCCCACGTTGCCCGCAGGCTGCCAATGTCACTGCCACGCTGGCAACAAGGACAAAGCGCCTGACTAGAATTTGAAACGCTTTCAACATGGTGAAATTGTAATGACCGACCTCGAATACCTTGACCAAGCCGAAAAATTGTTACTGGCCGTGGAGCGCTCTTGTGACCGTATCAACGACAGTACCGAGGCCGACATTGACAGCCAGCGCAGCGGCGGTATGGTGACATTGACCTTTCCCAATCGCAGCCAGATTGTCATTAACCAACAAAAACCGTTGCATGAGATTTGGCTGGCTACCCGTGCGGGCGGCTACCACTACCGCTTTGACGGCCAACAGTGGCAATGCACCAAAGGGAGTGGTGAGTTTTTTGCCCGCCTCAGTGCCGATGCCAGCGCCCAAGCAGGGTTGGCGCTGGACTTCGTTGCTTAATTGCGGAACAGATCCATGATGCGGTTGCGCTCCTCGGCGGCCGGTGGTTGGGGTGCCGCATCTGGGTCTGGATTGCTATTGGTGCGTGGCTCGGTGCCCACACTAGCGATACCAGCACCACGCGCATACTCGGTATAGAACCATTCACCGCCACTTTGTACCACGCCGGTTGGTACGGTGGGTTCCATCACCGGCACATTTTTGAGGGCATGGCCCATAAAAGAAATCCAGACGGGCAAGCTCAGGCCACCGCCAGTTTCGCGGCTGCCTAGGTTGCGGGGTGTGTCATAGCCAATCCAAGTGACGGCAGTTAGCGTGGGTTGGAAGCCCGCAAACCAGGCATCCATCGCATCGTTGGTGGTGCCGGTTTTGCCATACAAATCGGGCCGTTTGAGGGTCGATTGCGCCCGGGCCGCCGTGCCTGAGCGGGTCACTTCTTGCAGCAGGCTGTTGGTGATAAAGGCATTGCGCGCATCAATCGCACGTTCTTGTTTGTCCAGTGCGGGTGCTTGGACTTCTGAGATCACTTTGCCTTTGTAGTCGGTGACTTTGGCAATCAGCCACGGATTGACGCGGTAGCCACCGTTGGCAAAAACGGCATAGCCTACTGCCATTTGCATGGGGGTGACCGAACCCGCACCCAAGGCCATTGTCAGGTACGGTGGGTGCTTGTCCGCATCAAAACCAAAGCGGGAGACCCACTGCTGGGCATTTTTGGTGCCGACCGCTTGCAAAATGCGGATAGAAACCATGTTTTTCGATTTGGCCAGCCCCGTGCGCATGCTCATGGGGCCGTCGTACTTGCCATCGTAGTTTTTTGGTTCCCAAGGTTGGCCGCCTGTCACCCCCGCATCAAAGAACAGGGGGCCATCGTTGATCATGGTGGCCGGGGTGAAGCCCTTCTCTAGCGCAGCAGAATAAATGAACGGTTTGAAGCTAGAGCCAGGCTGTCGCCATGCTTGTGTCACATGGTTGAACTTGTTTTTGTCGAAATCAAACCCGCCCACTAGTGCCTTAATGGCACCAGTGCGTGGATCCAGCGCGACAAAGGCACCTTCCACCTCTGGCAACTGTGTGGCTTCCCAGGTATTTTTGGCGGTTTTGATGACGCGGATGATGGCCCCTCGGCGCAGTTTGATGTTGGGCGGGGCCTTGTTGCTCAGGCCCGATTGCACCGGGCGCAAACCATCGCCTGTGATTTCCAGTACATCACCGTTGCTGCGCACGGCCACTACTTTGCGTGCATTGACCTCCAGCACCACCGCGGACAACACATCCCCATTGTCTGGGTGATCGGCCAGCGCCTCGTCAATCGCCTCGTCCAAGGCTGGGCCATCGTTGGGCAAACTCACAAACTTTTCTGGCCCTCGGTAGGCTTGGCGGCGCTCGTAATCCATGATGCCTCGGCGCAACGCTTGGTAGGCGACCTCTTGGTCAGAGGCATTGAGGGTGGTGTACACATTCAGCCCACGGGTATAGGCTTCATTGCCATACTGGGCAAAAATGAGCTGGCGTGCCATTTCAGCCACATATTCGGCATGGGTGCGTGTGGCATCCGAGTTGTTATGGCGGATGCGCAATGGCTCTTCGCGTGCCTGCATCGCCTGTTCAGCCGTAATGAAGCCGTTTTCTTCCATGCGGTCAATGATGTGCAACTGGCGCACCCGTGCTCGCTTGGGGTTGTTGATCGGGTTATAGGCCGATGGCGCTTTGGGGAGTCCGGCCAGCATGGCTGCCTCGGCCACCGACACCTGTTGCAGTGGTTTGCCGAAATAAATCTCGGCTGCAGCCGCAAAACCGTAGGCCCGGTTGCCCAAGAAGATCTGGTTCATGTAAATCTCCAGAATTTGGTTCTTGGTCAGTAAATGTTCGAGCTTGAAGGTAAGTAAGATTTCGTAAATTTTCCGCGTGAATGTTTTTTCGGAAGACAAATAAACATTGCGCGCCACTTGCATGGTGATGGTGGAAGCCCCTTGGCTTTTGACCTTGGTGACGTTGGCAATACCAGCGCGCAAAATGCCCTTGAAATCTACCCCGTTGTGCTCAAAGAAACGGGTGTCTTCAATCGCCAGCACGGCGTTTTTCATCACCTCTGGGATGTCTGCAATCGGTGTCAGGTTGCGCCGTTCTTCGCCAAATTCACCCAATAAGGCCCCTTCTGCGGAATAGACCCGTAGCGGCAGTTTGGGCCGGTAATCGGACAAATCTGAAATATCGGGCAGATTGGGGTACGCCATAGCCAGCGCTACCCCCACGACCAGCAATACAGCTAAGGTGCCTGCCAGCAGTAAGCCAAAGCTCCAAAAAAGCAGGCGCAACAACCAATGCCGCTGGGGCTTGGGTGCTGGTGCTGTGGTGGGAGCCGATGGAGTTTCTGCGGTCTCTGGGGGCAGGCTATCAGGGGGGGAGGCGGGGGGCGGCATAACGCTCCGAATGAATGGAGGGCCAGATTATAAAAATGCCGTTTCAGATGCCACCCACCACACCCCACATGGCCTATGCTGGTGGTGGGTTTGTGGCATGGCACACTTGGGTTTTTGGCTACTGGGCCGTGTACTTTTGGCAACGAACAGGGCCTACCGTGGCAGCAAAGCCTTTGCTGGCAAACTATCTTACTGATAGCATCCAGCTAAAACCAGAAGCACATTGCCTATTTTTTTAGCATAAAGGGGAGCCATCTTGATTTCTGTGGGAGCTTTGTTCAGTCAACAGTCCGCCCCGTTGGTCGGCATTGACATCAGTTCCTCCAGTGCCAAGCTGGTAGAGCTGGCACACAACAAGGCCGGCGGTCTTGTGTTGGAGCGCTGCGCTATCGAGCCACTAGAACGGGGCTGGATCACCGATGGCAACATCGAAAAGTTTGACGAAGTGGCCGAGGCCCTGCGCCGTTTGGTGAAAAAAAGCGGCACCCGCACCAAAAACGTCGCCTTGGCCTTACCGCCCTCAGCGGTGATTACCAAAAAAATCACCCTACCTGCGGGCCTCACAGATCAAGAAATGGAAGTACAGGTCGAGTCCGAAGCCAACCAGTACATCCCATTCTCCTTAGACGAAGTCAGTTTGGACTTTTGTGTTGTTGGCCCGAACAAAAGTTCCCCTGGCGATGTGGATGTGCTGATCGCCGCTTCGCGGCGCGAGAAAGTACAAGACCGCCAAGGTTTGGCGGAGGCTGCTGGCCTCAAGGCCGTGATTGTCGATATTGAGTCCTATGCGGCCCGTTTGGCTGCTAGCCGCCTGATTGAAGCCTTGCCCAATAAGGGGGTCGATGCGGTAGTGGCATTGTTTGAAGTCGGGGCCTTGACCACCAGTATGCAAGTGATTCGCAACGAGGAAGTGCTGTACGACCGCGATCAGGCTTTTGGTGGAGCTCAGCTGACCCAGCTCATCGTGCGCCAATACGGCTTCTCGCCCGAGGAAGCCGAAAGCAAGAAGCGCAATGGCGACTTGCCCGACGATTACGCCTCTGCGGTACTCAAGCCCTTTGTAGAGACTTTGGCCCAAGAGATTGGTCGTGCATTGCAGTTCTTTTTTACCAGCACGCCGCATAACCGGGTCGATCACATCATGTTGGCCGGAGGTTCGGCCCCCTTGCCTGGCCTGACCGAAGCGGTGACACAACACGCTGGGGCGGTATGTAGTGTAGTGAACCCGTTTGAGGGCATGGAAATTGGCAGTGGTGTCCGTATGAAAAAAATGGCGCGTGAGGCACCGTCTTACCTCACCTCCTGTGGGCTGGCCATGCGGAGATTTTTGCAATGATTTTGATCAACCTACTTCCCCACCGGGAGGCTGCCCGCAAGCGTCGGCGAGAACTGTTCCAAGCCACGATGTTTGCATCGTTTTTGGTGGGCCTTGTGATCGCTGGCGGCATCTACTGGTGGTTTCAGATGCAAATCGACGGGCAGCAGGCGAAAAATAATTTTTTGCAAAGTGAAATTAAGGTACTAGAAAACCAAATCAAAGAAATTGCCACCATCGAAGAAGAAATCGCGGCTTTGGCGGCGCGACAAAAAGCAGTAGAAGACTTGCAAGCTGACCGCAATTTACCCGTGCATTTGCTGACCGAGCTGGTACAACAGTTGCCCGATGGTGTCTATGTCACCAGCCTGAAACAACAAGATCGCACGGTTACTGTGCAAGGTATGGCCCAATCCAACGAGCGCATCTCGGAGATGCTGCGCAACCTGAGCAACAACACCCCTTGGTTGACCAAACCGGAGTTGGTGGAAATTGTGGCAGGCAATGTCTCTTTGGGGGCTAAAGATCAGCGCCGGGTGGCCGCCTTTAAGATGAATTTTCAGCTGATGCGCGCTAGCGAAGTTGAAAAAGCCACTGCAGGCCAAGGCGGCAATGCCGCCCAGACCGGAAAGTAAAGCATGGTCAAAAAGCAGCTTCCTAAAATTGACTTTGCCGCACTGCAGCAAGATGTGCAGCGCCAATTTACCAACCTTGACACCAAAGATCCGTCCGTTTGGCCGGTGTTGCCACGCATTCTGCTGTGCATCTTTATCACGGTGGGTGTGGCCGTGGCGCTGTGGTTTACGGTGCTGGTGGATTACGAGACTGAGCTCGAAGCCGCACGGGCCCAAGAGCAAACCCTGCGCGCAGACTACCAAAAAAAGCTGATCAAGGCGGTCAGTTTAGAAGCCTTAAAAAAGCAGCGTGAGCAAATCCAGCAGTACGTGATTCAGTTAGAGAAACAATTGCCCAGCAAAGCCGAGATGGCTGCTTTGTTGTCTGATATCAACCAATCGGGTTTAGGCCGCAGTTTGCAGTTTGAGCTGTTCCGTCCCGGTCAAGTGGTGGTGCGCGATTACTATGCTGAATTGCCGATTGCGGTGCGTGTGACTGGCAAATACCACGATATGGGGGCTTTTGCTGCTGATGTGGCCCACTTGTCGCGCATTGTCACCATGGACACCATTGCGATCGCACCGAATGTGAAAGACAAAGACGGCCCTACTCTGAGCATGGATGCCACAGCCCGCACCTATCGCTACCTCGACCCTGAAGAGGTTCAGGCGCAGCGCAAAGCCAGCGGAGGAGCCAAAAAATGAAGTCCTTGCACATACTGATGCTGGCTTGTTGTGCTGTCGCACTGGTAGGTTGTGAGTCTTCAGGCGAACAAGAGTTGCGCGAGTGGATGGATCGCGAGCGCGCCCAAGCCAAGCCTAAAGTGACTCCCTTGACGGAGCCAAAACAATTCCAACCCATGCCCTACACCGCTGAGGGCAGTATTGAACCCTTCGACAAACTCAAGTTGGTACAAGCCTTGCGCCGTGAATCGGCCCAAGTGACGGCCAATGCAGGCTTGATTGCCCCTGAGTTGGCGCGGCGCAAAGAGCCGCTAGAGGCTTTTCCGCTCGACACCATGGCGATGGTCGGCAGCTTGAACAAAGTGGGCAAACCTACCGCTTTGTTGCGGGTGGATAACCTGCTCTACCAAGTGCAAGTGGGCCATTATCTGGGGCAGAACTATGGGCGCATCACTGCCATTACTGAAACGGCCATTCAACTGCGGGAAATTGTCCAAGACTCCACTGGAGATTGGGTAGAGCGTGCTGCATCGCTGGAACTGCAAGAGGAAGCGAAAAAATGAATCCAAAAAACAAGGTTATGGGGGCAGCATGGCAGCGTGCCGTAGCTGTGGCTGCGGCTACGTTGCTCTCTAGCATGGCATGGGCCCAAGGAACCATCCAATCGGTCAGTGGTTCGATTCAAGGTGGTGCCGAGGTGCTGCGTATTGAGTTGAGTGAACCCTTGGCTGCTTTGCCGCATGGCTTTGCCACGCAAGCGCCAGCACGCATTGCGCTCGATTTTCCAGATACTACCAATGCACTGGGTAGTAACTTGGTGCAAATTAACCAAGGGAATCTCAAGTCGGCCAATGTGGTGCAGGTGCAAGGGCGCTCACGCGTCGTGCTGAACCTCAAACAGGCCACCAGCTATCGCACCGAACTGCAGGGAAAAACCGTACTGCTCACTTTAGAGCCGGTCACTAGTACCACCACAACGGCAGCAGTGCAAAAAACGCTGTTTGCTGAAGACCAGAATACGACAACTTTACCCATTAAGGATGTGGATTTTCGCCGTGGTACGGATGGTGCCGGGCGTATTATCATTAGCTTGCCCAATAACCAAGTGGGGGTGGATTTGCGCCAGCAAGGCAAGGGGCTGAGCATTGATTTTTTACACTCCTCATTGCCTGAAGGCTTGCGCCGCCGTCTGGATGTCGCTGATTTTGGTACCCCAGTGCAAATGATTAGCACCACCCCACAGGGTGATCGGGTGCGAATGAATATTGATGTCCAAGGCGAGTGGGAACACAGTGCCTACCAGAGCGATAATCAATTTGTCGTCGAAATACGGCAAAGAAAAATTGATTTGAGCAAATTGTCAGCCGGGCCTGGGTACAGCAACGAAAAATTATCGCTCAATTTCCAAAATATTGATTTGCGCGCCTTGTTGGGGGTGTTTGCCGATTTTACCAATATCAATATTGTGACATCGGATACCGTCACTGGCTCCATGACGTTGCGCTTGAAGGACGTGCCTTGGGATCAAGCCTTGCAGATTATTATGGAGGCCAAGGGCTTAGGGCAGCGAAAAAATGGCAATGTGCTCTGGATTGCACCCAAAGACGAAATTGATGACCGCACCAAAAAAGATTATGAAGCGGCATTGGCTATTCAAAAGTTAGAGCCTTTACGTACCCAGTCTTTTCAGCTGAATTACGCTAAAGCAGATGCTATCGTCGATCAGTTGACAAAATCTGCCAGTGGTAGCAGTAGCGGTGCTTCCTCTAGATTTTTATCGGAGCGTGGCAGTGCCATTTCTGAGCCGCGTACCAACCAAATTTTTGTTTCTGATACACCGGGTAAGTTAGAAGAGGTGCGTCAACTGATTGCCAGTTTGGATGTTGCTGTACGCCAAGTGTTGATTGAAGCCCGTATTGTCGAAGCACGCGATACCTTTGGCCGTTCCTTAGGGGTAAAACTCGGGGGGGCTGATATGCGCGCAGTGCGTGGTGGTGTAGGTGGCTATGGAATTGGTAGTGGCAACCGTGTTGCTTTTGGTACGACCTACAGCAATGCAATTGCTAGCAGTAACGGAAATGCTGGGGCTGCTAATACTACAGAACCATTCGTTAACTTGCCTGCTCAATTGTCTGGTGTCACTTCTATACCAAGTTTCGCACTTTCCATTTTTAATCCGACGGCCAATCGATTTTTGAATTTGGAAATATCTGCCATGGAGGCCGATGGTCAAGGGAAGGTGGTTTCTAGCCCCCGTTTAATTACGGCCGATCAGGTGAAAGCCTTGATCGAACAGGGGACAGAATACCCCTATGCAGTTACCGCACCCAACGGAGCAACTACGATTGCCTTCAAAAAAGCGGTTCTCAAGTTAGAAGTTACGCCTCAAATTACCCCAGAGGGTAATATTATTTTGGATTTGGATGTCAATAAAGATAGTCGGGGGGAGACTACGACCCAAGGGGTGGCTATCGAAACCAAGCACATTAAAACTCAGGTACTAATTGAAAATGGTGGTACCGTCGTGATTGGGGGTATTTTTGAAATGGAGGAGTCTAGCCAAGAAAATAAAGTTCCGTTGCTGGGTGATATTCCAGTGATGGGTAATCTTTTCAAAAATAGAACCAAAGAGTCTACTAAGCGAGAGATGCTGGTTTTTATTACTCCCAAGATCATTACTGAGCGTACTGCGCAACGTTAAGATTTTTTCATCAATAGGATAGGAAATGCAAAAAATATTCAGAATCCTGCTACTCATGCTGGCCGCAGCATTAGCGGCCTGTGGTGGTGGCGGTGGTGATGGTGGCTCTCCAGGGGCTAATCCGAATCAACCCACCTTGGTGACTACTGCGGGTACCAGTTTAGTACTGCCAGTAGCTGTTGCGCGCGAATACCAAATCAGTGGTGGTGTTCCTCCTTATCGGGTGAGTAACAGTGACCATGTCATTGCTGAAGGCGAAGTTAGCGGCAACACTTTGGTTATTCGTACCAGAGCCGCAGGCAGCGCTAAAGTGAGTGTGTTGGATTTCAGTGGTGCTTTGGTGGAAATTGCTGTCCAGGTTGGTTCAAGCGTGCCTTTGTATACGACAGCACCCAGTGATTTGACAGTGGGTGTAGGTTCCAGTGCGGCTCGTACTTTTACTATTGGTGGCGGTGGTGCTCCTTATACGGTACAAGGTGGTGATAGCAATGTTGCTATTGTTGAAAAAGTAGATGCAATCCACTGGAAAGTGACTGGTGTCGCCATCGGTGCTACCACCGTGTTAATTCGCGATGCAGCGGGTGAAGAAATTTCGGTTGCTTTGACCGTGGGTGCACCAGAACTGCGTATGTCCCCCACAGATTTGGTGATGCCAGTGGGTATTAAGGCGATTGCCAAGATTTCTGGTGGTCAGCCCCCCTACCGGGTTGCGGGTGGCATTCCTGCTGCTATTACTGCCACTGTGATGGGTGATGAGTTGCATATCCAAGGTTCACTGGCTTCTAAACTGGAAATTTCGGTGATGGATGCTGCAGGACAAATCGCAACCGTCACAGTCGAGATCAACACTGCTACTACATCGATTCGTTTTTCACCCAGTGAGTTAGCGATTTCTGAAAATGACAGCCAACCTTTGTTGTTTTCTGTGTTTGGTGCCACCGGTGAAACTTGTTTCTTTACCTCTGATCCATCGTTCTTGAAGCCTGAAACTACAGGATGCCTTCGTCCCAGTGCGGATGGGCTTATTCAAATCAAACTGGACACAGGGACGCGTGGCAGCCGTTGTGTTGATGGCGAGAAGAAAATCTCTTTCACTGCGGTAGATTCTGCACGTGCCACAGGCATAGCCACCGTGACTATCGTTGACAATGGTACTTGCGGTGCTATGGCGGTTTTGCCTGCTACCGTTCGAGTTAATGCAGGTGCTACTAGCCAATTGGCCATTACGGGGGGCTCTGGTAACTACATTGTGTCCTCTAACAATCCTAGCGTGGCTACTGCTGTGGCTGCCGGGAATGTTATTGTGGTGACTGCTGGAGATATAGCTGGTAATGCCATCATTACGATTCGAGATCGCTCTGACTCTTCTAAGGTCGTAGAACTGCCTGTAGAGGTGGTGGCAGCCTCTGTGGCCACCCTGAGCGCCTCGCCACAAACTTTGAGTCTTCAGTCGGGCGCTTCTGCTGATGTCTTGCTGAGTGGTGGTTCGGGCAACTTTGATTTTGCAATCAGCAATAGTGCAGTGGCTACTGCCACCATGACGGGTAACAAGCTCACGGTCACGGCCGGTACTATTACAGGTACAGCAACAGTCACGGTACGTGACAAGGCCAATAACAGTACGGTGGCAATTACGGTCACTGTGACCACCGCTGCTACGCCAGTAGCTCCCATGACGGCAGCGCCTGCTGCAGCTACCGGTGCAGTGCAAGAAACACTGTACTTCGTCTTGCAGAATGGTACGGCACCCTACACTGTGGTGGTGTCTAACCCCAGTATTGCCACAGCTACAGTGAATAACAATACTGTGGCGGCTGCATTGCGTGGTGCTGGAAACACAACCTTGGTGGTCACCGATGGCCGTGGTCAAACGTTAAACATTGCGGTCACTGCCACACAGGCACAGCAAGCTTCGTTGCGTTTTGCGCCCAGTGCCTTTGAAGTAGGTGAAGACTCTTTGGCACCTATCACCCTGACCGTGTTTGGTGGTACGCCGCCCTATCGTGCGTTGACCAGTGATCTGGGACTGTCGAATGTAGAGGTGAATGCCGATACCTTTACCGTGGGTCTGGGTACACGAGGTAATCGCTGTATCAATCCGGTGGACAGCCAAGGCAAATACCTGCCTCGCGAGTTCTTCAATGTCGTTCTGACAGTGGTCGATTCTGGTGGTGCCTTTGCTACCAGTACCATGACTATTCGCGACAATGGCAGAGGCGATATGAACCTCGTTGCAGGCACATGCCCGCAAGGCCTCAACCTCTCCACCACAGCGGGTGCTGCCACATCTGTGCTGTTGGGTAGCTCGCGTACTTTCTCCATCACAGGTGGTGTGTTGCCCTATACCGTGTCTTCGAGCAATACGGCAGTGGCACCAGTGGCGCTGTCTAGCCAAGCTGGTCTGAGCATCACTGGTTTGGCAGCTGGTACTGCTACCGTGACGGTGCGTGATGCTGCTGGTTCCACCAGCACCATTGCAGTGACCGTTACGCCCTGATGCTTAAAACGCCAGTTTGGAGTGGGCTATGCTGATCTCATTGGTCGGCCTACCCGGCTCCGGCAAATCCACCGTCGGGCGGCAACTCGCCCGACGGCTGGGGGTGGCCTTTATCGACTCGGATCAAGTGATTGAGCAACGCATTGGTTGTTTGATTCGAGAATTCTTTGAGCGCGAAGGCGAAGCACGCTTTCGTGACTTAGAGGCTGAAGTGTTGGATGAGCTCACTGCGGCCCCCGAGGCAGCGGTGCTCTCTACTGGCGGTGGTGCTGTGCTGCGGCCAGCCAATCGCCAATGCTTACATCAGCGTGGCACTGTGGTTTACTTGCGTTCTACGCCGGAAGAAATCTTCCGGCGTATTCGCTACGATAAAACCCGGCCTTTGTTGCAAGTGGCCAATCCCTTGGGCCAATTGCGCACTCTTTACACCCAGCGGGATCCGTTGTACCGTGAAACCGCGCATTACGTGGTGGAGACGGGTCGCCCTTCGGTCACCAGCTTGGTTAATATGATTACCATGCAGTTAGAGCTGGCCGGCGTGATTGCGCCGGGAATGGCCGCTGCTCCAGAATGCCCTGTGGCAGACTGAGGGACGCACTTTTTCTGTGTGTGGATAGGGGAGGAAATAGGTCACTCTGGCCTACACTTGCATACCATGCAAGCTGCTACTTCCTCCTCTTCTTCTTTTTCTTCTCATGGCAACGCTGCAGTGCAGCAGGTTTCGATTGCTTTGGGTGATCGCAGTTATCCGATTGCCATTGGTACCGGCCTGCTGGATGTGCCGGAGTTTTACGCTCATTTGCCTGCGGCTAGCAGTGCCTTGATTGTTAGCAACACCACGGTGGCTCCTTTGTATGCGCAACGTTTGCGGGCCGTGTTGCGCCAGCGTTATGCCAATGTGCATGTGGTGGCTTTGCCTGATGGTGAAGAATATAAGACGTGGGAAACATTGAATTTAATTTTTGATGCACTACTGAGCCACGGCTGTGACCGCAAAACGGTGCTGTTTGCTTTGGGTGGTGGTGTGGTCGGTGATATGACGGGTTTTGCTGCCGCTAGCTACATGCGCGGCGTACCCTTTGTGCAGGTGCCGACGACACTGCTGGCGCAGGTCGATTCGTCGGTAGGTGGCAAAACCGCTATCAACCACCCCTTGGGCAAAAACATGATTGGTGCTTTTTACCAGCCCCAATTGGTGTTGTGTGATTTATCTACCTTAAACACTTTGCCCGCACGCGAACTCAGTGCTGGCTTGGCCGAAGTGATTAAATATGGCCCGATTGCTGATATGGCTTTCATGGATTGGCTAGAAAACCATGTTGATGCTTTACGGGCCCGGGATGTGCCAGCACTGTCGCATGCCGTACGCCGCAGTTGCGAAATCAAAGCGTGGGTGGTTGGGCAGGATGAGCGCGA
Organism: uncultured Simplicispira sp.; assembly: GCA_964478155.1. Classification (GTDB taxonomy): domain Bacteria; phylum Pseudomonadota; class Gammaproteobacteria; order Burkholderiales; family Burkholderiaceae_C; genus Simplicispira. Next base: position 105,858 of record CAYZGT010000007.1, read on the forward strand.
GTCTGGCTTGCGGGCTATTTTGAATTTTGGTCATACCTTTGGTCATGCCATCGAGGCTGGTATGGGCTATGGCGCTTGGCTGCATGGCGAAGCGGTGGGCGCTGGTATGGTGATGGCGGCAGAATTGTCTTGCCGTTTGGGATTGGTGGATGCCGCCTTTGTGGCACGCCTCACCACCTTGGTGCAGCGGGCAGGTTTGCCAGTGCGTGGCCCGGTGCTAGATGTTGCTGACAACGCCGGGCGCTACTTAGAGCTGATGCGGGTCGATAAGAAGGCTGAAGGCGGTGAGATTCGTTTTGTGTTGATCGATGGCCCCGGCCAAGCGGTGATGCGGGCCGCCCCTGATGCGCTGGTGCGTGAAGTGATAGATGCCTGCTGCGCCTAAAGCATCGATGGCACCCCACACGAAATAGCATTTTCTGTAAAAAACGGACATGAGTTTTTTAAACCAATTGAAATCCCAAGCCAGTGCGGTGCAAAGCCAGCGCGAGCAACAAATCCAAGGCGTGGAGCAGAATACCCAAGCCACCGAATTGGCTTGTAAAGAGGCTTGGCGTTATCTGCAAGAGTTGGCACCACAACTCAATGTGTTGCTGCCCGATGGCCCTAAGCTGTCCTTGGATGGGAAAACGCCTTGGCCAGCTATGCAGTTGGTAGATTTTCGGGCCGATGCGCGCAAGAAAAAACTACGCGACCGCGATGTGTTTGATTACATTGCCATAGGTTGGAAGTTGCAGCCCAAACCAGGGGCTAACCGCAGTGGCAGCATGACGGTCAATTTTCCGCCTGATTTACAACGGGTGGAAACCTCTCTGCGTGGTGCCAGCGTTCCGCATGAGCGCCATGACATCCGCCATCCAGAAAAGAATACCTTGCAAGCCTACCGTTTTGACTACCAAACCGAGGCGCGCGGTTATGTCACCATCACTCCCAACCACGACCAAGGTATGGTGGCCTTTCGATTGGTGACGGTGTCGGGTTTTGGTGTGCAAGATACGTTGTGGCCTGCTGCCAAGGTCACTGTGGGTTTGATGGATGAGCTGGCCAAGTTGTTGGTGCAGCAGCCGAGCCGTTTCCTTTAAGCGAGTGCCCTCTATGTCTGATGTTGTTGCGTCTTCGGCCTTATCGATTGCCGATTTGGCTGCCCGCGATGCGATCGTGGTGCAAGATATGGTGCGTTGGCTAGAGCGTGCTGTGATTGACCTGAATTTATGCCCGTTTGCCAAAGGGGTGCATGTAAAGGGACAAATCCACTATGCCGTCAGCCATGCCACCGATGGGCGGGGGGTATTGCAAGATTTGCAGCGCGAATTGGAAGCGCTGGCCGAGGCCTCGCCGGAAAAACGCGACACCACCTTGCTCATGCTGCCAGACTGCATGGAAGATTTTTTAGACTTCAATGATTTTTTAGAGCTGGCCGACGAGATGCTGGATGTCTTGGATCTGGGTGGTATTCTGCAAATTGCCAGCTTTCATCCGCAATTTCAGTTTGAAGGCACAGAAGTCGATGACATTACCAATGCGACCAATCGTGCGCCTTATCCCACTTTGCATTTGATTCGCGAAGAGAGCTTGGATGCAGCGGTAGAGGCCTTTCCAGAGGCTGAAATGATTTATGAGCGCAACATGGAAGTGCTGCGCCAATTGGGGCCAGACGGCTGGAAAGCCTTGGATGTGGGTGCACGTTGCCCGGTGCAGCACAGCCAGCCTACCAACAAGGATGCAGCATGAGCAAGCCACAGGCGCGCCAACAGCGACAACGGGCTGTATCTTCAAACCCTACAGAAGCAACGGTATTGCAAGAGCTGCGCCCAGGTCAGTCGGTAGAGTTGCTCAAAGAGCTGCACATCCTGACGCGTGATGGCAAGCTGAACCAAGACTCGCGGCGCAAACTCAAGCAGGTCTACCACCTGTTCCAGTTCATGGAGCCGCTGTTGCAGGAGCTGTCGCAACAGGGCCATGCGCCTACCTTGGCCGATCATGGTGCAGGCAAATCTTATTTGGGTTTTATTCTGTACGATTTGTATTTCAAGGCACTGGGGCGCGGCCATATCTATGGCATTGAGTGGCGCGCCGAATTGGTAGAAAAATCCTGCCAGTTGGCACAACGCTTGGGCTTTGAGCGCATGTCGTTTTTTAACTTGTCGGTGGCCGATAGCACGGAGGCCACCGACCTGCCCGAACGCATCGACATGGTGACGGCCTTACATGCTTGCGATACCGCGACCGATGACGCGATCGCCTTTGGTTTGCAAAAGAAAGCCAAGGCGATGGTGTTGGTGCCCTGTTGTCAGGCCGAAGTGGCGGCTTGCCTGCGCCAAGACAAAGCCCTGCAATTGGCCCGTACGCCATTGGCCGAATTGTGGCGACATCCGTTGCATACGCGCGAGTTGGGTAGCCAAATTACCAACGTGCTGCGTTGTTTACACCTAGAGGCCAGCGGCTACCAAGTGACGGTGACGGAGTTGGTGGGCTGGGAACACAGCATGAAAAACGAACTCATCTTGGCCCGCTATACCGGACAAAAAAAGCGCAGCGCTGCCGAGCGCTTGCGCGCCATTTTGCAAGAGTTTGGTTTAGAGCAAGCGCTAGGAGCACGGTTTGGCGTGACGCTATGAAACAATCGGGGTCAGATTCTTTTTTCTGATCCCGCTATGGCCCGCCTACCCCGTCTGACCCTGCCCGATTACCCACACCACATCATCCAGCGTGGTAACAATCGCCAGTCGATTTTTATCGACCAGCGAGATTTTGAGCGCATGTTGGTCTTGCTGGCAGAGCAGGCCCGTCAGTTTGGCGTGGCCTTGCATGCCTATGTGCTGATGGACAACCATTTTCATCTGCTGGCTACCCCCGCCACTGCCGAGGCACTCCCCAAAATGATGCAAGCCGTCGGGCGCAGCTATGTGCGCTACTTTAACCAACGGCATGGCCGCAGTGGCACCTTATGGGAAGGGCGTTACCGTTCTACCTTGATCGAGTCGGAACGGTATTTGCTTGCTTGCATGGTCTACATGGACTTGAACCCCGTGCGTGCGGGCGTGGTGGGTCAAGCAGCAGATTGGTTTTGGTCTAGTCACAACCATTACACAGGGTTGCGCCAAGATAAGTTGCTGACACCCCATGCCCTGTATTGGATGCTGGGCAACACCCCTTTTGCACGTGAGGCTGCTTACCGCGATTTAGTTCAGGCGGGCTTAGATGTGACAACGCAAGCTGCTTTAGGCGATGCAGCGCGCAGCGGTTGGGCCTTGGGTGGAGCTGGTTTTGTGGCCGAATTACAAAAAAAGTCGCAACGCCGCGTCAGTAAGGCGAAGCCTGGTAGGCCACGCAACAGACCAAGCGTTGACCCCGACGAGCAGGAATAAACGGTGTTCGTACGGCTATTTATCAATGGGTGATGCTATGGTTTTTGATATGTCCCTGATTAAATAAAAAGAATTTATCTATTTGGAAAATTCCAATCTGACCCCAATTAAATTGCTTGCACAAATTTGCTGCATTGCACTACGCTATAGATCCCTGCGAAAACAATGAGGAATGCGCCCATGACCACGGCTGCCGAAATCCAACATCTGCAACAACACGGTTTGTATTCATCGGCCCAAGAGCACGATGCCTGCGGGCTGGGCTTTGTGGCCCACATCAAGGGCGTAAAGCGCCACGACATCGTTACCCAAGCGCTGAAAATTCTGGAAAACATCGATCACCGGGGTGCGGTGGGTGCAGATCCACTGATGGGCGATGGCGCGGGTATCCTGATCCAAATTCCAGACCAGCTCTACCGCGAAGAAATGGCCAAGCAGGGGGTCAACTTACCCCCAGCCGGTGAATACGGCGTGGGCATGATTTTCCTGCCCAAAGAACATGCCAGCCGTTTGGCGTGCGAGCAAGAGATGGAGCGTGCCATCAAAGCCGAAGGCCAGGTACTGCTGGGCTGGCGCGATGTGCCGGTGAACCGCGATATGCCGATGTCGCCCACCGTGCGCGAAAAAGAACCACTCTTGCGCCAAGTCTTCATTGGCCGTGGCAACGATGTGATCGTGCAAGATGCCCTAGAGCGCAAGCTCTACGTGATTCGCAAAACCGCCAGCGCGAACATCCAAGCCCTCAAGCTGCAACACAGCAAAGAATACTACGTGCCTAGCATGAGCAGCCGCACGGTGGTCTATAAGGGCCTGTTGCTGGCCGACCAAGTGGGCGTGTACTACAAAGATTTGGCCGATGAGCGCTGCGTGTCCGCCATCGGTTTGGTACACCAGCGTTTCTCTACCAACACCTTCCCCGAGTGGCCGCTGGCCCACCCCTACCGCTATGTGGCGCACAACGGTGAAATCAACACTGTGCGTGGCAACTACAACTGGATGCTGGCCCGTGAAGGCGTGATGGCCTCGCCGGTGCTGGCCGAAGACCTGAAAAAGCTCTATCCCATCAGCTTTGCTGGTCAGTCCGACACCGCTACCTTCGACAACTGCCTCGAACTGCTGACGATGGCGGGTTACCCCATCAGCCAAGCCGTGATGATGATGATTCCCGAGCCTTGGGAACAGCACGAGTCGATGGACGAGCGCCGCCGCGCTTTCTATGAATACCACGCCGCCATGATGGAACCGTGGGACGGCCCGGCCTCTATCGTCTTTACCGATGGTCGCCAAATTGGTGCCACGCTCGACCGCAATGGCCTGCGCCCCTCGCGCTTCTGCATTACCGATGACGATTTGGTCATTTTGGGTTCTGAGGCCGGTGTGTTGCCTGTACCCGACGGCAAAATCGTGCGCAAATGGCGTCTGCAACCCGGCAAGATGTTGCTGATTGATTTGGAGCAAGGCCGCCTGATTGAAGACGACGAGCTCAAGGCCAATATCGTCAACACCAAGCCCTACAAGCAATGGATTGAAAACCTGCGCATCAAGCTCGATGCTTTGCAGGCTCCGGCAGACGTGCAGCCCGCTGCTTCTGAACTGGCTTTGTTGGAGCGCCAACAAGCTTTTGGCTTCACGCAAGAAGACATCAAGTTCTTGCTGGCCCCGATGGCGCAAAACGGCGAAGAAGGCACCGGCTCGATGGGCAACGACAGCCCGCTGGCCGTGCTGTCGGACAAAAACAAGCCCTTGTACAACTACTTCCGCCAGATGTTTGCGCAAGTGACCAACCCGCCGATCGATCCGATCCGCGAGGCCATCGTCATGTCGCTCAACAGCTTCATTGGCCCCAAGCCCAACCTGCTGGACATCAACCAAGTCAATCCGCCCATGCGCTTGGAAGTGAGCCAACCGGTGCTGGATTTTGCGGGCATGGCCAAGCTGCGCGACATCGAGCAATATACGCACGGCAAGTTCAAGAGCGCCACCATTGACATCACCTACCCACTGGCTTGGGGCAAGCAGGGCGTAGAAGCCAAGCTGGCCTCGCTGTGCGCGCAGGCCGTCGATCAAATCAAGGGTGGGGCCAATATTCTCATCATCAGCGACCGCCATTTGTCGGCCCAGCAAGTGGCCATCCCTGCCTTGCTGGCCTTGTCTGCCATCCACCAACATTTGGTGCGTGAAGGGCTGCGTACCAGTGCTGGTTTGGTGGTCGAAACCGGCACCGCGCGCGAAGTGCACCACTTTGCCGTGTTGGCGGGCTATGGTGCCGAGGCTGTCCATCCCTATCTCGCCATGGAAACCTTGGCCGAGATGCACAAAGAACTCGGCGGTGACCTCTCGCCCGAGAAGGCCATTTACAACTACGTCAAGGCCATCGGCAAGGGTCTGTCCAAGATCATGTCCAAGATGGGCGTGTCTACCTACATGAGTTACTGCGGCGCACAGCTGTTTGAGGCCGTGGGTATCAACACCGACACCGTGGACAAGTACTTCACTGGCACCGCCAGCCGCGTGGAAGGCATTGGCATTTTTGAGATTGCCGAAGAAGCCATCCGCACCCATCGCGCAGCTTTTGGGGATGATCCAGTGCTGGCTAATATGCTCGATGCCGGTGGTGAATACGCTTGGCGCGCCCGAGGTGAAGAGCACATGTGGACCCCTGATGCGATTGCCAAATTGCAACACTCCACCCGTGGCAACAATTTCAACAGCTACAAAGAGTACGCGCAAATCATCAACGACCAAACCAAGCGCCACATGACGCTGCGCGGTTTGTTCGAGTTCAAGATTGACCCGGCCAAAGCCATTCCGGTGGACGAGGTCGAGCCAGCGGTAGAAATCGTCAAGCGTTTTGCGACCGGGGCCATGTCGCTCGGTTCTATCTCGACCGAAGCCCACGCCACCTTGGCCGTGGCCATGAACCGCATTGGTGCCAAGAGCAACACCGGCGAAGGCGGCGAAGACCCGAAACGCTACCGCAACGAGCTCAAGGGCATTCCAATCCAACAAGGCGAAACCTTGGCCTCCATCATTGGGGCCGACAAGGTGGAAAGCGATATTGAGCTGCGCGCGGGTGACAGCCTGCGTTCCAAGATCAAGCAAGTCGCCTCGGGCCGCTTTGGTGTCACGGCAGAGTACCTGTCCTCGTCCGACCAAATTCAGATCAAAATGGCCCAAGGGGCCAAGCCCGGCGAAGGCGGCCAGCTGCCTGGCGGCAAGGTATCCGATTACATCGGCTTCCTGCGCCACTCGGTACCCGGTGTTGGCCTGATTTCGCCACCACCGCACCACGATATTTACTCGATTGAAGATTTGGCCCAACTGATCCACGACCTGAAAAACGTGGCTCCACATGCCGACATCTCGGTCAAGCTGGTATCAGAAGTGGGCGTGGGCACGGTGGCTGCGGGTGTCGCCAAGTGCAAGAGCGACCACGTCGTGATTGCCGGTCACGATGGTGGTACCGGCGCATCGCCTTGGTCGTCCATCAAGCATGCGGGTGGCCCGTGGGAAATCGGTCTGGCCGAAACCCAGCAAACTTTGGTGCTGAACCGCCTGCGTAGCCGTATCCGTGTGCAAGCCGACGGTCAAATGAAGACTGGCCGCGATGTGGTGATTGGTGCTTTGTTGGGTGCAGATGAATTTGGCTTTGCCACCGCACCGTTGGTGGTGGAAGGCTGCATCATGATGCGTAAATGCCACCTGAACACCTGCCCGGTGGGCGTGGCCACGCAAGACCCGGTGTTGCGCAAGAAGTTCACCGGCAAGCCTGAGCATGTGGTCAATTACTTCTTCTTTGTGGCCGAAGAAGCCCGCCAAATCATGGCGCAGCTGGGCATCCGCAAGTTTGACGAGCTGATTGGCCGGGTTGATTTGCTCGACACCCGCAAGGGCATCGAACACTGGAAAGCCCAAGGCTTGGATTTCTCGCGCTTGTTTGCCGAGCCTGCCGTGCCTGCCGATGTGTCGCGTTACCACACCGAAAAGCAAGACCACCTGCTGGAAAAAGCATTGGATGTGAAACTGATTGAGCGCTGCAAGCCTGCGATTGAGCAAGGCGAGCCGGTGCGCATCATGGAAGTGGCGCGCAACGTCAATCGCTCTGTGGGGGCGATGTTGTCCGGTGCCGTGACCAAGGTACACCCCGAAGGCTTGCCCGATGACACCATTCGCATCCATTTTGAAGGTACGGGTGGTCAGTCGTTTGGTGCCTTCTTGTGCCAAGGCATTACGCTCAATCTGACTGGCGAAGCCAACGATTACACCGGCAAGGGGCTGTCGGGTGGTCGGGTGGTGGTGCGTCCTAGCCACGAATTCCGCGGCGAGGCCGTGCGTAACACCATCGTGGGTAACACTGTGATGTTTGGTGCCACTACCGGCGAAGCCTTCTTCAGCGGTGTGGCCGGTGAACGCTTTGCCGTGCGTCTGTCGGGAGCCACCGCGGTGGTCGAAGGCGTGGGCGACCACGGCTGCGAATACATGACGGGCGGTACCGTGGTGGTGTTGGGCAAAACCGGGCGCAACTTTGCTGCCGGTATGAGCGGTGGCGTGGCCTATGTGTACGACGAAGACGGCCAATTCGCCCAGCGCTGCAACAAAGCGTCGGTCAAGCTCGAGAAGGTGTTGCCGCACGACGAATTTGTCGCCACGGTCAATCCGGCCATCTGGCACAAGGGCCAAAGCGATGACCAACTGCTGCGTAGCTTGGTCGAAGCGCACAGCCGCTGGACAGGCTCACAACGTGCCCGCGATCTGCTGGATCACTGGGCAGCTGCGCGTGCCAAGTTCGTCAAGGTATTCCCCACCGAGTACCAACGCGCACTGGCCGAAATCCATGAGCGCCAAGCCCAGCAGGCATCCCAAGCTGTGGCCAGCGCAGTCGCTGCCCAATAAGCGCGCTGCATTCTCACGAACACAGATTCAAGGACAGATTCATCATGGGAAAGACCACTGGCTTTTTGGAATACGAGCGCATCGAAGAGGGTTACCTGCCCGTGTCCGAGCGGCTCAAGAACTATAAAGAGTTCGTCATTGCCCTGACACCGGAACAAGCCAAAGTGCAGGGCGCACGCTGCATGGACTGCGGCACGCCGTTTTGCAACAATGGCTGCCCAGTGAACAACATCATTCCAGACTTTAACGATCTGGTGTACCACGGCGACTGGAAGAACGCGATTGAGGTGCTGCACAGCACCAACAACTTCCCGGAGTTCACGGGTCGCATTTGCCCCGCTCCGTGCGAGGCCGCTTGCGTGGTCAACATCAATGGCGCGCCTATCGGCATCAAGAGCATTGAGCACGCCATCATCGACAAAGCTTGGGAGAACGGCTGGGTGCAGCCGCAACCCGCCGCGCAAAAAACCGGCAAAAAAGTGGCCGTGGTCGGTGCTGGCCCTGCCGGTATGGCCGCTGCACAGCAACTGGCCCGCGTCGGCCATGACGTGACCTTGTTCGAGAAGAACGACCGTATCGGTGGCTTGCTGCGTTATGGCATCCCAGACTTCAAGCTGGAAAAATCGCACATTGACCGCCGTGCCAAGCAATTGGAAGCCGAAGGCGTGACCATCCGCACCGGCGTGTTGGTGGCCGACCCGAAAGAAGGCTTGGGCAAAGGCAGCAAAGTGACCAACTGGGCCAAAGAGACCATCAGCCCGGCGCAACTGCAAGCCGAGTTTGATGCTGTGCTGCTGACGGGTGGTGCCGAGCAATCGCGCGATTTGCCCGTGCCGGGCCGCGATTTGGACGGCATTCACTTCGCAATGGAATTCTTACCCCAGCAAAACAAAGTCAATGGAGGCGACAAGCTCAAAGGCCAACTGCGCGCCGATGGCAAGCATGTGATTGTGATTGGCGGTGGTGACACCGGCAGCGATTGCGTGGGTACCAGCAACCGCCACGGCGCAGCCAGCGTGACCCAATTTGAAGTCATGCCCATGCCCCCTGAGCAAGAAAACAAACCACTGGTTTGGCCCTATTGGCCGCTCAAGCTGCGCACCAGCTCTAGCCATGAAGAAGGTTGCGTGCGTGAGTTTGCTATTTCCACCAAAGAGTTCATCGGTGAAAAGGGCAAGGTCAAAGGCCTAACCACGGTGCAAGTCGAGCTCAAAGACGGCAAGTTGGTAGAAATTCCGGGTACGGAAAAACACTACCCAGCAGACCTGGTGTTGCTGGCGATGGGTTTTGTTAGCCCGGTAGCCGCGGTGTTGGATGCCTTCGGCATTGACAAAGATGCCCGTGGTAACGCCCGCGCCAGCACTGAAGACAATGGTGGCTATGCCACCAATGTGGCTAAAGTGTTTGCGGCGGGTGACATCCGCCGGGGGCAGTCCTTGGTGGTGTGGGCGATCCGTGAAGGCCGCCAAGCGGCACGCGCCGTCGATAGCTTCCTGATGGGCCAATCCAGCCTGCCACGCTAAGCATCGATTGCTGCCCATAGACGGGCTTGTCGTAGAAGCAGCCGCCAGCACTGGCCAGTGCTGGCGGCTGCTTCAATTGGGGTACTCTGCTGCCCTACGGGTATGGGTATTACTCACCCGGTTGCAATACGATTTTGGCGCTACCTACGGCACTTTTTTTATCGATGTAGCCAATGGCTCCCGGCGTGGTTTGTACGGCTTTGCTCACATCGTCAGCCGTGGCAAACTCTTTGGGTGCAAAGCCCATGCCCGTGAAGGCCTGACGCGCCCAATAGGCGCGCATTTGCCCCGGACTGCGTCCAGCCACTTTGCTGTAGAACTCGGTGCGCAGTGGTGAGCCTTCTTTGATGTCGATGGGCTGTATCGCCTTGCCATCGGGCCAAGTCTGGATTTGCTTGAGAAAAATTTGTGTGACTTGGTTGGCATCTATTTTTTCAACGGCCACGCTCGGGTTGGCAATCACGACCACAGGACTTTGCGCCCAGGCACCAGTAGCCATGCAGCATCCTAACAATGCAATGTGAAAGTGTTTCATGCCGTGTCCTTAGAAAACGAAGTCCAACACCACAGAGAGCAAATGCACTTTGTTGCGAATGGGCAGCGTATTGGTGGCTAAACCGGCAGCACGGTAGGGACTTGGGGTTTTGATACGGTCGTATTGCAGCTTCAAAGCCAGGTCTTTTTGGACATCCCAGCGCATACCCACACTGGCGGAGCGCATGGAAAAATCGGCAAACTGTGCTGCTTCAGACAGTAAACCTTGCATTTGTGCCAAACCAGTATCCAGCTGTGGACTCAGACCGGTGGGGCTCAAGGCAGCGGTATTGAAAATAGGATTAGAGCGGCGCTGCTGCGCCAATTCAATATAGGGCGTGATGTTGCCAATGCTGCGGCCTAGCGTCAGGCTGTAGCTGTCGTATTTGCCAATCATGGCCGATTGCGAATCAAAACCAACCCAGCCGCCCATCAGCGACCAGTTATTCCAATTCACGTTGATACCCAAACTGGTGTAAATGGGGCGGTTGTCAAACGGGCTGGTATAGCTGGACAATTCGGCTGCCCGACTTGCTAGCTGGGCCCGCATGGGGGGCGGCAATATGGGTGTGGCAGCCAATGTGGCCAGTCCCCCAGCGGTTTGCTGTAAGCCTGCGTTGATTTGATCGACCTGCCGTGACTGCACGGTGTATTCGCCCACCCAAGTTCTGGAGGCACGCAAAGACACGTTCGATAGCATATACGTCAGGGCAAAGCCTCGGATGTCTTTGAGTTTGGTGGTGCCCTTGATCAAGGGCCAATTTTGTTTGGCATGGGCTTGGCCTGCATACACATCCAGCAACCACCCCGCATTGCCGCTGGTGTGGTGCCATTGCACATCGACCCCATCAATCGATGCCACATTGTTGCTGATCCAGTACACCGGCAGTGGCTTGCGGGCCGTCAGGTTGGCATAGCCAATTTCCGTCACATCGGCATCAAAAAACAAGGCACTGCGATAGCGGCCCAAGCGCACAGACAGATTTTGGCCAAATTGTTGGCGCATATAGCCCATACGCACTTCGGGCTTCATGCCCTCTCCGGCCCGGGCTGCTGCTTGCAGCACAAAGGAGGTGTCATCCGTGGCCTGCCAATTGAGTTGTGCCCCTAACACGCTGTCCAGGTTTTCAGAAAGCCCGTCATAGGCGGGCGACTCTTGCCCAAACGATGAAATGACACCCACGTCGCGGTTGTTGTGGTGCGTCAGCCCCAGCGTGCCAAAACCAGACAAGCGCAAGCCTCGGCTGGTTGTGGCCTCCTCACTTTCGTCAGCTTGGGCCGATGCACAGGTCAGGAGTGCCAGTAGCAAGCAGCCCAGTGGGCGACCTATCTTGAACGGGTCTGGTAAGTCCGTTTTCATCAGTTTGCGCGTGAAACCTCGGCATTCATGCCGGGGAGGTAGAGCGCGGAACGCGCAGCGTTCCTTGCTTTGGGCTGTTACCTACTCACATCCGTTCAGTAGCCCGGTTAATAAAATAGCCATAGCCATCACCACGCTGTATCACGCGACAATGCTTGTGGCTAATGCCTTGCACTACCGTTGATTTGCCATCCCGGTAGCTTTGGATATTGAACGAGCCACTGGCGCGGACAGCTACCCGCCCCAGATGGACACCAGCTTTGACTCCTGAAGGCACCACAGCACGTACCATGTCGCCGGTACCAAAACCATGCACTTGTTTTTGGCGCATCAGGTAGCTACGGGGGAAACCAAATTTATTCAGGCGCGTGCATTGGTAACTGCCCCTGCCGGTGGCTTTGATAAGCAGCGTAGGCCGTTGCCACTGCTGGGTGAACTCTACTTTCCCAACGCACACTGCATCGAGCGCGTGCGTTTTCGGAATGCCTAGCGTGCAGCGGTTGAATTTGGTTTGGCCACCAGAGGCCAGTTCTACGGGTAGGCTGGTGGCTTTGAGGGCATTGGCCAGCGCCCAGCGCATGCTATTAACGGCGGCGGCATCGCGCAATGGGGCTTTGGCATGGGCCAGAAGGTGGGTGAGGCGTTTTTTGTCTTTGGCTAAAAATTCTTCCACACTGCGAGTGGCTTTTTGCTGGTTGCAGCAGCGGCAAGCCAAGGTCAGGTTAGAGGCTCGGTTGCTGCCACCCTGCGCTTTAGGGTGCATATGCTCTATTTGCAGCGGCACATCCTTGGCATCGCAGTAGGCGCATTGGCGGC
>CAYZGT010000008.1:0-114512 GCA_964478155.1 uncultured Simplicispira sp.
TAGCCAGCAGGTCGGTACCAATGTTGCCAGGCCCAATCAGGGCACATTTGATTTTGTTGCTCAATTTCGTTCTCTCAAAAAACAGATAAAGTGGCCGGTGCAGGCAGATTCAGTGCTGCAGGAAGTCCAACACCATGCGGTTGAACTTGTCGGCATGCTCCCACTGCGCCCAGTGACCGCACTTATTGAAAATATGCAGTTCGGCGTTCGGGATGCCCCAAAGCAGACGCAGCCCAATGTCCATGGGCACAAAACGGTCGTCGCGGCCCCAAATGACCAGGGTTTGGGCTTTGACTTCGCCCAAGCGTGGGCCGTAGTCGGTGAACTGCTTGGGATTGGCGGCCAGGCTCTTAACGAAGTTTTCTAGGTGATCTTGGCGCGCGAGCATGTTGTCCAGGCGGGCCTGGTACAGCGCATCGGTCAGGCTGCTGCTGTCAAAAACGAAGACGGCCATCATCGCCTTCAGGTTCTCAATGGTGGGTTCACGATAGAGCTTTTGCAGCAGCTTAATGCCTTCGGTCGGCATTGGCACAAATTGGCTTGGGCCACCTGTGCCACCGCCCATCAAAATCAGCTTGCCAACGCGGCTTGGATGAGCGAGTGCAAAGGCGACAGCACTGTGCCCGCCCATCGAGTTGCCGATCAGGTGTGCCGTCTCCAGTCCAAGCGCATCCATGAAGCCCTTGATAGCGCGGGCGTTCAGCTCGGAGCGCGAGCCAGTGCAGACGATGGGATCGCTTTTGCTCCAGCCTGGGCAATCGAGCAAAATCACGCGGTAACCGGCAGCCACCAGTGGCTCGACATTGCGACTGAAGTTGGCCCAGCCGCTCGCACCAGGGCCGGAGCCGTGCAACAGGATGAGGGTCTCGGTGCCGCTGCCACAGTCGTTGTAGTGCAGTTGGACTTGGAGGTCACCCTCTTGGATGCGGACGAACTTACTGGTACCGGCATCGGTCAATGGGGATGCGTTGCTCATGGGTAGTTTTCCTTGTCTGTGGAGGTGGGTGCGCCGGATCAGCCCTGAAATGGGCCGGAACCAAAGCCGATGGGCGCTGGTGCGGCATCGACCAAGCGCGAGAAGAGGTTGGCAAAATCCTCATTCTTGCCGTCCTTGCCAGAATGGATGGTCATTTCTGCAGCGAATTCAGCATCGACAGTGACCCAGTCTTCTGCCGTGAGGTACTTGCGGATCAGCGGCAGCACCACGCTTTCTTCCAGCAGCATATGGTTGCGGTAAAAATCAGCGTAGGCATCGAACGCTTGGGCAAAGCCCGAAATATCGTTCGGATTGGCCAGATAGTGTTCGAGCGCCTGCTGCAAGGCGGCGATGCGCTGGGCTGCTGCACCATGCTGCACCGCCAGTTGGGCCAGCGCATCGGCCCCTTCGCCAGTACGCTTGGCCAAAAACTTGAACAGCAAATCTTCTTTCGGGTGATGGCGCTTCTCGGCGTAGGCATCGAGATAATGCACCATCGCTTGAAATAGCTTGAGGTCGGGTTGCAGCTTGCCAGCCGCAACTTCCTTGAGCATAAAGCGGACGGCGTGCAGGATGGCTGCCAGTGACTGGTGCTCTTCGTCAATGATGTGCAGGGCTTGCATGGGAGATCGTTTCTTTGGATGGGTATCAGGTTGACAGCATTTCTTGGTGCTTGCTGGCCAAACCGAGGTAACTTTCGATGACGCGCGGGTCATTGCGCAGCATTTCTGCCTCGCCTTGCATCTTTACCGCACCGTTTTCCAGCACATAGGCGTAGTCAGCCACCTGCAAAGCGGCACGGGCGTTTTGCTCTACCAGCAAGATGGATACGCCACGCCGACGCAGTTCGCTGATGATGCGGAAAATCTCGCGCACGATCAGTGGGGCCAAGCCCAGGCTTGGCTCGTCGAGCATCAGCAGCTTGGGTTTGGCCATCAGCGCACGGCCCACCGCCAGCATCTGGCGCTCACCGCCTGACATGGTTCCGGCCTGTTGCAGACGGCGCTCTTTCAGGCGTGGGAACAGGGCATAGACCTCTTCCATCGTTTGCGCGTGATCGCGGTGTCCCATGCGGTTGCGCTGGAACGCGCCCAACAACAGGTTGTCCTCAATCGTCATGGTGCCGAACAACTCGCGCTTTTCTGGCACCAAATTGAGGCCACGCACCACCATGCGCTCGACTTCGGGCTCTTGCTCAGTACAGCCGTCGAAGGTAACTTGACCGGAGGACGGCAACAGCCCCATGATGGCCGATAGCGTCGTTGTCTTGCCAGCGCCGTTGGGGCCAATCACGGTGACGATCTTTCCCTCGCCAACCTCTAGGCTGACTTTACTGACCGCCTCGACCTTGCCGTAGGCCACGCACAGGTCTTTCACTTCCAAGATGTTCTTGCCCATATCAAACCCCTCCCAGATAGGCTTCGAGCACCGCCGGATCTTTTTGAATCTCTTCCGGCAAGCCTTGGGCGATCTTCTCGCCAAACTCCATGACGACGACACGGTCAACCAAATTCATGACAAAGTCCATGTCGTGCTCGACAATCAACACCGCCATGCCTTCTGACTTCAAACGCTTGAGCAGCTCGGCCAGCGCTTGCTTTTCTTTCAGGCGCAAACCAGCAGCTGGCTCATCGAGCAGCAGCAGGCACGGGTCGGAGCAGAGCGCGCGGGCAATTTCCAAGATGCGTTGTTGGCCCAGTGCCAGACTACCCGCCTCGACATGCATGAACTCGCCCAGACCGACGCGTTCCACTTGGATGGCTGCTTCGCGCAGCAGACGTGCTTCTTCAGCCCGATCCAGCCGCCAAGCCGCCGGCAGCACGCCTTGGCTGCCGCGCCGATGGGCACCGATGGCCACGTTCTCAAGCACGCTCATATTGGGTAACAGGCGCACATGCTGGAAGGTGCGGCTCATGCCCAGTGCGGCAATTTCGCGTGAACTGCGCCCAGCCACCGATTGACCACGGAACAACACATCGCCAGAGGTGGGGGTGTCCACGCCCGAGAGCTGGTTGAACATCGTGCTCTTGCCAGCCCCGTTGGGGCCGATCAGCGCGAGGATTTCACCTGCCTCTACATGCAGGCTCATGTTGTTGTTAGCCACCAAGCCACCAAACTTGCGCGTGACGTTCTTCGCCTCCAAAATGACTTCGCCATGCGGTGGCTGTACCTTCTTGGGCAGCGGCTCGGCGTTGGTGTCGATATTCTTAGGCTGGTGCTTGACCGGCACCAAACGCGCCAACAGCGGCCACAAGCCATCACGGGCCTTGTGCAGCACCACGATCATCAACAAGCCAAAAATGATGACTTCAAAGTGACCCGCCGAGCCGAACAACTTGGGCAGAATGTCTTGCAACCATTGCTTGAGCACCGTGATCACACCTGCACCCACCAGTGCGCCCCAGACTTGTCCAGCCCCCCCGACGACGGCCATGAACAGGTATTCAATACCGATGTGCAGGCCAAATGGTGTCGGGTTCACAAAACGCTGCAAATGGGCATACAGCCAACCAGCGGCACAGGCTTGCAGTGCGGCGAGCAAGAAAATGACCATGCGCGCACGCGAGGTGTCCACGCCCATGGCCTCGGCCATCACCACCCCACCCTTGAGCGCACGGATGGCACGGCCTTCGCGCGAGTCCAGCAGGTTTTTGGTCGTGAACAGGGCCGCTAGCACGAAAGCCCAAACCAAGTAGTAGTAATAGCGGTTGTCAATCAGCTCAAAGCCAAAGAGGCTGATGGCTGGCAAGTCGGACAAACCAGCGTGGCCGCCGAGGAATTCCATATTGCCGAACAGGAAGTACAAGCTAATGCCCCAGGCCATCGTGCCCAGCGGTAGGTAGTGACCCGACAGCTTGAGCGTGACCGAGCCCAGGAAAATCGCGACCGCTGCCGTAATCAGCAGACCAAGCAGCAAGGCGATCCACGGGGACGCACCAGCGCTGAAGGTCAACCAGCCCGGTAAGTTGCTACCAGCGGTCAGCCAAGCAGTGGTGTAGGCCCCGAGGCCAACGAAAGCGGCTTGGCCGAAGGAGGTCAGGCCGCCCACACCCGTCAGCAGCACCAGCCCCAGCGCCACCAGTGCCGACAGGCCGACATAGTTGAGCAATGTGACGTAGAACTCGGGCAGCAACAAAGGTGCAGCCAGCAGGGCCACCAAGAAGACTGCCAGCGCCCAACGGGGGTCAATCCAGCCCTTGCCTGTGCTGCTGGTGCTGACATGACCGTGCTCTTCTTCCTCGACATGGTGCGTTGACCACGACAAGTAGACCAACACGGGAATGATCAGCGTGAACACCAGCACATCCTTAAAGGCGCTGGCCCAGAAAGACGAGAACGATTCCAGCAGACCGACAATGATCGCGCCGCCTGCGGCCAGCGGGTACGAAGCCAGGCCACCGATGATGGCCGCAACGAAGCCTTTCAAGCCAATCAAAAAGCCCGAGTCGTAATAGACCGTTGTCAGCGGTGCGACAAGCAAACCAGACAACACACCAATCAGCGCCGCAACCAAAAAGGTCTGGCGGCCTGCCAGCGCTGGCGAAATGCCCATCAGGCGGGCACCGTTGCGGTTGATGGCGGTAGCCAGCAAGGCTTTGCCAGACAGTGTGCGGTTGAAGAAAAAGAACAGCCCACCAATTAACAGCCCAGCAGCCAGCAGCACGGCGATGGTATGGCCACCGATCATCAGCGTGCCCAGTTCAATCTGTGCCTCGCTGAAGGGTGCAGTGCGCGAACCTTCTGGCCCAAACAGAACCAAGCCCAAGCCAACCATCAGCAGGTGCAAGGCGACCGAAATAATCAATAGGACTAGCACCGATGCTTCTGCCACTGGCTGGAAAGCCACGCGGTAAATCATGGGCCCGAGTGGCACCACAATCAGCAGTGCCAGCACCGCTTTGACCAGTTGTGGCATCGCTTGCAATGGCAACACGAACAGCAGGCCTGCGATGGCTACCGGATAGGCGAGGTTCCACAGCAGCGACTTGCCGAGTTGCTTGCGCCCAGGTGGATTGGCGATCACATCGGTCGCCAGCGTGATGATGCCAAAGCCCAGTAGCAGCCAGATCGTGCCAGGGATATGGCCGGTTTCCAGCGCGGCCATGGTCAAAGCACCCCAAGCCAGGAACTCGCCCTGCGGGATGAAAATGATTCGGGTTACAGCAAAAACCAAAACGAGCGCCAGCGCTAACAGGCCGTAAATCGCGCCGTTGGTAATGCCGTCCTGCGCCAACAGGGCAAAGATTGATGCATCCATCAAAGGACTCCTGAACGAACAACACAGCAAGGAGGCTCAACACCTCCTTGCTGCGGTCGACGGTGAAACAAGGAAAAAAGGACAGGCGGTCAGTGGTCTTACTTAACCAGCTTCCATTGGCCGTTTTCCACCTTGATCAGAACAATGGCGCTGGCATCGTAGCCAGCATGGTCTTTGGCGTTCATCGAGTACACGCCGTTGGTACCCACCAGCTTCGTAGTCTTCTCGATGCCATCGCGCACGGCGTTGCGAAATTCTGGTGTGCCAGCCTTCAGCTTGGCTTTCTGTGCAGCCACAATGCCATTCTGGGCCAGCAACCAGGCATCCCAAGTCGCACCAGCAAAGGTAGAGCGTGAATCCGGGCCGTGCTTGGCTTCGAGTTCCTTGATGAAGGCGGTGGCCGTCTTTTTGTTCGGATGGCTGTCAGGCAGTTGCTCAGCCACCAGCACTGGCCCAACCGGAATCAGTGCGCCATCGACTTGCTTGCCACCAACGCGCAAGAACTCTTTGTTGGTCACGCCATGCGATTGGTAGATAGCGCCTTTGTAGCCGCGCGTACGCAGTGTGATTTGCGGCATGGCAGCGGGCGTACCCGATGCACCTACGAAGACCACATCCGGCTTGGCCGCGATCACCTTCAGCACCTGTGCCTGCACGCTGGGGTCAGCGCGGCCATAACGCTCGGTAGCAACGATCTGCATTTTGCCCTCGGTCGCCTTTTGCAGCGCCTTGAGCAGCAATTCACCCCAAGAGTCCGAGAAACCGATAAAACCAACCGTCTTGGCCCCGTTTTCCAGCATGTCGGCGACCACCCGGTTGACCATCAGGTCAGCGGCGGGCTCGCTGCGGAAGATATAAGTGCGCTTATCGCCCACCACCTCCAGCGGCGCTACAGACACCATCGGAGTTTGCCCACTGTTGGCAATGTCGGCCATCGCGTTGGCCGTGACGATCAGGTTGGGGCCAAGGATGGCATCCACCTTGTCTTCGGAGATCAGCTTGCGCACATTCTTGGCGGCGCTGGTCGGATCCGTGCCATCGTCTAGCAGGATGAAATTGATTTTTTCACCCCCCACCGTCGTTGGCAGCATCGCCACCGCCTTCTTGGTTTCGGCACCCAGTGCGGCGGCTGGGCCGGTCAATGAGGCGATCACACCCACGTTGATGTCAGCAAAGGCTGGAGCGGTAGCCAGTGTGGCGATGGTCAAGGCAAGCAATTTTTTCTTCATGTCGAGTCTCCTTGGGGGTACGGCGTAGTGGAATGGATGTCGTTTTATTGGGGAATACGCCGGAAAGCGCCATTCAGATAGATCAAGGCTTCACCATCGCTGCGCTCGCGCGTAGCCAAGATCTCGCACAGGAAAGCGTTGTGCGTGCTTTCGTCATACACCTTGATGACGCGACAATCAAAAGCGGCCAGTGCGTTGTCCAAGGTCGGGGCACCGCTGACCAGCGTGCTCCAGGTGCCGTGCTCGAAGCGGGCTTCACCATGCACCTCTTTCACCATGCCAGCAAAGGCTTTAGCCACTTCTTCTTGGTCGCCAGCCAGAATGTTCACGCACAGCGCACCGCTGTTCATGATGACTTCGCTGGCCACCACGTTTTTATTGACAAAGACCACCAAGCGCGGCGGATCGGCGGTGACCGAGCACACTGCTGTGGCGGTCAGGCCAGCGCGCTTGTCACCGTCTTTACCAGTGATGATCGATACACCGACGGCAAAGTGGCGCATGCCGTAGCGGTGTACATCGGGCGTAATCACTGGCAGTGCTGCCAGTTCGGCATTTGGCTTCCAATCCAGCTTTTGGTTGATTTCTTGGCCCATGCATGTCTCCTTTTTCTTGTTAAACCACCGCGGCTGGCTTCACGCCGAACGGGTTAGGTTGTGGCAGCGGATTGCCCAAGAGGTGGCCGCCGAGCAGATCACCAATGTTGTCTTGGTTTTGAGTGATGTGGTTGGCACCCACCAAAATGTCGCGCATCTGGCGCTGGATCGGGCTGTTCATCCAGATACCACGGGTCGAGGTCTTCTTGAAGATCATATGCGCTGCATCGAAGCAATCGCCACCCGTGAACTGGTTGGACGCAAAGTGGCGAATGCGAACATCGGTCGGTACCAACTTGCCTTGCGAGGCATAGCTCCAAGCCTCTTCGGTGTTTTGCAGGATACGGCTGGAGGCCCCCAAGATCTTGGCGTAAGCCTCGCCCAGCTTGCTCTTGATGAAAGGATCGTTCACCGCAGCACCAACCGCTTGGTTGATGTTCTGGCGCGGCACCATGTGTTCAATATACAGATCCACCATGCCACGCGCCATGCCCACGATGACCGAAGAGACGGCTGCGTAGAACACATAGAAGAACGGCATCTTGTACAGATTAGCCACATTGCCGTGCGACTCTTCATCATAGGCACCAATGACGTGGCAGCGGTAGCTTGGAATAAAGACGTTTTGGATGATCAGCTTTTTCGAGCCGGTGCCCGCCAAGCCGACCACATGCCAGTCATCGACAATCTCATATTGCTGGCGCTGGATCCAGAAGGAGCGAAACTCCATCTCACCCTGTTCGTTCTTAACGCGGCCACCCACAAACGCACCACCTTCACAGTGGTCGCAACCGCTCGAAGTGAGCCATTCGCCATTCAGTACATAACCACCCTCGACACGCTCGACCGTACCGAAGGGTGCGTAGGAGGAAGAAACCAGTTTCGTGTTGTCTTGGCCCCAGAGCTCGTCACCCACTTGCTCAGGCAGCAGACCCACCTCGAACGGATGCACGCCAAGCACCATCACGTTCCAAGCACTCGATGGGCAGCCGCGTGCCAGCTCCATCAGGACGCGGTTGATGGTGTTGGGGTGCATTTCGTAACCGCCCCAACGCTTGGGCTGGGTGATCTTGAAAAAGCCAGCATCCTGAAAAGCCTGAATCGTTTCTGGTGGCACCATGCGTGCTTTTTCGCAGGCTTCGGCCCGTTCGCGCAACATTGGGATCAAGTCGCGGGCACGTTGGACGATTTCATCTTCGGTCGGAATAGTATTCTGTGTCATTTCTTTCATTTCCTTGGTGTTAGATGCAATGAAAAACAGCTGGAAGGAATTCAGTTAGGCTCGGCACTGACAACGCCGTAACCGGCAATCCACTCGTTGATGGGGCGGTAATAATCCTGACGAGCGGTGTAGGTACCATTGGCCGCCAAGGCGGCGAAGGCAGCCACCCAAGTGCGGATCTCGTGTGTCGAACGGCCCGCCGCTTTCGAAATCTCTTCGATAGAGAAATCATCGATTTCAGACAGTCGGCCCTCGATCAGCAAGCGGATGAAGTTCAAGTCCCATTCGGGGTTCAGCGGTGTCAGGTCGCATTCAGCCGTGCCGAACACTTGGCCGGTGGCGATGGTGCGCGCTTGGCGGGCGGCCCGGAATTCAGGCGTAGGGTTGCGACCTGCAATCAGGAAGTTCGCTACATCGTCATTTGCCCCGGCCAGCAACGGCACTGGCGGCTCATGCGACAACCCCCCCGTACCCAAAATCAGTACCCGCTTGTTGAGCTTGGCAATAAATTGTCCGACCGCTTCGCCTAACTTGCGCACGCGGCGATAAGGGCCAAACGGAGGTGCCACCGAGTTGATAATGATCGGGATGACTGGGTAGCGGGTCAGGCTGCCGGTGGTCTCTTCGAGTGTCTGGGTGCAACCATGATCGACTTGCAGCCGGTGCGAAATCGCGATGTCGATATCGCTGTCCAGAATATGCTTGGCCAGATCCAGTGCCAAATCTTTGGGAATAGACAGGGAGCCGGGCAGTGTTTTGTAGTCCGCTACCGATTCTGCCGCCGTCGCGATCACAAAGGGCGGCATCAGGTCATAAAACAAACCGTTGTAGTGGTCTGGGGCAAAAACGATAATCAGCTCGGGGTCGAAAGCTTCCACTTCGGCCTTCGCTTTGGCCAGAACGGCATCGACTTCTGCTGAGACCTCAGCACCGGGATCATTCAGGCCACGCAACGGGGTGTGCGATAGGCATTTCAGGTGAATGCTCATAAAAAATCATCCAGGGTTTATAAGAGACAAGCCTGCCCCACCAGGGGCTGGAATGCACCTGTCGGCCAAGGCAACAAAAAGGAAGGGGCACACAGGCAACTGGTGCCACAGGGGCATCAGCCAGAAGCGATGCGGTGGATGGTCATGGGCTGTCTCCGTAGGTGTTCTATTGATGCACAAATTCTAGGAATCGAGGCTCAGCGGGGCAAAACTATTTGGCAGATGTGCACAATGTGCACAGATCCTGCTTCGCCCTATTCACCAGAATGCCTACGCCTGCCTCCCCTATCCGACCATCGAGTGGTTCCAGCTATCGCTTCGTTCAGAGCTTGAGCCGTGGTCTGTCTATCCTGAGCGCGATCAGCCTTTCGCCCAATGGTTGGGCCACCAGTGCCGACCTCAGTGCGGCCACCGGTTTGCACCGCACCACCGTGCGCCGCATGCTCGAGACCCTGCAAGCCGAGGGCTATGTCCGGCGCAGTGCTTCGGATGACAGCTATCGCTTGAACCACAAAGTCCGCCAGTTGAGTGACGGTTTCACCGATGATGAATGGATCTCGGAAATCGCCAACCCGGTGTTGGGTGAGCTGTTGCAGAAAGTGGTTTGGCCATCAGACCTGAGCACCTTGGATGGCGATTGCATGATCGTGCGCGAGACGACGCACCGTTTCAGCCCGCTGTCTTTCCACCGGGCCATGATCCGCCAGCGCATGCCACTGCTGTTTACTGCGGTTGGTCGTGCATACTTGGCTTTTTGCAGTGACGAAGAGCGGGAAAATTTGTTGCGCCTGCTGGCCGCAGGGGATGACGCGCAAGCAAGTCTGGCGCGCAATCGCCCGTTGGTCGATTCCTTGTTTGAAAAAATCCGCCGCGATGGTTATGCCAGTAACGATGGCGAATGGTCATCGCAAGGCAAGATCGGCGCTATCGCCGTACCGATTGAGTACAAGGGCCAGATTCTGGCTTGCATCAATGTGATTTTCTTGCGCAAAGCCCTGAGCATTCCGGATGCAGCACAACGCTATCTTCCGTTGCTGTTGGCTGCCGTAGCCAAGATAGAAGCGCGTTTGGACAACAACCACGTTGCCCTTGGCGAGCGCTCTGCTTGAGTCAATGCATTAGCGGCTTGCTTAGATGTTGTGTCCCGAGATGGCACCTTCGAGCAACGCTGCACGGGTAGTACGGCTACGCAGTTGCTCTAACCACCATTGCAACGCTCGCCCGGCTGGTTTGGGACTGCCTTTCCAAGCGTAGTACATGCGTACATTCCGTTCTGGGCGTGTCACGCGCCGCGTGACCAAA
Source organism: uncultured Simplicispira sp. (assembly GCA_964478155.1). Taxonomy (GTDB): domain Bacteria; phylum Pseudomonadota; class Gammaproteobacteria; order Burkholderiales; family Burkholderiaceae_C; genus Simplicispira. The sequence continues at coordinate 10,573 of CAYZGT010000008.1, forward strand.
AGCCCTGCTTCTATATAGGGTCGGGCCATTGCTGCTGGTAAAAAACCACAGCCCACCCCCCGCAGTTGCGCTTGTAATTTCGCTTGCATCGAATCGACCGTCAGCACATCTTGCCCACCCAGCATACCAATACTGATATGGCCACTGTGCGCTGAATCTGCCACTGCCACCAGCCGGTGTTGCAACAAACAAGCATCGCTCAAGGGCTCAGGGATACATGCCAAAGGGTGGTGCGGAGCCACCGCAAATACAAAAGCACAATCACCCAGTGGCTCTAATTGCAAGCCCGCCACATTGCTGGCATTCACGGCCACCCCAATCGCCAAATCCGCTCGGCCTGACGTTAACGCCTCTAAAGTACCGGTGAGAATTTCATCGCGCAGCTTCAAGCGCGTGGGGGGAGTCAACGCATAAAACGCCTGTACCAAATCCAATACCGTATGGGGCGAAATGACCCCTTCTACGGCAATCGTCAGTTGGGGCTCCCAGCCCGTGGCCACACGCCGTACCCGATGTGCTACTGCATCAATTTCTTGCAGTAGGCGTTGGCCTTCGCGCAACAGTTCCGTGCCAGCAGGGGTAGGCTGGGCTTGGCGTGAACTGCGGTCAAATAGCAGCACATCCAGTGCTTCTTCTAGTTGGCGCACCCGGTAGGTCAGGGCGCTCGGCACTAAACCCAAGGCGCGCGCTGCTGCAGCAAAACTGCCTGCCGTGGCAATTTCTTGCAACATCGCTAGGCTCTCAGGGGTTAAGACATCGCGGGCATTTCGCATAGTAGCGGGGTGTTGATTGCAATTTTTTGCATTATCCCGTGAACCAGCTTGCACCGCAGACGGCCAATGGCAGCCTACAGTTTCAGTGTTCAGACTCAACAAGGAAAACAGACCATGATCACCATTCGCAAATCACAAGATCGGGGCTACGCCAATCATGGCTGGCTCCAGTCTTACCACAGCTTTTCGTTTGCCAATTACTACGATCGAGCACACATGGGGTTTGGCAATCTGCGTGTTATCAACGAAGACTGGATTGACCCCGGCACGGGCTTTGGTGCCCACGGCCACCGCGATATGGAAATCATCACCTACGTGCTGGCGGGTGAACTGGCGCACGAAGACAGCATGGGCCATATCCGTACCATCAGCCCCGGCGAGGTACAGCGTATGAGTGCCGGTAGTGGCGTGGTACACAGCGAGTTCAACCATGCTGCAGGGCAACCAACGCATTTATTGCAAATTTGGATCACACCGCACACCCGCGGCATCACCCCAAGCTACGAGCAAAAACGTTTTGAGACAGAGCGCAAACAGGGCCGTCTCTGCCTGCTGGCCTCGCCGGATGGGGCACAAGATTCAGTCCAAATCCATGCCGATGCTTGGCTCTATGCAGGTTTACTCAATGGGAACGATGAAGTGACGCTGGCGCTGAACCCCGCACGCAAAGCCTATGTTTTCTTGGCGCGCGGCACCTTGCAAGTCAACGGCCAATCGTTGGGCACTGGCGATGCAGCTTTGCTCAGCGCAGAAAGCCAGTTGCAACTGAACCAAGCCCAAGCAGCCGAAGTGCTGGTGTTTGATTTAGCCGCCTGAAAACTCAGGCAGCCCGCGCTAACAACGTCTCTACCATTTTGTTAGCCAGCTGCGACACCGCTAAGGCCGCAGGGCAGCCCGGTGTCAGCAGTTGCAACAATTGGCGGCGCATCACAGCCTCGCGCACCGCCGGGTCAGCCGGAATGTCGCCCATGTGAATCAGGCGCAGTGGGCGGCCCGAATCGGTCATAACAAAGCGATCAATCACCTGCTGCAATTGGCCGGTGATGGCCCGGCCATCGCCGGGGCGCGCTGCTTGGTTGACCACCATACGCACATGCTGGCGCTTTTGCTGCATTGCCAGCACTTTAATCGCTGCATAGGCATCGGTGAGGGAGGTAGGTTCGGGCGTGGCCACAATCAAGACCTCCGAAGCGAGCGAAATCGAGAACAACACGACTTCGGAGATGCCTGCGCCGGTATCGAGCAAAATCACATCAAAGTACGGGGCCAGCTTTTGCACTGCATGGTAAAACTGGTTACGCACCTCTTGCGTCAGGCGCGAGTATTCGACCATGCCTGAGCCGGCGAGCAGTACCGAAAAGCCCCCGGGCACGGCCACCACCGCTTCTTCGAGCCGGGCCTTGCCGGTAAACACATCGTGCAGCGTCAGTTTGGGGTGTAAATTGAGCACCACATCCAAATTGGCCAGCCCCAAATCGGCATCGAGCACCAGCACACGCTTGCCGCGCCGGGCCAAGGCAGCCGCCAAATTGGCCGAAACAAAGGTTTTGCCCACACCACCCTTGCCACTGGTGATGGCAATGATGCGGGCACCGGAGTACCGCGACGCCTCGGGGGTGTCTGCATGGAGGGTTTGGGTGGACGGCGCGTCGCTCATCTCGTCGCTTTCAAAAGGCGCTGTCGGTGGGGTTTTGCGGGGACGGATCATCCCAGCCGGACGGCGGATACAGCGTGCCAAACAGCAGGCCCTTTTCTTCGGCCGTCACGGTGCTACTGGGTTGTTCTTCGATATGCACACGGTTGCGCCCCGCAGATTTTGCCTTGTACAGCTGCAGATCGGCACGGTCTACCCACAGCGAGGCGGTCGAACGTATCCATTGCAATGCAAATGCGCCACCAATGCTGATGGTGACATGCACTTCTTTAGACGAGGCGACACGAATCGGGGTGGCCTCGACCGTTTGCCGAATGCGCTCGGCCACCGTATGACCAAACGCGGCTTGGCAACCGGGTAAAACCACGGCAAATTCTTCGCCGCCATAACGGGCCAAGGTGTCCATAGGGCGCACACAGGTCGCCAAAATACGCGCTACCTCTTGCAAAACCCTATCGCCGGCCAAGTGGCCGTGGGTGTCGTTGACGTATTTGAAGTGGTCAATATCGAGCAGCAACAACAAAGCGGATTCACCCGAGCGGGCGACGCGGTCAATTTCGCACTCGACCACATTCAAAAAATGCCGCCGGTTGGCCAAACCCGTCAGTGGGTCGCGCAAAGACAACTCGCACAGCCCATCGATCAGTGACTGCAAATAGCGGGTAGCGTTCAGGGGCGCGCTGGCCTGTGCCGTGACGGGGCCGACCAAGGCACGCGCCTCGTCCAGACGCAGTTCGTGCAGGTCAACGAGGTGGGAAGTAGCGGCGGATGACACGGCAGGTGTAGGCACAGTAGGGCTAAGTGTAACCCCGCGCCGTTGGCTGTGTGGCGCAGGCACGTTGGATAATACGCTGCTATCGGCTATTCCTACCCGGCTTTGCTGGGCCGCTGTCAGGTGCGTGGCTTACTTTCGTGTCACTTGGGGGCGTGTCCTGGCCTACCCAGAACAACATTTTCTGCATGAGCACCAAAACACCACCTTCTCTGATGGGGCGCATTGCGCTGGCGATCAGTAGTTTTTTTTCCATCATTGCCCAGCCCGAGTTTGCGGCCCGCGTAGCGCAGTTGCGCGAAGGCGTGCCACCGCCTGCTGCACCACCCGCCCCGGTGGCTCCTCCAGCACCCACACCAGCTCCTGCGCCCGTATGGCAACCCGCCCCGGAAACAGCAGCGCTGCAACTGCTGGGTTTGTTGCAACGCGAAGCCCGCTTTGTGGATTTCATCGAACAAGATGTGGCTGCGTTTTCTGATGCTGACATTGGTGGCGCTGCGCGCGTGGTGCATGAAGGTTGCCGCAAAGTGCTGCGCGAACATTTCACCATGGCCACCGTGCGCCCCGAGGCCGAAGGCAGCCGTATCACCCTGCCTGCTGGTTTTGATGCCAGCGCAGTGCGTGTCACGGGCAATGTGGTGGGCCAGCCGCCCTTTACTGGCACGCTGGTACACCAAGGCTGGCGCGTGACCGACAGCCGCCTGCCCCAATTGGCCCAAGGCCACGATGCCAGCGTGCTGGCTCCGGCAGAGGTAGAACTATGAGCGACACGGTACAAAATCAAGCGCCACGTTATACCGTGGGCATCGACTTGGGAACCACCCATTGCGCACTCTCTTGGGTCGATACCCAAGCCAGCGATGGGGAAAAAGTCGTGCAAGGCGTGCTAGAGATTCCGCAACTCACCGGCCCCGGTGCGGTTGAGGGCAAACCTTTATTGCCCTCGTTCCTGTACCTGCCCCACGGCAGCGAGATGGCCCCCGGCGATTTGGCCCTGCCGTGGGCTGCCAGCCAAGATTTTGCCGTGGGTGAATTGGCACGCACGCGCGGTGCCGCTACGCCGATCCGCTTGGTCAGCAGTGCCAAAAGTTGGCTGTGCCATCCGGGTGTAGATCGTCGCGGCCCACTGTTGCCGGTGGACGCGCCAGAAGAAGTGCAGCGCGTCTCGCCGCTGGAGGCTTCTATCCGCTATCTATCGCACCTGAAAGCCGCTTGGGATCAGCAACACCCCGAAGCACCACTGGCGCAGCAAGATGTCACCGTCACCATTCCGGCTTCGTTTGACCCGGCAGCGCGCGAACTGACCGCCGAAGCCGCCCAAGCCGCTGGCTTTAGCCACCTGACGGTGCTGGAAGAGCCACAAGCTGCCCTGTACAGCTGGATTGAGCGCAGCCACGGCGAATGGCGCAAGCAAGTGCGCCAAGGCGACATCATTTTGGTGGTGGACGTGGGCGGTGGCACGACCGACCTGTCTTTGATGGCTGTGTTAGAGCGCGATGGCAACTTGGAGTTACAGCGCGTGGCTGTGGGCGAGCACATTTTGCTCGGTGGCGACAACATGGATTTGGCGCTGGCCTATGGAGTAGCCCGCAAATTGGCCGCCGAAGGCAAACAGCTAGACCCGTGGCAAACCCGCGCCTTGGCCCATGCCTGCCGCAGTGCCAAAGAAACCTTGTTCAGCGACCCGAGCATCATGGCCGTGCCGGTGGTCGTGCCTAGCCGGGGTTCCAAGCTGATTGGTGGCTCAATCCGTACCGAAGTGACACGCCAAGAGCTGGAGCAAACGCTGCTGGAAGGCTTTTTCCCACCGGCAGCAGTGTCTGATCAGCCGATCAGCCGCCCACGTGCCGCTCTGACGCAACTGGGCCTGCCCTATGCCCAAGATGCCGCCGTCACGCGCCATTTGGCCGCCTTCCTGACGCGCCAGCGCGGCGCTACCGCGCAATTAGAAGGGCTAGGGCGTAGCCTGCCCGAGAGCGCCAGCTTCTTGCACCCGACCGCGGTTTTGTTCAACGGTGGCGTGCTCAAATCGGGTGCGATTGCCGAACGGGTGCTTGGGATTTTGAACGGCTGGTTGCAAACCGAAGGGGCCCCTCCGGCACGTCTGTTGGCCGGTGCTGATTTGGATTTGGCGGTAGCGCGGGGTGCCGCCTATTACGGCTATGTACGCCGGGGCCGGGGGGTGCGCATTCGGGGCGGTACGGCGCAAGCCTACTATGTGGCGGTAGAGTCCTCGATGCCCGCCATTCCGGGCATGGAGCCTCCCATTCAGGCGCTGTGTTTGGCCCCGTTTGGCATGGAAGAAGGCAGCGAAGCCACCTTGCCCGGCCAAGAGTTTGGCCTGGTGGTGGGCGAGTCGGTGCATTTCCGCTTCTTTGGCTCTTCGGTACGTCGGCAAGACCAAGTGGGCACCACCTTGGATTTTTGGGGGCCAGACGAGCTGCACGAATTGCAAGCCATTGAGGCCCATTTGCCCACCCAGGGCCGCACGACGGGCGAGGTGGTGCGCGTGCGCCTGCACGCCCGTATCACCGAAGCCGGGGTGCTGGAGTTGGAAGCCCTGCCTGTGGGTGGCACCGAGCGCTGGAAAGTGGAGTTTGATGCCCGGGGCGAAGCCCAGCCGGTACAGCCGTGAGCGCACGCTACAGCGTTGGCATTGACCTTGGCACCAGCCACACGGTGGTGGCCTATGCGGCCTTGGGCCGGGCCAAAGATGCCGCTGGCGTGCAGTTGTTGCCCATCCCGCAATTGGTGGGGCCAGGAGCGCTGGCCGCGCAGGTGCTATTGCCCTCGGTACGCTACCACCCTGCACCCGGCGAGTTAGCCCCCAGCACGCTGCAAACGCCGTGGCCTGTGTCCCCACTTTCCGACGATGACGCACCCCCAGCCATCGTCGGGCGTTATGCACGCGATTTGGGCGCGCAAGTGCCGGGGCGTTTGGTCAGCAGTGCCAAAAGTTGGTTATCCCATGCAGGCGTAGACCGCATGGCGGCGATTTTGCCGTGGGGTGCGGCAGACGAGGTGCCCAAAATATCGCCCGTCGGGGCCAGTGCCAGTTATTTAGCCCATGTGCGGGCCGTGTGGAATGCGCGCTTTCCCAAATCGCCGCTAGAGCAACAGGACATCATCCTGACCGTACCGGCTTCTTTTGACGAGGGTGCGCGTGCATTGACCTTAGAGGCTGCTCGTTTAGCCGGTTTGCCCACGCTGCGCCTGTTAGAAGAACCCCAAGCAGCCTTTCAAGATTGGCTGTTGCGCCATGCGGCAGATTGGGCCGCGCAACTGGCCCAATCGCGCTTGGTGCTGGTGTGCGATGTCGGTGGTGGCACCACCGACCTGACGCTGATTCAGGTAGCACATGGCGCGGGGGGCGCGCCAGAACTGACGCGCATCGGCGTGGGTGACCACCTGATGCTGGGCGGCGACAACATGGACTTGGCCCTGGCCCATTGGGTCGAGCGCCGTTTGGGCCACAACGCCCCCCTCTCGGCCACACGCTTGGCCCAATTGGTGCAACGCTGCCGGGCCGCCAAAGAATTGTTACTCGGGCCAGATGCGCCCGAACGTACCACCGTCACCCTGCTGGGCGCAGGCTCGCAACTGTTGGGGGCGGCCCGTTCGGTGGAAGTGAGCCGCAGCGACATTGAGCAACTGGTGGTGAATGGCTTTTTGCCCTTGGAAGAGGCCAGTGTCCGCCCCCAACGGCGGCGGGCAGCCATTGTAGAGTTTGGCCTGCCTTACCCAGCCGATGCAGCCATCAGCCGCCATCTGGCCGATTTTTTGGCCCGCCATGCCGAGGTGGGCTTGCCAGATACCCTGCTGCTCAATGGCGGCGTGTTCCGTGCGCCAGCCTTGGCACAGCGTTTAGAACAATTGCTCAGTGCTTGGCGTGGCACGCCGGTGCAAGTGCTGCACAACGATGCCCCCGATGTGGCGGTGGCCCGTGGCGCGGTGGCCTATGCCTTGGTGCGTGCTGGGCGCGTACCGGCCTTGGGTGCTGGTATTGGTGGCGGTTCAGCCCGCAGTTATTTCCTGCTGTTAGAAGACGGACAACCGGGGAGCCAACCCCAAGCCATCTGCGTGCTGCCGCGTGGCACGCCAGAGGGGCTGCCGGTGCCTCTGACCGAGCATGTTTTTGCCTTGCGTCTGGGGCAGGCGGTACGCTTTCACTTGCTCTCTTCTTCCGCTAGCACGCCATGGCAAGCCGGAGAGCTCGTCGCCCTGGACAGCGCGCCAGCCGCGCATTTCGTGCGTTTGCCACAGTTGTCTGCTGTATTGCCCGCCCCCGAAGGCACACGCCGCCGCGAAGTGCGGGTACAACTCACGGCCAGCATTACCGAAGTGGGCACACTAGAAATGCACTGCACCCAAGTGGAGGATGCACAGCAGCGCTGGTCTTTGGCCTTTGAGTTGCGCGGTAGTGTAGAAACGGCACCAGATGAGGCCAACAGCCCGCCCAGCCATCCACGCTTGTCCGAGGCGATCACCCAGATCGAACGCATTTTTGGCACTGGCACACACAAACCCGAACCGCGCGAGGTGCGCCAATTGCGGCAAACCTTAGAGCGGCTGCTGGGCAAACGCGAAGATTGGAACTTGCCGCTGTTGCGCGCCCTGTTTGACGCGCTTTGGGCTGGGGCCAAACGCCGCCGCCGCAGTGCCGAGCACGAGCGCGTTTGGCTCAATTTGGCTGGGTATTGCCTGCGCCCCGGCACGGGTGCTCCTTTAGATGGTTGGCGCGTAGAGCAGCTATGGAGCCTGTTCCCCCAAGGAATCCAATACACCAACGAGGGCAACAATTGGTCTGAATGGTGGACACTCTGGCGGCGGGCAGCGGCGGGCCTGAACGAAGCACAGCAATTGCAATTGCTAGAGCAACTGGTCGGCCATTTAGAAGCACTTGCCGATGCACCACGCAGTAAATCGCCACTGCACAGTAGCTACGACGATATGGTGCGCTTGGCCGCCACGCTAGAACAAGTACCCGCGGCGCACCGCGTCGATGTGGGTCATTGGTTGTTAGACCGTTGGCAGCGTCACCCCGACAAAAACGCCCCTTGGTGGGCGTTGGGCCGTTTGGGGGCGCGTGTCCCCTTGTATGGCAGTGCCCACCATGTGGTTCCTGTGGATACCGCCAGCCTATGGCTGCAAGTGTTGCTAGGGCTCGACTGGAAACAGATCGAGCCTGCCGCCTTTGCGGCCACGCAATTAGCCCGTTGCAGCGGCGACCGTGCCCGCGACCTGCCTTGGCCGCTGCGCGAGCAGGTCATGCAACGCTTACAAGCGGTGAAAGCCCCACCCGCATGGGCTGCGATGGTGCGCGAGGTGCTGGCGCTGGATGAAGCCGACCAGCGGCGCAGTTTTGGCGAAGCCTTGCCACCGGGGCTGCAATTGCTGCGCACGTAAGCCCGCTCGGGTAACATTCGCACCTTGTAGGCTGCCCGGTACGCAAACGTAGTGGGCAGCGTTGGCCGCATGGCCCTGGCGGCTGCGCCAGCGGCGCGGTGTTACAGGGTGATACGTGCGTCTCAATTCCATCAAGCTTTCTGGCTTCAAATCTTTTGCCGAACCTACCCATTTCATGCTGCCGGGGCAGTTGGTGGGGGTGGTCGGCCCCAACGGCTGCGGTAAATCCAACATCATGGATGCCGTACGCTGGGTGCTGGGCGAGAGCAAAGCCTCAGAGTTGCGCGGCGAGTCGATGCAAGACGTTATTTTTAACGGCACCACCCGACGCAAACAGGCCAGCCGTGCCAGTGTCGAGCTGATTTTTAACAACGACGACCACCGCGCGGGCGGCCAATGGAACCAATACACCGAAATCGCTGTCAAGCGCGTACTCACCCGCGACGGTAACAGCAGCTACTACATCAACAACCAACCGGTGCGCCGGCGTGATGTGCAAGACGTGTTTTTGGGCACGGGCTTGGGGCCACGCGCTTATGCCATCATCGGCCAAGGCACGATCAACCGGATTTTAGAATCCCGCCCAGAAGACTTGCGCCTGTTCTTAGAAGAGGCTGCCGGGGTTTCCAAGTACAAAGAGCGCCGCCGCGAAACCGAAAACCGCTTGCAAGACACGCGCGAAAACCTGACGCGGGTCGAAGACATTCTGCGCGAACTCAACAGCAACCTAGAAAAACTAGAAAAACAAGCCGAAGTCGCACAGAAATACCACGCCTTGCAGGCCAGCGCCACCCTCAAGCAACACCAACTGTGGTTTTTTAAGCGTGCCGATGCCCAAGCCGAGCAAGCTGCCGTGCAAGCCCAAGGCCTGCAAGCCGTGAACGACTTGGAAGCGCGCATGGCCGAGTTGCGCCATCTAGAGGCCCAACTCGAAACCATCCGCCAAGCCCACTACGCGGCTGGTGATGGTGTCACCCAAGCGCAGGGCCAAGTCTATGAAACCAATGCTGAAATTGGCCGCTTAGAGGCCGAAATCCGTTATGTGGTCGAAGCCCGTCAACGAGTACAGTTGCGTTTGGGCACCCTGGCCGAACAAATCAGCCAATGGGACGCGCGCAGCGAAGACGCACAGCAGGAGCTGGAAAATCTGGCCGGTGCGGGTCTAGAGGCAGAAGAACAAGCCGAACTGCTACAAGCCCAGTTAGAAGAACAGGCCCTGCGCTTGCCCGACTTAGAAGATGCCCTGCGCCACAGCCAAAGCCGTGCTAACACGCAGCGCGCTAACGTGGTACAGGTACAGCAGCAAATCCAAGTGCTGGCGGCGGAGCAGCGCAGCATTGAAGAGCAAAGCCGCCAACTGCACACCCGCCATGAGCGTCTGCGTGCCGAACGCCAAGCCTTGGCTGCTCCCGATGCCAGTGGCGTGCAGCAATTAGCGCAGCAACTGCAAGCCGCACAAGCCCATCTTGCCAGTACCGAAGCCCGTTTGGCCCAAGCCCAAGACGAAGCACCACAACGCGATGATGCGCGCCGCCAACAGCAACACACCTTGAATGCAGAGAACAGCCGCCAAGCCGAGTTGTCTGCGCGCTTAGAAGCCCTACAAGCTTTGCAAGAAAAGCTCAAAACCGATGGCAAATTGCAACCTTGGTTGGCGCGCCACGGCTTAGATGGCTTGGCGGCCCTCTGGACGCGCCTGCACATTGAACCTGGTTGGGAAAAAGCCCTGGAAGCTGCACTGCGTGAGCGCCTGTCTGCCTTGGAAGTGAGCAGCCTAGACCGGGTGCGTGGGCTGGCCGGAACCAACGGCGATGGGCCACCCGCCAAATTGGCTTTTTTTAGTAGTGCGCAGGCCGTATTACGCCATGCCGATTCTGCTTGGTCACACCTAGCGGATCACTTGCGCCTGCACGATGCCCAGTTGCAAGCGGTGTTGCAAGATTGGTTGCAGGGCTGCTACACCGCACAAACCTTGGACGAAGCCTTAAACCGGCGTGCCCAGCTCCAGCCCGGAGAAACCTTGTACGTGCCAGACGGCCATGCCATCACGTTGCACAGTGTGGCCTTTTACGCCCCTGATTCGGAGCAGGCCGGGTTGTTGGCCCGCGCGCAAGAAATTGAGCACCTGGAGAAAGAACTGCGTGCCCAACGCCTGATTACCGAGCAAGCCCAAGCGGCCTTGCAACGGGCCGAAGCTGCCTATGCCGAGAGCGTGCAACAACTCGCCACCCTGCGCCGCGAAGCCACCGAGGCGCAAACCCAAGCCCATACCTTGCAGGTTGAGCATCTGCGGCTGTCACAACTACTGGCCCAAACCCAAGCCCGCAGTGCCCAAATCGACCGTGATGTAGAGGAAATACAAGCCCAACTGGATGAGTTGCAAGAGCGCCGTGTGCTGGCCGAAGCCCGGTTTGAGAGTTTGGACATGCAACTGGCCGACAGCCAAGAAGCCCAAATGCAGCTCGATGACCGGGTGTTAGAGGCCGAACGTCAACTGAACCAATGCCGCGAACAGCAGCGTGGCCTGGAACGCCAAGCACAAGAAGCCTTGTTTGCGCAACGCAGCCTAGAAGCGCGCCGAGCCGAGCTCTCGCGCACCTTAGACACGGCCCAGCAACAAACCACCAGCTTGGCCGATGAGCGCGTGCGTGCCCAAGCCGAGCTGGAACGCCTGTCGGATGCGGCCGCCCAAGGAGGATTGCAACAATTGCTGGCGCTCAAAAGTGAGCGCGAACAAGCCCTGGCCGCCCAACGTAGCCAATACGACGATTTAACGCAGCAACTGCGCCACACCGATGAGCAGCGTTTGCAGTTAGAGCGCGCCCTAGAACCGCTGCGCCAACGCATTACCGATTGCCAGCTGAAAGAACAAGCTGCCCGCTTAGGACTAGAGCAATTTGACAACCTACTCACCGAAGCCCAAGCCGATTTAGAGGCCGTGCAGCGCTCGATCCTAGAAGGCCAAGTGCGTGTCAATGGTTTAGCCGCTGAAATTGACCGCTTGCAGCGCGAGATGAACGCGCTCGGGGCCGTTAACTTGGCGGCCCTAGAAGAGCTGGCCACTGCGCGCGAGCGCCAGACCTTTTTGGCTGCGCAAAACTCCGACTTGATGGAGGCCATGCAAACCTTAGAAGATGCCATCCGCAAAATTGATGCCGAAACGCGCGATTTACTCTCGGGCACCTTCGAGGCGGTGAACCGGCATTTTGGCCGGATGTTTCCAGAATTGTTCGGCGGGGGCAATGCGCGCCTTATCATCACGGGCGATGAAATTTTGAACTCGGGTGTACAAGTCATGGCACAGCCACCGGGCAAGAAAAACCAAACCATCCACCTGCTCTCGGGCGGTGAAAAAGCCCTGACAGCTATTGCCTTGGTGTTTGCTATCTTCCAACTCAACCCTGCCCCCTTTTGCCTGTTAGACGAAGTGGATGCCCCTTTAGACGACGCGAACACTGAACGGTATGCCAAACTGGTGACCAATATGAGCCGCCAGACCCAATTTCTGTTCATCAGCCACAACAAAATTGCCATGGAAATGGCCGAACAATTGATCGGCGTGACCATGCAAGAGCAAGGCGTTTCGCGCATTGTGGCCGTGGACATGGAGTCGGCCCTCTCGATGGCCGATGCCACCTGACCCTCCTTTACCCGCACACACCACTCTCATGAGCAACTTGCAAATCAGTCTGGCCGTTATTGGTGCCGTGTTGCTGGCCCTGATCGTCGCCTATAACGCCTGGACCAACCACCGCAACAGCCCCAAAAAGCCCAAGCCCACCGAGCCGGGCGCGGCCCCGACAGAACCGGCCTTGCGCCAAGAGCCTGCTTTTGACCATCTGTTAGACCAAGCCCTGCATGGCGCTGCTGCCCAGCCCTCCGCTACAGCGGCAGCCCCTGTGGCGCAAGACCACCATGCAGCCGCAGCTGAGGCGCCTGCACCAACAGACGCGCAGCAGCCCCCTATGGTCGCCACAGCTGCAACCAGTGCTGCCGAGGCCACGGCGGCCCCCGCAGCAGCTACCCCACCCCCTAAAACCAAACCGACGGCGGCCCCAGATCGGCGCTTGGGCCTGAACAAGCTGATTGATGCCATTGCTACGTTGCATTGTGAACAGGCCGTGCCCGGCGATGCCGTCTTGGCCGCCTTGCCCCCCACGCGCCGTGTGGGCAGCAAACCGTTTGCCATCGAGGCTTGGAACGACAGCAGCCAGCAGTGGGAACACCCGGTAGCCACCCAACGCTACAGCCGCTTTCAAGCCGGGGTACAACTGGCCAACCGCACGGGGGCACTGAACGAAATTGAGTTTTCTGAGTTCGTCCACAAGGTACAAGCCTTTGCTGACACCCTGCACGCAGCTGCCGAGTTTCCTGAGATGCCGCACGAGGTAGCACGCGCCAAATCCTTAGATGATTTTGCCAGCCAGCACGATGCCCAATTGACCTTCGTGTTGCGCGCGCGCCAAGCAGCTTGGAGTGCAGGCTATTTGCAACAGAATGCCTCACGCATGGGCTTTGTGCCCGGTTCGATGGCCGGACGCATGTTGTTGCCTGCACCCACCCCTGGGATGCCGCCCGTGCTGATTTTGGCGTTTGATACCCAAGCAGCCTTGGCCGAAGATCTAGAACAATCTGCCGTACGTGACTTGATGCTCTGTTTGGATGTAGCCCAAGTCAATCGGGCAGAACAACCCTTCAACCGCCTGCGCGAGGTAGCTACCGTGTTGTGTCGCACGATGGATGGCGTGCTGTGCGATCAAAACGGTCAACCCTTGCCTGCGATGGCGATGGATCCCATCGCCACCGACCTAGAACTGCTCTACGACCAACTCGACAGCCACGGTTTGTCCGCCGGTTCGGCGTTGGCACGGCGCTTGTTCAGTTAATGCCCCCACCAAGGTAAGCTGCCGTGACCCATTCTGCATCCCTCGACCTTTTTGCCACTGCTGCCCCAGCCCCAGCAGAGGAAGCGGCCCAACTGCGCACTTGTTTGCACCGTTGGGCGCAGCAATACTATGTGCAAGATGCGCCTGAGGTGCCCGATGCCGAATACGACCGCGTCTATCAACGGCTGCAAGCCTTAGAAGCTGCCCACCCCGAGCTGATCACGCCAGATTCGCCCACGCAACGCATTATTGGCGCGGTGATGGATGGCTTGGCCCCGGTGCGCCATGCGCTGCCCATGCTCTCGATCCGTACCGAAACCGATGTGTCGGCGGCTGGTGCAGAAAAGTTTGAACAACAACTGCGCTCCTATCTGGCGACAGAACAAAAACGGGCCGAACGTGGTGAGCGCCCAGCCTTGTGCCCCTTGGCACTGGCCGTACAAGCCGGAGCGCCCATCACCTACGTGGCCGAACCCAAGTTTGACGGTTTGGCCATGAGTTTGCGTTATGAAAACGGCCTACTGGTGCAAGCTGCCACGCGGGGCGATGGTGAAGTGGGCGAAGATGTCACACACAACATCCGCACCATTCGGCAAATACCCTTGGCTTTGCCCGAGGGTGTGCCCCAGGTATTGGAAGTGCGCGGCGAAGTCTATATGGGACGGGCCGATTTTGCGCGCCTGAACCAAGAACAAAGCGCACGCGGACAAAAAACCTTTGTCAATCCACGCAATGCGGCAGCGGGGGCGGTGCGCCAATTGGATGCCAACATCGCCGCCCAACGACCCCTGCGCTTTTTTGCCTATGGTGTCGGCCAAGTCACCCAAGCCGCTGATAACGTACCGCGGTGGCAAAGCCATTATGCGCTGTTGCAAACCCTGAAAAGTTGGGGCTTCCCAGTGGCGGAGCAGGTAGAGCCACTGGTTGGGGCTGAGGCGCTGATTGGATTTCACCAACGTATCGGCCAACAACGAGACCAACTGCCTTACGATATTGATGGCGTGGTTTATAAAGTCGATGATTTGGCCCTGCAACAAGAGTTGGGCTTCAAAACGCGTGAACCCCGCTGGGCTGTGGCCCATAAATACCCGGCGCAAGAGATGATGACTGTGGTCGATGGCATCGACATCCAAGTGGGGCGCACTGGCAAACTCACCCCAGTAGCCCGGCTGGCTCCGGTGTTTGTTGGCGGCGTGACGGTGACCAATGCGACCTTGCACAACTTGTTTGAATTGCGCCGCAAAAAAGTGCGCGTGGGCGACCAAGTGATTGTGCGCCGAGCCGGGGATGTGATTCCTGAAATTGTGGGTCGGGTGGCAGCAGACGTAGCCCGCCCGCGCTATGTAGCCAATTTCCGCATGCCTAGCGTTTGCCCGGTATGTAACAGCCCCGTAGTGCGTGAGCGCGGTGAAACCGAATACCGCTGCACCGGCGGCTTGTTCTGCCCGGCACAACGCAAAGAGGCCATTTTGCATTTTGCCGCCCGCCGCGCGATGGACATTGAAGGCTTGGGTGGCAAGCTGGTAGAACAATTGGTCGATGCGGGCGTGGTCAAAACCCTGCCCGATTTGTACCGTTTGGGGCTGACCGCCTTAGTGGCCCTGGAGCGTATGGCCGAAAAATCAGCGCAAAACATCTTGGCGGCGCTAGAACAATCCAAGCAAACCACCCTGCCCCGCTTTTTATTTGCTTTGGGCATTCGCCATGTAGGCGAATCGACTGCCAAAGATTTGGCGCGCCACTTTGGCAACCTCGATGCCATCATGAACGCCACGGCGGAGCAATTGCTGCAAGTCAATGATGTGGGGCCGGTGGTAGCGCAAAGCATCCGCCTGTTTTTCGACCAACCCCACCACCGCGAAGTGGTGGAACAATTGCGTGCTTGTGGTGTTGCTTGGCCCGAAGGTGCGCCGTCTGAGCGGGCATTGCAGCCCTTGGCGGGTAAAACCGTGGTGCTGACGGGCACCTTGCCCACCCTGAGCCGCGATGCCGCCAAAGACATGCTGGAGTCTGCTGGAGCCAAAGTATCTGGCTCGGTCAGCAAGAAAACCAGCTACGTCGTGGCAGGCGCAGAAGCCGGTAGCAAACTGAGCAAAGCGCAAGAGTTGGGCGTTCCGGTACTGGACGAGGCCGGCTTACTGGCGCTACTGGCTGCCCCAGCCGCATAAAACGCCATCACGATTCTGTTGGATGCGCCTTTCTCTGGTTTTGTTTTCTGCGCGTACGCGCCTGCTGGCTACCAGTGTGGCTTTGCGTCAAACACTGGTCACACACCTGCGCCGCCCCAATCGCCGCACGGTCTGGGCACTGCTGGCGGCTGGGCCGCTGCTGTTGTTGCTCTATACCCTGCTGCTGATACCCTTCACCCCGGCCATCAGCGACATTCGGAAAGCCAAGACCGAGCAACCAGCACAGGTGCTCTCACGCGATGGCAAACTGCTGGCTGAATACAAATGGGCACACCGCGAATGGGTGCCGCTGAAAAGCATTGCCCCGGCGGTGGTCGATGCACTCATCGCCACTGAAGACCACCGTTTTTACCAACATTGGGGTATGGACGGGCGGCGTGTGCTGGGTGCGGCGGTAGCCACCTTTTCTGGCAAACGCCAAGGCGGCTCTACTATCACCCAACAATTGGCGCGCAATCTGTTTCCGGAAGAAATTGGCCGCGCCCCCACGCTTACACGCAAACTCAAAGAGGCTATTACCGCCTTCAAGATTGAGCTGCTCTACTCGAAAGAGGAAATTTTAGAAACTTACCTCAATACCGTACCGTTTCTGTACAACGCCTACGGCATTGAGATGGCAGCACGCACTTATTTTGATACCTCTGCCGACAAACTGAGCGTGCTGCAAAGCGCCACCCTGATTGGGATGCTCAAAGGCACCAGCTATTACAACCCGGTGCTCAACCCCGAACGGGCACAAAACCGGCGCAATACCGTGCTGGCGCAGATGGTCAAACGCGACAAACTGAAACCAGCCCAGTATGAAGCGCTGCAAAAGCGCCCGCTGCGTATTGACTTTGAACGCCAAACCGAACCCCAAGGCCCAGCACCGCATTTTTCACAGCAGCTACGCAAATGGCTGATTGCTTGGGCTGACCGCAATGGCTACAACCTGTACACCGATGGTTTGGTGATTCACACCACCATAGACTCTCGCTTGCAAGCTTTGGCCAATCAGGCTGTAGCCCGGCAAGGCCGCCAGTTACAAGCCGTGGCCGATGCCAGTTGGAGCCAACGCAACGGCTGGCAAGCCCGCAACCCCTTGGTAGAAACCTTGGTGCGTGAATCGCCCGAGTTTCGCGCAGCAGTGGATAAAGGCCAAACTCCAGACGAGGCCGCAAAAACCCTGTTGGCCGATAGTGCTTTTTTACGTACGCTGCGCCAAAACAAGGTGCGGGTACAAGCAGGCTTTTTGGCCTTAGAACCCGACAGCGGTGCCATTCGCGCTTGGGTGGGTAGCCGCGATTTTGCCCAAGATGCGTTTGACCATGTGCAACAGGCACGCCGCCAGCCCGGTTCTACCTTCAAACCTTTTGTCTATGGGGCTGCTTTTGCCCAAGGCCATAGCCCGAGTGACACCCTGATCGACCAAGCGGTGGAAATCAAATTGGCGGGCGGCGAAGTTTGGCGGCCCAGCGATGGCGGCCCACCCAGCGGCCAAGCCATGAGTTTACGCAACGCTTTGGCCCAATCGAAAAACACCATCACAGCGCAACTGATGCAAGAAGTTGGCCCAGAACGGGTGATAGATCTGGCCCGCATGATGGGTGTGCGCGAGAGCAAACTCCAAGCGGTACCGGCCTTGGCCTTGGGTACCAGCCCCGTCACACTGAAAGAAATGGTAGCGGCCTATGGCACCATCGCCAACACCGGCCGCTATGTGGAGCCACAGTGGGTGACACGCATTGAAAACCGCCGGGGTGAAGTGCTACAAGCATTTACCCCGGCCCGACCACAAAAAGCCCTGCCTACCCAAGCCGCACAAGATTTGCGCGATGCCTTGCGTGCTGTAGTTGACCAAGGAACCGGGCGTGCCATTCGCAGCCGCTATGGCATCAGTGCGGACGTGGCGGGAAAAACCGGCACCACGCAAGACAACGCCGACGGCTGGTTTATTTTGATGCATCCGCAATTGGTGGCCGGGGCTTGGGCGGGTTTTAACGACAGCCGCATCACCTTGAACGACCACTGGGGCCAAGGGGCGCGCAGTGCGCTGCCGATGGTGGGAGAGTTTTTCCAGCAAGCCCTGCGCAGCAAGCAGATTGATGCCAAGCAGCGTTTTGTCGATGAACCGCGTTCACGTTGGTGGCAAGACTTTAAGGATCGCTTGCGCGATTGGTTGCAAGATTGGGCACATAGCACGGCTACGCCAGAAGAAGATGCTGCCACCCCGCCTCGGCCAGCGCCCAACAAACCCAGTGGCGACACACCGCCCACCGTGGCAGAGCCGGTAGCACCCGCCATTACCGAATCGATGCCAGCGACACCAGCGCCAATGCCCAACATGCCACCGCCGGGCTGGACACTACAGCAACCACCACCTGCTGCACCTGCACCCCCCCCTGTGGTCATTTTGCGGGAAGTGCCAACTTCTGCACCGGCTCGGCCCTCGGATCCTCTGGAGTTACCCTCGCCACCTGAATTTGAGTTTCCTCCTTCAGGTGAGCAAAATTAAGCCCAAAAACCAGCCTCCCAGTGCTGGATGCTGCTGGGAGGCTGGCGGGTTCATCGCGCCTTAGCGCGAAGGGCTGGACTTTACGTCAGCAAATCAAACCGGTCGGCATTCATCACCTTCACCCACGCTGCCACAAAGTCTTGCACCAACTTTTGTTGGTTATCGTCTTGGGCATAAACTTCGGCATAGGCCCGCAACACCGAATTGGAGCCAAACACCAAATCGACGCGGGTGGCCGTCCAACGGGTGTTGCCGGTTTTGCGCTCGCGGATGTCGTAGCTATTGCGCCCAGTCGGCACCCAGCTATAGGCCATATCGGTCAAGTTGACAAAGAAGTCATTGCTCAACACCCCGACGCGGTCGGTAAAGACACCGTGGGTGCTACCACCGTGGTTGGTACCCAGCACGCGCATACCACCCACCAAGACTGTCATTTCGGCGGCTGTCAGGCCCATGAGCTGGGCACGGTCGAGCAACAGTTCCTCCGGTTTGACCACGTAATGCTGTTTTTGCCAATTGCGGAAGCCATCGGCCAGCGGCTCTAGCACCTCGAAGGACTCGGCATCGGTCTGTTCGGCGCTGGCATCGCCGCGTCCGGGGGCAAAAGGCACTTGGATGGTGACCCCTGCTGCTTGGGCTGCTTGTTCAACGCCCCAATTGCCTGCCAGCACAATCACGTCGGCCACACTAGCCCCGGTGTCGGCAGCAATGCCTTCGTACACCGCCAACACTTTTGCCAAGCGTTCTGGCTCGTTGCCCAACCAGTCTTTTTGCGGGGCCAAACGGATGCGCGCTCCATTAGCCCCGCCGCGTTTGTCTGAACCTCGGAAGGTGCGGGCGCTGTCCCACGCCGTGCTAACAACTTCGCTGATGCTCAAACCACTGGCAGCAATGCGGGCCTTCACAGCCTCCACGTCGTAGTCGGTACGGCCTGCCGGTACTGGGTCTTGCCAGATCAAATCTTCTTGCGGCACTTCGGGGCCAATGTAGCGCGATTTGGGCCCCATATCGCGGTGCGTGAGCTTGAACCAAGCACGGGCAAACACCTGCTCAAAATAAGCTTGGTCGTTGCGGAAACGCTCGGCGATTTTGCGGTATTCGGGGTCAAAGCGCAGTGCCATATCGGCATCGGTCATGATGGGCTTTTTGCGGATGCTGGGGTCTTCTACATCCACCGGCATATCTGCTTCGGCAATATTCACTGGCTCCCATTGCCAAGCCCCGGCAGGCGATTTTTGCAGCCACCAGTCGTGTTTGAACAGCATCTCAAAATAGCCGCCATCCCATTGGGTGGGGTGGCTTGTCCATGCCCCTTCGATGCCGCTGGTGACGGTATCGCGGCCCACGCCCCGGCTGGTGTGGTTCATCCAGCCCAAACCTTGCTCTTGCACATCGGCCCCTTCGGGGGCGGGGCCTAAGTTAGCGGCACTGCCATTGCCGTGGGCTTTGCCAACCGTATGACCACCCGCTGTCAGGGCCACGGTTTCTTCATCGTTCATGGCCATGCGCGCAAAGGTGACGCGCATATCACGCGCCGTTTTGAGTGGATCAGGTTTGCCATCGACCCCTTCAGGGTTGACATAAATCAGCCCCATCATCACGGCGGCCAGTGGATTGTCTAGGTTGCGTTCACCGGAGTAGCGACTGCCTTCGCTACCACTGGGGGCTAGCCATTGTTTTTCTGCACCCCAGTAGATGTCTTTTTCTGGGTGCCAAATGTCTTCCCGGCCAAAGGCGAAGCCAAAGGTTTTGAAGCCCATCGACTCATACGCTACGTTACCTGCCAATACGATGAGATCGGCCCAGCTAATGCGGTTACCATATTTTTTCTTGATGGGCCACAGCAGGCGGCGCGCTTTATCGAGGTTGCCGTTATCAGGCCAAGAGTTGAGTGGCGCAAAGCGCTGGTTGCCGGTGCCTGCCCCACCCCGACCGTCGGCAATGCGATAAGTGCCCGCAGCGTGCCAAGCCATGCGAATCATCAAACCACCATAGTGGCCCCAATCAGCAGGCCACCAGTCTTGGTTGCTGGTCATGAGCGTTGCTAAGTCTTGTTTTAGCGCAGCCACATCCAGCTTCTTTACTTCTTCACGGTAGTTGAAGTCAGGTAGTGGGTTGGTTTTGTTGTCGTGTTGGTGCAGGATGTCGAGGTTGAGCGCCTCGGGCCACCATTCGGTATTGGATTTGCCATGAGCGGTGTTACTGCCATGTACTACTGGACAACCATTGCGGTTGGATGGGTTTTGTACTTGCATGTAAGTTCCTTTCAAAGAACAAGGGACAACAAAAATCACCGCTTATAGGACTCTATTTGCAAATGATGTTTATTTAGGATAACAGCATTTGCACCAACCCGCCCGCAGTCAGAGAAACGGATTGGGCACGGTTTGGGCGGGTTTGATCTCTACCGATTCGGGCAACTTTTTCTCCCGCTCTAGTGTTTTCACGATACGTGAAGCCAGCAGGCGCAATTCGTTAGCCAGGGCCAACCCTTGCCGGTCTTTTGTCAGTACCAAGTCACCGGTTAGGGTGATGCGGTCAAGGCGGTTTTCAATTTCTAAGCCGCCAATGCGCAGGACTTCGCTCTCGTTGTCGTAGGGCTTCAATTGTTGCATGGGCTATTTTTCCTGTATTACTACGGTGCTGCAGTCGTCTCACTTGGGCATGGTGCGCTGAATGAAGTTCAGCACGCCTTGCAGCAAGTCTTTCATTTGGTATTCCTCTTCAGCAGGCTGGTTTTTGTTTTTATTACCGCCGCCACCACGCTGAGCTACCGGTTTAGGCAAATCTGCCACTGCCGTACGCACAGCAGCAGGCACGCCCGGCAAGACGTTCAAGCCCACCATTTTTTCCAAATCGGCCACGCTGATAGCAGCGTACTCTTTGGTGTCGTCGTTGGTGATAAGGTAAACCCCAGCCCGCTGCTGTTTCGGGCTGTAAACCGCCTTCCACAAATGGGTTGGGACTAAAACATTGCCGATTTTTTTCAGATTGCTGCCGATAAACGCCGGGCCACTGACCACATACAGCTCGCCCTCATCCATGGCCCATTGCCGGGCTGCCGCCTCAATGCCCGCCCAAACCCCGGCATTGTTGGCGTGGATTTGCGGCACCATATTGGCCAAGGAGAACGATTCGCGCTGGGCCTCACGCGTCGGCATATCGGCATTCGGGGCCAAATGGCCGCGGTCATAGCCGCTGCGTTGGTAGTCTTCCAACTCGGCACGGTCGGCAGCAGGTAAAGTGCTCTCGGCATGAAAGCTGTCTTTGCGCGACAGCTTTTTGGCCTGCTCTAGCTTAGGGCGCGTCAGGTGCTCAGCCGCATACAGGGGCGTGCGACTGACCCCAGAATGCAGTACGGCAAAAGCGATAAAGCAGACTTCTTGGGTACGCGGTTTGATTTTGGGCTGGGTAATGACCGGGGCTTGCCCGGCCACAAAATGCTCGGGGCAATTAGTGGCAGCGGCCAAGGCCGGAGCCGCACAGACCAGCCACAACAGCGGCTGGCGCACAGAAAAGGTAGGCAAAGACAACATAGGGCCGATTGTGCCCACAGCGGCCCCTGCTGTGGCATTTTTTCTGTATTTTGTGCGCGGCTCAGGCGGCCAAGGCCTCGGAAGCCAACACCGGATGGCGGCACAGCAGGGCCATGAGTTGGCCTACATCCAAGCACTGAATCAAGGTTTGCCCCGGATGGCCTTTGATCAGGTGGGTAATTAACTTACCTGCCGTACCGGGCAAACTCGGGGCTTTAACGATGCGCTGATGGGCAAACAGGCCCACGCCGTGTAGGTCACTGACCAACAAACCCACCGCTTGCTCACCATGCCGTAGCACCACCACTTGGCTTTGTGGCGTTTGCACCGATGCTTTGCCCGACAGCAATTGGCCCAAATCAAACACCCAGACATAGCTCGAGATGTTGCCATGGGTCTTCAATGCCAATGTCCCCACACAATACGCTTGGCGGCTGGCCGAGACTGGTGCAATCGCTGTGGCAGGCAAGGCTTCGCACACGCTAGCAGCCTCCAGCGCCAACAAAGACGGGCCGACAAAGAACGTCGCCATCTCGCGCCCCTCGGTGGCCGAAACTTCGGTCAACAAAGCAGCCCGTTGGCGATGAACCGCATCCACAGCGCTGCTTTGTACCGCGCCTAAACGCTCAAAAGAGAGGGCCAACACATCGTCACGATAGCCGTCGCTGCGCTTAAATTCTCGGTAGCCTGAAGAAGCGGAGACCCCGACGATGCAATAGTGCCCATCCAATACCATGACGCGCGACAGGCTGTGCCCCGCTTCCAGTTGCAGCAGTTCGGGTGGCAACGCCAAGCGGCTCCCGCTAGGGTAGTCGGGGCAGGTACTGGCCAACACCTGCCCTTGGCGGTTGATAAATGCGGCTTGTACGCCCGGTTTGTCTAGCGTGCTGCCCTCTAGCATGGCCTGCAGCTCTCGGGGGGCACTGAACACAATGCCAATACCGCCCACCACCGCCGGATGCCGTCCAGTGGCCCGGATGGCTGCATGGTACACATAGGTGGCCTGACCACGGCACAAAGGGGAGGCACGCCAAGGACTGACGTGGTAAGACTGGGTGTTGGGCAGCGCCAGCACGGCAGCCAAAGTATCGGGCTCTACCGACAACTCCAATACGCTACGGCCATCGTCCAATTGTGGGCGGCTGCTGGCCACGATGCGCCCATGCCGGTCATAGACCACCAAATGCTCATACACGGTGTACAAAGCGTGGATACGCTCCAACACGTTGGTGATACGCACCAAGGCGGTCGGGTCGGGCACAGGGGCATCGTCGTGCGCCATGCCAGCGAGCAAAACGGCCAGTTCAGGCGTTTGTGCCCACCAGCGGCAATCGTTGGCGCGCTCATACAAGTTACGGTCTAACAAACTGACCAGCAGATGGGTCAACAATTCGCTATCGCGGGTGCGTGAACCCAACGCCGTGCCGTACAGATCGCAAATAGATTGTTGAAACACTTGGTTGGTACGCGCGCCAGTTTGGCCCACCTGCTCTAACACCGCCTTGAGTTTTTCTTCACTGCCACGCTCGGTGGCCGTCATGACCTGGCCGTTCCACACCACACGCCGAATGGTTTGGGCAGCCAACACAATTTCGTTCAGTGGTGGGCAGAAAGTTTGGGCATGGGCCAATAAGCCCAAAGCGACAGCGGGCTCTAAGCGGTCAATGGTTTGGCTTTGTTGCGTCGCAAAAGCCAATTCAATCGGCACCATCACCTGCCCAGCCCACGCCGGTGGCCCAGGGTAGCCTTGGTAGGCTTGGGCCAGCGCAGTTTGCACTAAATAAGTGCGGCCCGCACAGACCATTGGTTCTGGCGCACCATGATGGTTCACCGGTACTTGAGCGCCTACAGGCAACCACAGCGGGTCGCTGCTGGCAATGACCCGCTGTTGCCCATCCAGCAGCACGGCCAAGCTGCGCCGGTCGTGTTGTTGCCGGTCTTGGAAGATGCTTTTCATCTCGCTGGCAAAATCAAAGCTCAGACACAGCACCCCTACCGGCTCGCCGGTGCGTGGGTCTAAGATGCGGTGCGAATAAAGCAGCGCATGGGCTTTGCCGGGGCGTAAATTGCTGGCCCGAAAGGTTTCGACATAGCCCCGACTTTGCAAAGTTTGCACGATCAGGGGGTCTAAGCTGCCTTCAATCGGCGAGTCGGCATCGGTATGCACCAACACAGTGCCTTGGGTGTCTAGCAACAAAATCTCGTCATAGACGGTGTATTTGTCGCGGTATTCACGCAGGCGCTCTAACACCGACTCGGGATCGGTATCGATACCGGCCACAAAGCGGCACAATTTTTGGTCGGTGGCTAAGAAGCCCACATCTGCCGTGCGCTCGTACAGATTGCGCACCAGCATATCAATCACTTGGCGCGCGCTGGTACCCAACTCGGCCATCACTTGCTGGATCGACTCTTGCACCAAGGACGTGACCAGTTCGCTCTCTAGTCGTTGGAAACCCTCGCGCGTGGCGCTCATCATGGGCAGCAAACTACGAGCCTCGGCGGGGCAGTTCATTTTGGCCGAAGCCTCAATCAGCCGCCACATCAGGTTCAGTTCGCGCAGTGCGTTCTCGCAACGGGCAACGTCGCGCATAAAGGGGATAAAGGTGTCGGTGTGGACGGTGGCACTGGAGGACATGGCAGGCTAGCCTTTCTGAACAGAGAGCGGGCTAACCAGAACAATGCAAAAGTCAGGCCAAGGGTTTTTACTACCCCATCAAAGGCGTGCAGCAGCGTGAAGCCGGAGCCGTTAAACCTTTCTAGCCCATCCCTAAGCAACGTGGAATGGGTTTTGCCAAGATGTGGGCGGTTGCCAGTGCCCCACCCAATCGATAAATTCGCTCAGTGGCATGGGCTTGGCAATGCAGTAGCCTTGCGCCAAATCACAGCCCATCTCTAACAACATACGGCCTTGGGCTACGGTTTCTACCCCTTCGGCAATCACATGGTAGTCAAACGAGCGCGCCAACCCAATCACCCCTTGCACAATCGCCAAGTCGCCTGCATCGTCGGCCATGCCTTGGACAAAGCTTTGGTCAATTTTGATGATTTCTAACGGCAAGCGGCGCAGGTAGGTCAGGGAAGAATAGCCCGTACCAAAATCATCCAGCGCAGTGCAAACCCCCATTTCGCGCAGACGCAACAAGGTATTGGCCACGGGCTCTAGGTTGTACAGCGCTGCGGTTTCGGTGATTTCAATGCGCAACCTGCCGGGGGGCAACTCAGGGTGACAAGCCATGCGCTGGCCCAGCCAATCGGCAAAATTGGCCTGCTGTAAATGGGGTGCTGCAATGTTGACACTGACGGGCAAATGCAGGCCGTGGCGGTGCAAAATCACGGCCATCTCTAGCGCAGTATCGACCACCCAAGCGCCAAAAATCGGCTCTAAAGCCGTGCCCTGCATTTGCGGTAAAAAAGCGCCGGGGGCCAGCAAGCCCTTTTCTGGATGCTGCCAACGCACCAAGGCTTCGGCCCCCACCACCGTGCCTTGGCGCATGTCGACCTTGGGTTGTAGATAAAGCACAAACTGCTGCTGTGTTAAGGCAGCGTGCAAACGGGCGGTATGCGCCAGCACCTGCTGGGCAGCCCGTTCGGAGGCGGCATCAAACTGAAAAAAGCGATTGCGCCCGGCCTGTTTAGCGTGGTACATGGCTTGGTCGGCATGGCGCAGCAGGGTGTCTGCATCGGCATCGTCTTGCGGATACAGGGTGTAGCCAATGCTGGCCGTGACCGTAACACGCTCATGGCCCAAGCTATAGGGCGCGGCCAAACTTTCCATGACGTGGCGCAGGGCGTTTTCACAGTCGGCACTGCTTTGCAGGCCGGGCAGCAAAATCACAAATTCATCGCCGCCCAAGCGGGCGACGCAATCGGTGGCGCGCAGGGCGTGCGTCAGGCGGTTGGCAGCCACAATCAGCAAATGGTCACCAGCCTCGTGGCCGTGCTGGTCATTCACGGGCTTGAAGCCATCCAAATCTAAATAGGCTACTCCCAACAGCGTGCCCAAGGTGCGGGCTTGCTCCATTGCTTGGCTGAGGCAACGGGCCAGCAGCACCCGGTTGGGCAGGCCGGTCAAGGCATCGTGGTGCGCCAAGCGATGCAGTTGTTGCTCGTGCTCGTGCTGGGGCGTGACATCAATCGACACCCCCAACATGCGCAACGGGTGGCCGCTGGCCGTATCGTACGCCACGCTTTTGCCTAGATTGCGAATCCAGCGCACACCGCCGTGGTGTTGTGGCACGCGCCAAGTGGCATCAAAATGCGTCACCGAGTGGCGCGTGTGCCGATCCAGTTCCCGTGCAATTTTGGGGATGTCTTCCGACACGCTGCATTGCTGCCAAGGCACTGGCTCGCTGGCCCCCTCGTCATCGGGATGAAAGCCACGCATGGCCAACCAACGGGCATCGCCTTGGATACAGCCAGTTTGCAAATCCCAGTCCCAACGGCCCAAAGAGGCTGCAGCGAGTGTGAGCGAGAGCAAAGCCTCACGCTCGCGCACCCGGGCCTCGGCGCGTTTAGAGGCATCAATGTCTTGCATCACCCCCCGGATACGCACCACTTGGC
Source organism: uncultured Simplicispira sp. (assembly GCA_964478155.1). Lineage (GTDB taxonomy): Bacteria > Pseudomonadota > Gammaproteobacteria > Burkholderiales > Burkholderiaceae_C > Simplicispira. Next base: position 36,846 of record CAYZGT010000008.1, read on the forward strand.
CGTTTTCTACCACCGGCTCGCCCAAGGCACGCATCCAGACCAGGCGGCCATCGGCGCGCACAATCTCAATCTCGACATTCCACTCCAGCCGCTGACGGATGCACTGGCGCAGGGCGTTGCGGAAGGTTTCATGCCACGCTGGGGCGACATGGCGCTGCACATAATCACGCGGCAAGGGACTGCCCGGCGGCAGACCATGGATTTCATAGCACACATCCGACCAATACACCGGCCCCCGCCCCGGTTCATCCTCCCAAACGCCCAAGCGTGCCAAACGCCCAGCCTGCTGCAGCAAACTGTTGCTAGCTTGCAACTCATCGTAGATACGCTGTTCGCGCGGGGTGTGGCCTGCGGGATCACTGAACAAAAATAAATGCCCATCGCCCGTGGTTTCTAAGGTGGTTGGTGTGGCTGACTCCATCGGGCTGGGGGGCTGGTGCGAATCCATCGCGGTCACTTATTCTGTTTCCTATTCATGGGCAGGGAGTATCGTTGCCGTTGCATGATTTGTCCTTACCACAGCATATGGGGTTATCCCGATTGACGTAGGGCCAGTGCTTGCTATCTCGGCACTCCCAGCCCCGCTATGTGGCCCGGTGGTGCTGTTATAACAAGAGATGACGGCTTTTTACTGACAAAGGGGCCTGCGCCCTACAATGCCGCCGGTTTTTATCTTTCCTGAAAGTTTCCTTCCGTGCAGCTCTCCTCCTCTATCTTCAAGGCGTATGACATTCGCGGCATTGTGCCCACCACACTGAACGAAGAAGTGGCACGTGGGCTCGGGCGGGCTTTCGGCAGCGCAGCCCGCGCAGCCGGTCAAGACACGGTGGCCGTAGGGCGCGATGGTCGTTTGTCTGGCCCCGCATTGTCCAATGCCTTAATGGCCGGGCTGGTAGAGGCAGGCATCGAAGTGATCGATGTGGGCATGGTCACGACACCCATGTTGTACTTTGCTGCCCATACTCTGTGTGCATCGGGCATCCAAGTCACGGGCAGCCACAACCCGAAAGACTACAACGGCTTCAAAATGGTGCTGGCTGGACGGGCCATTTATGGCGATGAAATCCAAGCCCTGCACCACACCATGGAGCAAGAAAGTTGGCAACTAGCTCCCGGCGGCAGCGTACGTACCGCCGATGTCTGGCCCGCCTACCAAGCCCATATTTGCAACGATGTGAAACTGGCACGCCCGATGAAAATTGTGGTGGATTGCGGCAACGGCGTAGCCGGGGCCACCGCGCCCGCCTTGTTCCGCGCCTTGGGCTGCGAAGTCATAGAGCTGTTCTCGGAAGTGGATGGCAACTTCCCGAACCACCACCCCGACCCGAGCAAACCCGAAAACCTGCGCGACCTGATTGCCGCACTGCAAAGCAGCGATGCTGAATTGGGCTTGGCCTTTGATGGTGATGGCGACCGCTTGGGCATTGTGACCAAAGACGGGCAAAACATCTTCCCCGACCGGCAAATGATGCTGTTTGCCCAAGATGTGCTGAGCCGCGTGCCGGGTGGCTCGATTGTGTTTGATGTCAAATGCACCCAACGTTTGGCCCCGGCAATTAGCGCAGCCGGTGGCGTGCCGGTGATGTACAAAACCGGCCACTCGCTCATCAAGGCGCAAATGAAGCAACTCGATGCCCCGCTGGGTGGCGAGATGAGCGGCCATATCTTCTTCAAAGAGCGCTGGTTTGGCTTTGACGATGGCAGCTATGCCGGTTGCCGCCTGCTAGAGATTCTGAGCCGCCATGCTGACCCCAGCGCCATCTTGAACGCCCTGCCCAGCAGCCACAGCACGCCCGAGCTGAATGTGGCCTGCGCCGAAGGCGAGCCGCACCGCCTAAGCGCCCAATTGCAGGCTTTGGCTGCCGAGACCTTTAGTGCTCCGGCCCAAGTCAGCACGATTGATGGCCTGCGCGTCGATTGGCCCGATGGTTTTGGCTTGATTCGCGCCAGCAACACCACGCCGGTGCTGGTATTGCGCTTTGAAGGCCAAACCCCCGAAGCCTTGCAACGCATCGAAACCACCATGCTGGCGCTGTTGCAGCGCGTCAAGCCCGATGCCCACGTCGGTAGCGCAGCCCATTAAAGTCTGCCACGCAACATGCCTGCGCTGGCGCGTGCCCTGTATACGGGTCTGACCTACCTCGCCTACCCGCTGCTGCGGCGCAAACTGCGCCGCCGGGCGCTGGCCGAACCGGGCTACGCGGTGGCGGTGGAAGAACGCTTTGGCTACTACGCTGCCGAACAACACCCGGCACAAGATGCGCAAGTGGGCTGGTTATGGATACACGCGGTTTCGTTGGGCGAAACCCGTGCGGCGGCCATTTTGCTGGCCGCCCTGCGCCAACAACGGCCCGGCTTGCGCCTGTTGCTGACGCACAGCACCGCCACCGGACGCGCCGAAGGGCAAAAACTGCTGCACCCCGGCGACCGACAGGTGTGGCTACCGTGGGACAGCCCTAGCGCCGTGCAGCGTTTTTTGCGCCAGTTTCGGCCAACGCTGGGCGTGTTGATGGAAACCGAAGTCTGGCCCAATCTGATTGCGGCCTGCCAGCGCCAGCATATTCCGTTGGTGTTAGCCAATGCACGGCTGAATGAAAAATCGTACCGGCAAGCACAGCGCTTGGGCTGGCTGGCCCGCCCGGCTTATGCGGGTCTGACAGCAGTCTATGCCCAAAGCGAAGCCGATGCGCAGCGCCTGCGCGCTTTGGGGGCCAAGGTGGCCGGGGTTTTGGGCAATCTCAAATTTGATGCCGTGCCCGATGCCAGTCAAATCGCCCAAGGCCAACACTGGCGGGCCAACTACCCGAAGCCCGTGCTGATGTTGGCCAGCAGCCGCGAGGGCGAAGAAGCTTTGTGGTTACAAGCCTTGGCAGCACAACAAGCCGCCCAAAGCATCAGCCCAATGCCGGTGCAATGGCTGATTGTGCCGCGCCATCCGCAGCGTTTTGACGAGGTGGCCGCTTTGTTAGCCCAAGCGGGCTTACGGGTATCGCGGCGCAGCCAATGGACAGGGGAGCCGATACCAGCGGATGTCTGGTTGGGAGATTCTTTGGGCGAGATGGCGCTGTATTACAGCCTGGCCAGCGTGGCTTTATTGGGTGGTAGTTTTGCCCCACTGGGCGGACAGAACCTGATTGAAGCCGCCGCCTGTGGCTGCCCCGTCGTGGTGGGGCCGCACAGCTTTAATTTTGCCCAAGCCACCGCATTGGCCTTGGCCCAAGGTGCCGCCCGCCCAGCAGAAGACATGGCACAAGCGGTGCGCTTGGCTAGCGCTTGGGTGCAAGACGGCCCCGCTTTGACCACCGCACAAGCCGCAGCACATACTTTAGGCCAAGCACACCGGGGAGCCGCACAAGCCAGCGCCAGCGCAGTCTTGGCCTTATGGCCGCCGGGCCGATAAATGGTTTAACCTTCAAGCCCATGCGCCTGTCTGGGTTGGCATCACATGGCCCAGTCCCAGACAGGATAGTTTGGTATCCACCCCTTTTCATGAAGTTCTATTTATGCGCTCTTTTCGCACTTGCCTGACGGCTTTGGCCCTTGGCGTGGCCGCTTTGCTGCCCGCCCATGCGGGTAAAACGCTCGACACCATCCAGCAACGCGGCCAAATTGCTGTAGGGGTCAGTACCGGCGTGCCGGGCTTTTCTGCCGCCAATAGCCAAGGCCAATGGATGGGCTTGGATGTAGACATTGCCAAGGCCGTGGCTGCTGCCGTGCTGGGCAGTGCGGATAAGGTGAAATGGGTGCCGCTGGCTTCACAACAGCGCTTTACGGCTCTGCAATCGGGCGAAGTGGATGTGCTCTCGCGCAACACCACTGTCACGCTGACACGCGATGCCTCGATGGGCTTGGCTTCTACAGCGGTGGTGTTTTACGACGGCCAAGGCTTTATGGTTCCGGCCAAGCTCAAGGTGAAAAGTGCCAAGCAGCTGAAAGGGGCCACCGTGTGCGTGCAATCGGGCACAACCTCTGAAAAGAATTTGACCGACTTCTCGCGCGCCCACAGCCTCAACCTCAAGCCGGTAGTGTTTGACAAGTTTGATGCTGCCAACGCGGCCTATTTTGCCGGACGCTGCCAAGCCTACACCACCGATGCCTCGGGGCTGGCCTCGGTGCGGGCCAAAGAAGCCAAGAACCCGCAAGAACACCTGATCCTGCCCGAGTTGATTTCTAAAGAACCCTTGGGGCCACTGGTACGCCGGGGCGACGATGAATGGCAAGCCTTGGTGCGCTGGGTGGTGTATGGCCTGATCGAAGCCGAAGAAAACGGTATCACCCAAGCCAATGTAGCCCAACTCAAGGCCGAAAGCACCGACCCAGTGGTGGGCCGCCTGCTGGGCAAAACCGAAGACATCGGCAAACTGCTCGGCTTAGACCGCGACTGGCTGGTGCGCGCCATCCAAGCCGTGGGTAACTATGGCGAAATCTACGAACGCAACGTGGGCGAGAAGACCCCGGTCGGGCTGCCACGCGGCCTGAACCGCCTCTGGAACCAAGGCGGCTTGCTCTACGCTCTGCCGGTGCGGTGAGTGAAGAACGCCCGTTGATTGCCCCACGCCCCGCGCCGCCACGGGCGCGGCAGCGCTGGTCTTGGCACCACCCCGGTACACGGGCGCTGGTGTGGCAACTGTTGGCCGTGCTGACGGTGCTCTGGGGCTTAGCTTGGCTGGTACACAACACCCAAGCCAACATGGCGGCGCGAGGCATCCAAAGTGGCTGGGACTTTTTACGCCAAACCGCTGGTTTTGACATTGGCGAACAAGCTATCCCCTTTGCGGCCACCGACAGCTATGCCCGCGCCTTTGCTGTAGGCCTGTTCAACACCTTGCGTGTGTCTGTGTTGGCGATTGTGCTGTGTACCCTGCTCGGGGCACTGCTGGGGGTGGGGCGCTTATCCAGCAACCTACCACTGCGGTTGCTGTGCCGAGGCTACGTCGAGCTGTTTCGTAATGTGCCTCTGCTGGTGCAATTGCTGCTGTGGTATCTGTTGCTGGTGGAGTACCTGCCCGACCCAACCGAAGCGTGGCATTGGGGCGAATGGGTGTTGTGGAGCAAAGCGGGGCTGAGTCTGCCCTTTCCGGTGCAAACCGCCCAAGGCTGGCATTGGAGCCAGCCCCGGTTGGAGGGCTTTGCCATCGAAGGCGGCGCGGCCCTATCGCCCGAATTTTTGGCCCTGCTGCTGGGCCTGACGCTGTACACCGCTGCCTTTGTGGCCGAAGTGGTGCGTGCTGGCATCACCGCCGTGCCACGCGGTCAGATAGAAGCCGCTTTGAGCATCGGCCTGGGCCGTTGGCAAACCCTGCGCCGTGTGAGTGGCCCACTGGCACTGCGCGTGGTCGTGCCACCCCTCACAAACCAATACCTGAACCTGACGAAAAATTCATCGCTGGCCGTGGCGGTGGGCTACCCGGACGTGGTGTCAATTGCCAACACCAGTTTGAACCAAACCGGGCGCGCTTTGGAGTGCATCGCCCTCATCATGCTGGTCTATTTGGCCTTGTCGCTCTGTACCGCACTGCTGATGGGCTACCTGAACCGCCGGGCGGCACTGCGGGAGCGTTAAAACATGCCCCAGCCCACCCCAGCATCAGAAGTAGCTTGGATTGCCGCCCGTCCAGCGCCAGCGCGTGCTGGGGGCTTCGGGGCCGCGCTGCGCCGCGCTTGGTTTGGCGGTTGGCTGCACAGCCTGACCAGCTTGGCGCTGTTGGCTGCAGCTACCTTGTGGCTACCACCACTGGCCGATTGGGCCTTGTGGCAAGCCCTGTGGCAGGCCGATGCCCCGAGTTGCCAAGCCGCGCGCGGTAGCGGTGCTTGTTGGGCCATGCTGGCCGAAAAATACCGCTTCATCCTGCTAGGGCGCTATCCACAAGAGGAAGGCTGGCGGCCAGTGCTGGCCACGGGCTTGCTATTGGCCCTGATCATCGCCAGCGGTTTGCGCCGCTGTTGGAACCGCTGGCTGCTGCTGGCGTGGTTGCTGGTGTGGGCGCTATTTTTTGCCTTGATGGGTGGTGGCGTTTTGGGCTGGGCAGCCATCCCCACGGATCGCTGGGGCGGCTTGCCGCTCACCTTGATGCTCAGTACCCTGTCCATCGTGCTGGCGGTTCCGCTGGCCGTGCTGTTGGCGCTGGGGCGGCGCTCAGACATGCCTGCCATTCGCGCCCTGTGCAGTTTGTATATCGAACTGGTGCGCGGCGTACCGCTGATTTCGGTGCTGTTCATGGCCAGTTTTTTGTTTCCGCTGTTTCTACCCGTGGGGGCCACGCCCGATGTGCTGCTACGCGTATTGCTAGGCATTGCCTTGTTTGCTGCCGCCTATTTGGCCGAAACCGTGCGTGCAGGCTTACAAGCCATACCGCGCGGCCAGCTTGAAGCCGCCGCCAGCGTGGGCTTGGGCTGGTGGCAAACCCAGCGGCTGGTGGTGTTGCCCCAAGCCTTGGCAGCGGTCGTGCCGGGCTTGATGAACAGTTTTATCTCCATCTTCAAAGACAGCTCGCTTATCACCATTGTCAGCCTGTACGAATTGACCGGCTCCCTGGGTTTGGCCCTGAGTGGTGACCCCGAATGGCGGCCCTTTATGCTGGAGGGCTATCTGTTCATCACGCTGATTTATTTTGTGGTCTGCGCGATCATGTCGCGTTACAGCCTCTGGATCGAACAGCGCCAAGCCCGTACCCAAGCCCGCTGAATTTTTTCTTTGATGCCCCCCCATGCCTGTTGCCCCGCCTGCCACCGCCCCCTTGATTCAATTTCAGCAACTGAACAAATGGTTTGGCAGTGATTTTCATGTGCTGCGCGATATTGATTTGGAGATTGCCCGAGGCGAGCGCATCGTGGTGTGCGGCCCCTCGGGCTCGGGCAAATCGACCCTGATTCGCTGCATCAATGCCTTAGAACCGTTCCAACAAGGTAGCCTGTCGGTGGCCGGGGTCACTTTGCAGCCCGAAGGGCAAGAGGATGAACGCGCCATTGCCCAAGTGCGCCGCCATGTCGGCATGGTGTTTCAGCAATTCAATTTGTTTCCACACCTGAGCGTGCTCGATAACCTAACGCTGGGGCCGATCCATGCCGCCAAAGTGCCACCAGCCCAAGCACAGGCGCACGCGCTACAACAACTGGAGCGCGTGCATATTGCCGAACAAGCACACAAGTTTCCGCTGCAATTGTCTGGCGGCCAACAACAACGGGTAGCGATTGCCCGCGCGCTGTGCTTATCGCCCGAGATTTTGTTGTTCGATGAACCCACTTCGGCCCTCGACCCCGAGATGGTGCATGAAGTGTTGGATGTGATGGTGGCCTTGGCCGAGCAAGGCATCACCATGCTGTGCGTCACGCACGAGATGGATTTTGCCCGCTCCGTCGCCGACCGGGTGGTGTTCATGGACCAAGGTCAAATCATCGAGCAAGCCAGCCCAGAAACTTTTTTTAGCCAGCCACGCAGCGAACGGGCGCGGCAATTTCTCAACAAATTACTCGGCCAGCGCCCACGTTAGCCGTGCCATCCCTACCAGAGTTTGACCACCATGCCACTTTGCTCCATTTTGCAAGACTCCAGCCTGTTCCAAACCCAAGCCTTGATCAACGGCCAATGGGTGCATGGCGAAACAACTTTTGCCGTCCACAACCCCGCCACTGGCGAAAAAATAGCCGAGGTGGCGAATCTGGGGCCACAAGCCGCACAAGCCGTCATTGCGGCCGCCGAGCAAGCTTGGCCCGCTTGGCGCAGCACCACGGTCAAAGAACGCAGCCAGATTTTGCGCCGCTGGTTTAACCTGCTGATGGCGCACCAAGAAGATTTGGCCCGCATCATGACGAGCGAACAAGGCAAACCCTTGGCCGAAGCCCAAGGCGAAGTCGCCTACGGGGCCAGCTTTGTCGAATGGTTTGCCGAAGAGGCCAAACGCATCAACGGCGAAACCCTGCCCCAGTTTGACAACAACCGCCGCCTGCTGGTACTCAAACAACCCATAGGCGTATGTGCGGCCATCACACCGTGGAATTTTCCGCTGGCGATGATGACACGCAAAATCGCTCCGGCGTTGGCCGCTGGTTGCCCGGTGGTCGTGAAACCGGCAGAACTCACCCCGCTGACCGCACTGGCCGTGGCCGAATTGGCCCGGCGGGCGGGTGTGCCAGCCGGGGTACTGCACGTACTGACAGCAGACAGCGCCAACAGCATCGCCATCGGCCAAGTGCTGTGTGCCAGCCCTACCGTGCGCCACCTGAGTTTTACCGGCAGCACCGAAGTGGGTCGACTGCTGATGGCCCAGTGTGCGCCCACCATCAAAAAGCTGGCGCTGGAACTGGGCGGCAATGCTCCCTTTATCGTATTTGACGATGCCGACATTGACAGCGCCGTTGAAGGCGCTTTTGCCAGCAAATACCGCAACGCGGGCCAAACTTGCGTTTGCACGAACCGTTTTTATGTACAAGCTGGGGTGTACGAAGAGTTTGTGCAGAAATTCACCGCTAAGGTACAAACCGCCAAGGTGGGCAATGGCTTCGACGAAGGCGTGAACCAAGGCCCCTTGATTGAAGCAGCGGCAGTGCAAAAGGTGCAACGCCACGTCGAAGATGCGCTGGCCCAAGGCGGCCGCATCCTGACCGGCGGCCAACAACTGGCCCATATCGGCAGCGGCCAATTCTTTGCCCCGACCGTGATTGCCGATGCCCACGCCGGTATGCTGTGTGCGCGTGAAGAAACCTTTGGCCCACTGGCCCCGGTGTTCAAATTTGAAACCGAAGCCGAAGCCATTGCTGCCGCCAACGCCACCGAGTTTGGCTTGGCCAGTTATTTTTACAGCCGCGATATGGGCCGCATCTTCCGCGTGGGCGAGGCCCTCGAATACGGTATGGTGGGCGTGAACGTGGGGCTACTGGCGACTGAGCATGTACCTTTTGGCGGGGTCAAACAATCGGGCTTAGGCCGCGAAGGCTCCCACCACGGCTTGGATGAGTATTTAGAACTCAAATACCTGTGCTTGGGAGATATTCAAGCTGGCCCTACCGCCACCTGAACAAACCGCAGCATATGGTGTACCAAATATGGGGCAGGTTGTTCGTGCTGTTGCTGTTAAGCCTCTACCACTGGGAGGCCAGCGCCAATAGCACTACCACCACTGAGCTAACCACGCCCAGCTACACCTTGGCCGTACTGCCAGACCCCAGCGCCAGCCTACCAATTGAACAAGTAGTACAACAACGTATTGCCGCAGACTTCAAACCCTTGCCCTATGGTACGTTCTCTGGCGGTTTTACCCGCAGTGCACATTGGTTTCGCCTGACAGTACAAGCCCCAGCAGGCGAATGGTGGTTAGACCTTCAACCGCCCGTACTAGATGATGTGCGCTTGTTTGTGCCCGACCCGCAACACCCTGGCGACTGGCTAGAGCGTCGCTCGGGCGACAGTCTACCCTTTGCCATGCGCGAAGTGCCTTACCGAGGGTTTGTATTTAAGCTGCAACACACCGATAACAGCTCACTTACCTACTACCTGCGCCTAGAAACCAGTAGCACCTCGGTGCTCACGCCGCGCATCATGTCACCAGCCGAATTTATCTCTAGTACCCATATAGAAGTGGGCCTTTTGATGTCTAGCGTGGTGGTAGTGCTGGTAGTGGTATTACTGAACGTGAACGCCTATTTTTGGCTGCGCGATTCTTTAACTGCATGGTTTATCGGTCATCTGCTTTCTTTTGCAGGTTACTTTTTTTGCACCAATGGCTTTACCAGCCAATATATATTCCCAGATGCACCACAAACCAGTTATTATTTTATGACTGGCTTTTCACTGCTCCTGATTGGTAGCAGTGCAGGCTTTTATCGCAGACTTTTTAACATCCAACGAAAAAATCGAATTTTATTCTGGCTGTACGAATCTAACTGCTGGCTACCCATCATTTCCCTGCCGCTTGCCATGCTGGGTTGGCAAACCGAGATATTACCGTTCTTTTTATATGGTACTATCGCCACCACTACCGTAGGCTGTGTTTTATCACTGAATTTGTGGTTCAAAAAACACATGGGTTCTGGGCCATTATTAATTGCCAATCTTTTAAGTTTTTCGGGTATCGTATTTGCGATACTGCATTTTTTAGGGGCAGTATCTGGTGGTGGACTAGCTTGGCACAGCTTACAAATTACTTCTTTGGGCTGTGTGTTGGCTTTACATATTACCTTGGGGGCTCGCTACCGTGGCCTGAGTGAAGCCCGCCAACATGCAGAACAAAAAGCCCAATGGGAATATGAACAGCGCATACAGCAACAAGATTTCTTGTCTATGCTCACACACGAATTACGCACCTCTTTGTCAGTATTGCGTATGGCTATTGGTATCCAACCCATGACAGCCAAGTCTATTGCCAAGGCAGAACGTGCCATGATTAGCATGGAAGAAGTGATTGAGCAATCTATCCGTGCCGACAAACTAGATAGCGGCAACCTGTCTATTAACCCCGCTCCCTGTGATATTGGCACCTTGGTAGAAGCCGTGGTGGCCGATAGCCGCGACCCCAACGCTGTACAAACCCAGCTGCCCCGAAGTGTAGTATTGGACACCGATGCCCGCTTACTGCGCGTTATCATCAACAACCTGATCGACAACGCCCTGAAATACCGCAAAGACAACACCCCAATTACCGTACACCTTAGCCAACAAAACGCAAAATGTTGTTTGCGTGTTAGCAACGAAATCGGCAGTGCTGGCAGCCCAGACGCAGCACAGGTGTTTGACAAATACTACCGTGCTCCAGAGGCACACCAAACCACCGGCTCTGGTCTTGGGTTGCATATTGCCGCGGCCCTGACCAAATTATTAGGCGGCACGTTAGCGTATTTGCCCAAATCCTCTTGGATTCACTTTGAGCTGCACTTAACAGCACCAGCCAAACAAGACCTGTAAGCAGTTGCAAGTTTTGCGCTAGGCAGAATGCTTCAATCGGCACTATGCAAACCCGCCTAGACCCGCCCCATTTAACCATTGCCATCGTCGAAGACCATGCCGATTTGCGTGAACTGTTTGTCGATTTCTTGAGCAGCATGGGGCACCATGTGATGGGCTTTGCCATTGCCGAAGATTTAGACCCCTACCTGCAGCAACATACCCCAGACCTGATGATTCTGGATTTGAACCTGCCTGGAGAGAACGGCTACAGCATCGCCCAACGGATGCGCGCCGCACACCCGGAGATGCACATCCTGATGCTCACGGCGCGCGCCGCTGCTGAAGATCGCATTCAGGGCTATGTCAGTGGGGCCGACAATTACCTGACCAAACCCGTCTCTCCCTCTGAACTGGCAGTGGTGGTAGGCAACATTACACGCCGCCTCAAGCCAGAACGCAATGCCGTCGGGCAACTTAACATCCACAGCGCTTCTTTGCTGCTGACTGGGCCTGCCGGCAGCGCGACCCTGATGCCGCCCGAGCTATTGCTGCTCAAGAGCTTGGCCGAAGCTCCACAAAAACAGTTGGCTTATTGGCAGCTGCAAGAGTTGTTACAACTGGAGTTCAACGAAAAAAGCAAAGCCTCGTTAGAAGTACGGGTGTCACGCCTGAAAAAGAAGCTGCATACCGTGGGGGCCGCACAACCAGCCCTCAAAGCCCTGTGGAAAGAAGGCTACCGTTTGTGCATGCCGATACGCATATTGCCTTGATGGTGTAAGCCGTGTAAGCAGTTGCAAGTTTTGCTAAATGGAGTTTGCTACCTTGTTAGTTATTACTAATAAGGAACTGGCATGTCTACCGCTGCACAGAATGCAATTGTCTTCATTCTCGACAACCTGAACGACTGGCAAACGCTGCAATCAGGCGTGCCCCAAGGCACCGAGGTGCGTGTGCTCGACAGCCAAGGGGATGCCTTGATACAAATGGCCAGCCTGCTAGAAGGCCGCCGCGACCTAGAGGCCGTACACCTGTTTAGCCACGGCAGTGCTGGCAGCTTGCAACTGGGCAGCCACACCCTCAGCCAAGCCAACCTTGACCCGAACGCCCCGGCATGGGCCAGCATTCGAGGCGCATTGGCAGAAAACGCCGACTTTTTGATTTATGGCTGCGATGTGGCCGCCGGGCCAGAAGGCCAAGCCTTTGTGGCGCAACTGGCGCAAGTGACCGGGGCCGATGTAGCGGCATCAGAGGATGTGACGGGGGCAGCGGTGCTAGGGGGGGATTGGGAGCTCGAATACAGCAGTGGGATGGTTGAAACAACAGAATTAGCCGCTCAAAATTATGGTGGATTGTTGGCCGGATCAGCCAACAATAATGCTGTGCAGGTAAATGCCAGCCCCACCATACAAGGATTATATGGTGCATCGGGTTACTGGGAAGCTATTTACACAGGGCTTACGGCGGCGGGCGGTACAGGCATCTGGATTCGTTTTTACGGCACAGGCACTGCAACTCCAACCGGATCTTCTGCTGGAATAGTTTTTCATAATAAAGATGGCCAGAGTTTCTCTGAACCTTGGTGGGGAAGCAAATCACCATACACTTCTGGTCAAGTCGATATTATGGACAACGGCGATTATGACTGGAATCCTGCGGCAGGGGCTATAACCGCCCGATACATGTTTAATGGCACATTTTCCACTGCCACCAATTATTACTACACATGGTACCAGATTGAGAGCACAACGGGCGTAACCGCAACTCAGGGATCCCTCACCGTTACGGCGATCAATCCCAATACCGCTCCGCAAATTTCAGGTACCACAACCGATGTGAATGAGGGCACACAAGGCAGCGTCGATTTGGATTCCCGCTCCAATGATGCCGAAAGTAATGACAGTTCTCTGAGCTACGAAATCGTATCCGGCGTTGGTTCTATTTCTGGCCGCAATCTGATTTATACCCCGTCCACAAACGCTGCCTTAAATGGGAGTGGCTATGCAGATGAACAAACCGTCGTAAAAGTGACCGATTCGGGGGGCTTGTTTTCACAAACAACTTTTTACTGGAATGTCAACTACCTTGATGACCCCACGACTTGGAGCGCTTCTCCCTCCGGAGCGACTTGGAATACTTCTAATAACAAGACCTATACATGGAACACCGGTGCCAGCGACCCGGACGATACAGTTAATTACAGCTATGCGAGTGGAAAACCGACATGGATGACAGGTACCACGACACTAACAGGTAATCCGGGTGTTTCTGACGCAGGCACCTACACCATCAACGTCAGTGCCACAGGCAGCACAACTGTCAACAAATCCTTCACCATTACTGTGAGCGGAGGTAATGCGCTTAATGATGCCCCCACATCGACCAACGACTCGGTATCCCTAACCGAAGATGGAACCAAAACCTTTAGTGCCACTGATTTTGGCACCTTTAGCGACCCCGATTCAGGCAATTTATACAACACACTCTCGAAAATCCAAATTGTTTCCTTGCCCAATGCCGCAAAGGGTGCATTGACGCTTAATGGCAATGCGGTTACGGCAGGGGATTACATCCATGCCGCTGATCTCAGCTCTCTAGTCTATACGCCAGTAGCCCATTTCAACGGCACTGACAGCTTCACGTACAAAGTCAATGATGGGCTGGCAGACTCAGCCTCCACGTATACCCAAACCATTACCATCACGGCTGTCAACGATGCGCCGGTACTGACCGGCACCGGCAGCGACATGACCGGCATCACCGAAGATGCGACCACTGATCTCCTAAACGTCGGCCAATTGGTCAGTGCGCTTCTGGCAACCACCACCGATGCCGATACGACGATTGGCAACACCACCCACGGCAGCACCAATGGCCTGTTGCAGGGAATGGCCATTTATAGCACTACCGTCAATGGCCCAGCCGACGGCGGCAAATGGCAATACAAGATTGGAGCAGGCAGTTGGACGGATTTTGCAACCGTTTCCGAAACACAGGCGCTGCTGCTCAAAAGCACCGATTCGATTCGCTTCCTCCCCGACGACAAGAACGGCCAGACCGCGAGCTTCGATTACTACGCTTGGGATCAAGCCACCGGCAGCGCGGGCAGCAAAGTCAGTGTAGCCACACGCGGCACCACCACGGCGTTTTCCACCGCCAGCGATTCGGTGTCTATCACCGTGGATGATGTCAATGATGCGCCGACCATCGCCAAACCAGCGGCACAAACCGTCAATGAAGATGCCAGCATCGGCATTACCGGCATCAGCTTGGGTGACGTGGATATTGTCAATCGCAATGACAGCGACACCAGCAACAATGAGGTCACAGTTACCCTGAGCGTTAGCCACGGTATCTTGACGCTGGCAGGCACCACCGATGTCACCATAGATGACGGTGCAGATGCCAGTGCCAGCATGACCATTAGCGGCACTTTAGCGGCTGTCAATACCGCTGTAGCTACGCTCACTTATACGCCCAACAGCAACTACAGTGGTAGCGACACCTTGGCTATTGGTGTAGATGACAAGGGCAATGTAGGTACCGGCGGCGCACTGAGCACCAACACCACCTTAGCGATTACCGTCACCCCGGTGAACGATGCGCCGGTATTGGTAGATGGTGTGCCACAACTGACATCCCGCACCGAAAACGACAACAACAACGCCGGTAATTTGGTAAGTGATTTGCTCGCGGGCACGGCTGGCGGCACAACGGCAGGCGACAAAACCGGTCGCACCGATGTGGATGCCCTCAACAACGGCGGACTGGGCAATGCACCCGAAGCCGTAAGCCAAGGCATGGCCATTTTTGCCACCAGCAACACCGGCCCAGCGGATAGCGGCACTTGGCAATACTCTATCGATGACGGTACCAACTGGACTGCCATTGGCACCGTCTCCAGCAGCAGCGCCCTGTTGCTGACAGCCACCGACAAGGTACGCTTTGTACCCGACACTGAAAACGCAACCAGCGCCAGCATTAGCTTCTATGCGTGGGATCAGGCCACCGGCACGCACGGCACCAAGGTTGATCCCGGCGCACGCGGCAGCAGCACGGCGTTTTCGTTGGGCACGGACACCGCTACCATCAACATCACCCCAGTCAATGATGCACCGACGCTGGATTTGGATGCCAACAATTCCTCTCCCGCCACTGGCAACGACTACAAAACCCAATTCTTGCCACGCGGCAATGAAGTAGCGGTGGTGGATGCGGATGTCACCATCCGTGACGTTGATCAAACCACCAACCCCAGCACCGATGTCATTCACGCTGGGCAAGATCGCATCTCCAAAGCAGAAGTAGAAATTACTGGTGGTGCCGTTGATAACCTGTTTGGCACTATTTACGAAACTGTCAGTTTCAAGGTCGATGGAGTCACCAGCGCCAGCTGGAACGGTCTGACCATCAGCGGCAATGGCACTGCCAAAGTAACCATCAGCGGCGCGGCCACTTGGGAAACCTACCAAACCGCGCTGCAAAAAGTGCTGTACAACAACAGCAACCCCAACGCTAGCACCGGTGACCGCACGCTTACCATCACCGTCACCGACAACGACGACACCGATGCACTGGCCGCCAACACCAACAAGCTCACCGCCACGGCCAGCACCACCATCGCGGTACCCTGGGCCTCAGTGTTGGATCTGAATGGCACCAGCGAAGGGTTAGATAGCACTGCCAGCTATACCGAAGGGCAAGCAGGCACTTTTGTGGCCTCGTCCAACGCTACCATTACCAACCAAGGCGGCACAGCCATCAAGAGCGTTGCCCTGACATTGAGCAATCCGCTGGATGGCACAGCTGGCGCAGATGAACAGTTATTTGTTGCGAATGATTTGGTAACCTACCTGACGGGTCGGGGTATCACGGTCACTGGCAACAACTCACACACCCTGACCTTATCGGCCACCAACCAAGCCAGCGGTGTACCCGCCAACGACATGCAGCTGGCGCTGCGCGGCGTGCAATATGTCAACACCTCAGAATCACCCAACGTCACGCCACGGTTGGTGAATGTCTCGGTGGTAGATATGGTGATGACTGGCGTACCCGCTAAGAGCACGCTCAGCATCATCCCAGTGAACGATGCCCCAGTCATCAGCGCCAACACCGCACACACTTTGCTAGAAGGTGGCCTGCTGACTCTCAGTACGGCCAACCTCAACGCCACCGACATCGACGATGCCCAAGCCACGCTCGATTTCATCATCACCACGACACCGACCAAAGGCGTGCTGTTCCGCGATGCCAATGGCAACAACATTGCCGACAGCGGCGAAGTATTAAGCGCCATTACCAGTCCTGTCACGCCCGGTGCGCTCCATCAGTTTACCCAAGGCGATTTGGCCGCCGGTTTCATCAAGTACCAGCAAACCGACACCGTAGCCAACTCTGCCACTGACTATGGCAGCGATAGTTTTGCCTTCAAGGTGCAAGACGGCATGGAAAACGCTGTGGTCGCGCCCACCGGCACCCATACCCTGACGATCACCCCGGTCAACGATGCGCCCACCCTGAGCACCACGGCCAGCAGCCCCACGTTTGCCGAAATCCCAGGCACAGCCGTTAGCCTGTTCAGTGCCGCCGCAGCCAACACCATTGAGAACAGCCAGACCATTACCGAGCTGAAACTGACGGTTTCTGGGCTGGCCAATGGTGCCGATGAAAAGCTCAAAGTCGATGGCATCGCGCTTGCGCTACAAGCCATTGGCACTACCGCCATTACCGGCGGCACGCTAGGCGGGGTTAGTTATGCCATCACTATCAGCGGCAGCACCGCCACCGTCACCATCAGCCATGCGGGCCTCACGGCCACCGAAGCACAAACGCTGATCAATGGCTTGGCCTACCAAAACACCAGCAATGCCCCTGCTGGGGCCAACCGCGTAATAACGCTCACGGTCATCAAAGACAGTGGCGGTGTCACGAACAGCGGCATCGACACCACGGCGGTCAATATCGCCTCCACCGTCACCATCAGCGCCAGCGATAGCCCGCCCACCTTGGGCACCAACACCGGGGCCACGGTGGCCAATGGCGGCTTGCTCACGCTCACCACCAGCCAACTGGCCGCCACCGACAGCGACACCAGCAACGCCAACCTGACCTACACCGTCACCACGGCAGCCACCGGCGGCACCCTGTTTTTAGACCAATATGGCACTGGCGATGCACAAGCCAACCCCGCCTTGGTAGTGGGTAGCCAATTTACCCAACAAGACATTGCCGATGGCAAAATCAAATACCGCCACGACGGCGACAACAACAACCCGGATGCCTTCGGCTTTACCGTGGGCGATGGCACCACCACACTGAGTGCGGCCAGCTTTGCCCTGACTATCGCCCCTGTGGGCAGCACGCCACTGGTGTCGGGCAACGGCAGCAGCAGCGCCAACGCCACCGATGGCAGCGATGCCTTGTTCAGTGGTGTCAGCATTGCACCGCCAGCGGGTAACACCATCCAAAGCCTGACCTTTGCCGTGACGGGCGCACTGGATGGCAGCAACGAAAGCCTGATGATTGGCGGGCAGAAAGTCCCGCTGCTTGCAGGTACTACCACGGTGGGCGGCATTACCTATACCGTGGTGGATAACGGCAACGGCCAATTCAACATCACGGTAACGGACAGCAGCGCCCCCGGCTGGGATGCCACCAGTGCCAGTGCCTTGGTCAACGGCATCGGCTACCGCAACGATGCCCAACCGGCGCAAGCGGGCCAGCGCACCATCACGCTAGACAGCGTTACCGACATGAACGCAGCGGGCACTGCCAGCGCGCCCACTGATACCAACATCATCGCCACTACCACGGTTTATCCCATGGTGGATGTGTTTAGCCCTGCCGAGGCTACCGCTGCTGTGCCCACTCCAGCCGCTGGCAATGACATCCAAGCCTTGAGCTTCAACATCACCGGAGTGCAAGACGGTAGCAGTGAAGTTTTCAAAATTAATGGTGTAGAAGTGCCCTTGGCGGCTGGTAGCACCACCGTGGCTGGCGTAACCTATGCCGTCGTAGACAACGGTGGCGGCAGCTTTAGCGTGACTGTCAGTGACACCACCGCCCCAGCCTTTACCGAAGCCCAAGCAGAGGCGATGGTCGATAGCGTCATGCTGATCAACACGGCCATACCGCCAACTGCCGGCAGCCGCAATGTCACTTTGACTGGCGTTACCCAAGCCAATAGCACCGATGGCAGTGGTGCCACCACTACCAACCCCACCAACGTATCCTCTAACCACAGCGTTATCAGCAAGGGCACAGCGGTTACCCCATTGGCGCAAGAAGTCCTGCCAGACATCAATGATGCCCACACCGTCAGCGCCTTCACTTTCACGGTAGATAAGCTGCACGATGATGCCAA
Organism: uncultured Simplicispira sp.; assembly: GCA_964478155.1. Lineage (GTDB taxonomy): Bacteria > Pseudomonadota > Gammaproteobacteria > Burkholderiales > Burkholderiaceae_C > Simplicispira. The sequence continues at coordinate 55,088 of CAYZGT010000008.1, forward strand.
CGAGGTACTGACCATTGGCGGCAAAGCCGTACCATTGGTAGCAGGTACTTTTGTCGATGCCAGCGGTACCTACACCGTCACCTACGCCGATGGCGCAACTAAGAATGAAGGTGGCAAAGCCACGGTTATCTTCACCCCAGCTGCGCCGTTGAGTGAGACTGCCGCCAATACCTTGGTCACGGGCGTGCAAATGACCAACAACTCCACGCCGCCTACCACTGGCCAGCGTGATGTTGCTTTGAGCAGCTGGACGGTGAATGGAACGCCCACCGCCGTCACGGGTGTAGCGTCTTCCATGGTCGTGAATGGAGAAATATTGCCTCTGCTCGACCACGGCACCGGCAGCGAGCAGCTGCAGAATGCCGACATCGCTACGCCGGCAGCAGACAACAAAATCAAGCAAATTGAACTGAGTGTCACAGGTGCCAACGACAACGATGTCCTGACCGTCAACAACCAAAAAATTGCACTGATCAACGGCACGCAAACCATTAACGGTGTCACCTACACCGTCAGTCTGGATGCCAACGGCAATGGAACTGTGACTCTGGCCACCAGCAGTGCTGCTGCCGGTTGGAATGAGGCCCAAACTGAAAACATCCTCAACAACCTCGGCGTGCATGACAGCGCCGGGGGCAGCGTGGGGGCTAGCGTCAAGCTCAAAGACATCCAGCAAGCCGCAGAAAGCAATTGGGCCGCTACGACTGCGCTGGTACCGCTGCCTGCCAACCTCACGGGCAGTGGCATTGCAGGGGCGACGTTCTCGCCACTGGCTGGCGATACCTTCAGCGTCACCGGCGGCAGCAGCCTTGATGCGATGACCTTCAAAGTCAGCGGTGTGCAAGACAGCACACAAGAAATTTTGCGTATCAATGGGCAAGATGTGCCTTTGGTACCTGGCACCATTACCGATGTTGGTGGCAACACCTATGCCGTCACTGTCGATGGCAGCGGCAACGCGACAGTGGTCTTTACCCCGGTCAACAACCTGAGCGCCGCCGCAGCCAATACGCTGGCCCAAAACGTTAGCTACCTCAACACCGATCCCACACCCACGGCTGGCGAGCGCATTGTTTCGCTGGTCAGTATCGTAGAAGATACCGGTTCAGGTACGAGCACCAAAACCATCGCCAGTGTTTCAGGGTCAGTGGCACTACAAGGTGATGTAGTGCTGCCCACCATCCCGAACGGCACTGCCAGCGTGGATTTGTTCAATGGGGTCAATCTTGCTACACCGAACGCAGGCGAGACTTACCAAAGCCTCAAATTCGATGTCAGTGGCATCCAAGGGGATACGCAAGAGATTTTTACCGTCAACGGCAAAAATATCCCACTGACCAATGGCTTTACCACCACCATCGATGGCGTGACTTACAGCGTCACACTAGATGGCAGTGGTGCCGGTAACGTTACCGTCAGCGACAACTCGCCGCCCGGCTTTAGCGAGGCCCAAGCCGAGGCCCTCGTCAACAACGCCACCTACGCCAATACCGACAGCACGCCCACCGCTGGCACACGCAGCATCAGCCTGAGCGAGACCAAAACGATGGACGGTTTGGGAGTCACCCAAATCACTACACCCATCAACAACGTTAGCAACAGCTTTGGCAGCGTGTCTGGCAATACCGCCAGCACCCCGATGGCAGGCGAAACCCTGACCGTCACTGGCGGCAGCAGTGTCGATAGCCTAACCTTCCAAGTCACCGGCGTGAAAGATGGCGCTTATGAAACCCTGACCTTTGGTACTGCACCGAATACCACCCAGATTCCACTGGTATCGGGCAGCCACAGCAGTACCAACCCAGCCGGTAGCTACCAAGTAACAGTAGCCGCCAACGGCACCGCCACGGTTGTATTTACCCCCACCACCAACCTGAGTGCAGCCGATGCCCAAACACTGGTGCAAGGCGTGAGCTACACCAACAGCGCCACTCCACCCACCGGCGGCACGCGCGAGGTGTCTTTAACCAGCATGGTGGAAGAGGATGGCTCCAACGTCTTAACCACCAAACCGCAAACCGGCATTGGCTCGCCCATTGCCGTCAATGGCTCTACCCTCAGCCCCAACCCAGGCAGCGATTTATTTGACAACGTCAATCTCGATGCACCCACGGCAGGTAACAGCATTAAGTCGATGGAAATCGGCCTGACCGGTATCAAAGACGGTGCTACTGAGATCGTCACCGTCAATGGTCAGCCAGTGCCACTGGTGCCAGGCAGCACCACCATCAACGGCGTTACGTACACGGTCGCCTTGGATGCCAGCGGCAACGGCACCCTGACCCTGACCGACAACAGCGCCCCCGGCTGGACAGAAGCGCAAGCCGAAGACATTGTGAACAACATCGGTTATCACAATACCGACACCACACCGACACCGGGCGAGCGCAGCGTCAAGGTCAACAGCATTACCCAAGCCAGCGACAGCAACTGGAGCACCACAGCACCGTTGGCCGTGCCAACCGCCGCCAGCACCCCAGCCACCATCAGCGCCAGCACACCGGGCACGCCCAGCACCCCGATGGCAGGGGCCGATCTGCCCACGGTGCCCGGTGGCAGCAGTGTCGATGCGTTGAGCTTTACCGTCACAGGTGTCAAAGACGGTGCCAATGAACACTTGACCATTGGCGGCACCAAAGTGCCCTTGGTAGATGGCACCAACATCAGCAATGACAACGGCACCTACGCCGTGGTAGTAGATGCCAATGGCACCGCCACGGTAGTGTTTACCCCCAGCAGCAACCTGACCGAAGCCCAAGCCGAAACCTTGGTCAGTGGCACCCAATACAACAACACCGCCGCCAGCGCCACCGGCGGTGTGCGTGAAATTGGCTTGTCTATGGTGCTGGAAGAAAACGCCAGCCAAGCTAAGAGCGTGGTGCCCGTGAGCAACATCGGTGCCCCAGTGCAAGTGATTGGCGGGGCTAGTACGGCCACTCCAGCCAGCAAAACCGATGCGTTTGCTTTGGCAGCAGCACAAACAGCCGTGCCAGCGCCATCCAATGGCAACGATGTCATCCAATCCCTGACTTTTGAGCTGACGGGCATCCAAGACGGGGCCAAAGAAGTGCTGCATATCAACGGCGCAGAAGTGCCTTTGGTGCCCGGCGTGACCAGCATCAACGGTGTGAGCTATACCGTCACTGGCACTGTGCCCACCCTGAGCGTGGTGGTGTACAAAGCAGCAGGCTTTAGCGAAACAGATGCCGAGACACTGATAGACAGCATCGGCTTGAGCAACAGCGCCAACCCAGCCACATCCGGCACGCGCGACATTGCACTGACCAGCATTACCGAAGCCGATGCGACTCCCTTGGTGAATGGGGCAGCCATCCCTGCAGGCTCGACCACTCCTATCAACCCGCCACTGAGCAGCAGCACCTCTACCGCCGCCAGCGGCACAGAAGTTTCTCCACTGGCAGGCAAGGCCATCCCGGACATTAATGAAGCCACCCAAACCATTGACACCCTGACCTTTACCGTCACTGGCGTGAAAGATGGCAACAAAGAGGTGCTCACCTTCGGCACGGCCCCTAACACCATGACGGTGCCCTTGGCCTCTGGCACCTACCCCAGCAGCGCCGGTGCCATCCCAGCAGGCAGCTACACCGTCACGGTCGATGCCAACGGCACCGCTACGGTGGTCTTCACCCCCACAGCCAACCTGACAGAGGCCGAGGCCAGCGCACTGGTGTCGGGCATGGTGTACACCAACACCGCCACCCCACCCACCGCAGGTGAGCGCAGCGTCTCCTTGAGCAGAATGGGCGTTGACAACGGAACAACCGTAACTGAAACCCCGGTCACTACCGTCAACTCCACCCCCATCAGCGTCAGTGGCAGCACCAGCACCGATGCCTTTAGCAGCAGCCAAACCCTACCTGGCTTAGGCGGCAGTAGCGTGGATAGCCTCAGCTTTGGCGTTTCGGGGGTTAAAGATGGTGCCAATGAAGTGCTGGTGGTCAATGGCCATCCCGTGCCCTTGACGGCAGGCAGCAGCACCGACAGCGCGGGCAACAGCTACAACGTCACCATCGATGCCAATGGCAATGCCACTATCACCTTTACTCCGGCCAGCAACCTGACTGAAGCCCAAGCCAATGCCATCATTGATGGCAGCAGCTACACCAACAAGGCCAGCCCCGCTACCGCTGGCGCACGCGACCTGAGCGTGAACCAAGTGGTGGCCGAAGATGGCAGCGGCAACAAAACCACCGTACCCACTCCGGGCTTGGTCAATACCGTGTACCAAGGCAACGTCACCAACACGGCCCCCAAGGTTAGCGTCAATACCGGCCTGACGGTGAACGAAGGGCAAACCTTCACCCTGACAGCCAGCCAATTAGCCGCCACCGATGCCCAGCAAACAGTCGGCAGTCTGGCATTCACCCTGACCGATGCCCCAGACCACGGCACCTTGTTCCGCGATAGCAACGGCAACGGTTTGGTCAATACGAGCGAGGCCATTGCGGTCGGGTGCAGCTTTACCCAGGCAGAACTGACCAGCGGCAAAATCAAATACCGCCACGACAACAGCGAGACCGCCAGCGACCAATTGAGCTTTACGGTCAGCGACGGCAGTGCCAGCACCGTAGCCATGCCTTTTGTCATGACCATCACCCCGGTCAACGATGTACCTACCCTGACTGCGACTGCGGCCAATCCGACCTTTACCGAAGGTGGCAGCGCCACGGCACTCTTTAGCACTGCGACAGCGACAACCGGCGACATCTTGGGCACGGCGCAAACACTGACCAGCCTGACCCTGACGGTGAGCAACATCAGCGATGGCAGCAACGAGCAGCTGTTGGTCAATGGCAGCAATGCGATTGAGCTGAGTGGCACCACCGCCAGCGGCACTGCGGGGCAGGTCAACAGCACAAATCTCAGCTATACCGTGTCCAAGTCCGGCACGACAGCCACCGTCACCCTGACCCACGCCGGACTGACCGAGGCCGAGTTGAAAGCCTTGGTCGAAAGCCTGAAGTACGAAAACACCAGCGCCAACGCCACCGAAGGCGCACGCGCCATCAACATCACCCGCTTGGCGGACAGCGGCAGCAGCACCTCGCCCAACTTGAATACCGCCATTTTGAGCTTGGGCAGCAATGTGACGGTAGTGGCTGCCAACGACACGCCCACACTGACCGGCACAGGCTTTACCGTGCTGGAAGGCGGTGCTTTTACCCTCAGCGCCACCCAACTGGCTACCGCCGATGCCGATACCGCTTTGAGCAGCTTGACTTACAAAGTCACGACGGCCCCCAGTGCCGGCCTACTGTACCTCGACAACAACGGGAATGCTGTCAACGATGCCGACGACACCACCCTGGCCGCCAACAGCACGTTTACCCACGCGCAACTGACCAGCGGCAAAGTACGCTACCAACACGACGGCAGTGAAAATGCAGATCCCGCCCTGGCTTTCTCGGTCAGTGATGGTAACAGCGCCTCCAGTCCAGTGACCGTGGCGGTTAGTCGCACTCCGGTCAATGATGCACCGACCCTCAGCGGGCTGGACGGGGACACCATGACCTACCCCCCCAAAGACCCGGCCATGCTGATCGACAAGAACAGCAACGCCAGCATCACCGACCCAGACTCCACTGACTTCGCCAGCGGCACCTTGCGCGTCAGCGTCTTCTTTAATGGCGATGCCGCCAAGGATGTGTTAAGCATCAAGAACATCGGCACAGGCACCGGACAAATTGGAGTGAGTGGTACCAATGTCAGCTACGCAGGCACTGTGATTGGCAGCCTTGTAGGCGGCAGCAGTGGTGCTGATCTGGTCGTCACACTCAATGCCAGCGCCACGCCAGTCGCTACCGAAGCCTTGATACAGGCCATCCAGTTCTACAACAGCGATGCCGAACCAGTCAACAACTCGCGCGGTATCCGTGTCACGCTGTCTGATGGTGATGGCGGTACCTCGTTGGCCGCGCAAGTGCAAGTCAATATCCCTGTCGGTGGCCCCTCCTTCCTGAGCGGTAGCGGTTTTTACGTGTCGGAAAACACCCAACTGGTCACGGTGATGGCCGCTTCGGACGAAGCTAGCAAAATGCCTATTACCTACAGCATCAGCCCCGGCACTGGTATCAACAATACCGATGCAGCCAAGTTCAGTATCGACCCCACCACCGGCACACTCAGCTTCATTGCAGCACCAGACTACGAGGCCCCGACCGATTCCGGTGGCGACAATGTTTACAACGTCGTGGTACGCGCCAGCAACGCCGAGAGCGCCTACACCGAGGCGGCACTCTCAGTCAATGTAGTGGACGTGGTCACCGAATCAGGCCCAGCACCGGGCGACACCACCCCGCCCCAGTTTGCCTTGGCTACAGTCAGTGGCAATAGCTTGGTCATGACCTATACCGATGCAGCCAATCCGCTGGATGCCATCAATATCCCACCCACAACCGCCTTTAGCGTCAGCGGCAATACGGTCACTGCCGTGGCTGTGAATGCCAGTGCTAAAACCGTGACCTTGACTTTGGGGACGGCAGTCGCCGGTGGTGCAGCAGTGACCGTGGCATATACCGATCCCAGCCCTGCTAATGACGTAACAGCACTACAAGATGCCGCAGGCAACGATGCCATTACTCTGGCCCCCACAGCCGTGACGAACCTTACACCCATCGCAGGCGGTGGCGGTGGCGCTCCTACACCTACACCTACACCTACACCAGCACCAGCACCAGCACCAGCACCAGCACCAGCACCAGCACCAGCACCCGGAACGACGGTAGTCGATGGCATCACCATCCAGACCAGCACCCGCCAACAAGCCGGCAGCAATGGTCAAACCGTCACCACCATCAGCCAAACCGTGTCCCCAGTGGGTGCCGAGCGTCTGGAAGACCCGAACTCATCCACTGGACTGGCCGACATTCCTTTGGTAAAAAACAGCACCGGTCAGACACTGCTGCAAATCAGTTTGCCTACGGGGGTAGGCCTTACTTCGGAAAGCACCAGCGGCAGCAACCTCGGCTTGCGCCAGCAGCTCATCCAAGCCAGCGAGTCCCGTGTACAAGAAAATGCCCCGTTTCAGGCCACACTAAGCCAAGGGATTGACCAATATCTGTTGGGTGTACCAGATCAAAACCAGGTCTTGGTACGTACCATTACGTTGACCATAGACAACACCATCCACCATACCGGCCCCATCGCACAACCGATCATCGTCCGTGGAGCCTTGGGCACTGGTGAAGATGATGCCAATCACCCCACACGCGCCGAAGCTCTGGTGATTGACTGCCGCAACCTGCCTGCGGGCACTGTGCTTGACCTCAGCATGGTGGAATTCGCCATCATCATTGGCCCCAGCACCATCATGGGTGGCAGTGGCCGCAACCACATCATTAGCGATGGCAGCGCACAATTTTTGGTATTAGGCCCCGGCGACGATGTGCTGCGCGGCGGCGGTGGTGACGATACGGTAGGCTCGAAAGGTGGCAATGACCAACTGTTTGGCGACGATGGCAACGACTGGATCGTGGGTGGTATCGGCAACGATATTTTGCAAGGTGGTGCTGGCAACGACATTCTGCAAGGTGGCCCCAGTGATGCTGGACATTGGCTGTTCGCCCTCACGCCTTCCAATCAGCTGCAAGTAAGCTTCACACCTGCCAGTACGGAACTTGCCGACGGTATTGGCTTCGCCTTGGCCAACACTTGGAGCACCCCATCAGGCCAAGGAGCCATTAGCGACGAGCGCTTTGCCTGGCTTCACGCTGACTACAGCCTAGCCCAAGATGCAGCACTACTGGTTCATGCCCTATCAGGCCAGTTACCAAGCTTGGCCCTGATGGGTGCATTAACCAGTAGCCAATTTAACAGCGCACAACTGGGCGAAACCGCTCATGCCGTCTGGCTACAGACGCGACCCGCTATGGCTAATCAGCCTTTGCCCGAACAGGTAAGTGCTGTCATCAACCAAGTGTGGGGCACAGGTAGCGCCACTACCGAACTGACCACCGTGGGCGTTGACTACCTCCAAGCAGGCGGTAGTTGGTCACACATTTGGCTGGCTTTGGCACGATACAGCACACATGCCAGCCGATTGACCGACGCACAGGGCAACCTGCGCCTAGTCGATCAAGCTCTACACGAAACTGGATGGTCTGCTGACGCTGGCAATAACACCTTGCTCGGCGGTGTAGGCAACGATGTGTTGGTGGGCGGCAGCGGCAACGATGTGTTGGATGGTGGCAGTGGCATGGATATGGCCGTCTATGTTGGTCTGCCCACAGACTACGAAACCGCACTGACCCAAAACTCTACCGGCACAGGTTACGACACGCTGATACGCCACAAAGCCAGTGGTGTCCTAGATGTGCTACGCAATGTGGAATTGCTACGTATCGGAGCAAGCGTATATCAATTGACAACCGACCAATCAGCAATTGCTAACGGTGCATATTCTGAGTTATCCGTCGCTGTGCAACCAGTAGGACAAGCTCTGTCCGACACCTTGACTTGGCACCCACAATGGCTCAATTGACCCGGTTCAAGCGCAAGCTCCATCGAAAGGTAAGTCGCGTTTTGCCGAATCAACGCAAGCTGATGCAGTTGGGCATGGCCGTCTTGTAGAAGGGAATTCATCCATGACGAGGGAGGATATCAATGAGAACTGCTTCACAAGCAGAACTTTGCCTCCCCTGCCACAATCTCAGCCCAATGAACCTCCGTTTCTTCTCTTTGGGCTGGCGCACCCTGTGGCGGGATTGGCGCGCTGGTGAATTGCGCTTGCTGCTGGTGGCCGTGACCTTGGCCGTGGCAGCACTCACTTCGGTGGGTTTTTTTGCCGACCGGCTGCACAATGGCCTGCAACGCGATGCACGGCAGTTGCTCGGCGGTGATGTGGTGATTGCCAGCGACCAACCCGCCCCGGCCCGCTTTAGCCAGCAAGCCCAAGCCTTGGGCTTGCAACAGGTGCAAACCTTGGGCTTTCCAACCATGGCCCGCGCCAGCGAAGCCGATGGGGGAGCCGTTAAATTGGTAGCCCTGAAAAGCGTTGCGCTCGGCTATCCTTTGCGCGGCCAACTCAAAACAGCAGATGCCCGCGGAGCTGCCAGCCACAGCACGCGCGACATCCCCACCCCCGGCGAGGCTTGGGTCGATGCGTCCTTACTCGATGCCTTGGGCCTGCAACTGGGCCAAGCTGTGTTGCTGGGCGATGCCAGCCTGCGATTAACGCGCACCATCGTGGTGGAACCAGACCGGGGTTCCGGCTTCCTCAATTTTGCCCCGCGTGTCTTGATCCATGAAGCCGATCTGGCCGCCACCGGGCTGGTACAACCCGCCAGCCGCATCAATTACCGGCTGGCGGTGGCCGGTGAAGAAACTGCCGTACAGCAATTCAAAAGCTGGGCCACCGCCCAAGCGAAGCAACCGGGAGTACGGGGCGTACAGGTGGAATCTTTAGACAGTGGCCGCCCTGAAATGCAGCAAACGCTCGAACGGGCACAAAAGTTTCTCAATTTGGTGGCCCTGTTGGCGGCCCTCTTGGCGGCTGTCGCGGTGGCCTTAGCGGCGCGCGATTTTGCGGCGCGCCATTTGGATGCCTCGGCACTGCTGCGCGTCTTGGGCCAAAGCCAGCGCACCATTGCTGGCAGTTATACAGTCGAGTTCGGCCTGATTGGGCTGTTTGCCAGTGCCTTGGGGGTGGTACTGGGTTGGGCCTTACACCATGCTTTTGTCGTGCTGTTGGCCGGTTTGCTCGATGCCAGCCTGCCCGCAGCCAGCTTATGGCCTGCATTGCTGGGTATCGGAGTGGGCATGACGCTGCTGCTGGCCTTTGGCTTGCCACCGGTATTGCAATTGGCCCAAGTACCACCGCTGCGCGTGCTACGGCGCGACTTGGGTGCTTTGCGCCCGGCCTCTATGCTAGCGCTGTGGACGGGCATCGCCGGCTTTGCCGCCCTGCTGCTGGTCGTGAGCCAAGACCGCACCTTAGGATTGATTGCCGTGGGCGGTTTTGCGCTGGCGGTGGCTTTATTTGCTGCCTTGGGTTGGCTGGCCGTACAGGCCTTGCGGCGGGTAGTGCAAGAGCACACCGCACCACGCTGGTTGGTGTTGGCGACACGCCAAATGGCAGCGCGCCCAGCTTACGCCGTGGTACAGATCAGCAGCTTGGCCGTCGGCCTGCTGGCGCTGGTGTTGCTGGTGCTACTACGCACCGATCTGATCCACAGTTGGCAACAGGCCACTCCCGCACAAGCTCCGAACCGTTTTGTCATCAATATCCAGCCAGATCAGGCACAGGCGTTTCAACAGGCACTGCAAGCAGCAGGGGTACAAGCATACGATTGGTACCCGATGGTGCGCGGGCGCTTAGTGGCGGTGAATGAACGCCCGGTCAAGGCAGAAGATTACACCGAAGACCGCGCCAAACGCTTGGTAGAGCGCGAATTTAATCTGTCCCATGCCGCCCAAGCACCAGCGCACAACCCCATCGTGGCCGGACGCTGGGTTCCGAACGAGGCAGACGGCATCAGTATGGAAGAAGGCATCGCCCAAACCTTGGGTTTGCGGCTGGGGGATCGTTTGCGTTTTGATATGGCTGGCATGGTGACCGAGGCCCGCATCACCAGCTTACGCAAGGTTGATTGGAGTTCGATGCGCGCCAATTTCTTTGCCATGTACCCGGTGGCGCATCTGGCGGATGTGCCTTTTACCTATTTGGCGGCTTACCGTGCCCCGGTACAGGCCGGTTTTGACAATGCTTTGGTACGCCAGTTTCCCAACATTACCCACATCGACATGAGTGCCACCTTGGCGCAAGTGCAGCGGGTCCTCGACCAAGTGGTGCGGGCCGTAGAGTTTTTATTTTTGTTTGCTTTGGCTGCAGGTTTAGTCGTGTTGTTTGCCGCCATCACTGCCACGCGTGAGGAACGCGCACGCGAGTTTGCCATCATGCGCGCCCTTGGGGCACGGGCCAGCCTGCTGCAGCAAGTGCAACAGGCTGAATTGGCTGGTATTGGACTGTTGGCAGGCTTTTTGGCCAGCAGCGTGGCCGTGGCGGTGGCTTGGGCTTTGGCGCACTATGTGTTCGACTTTGCTTGGACAGCCTCGCCGTGGGTACCGTTCATCGGTAGCATGGCTGGGGCTGTGCTGGCTTTGGCCGCTGGCTGGTGGGGTCTACGCGAAGTATTGCAACGCCCAGTGGTAGCAACCTTGCGCCGTGCAGCAGAATAGCGTTTTTATCTTTTGGGTTGAACACCATGGACAGCACAGACAATGCCAGCAGCAACCAAGCGACCGAGAGCGTGAAAAAAAGCAGCCAGATCACGGCTTTTGATTTGATTGGTGGCGAGCCCAAGCTGCAAGCCCTGACCGAACGCTTCTATGCCTTGATGGATTTGGAGCCCGGCTATGCCGAGCTGCGGGCGACCCATGGCAGCACCTTGGATGAAGCACAACAAAAGCTGTTCTGGTTTTTGTGTGGTTGGTTGGGTGGCCCCGATTATTTTGTGCAAAAGATCGGCCATCCCCGCTTGCGGGCGCGCCATCTGCCGTTTTCGATTGGCATCAAAGAGCGCGACCAATGGGTGGCTTGTATGGACCAAGCCATGCGCGAGACGGGCATCCCAGAACCGCTGCGTGAACGCTTGAACGAAAGCTTTATGCAAACCGCTGATTGGATGCGCAACCGCAACGGCTAACTCTCACATTCAGAGTACTACCGCCGCCGTATTTCATCAAGGGGATGCGCGGTGTCTGCGGAGTTGGAGACATCTGTCAAAACCAACTCCCATGATTTATTCTCCCATTTAATCTAACAGCATACTCCAGTTGGGAGTGAGATTTTCTGCACAGAAAACCTTCATTTTTGAATAGCAGATCTTTCTTTCGAAATTAACCACTTCATTTGTCAGAAATTATTCGACAACGAATTGCAAATTTCGTCACTTCCGCTGTGTTATGCAGATTGAGTTTACGCATAAGACTACGTCGGTGTGTCACTGCGGTGGCTGTAGATATCCCAAGTTCTTCTGCAATGCGCGCTGTCGTCCAACCCTTTGCAATCAATTCTAACAATTGACGCTGACGCTTGGTTAATTGGTTGAGTATCTTTACACTACCAAGATCGGAATCTACATTTTTTTGACCCTGCCCCATTTCTTTTATCAGCAGCTTTATCTGCTCTAGCAACGCGACCCCTTGCTGACTCTGCTGCTTGCGCTTGGTGATGTCCTGCACTGTACCAGCCACCACCAAAGGCTGACCTTCGTTGCTCCGAACTATTATCCTTCCGTTAATCAGCAACCAGATCCAATGTCCATTGGCGTGCCGCATACGCTGCTCTACCTCGTACTTTTCGGTCACTCCATGAAGATGGTCCTCAAAAGCTTTTGTTGCCACCTCAAAATCTTCAGGATGAATTCTATTTAGCAAACCATCGCACGCAAATTCATAAGATTTCTGATGATCCCCCAAAATTTGATAAGTTCGAGCGTCTGCATTCACCAGATGATTCTTTAAATTTAACTCCCACACCCCAAGATTTGCTGCCTCCAGAATAATTTCAAGCTGCCGCTGCTGGGCACGCAGAGTCTCCATGATTCTTTCATTCTCTATAAATAATTCTGTTAAATTTTTCCGCCCCAATCCCATGGACTTGCGCTGGGTCAAATCTACGGTAATTCCACGCACAATTTTTTCTTGCTTACACTCCTCAAAAGAGTGAATAACATAGCTACTCAACCAACGTGTTTCTCCACTGGGTGTAATAATTCGGTATTCACTCAAGAAAAAGGAAGCGGCCTCTAATGCGAGAAGCTGCTCAAGGCAGGTTGCCTTTAATTTCGTTTCTTCAGGATGTATAAGCTCGTGCCACCGCGCTAGGGTCAGCGCAGAGCCAGCAGGGTCTAAGCCAAAAATCTGCAACAGCCCGGCAGAACAAACAACGCTGCCACTGACCAGATCCGCCTCCCAACTCCCAGTGTGCGTAATCCGCTCCATGTTCTCCATCAGACTCATGACCTTCATGAGCTTTTCTGCCTCTAGGACACGATTGGTCGTCTCAGTAGCAATAGACAAAAAACCTTGCACTTGCCCAGACTGGTCACGCAGTGGAGTCCAAGAGAAGGTAAACCAACCCATAGGCCGCCCCGCTCTGCCAGCCACTGGTACTGCTAGGTCTTCGTAATATTGCGATTGGCCAGCCCAAATAGATGTAACCAATGGATCGAGCTGGTCTGCCACCTCGGCCCACAATTCCCGATACGGTTTACCCAAGGCCTGTGGATGCTTGTCACCCAAGATAGGGATGTTGCTATCGTTGTAAATGGAGATGAGCTCTGGCCCCCAAGCCAGATACATCGGGTGACGTGATTGCAGTAGCAACTGCACTGGTATACGCAAACTCTCAGGCCAACCAGAAAGCGGGCCAAGGGCTGTGTTGGACCAATCGTAGGCTAACACCTGCTGTGTCATCAGGGTTTCCCCCTTGAGCCAAACCTCACCTTGTTCTACGCATGTCATGAAAAGCAGCTACCAATAGTATGGTAGAAAATTACCATTTTGTGTGGATTGTAAATTTTTGAAACAGACATAAGCTTATGCCCCTGCCATGCAAGTGGACATCTGTGCCCTGCTCGGTTGCCGATTCAAAATTCCCATAGCTATGCGTAACAATCAACCGATCAACAACCAAGAGTACGTCTTACGCGAGAACCAGTCTCCCATCTCACGCACGGATGCCAACAGCATCATCACCTTTGTGAATGCGGATTTCATTGAGGCCAGTGGCTTCACTGAGGACGAACTGATCGGTCAGCCGCACAACATGGTGCGCCATCCAGATATGCCTAGCGAGGCCTTTGCCGATATGTGGAAGTACCTGAAAGAGGGACGCTCATGGACGGGGATGGTAAAAAACCGCCGCAAAGATGGTAGCTACTACTGGGTACTGGCGAATGCTTCGCCCATGTGGGAAAACGGCAAATTGATCGGCTATGCCTCTGTGCGGATGAAACCTTTGCCCGGACAAGTAGCCGAAGCAGAAGCGGCTTATGCCAAACTCAAAAGCTCTCGCCATCCTAGAATCCGCATAGACCGGGGACGCATCATGCGCACTGGCCTTGCAGGATTTTGGGATCAATTGTCCAATTTAACCATTGCAGGACGGCTACTGGCACTGGTTATTTTTACTGTGATCTCCATGGTGCTGGTAGGTGCAGTGTAGCGCACACCTTGCAAACCAAGAGATCCATAACATGTACCGTGAAGCAGGCTTGGCAACGGCTTATCTTGATAAAGTAGGTCGCCTACAATACCAAAACCAAGTTTATATAGCTACTGCGTTGCTAGACCCGGCACCTTCGAAATTTCAAGCGATCTTGATGCGGTTTGATGAAAACCGTAAATTGATTGGACAAACATGGAAAGATTACCTAAATCTGGGCCATCAGGAAAATGAAAAAACCATTCAGCGTGAGTTCGAAGATTTGCGATCTAGGTATCAAAAAGAAGCAACTAATCCTACCGTAGCAGCTTTACGCCAAGGAGATTTTTCTCAGGCACAAGCATTGTACATTGGTCAAGTTTTACCCCAGTATGCAGACGTAAGCCGCAATCTCGATCAGCAAATAGAGCAACAGCAAATCAATGCCAGGTCTGCCATGGATCAGGCCGATCAACAATACCGCCAACTGTTGTTATCAAGCCTAGTAACCTTGTTATTAAGTGTTACGCTCACCATCCTTTTAGCTTGGCGTGTGCGTGTAAAAACAGTTGATCCTATCAATGAGGCAGTAGCAGTGGCAAAACAAATTGCCGCTGGTGCCCTCAACAACAAAATTGAACTCAAGAGCAGTGATGAAGCGGGTCAATTAATGGCTGCACTGTTTGCAATGCAACGCAGTCTGGCATCACTGGCAGAAGGTGTGCTGGGAGGCGCAGATCACATCAGACAGCAAGCCAGAAATATCTCTCAAGGGAATGATTCTTTGGCCGCTCGGACGGAAGAACAAGCGGTTGCATTGCAAGAAGCCGCGTCGAATATGGAAGAAGTGAGTGTCACGGTGGGGCACAATACAGACCGCGCCAAATCCGCTAACACATTAGCCCAAGAGGCCGGCAGTATTGCGAGGCAAGCTGGTTTAGCCATGGGTCAGGTCGTAGGCTCGATGGATGCGATTGCACACAGTTCAAAAACCATTACTGACATCATCAGTGTGATTGATGGTATTGCATTCCAAACCAATATTCTGGCCTTGAATGCTGCAGTAGAAGCCGCCCGTGCGGGCGAACAAGGACGTGGCTTTGCTGTGGTGGCCAGTGAGGTACGTAGCCTAGCGCACCGCAGTGCAGAAGCTGCCAAACAGATCAAAACACTGATCGAAGGCTCTGTGACGCAAGTGGAAGGTGGCCTTACGCAAGTGGGTGACGCACGGCAAACCATCCACGCTACGATTGATTCGGTGGCGCGTATGGCCTCTCTCATGGAGGAAATTGTCAATGCTTCTCATGAGCAGGGAATTGCCGTACAACGGGCAGCGCAGTTGGTGATACAAATCGACCAGGCTACCCAGCAAAACGTACCTCTGGCAACAGAAGCGGCAGCATCTTCCCTAGATTTGGCAGATCAGGCGGTCGCTCTAGAACGCAATGCTTTGGTGTTTCGCTTGAAGTAAGACCTCAAAACCAGAGTGATCTACCGCCACAATTTCCTTCTCTAAAATGCAAGCATTCCTTCCAAGCATTGGATTTTTATAACAATGCATATCCTTTTCGCAGAAGACTCTAGGTCTATCGCAAAATTGGTCATTGCTTTCCTCGAACATGAGGGGCATACCGTCACCCACGTCGACAATGGTTTGGCGGCAGTCAATGCTTTCGCTGAAAACTTTCCAGATCTGGTGCTGATGGACATTGTCATGCCGGTGATGGATGGGATCGAGGCAACACGACAAATCAAAGCACTGGCCGAGCGGCGTTGGATACCGGTGATGCTGATGACTTCTTTGGCTACCCATGATCAAGTCATTCATGGGATGCGTGCAGGTGCAGATGACTACCTGATCAAGCCCATAGTTTTAGAAGTTTTGCAGGCCCGTATCCAGTCGATCGAACGCATTGCCACCATGCAAGATAGCCTGTTTGGCATCCTTGATAACGTCTACGAAGGTGTATTGACCATTGACAAACAGGGACGCATACAAAGCTACAACCGTGCCGCAGAGACCATTTTTGGTCACACCGCCAAAGAAGTCATCGGGCGCAATGTCAAGATGCTGATGCCTCTGCCTTATGCAACAGAACATGACGGCTATCTTTCACGCTACCAGCGTGAAGGCACCCCCCACGTTATCGGCATTGGGCGCAAAGTACATGGCTTGCGCAAAAATGGCGAAGTATTTCCCATGCGTTTGGCGGTTACTGAGGTTCGGCGTGGCAATGAACCTATTTTTATCGGCTTAGTGAGTGATATTTCTGCCGAGGAAACTGCGCGTACGCGCATTGAGTTTTTGGCTTTGCACGATGCACTGACGGGCCTGCCTAACCGTGTGCAATTCAATGCTAAGCTTGAAGCACTCTGTGCGCAATCCGATAGAACTGGTGTACATGCGGTACTTTTTCTAGATCTGGATGGATTTAAGCCCATTAACGACAAGCTAGGCCACAAAGCAGGGGATGAAGCCTTAAAAATTGCAGCCCATCGTTTGCAAAATAGCTTGCCAGGGATGACTTCGTGGCTCGGCTTGGCGGCGATGAGTTTGTCATCATTTGCCACCATATCACGAATGCAGATGCAGCATTGAAAATCAGCAACCAGCTATTAGCAGGCCTGACACAACCCATGAACCTCCTTGGCACTACGGCCCAGATGGGGGCTAGTATTGGAATTGCCTTGCTGCCACAGCATGAATGCATTGCCAGTGATATTCTGACCGCCGCTGACCACGCTATGTATTGCGCCAAACGACGTGGGAAAGGCCAAGTGGTGCTGGCCGACGAAACCAATACTTGGAATATGGTTTCGACCATTCAGAATAAAAAATAGAATTTATTTCACACATGCCCAATACCGATATTTTGCGTGCAGCCCTCGATCAACACGCTATCGTCAGCTGTACCGATGCAGCAGGCAACATCCTAGAGGTCAACGATAAGTTCTGTAGCATCAGCGGTTACACCCGAGAAGAACTGCTAGGAAAAAATCATCGCTTACTGAAATCGGGACGGCACCCCATTAACTTCTATGAACAAATGTGGGACACCATCAGCACCGGGCGCACATGGCAGGGTGAAGTATGCAATCGAACACGCGACGGCAAAGAGTACTGGGTGCATTCGACCATCACACCCATACCAGGTGCAGATGGTTTACCGGAAAAATACCTCTCTATTCGCACTGATATTACGTATATCAAAACGGTAGATTTGGCATTACGAGAAAACGAATTACGCTATCGCTCTTTGATAAATTCGGTCAGCGTCGGAATTGTACTGCACGATTCGTCTGGATTTATCACAGAATGCAACCCGGCAGCCGAAAAGATCCTGGGATTGCCCAGAGAAAAAATTCTCAAACGCTTGCATAATGACACTGTCTGGCGCTGCATTCATCCGGATGGAAAATCACTGAGCAATTCAGATTACCCAGCCATCAAAACCATCAGAACAGGAATTGGTCTGCGTGACGTACTGATGGGAATTTATCGTCCAGATGGTAGCTTGCTATGGATTAAAGCATCGTCTGAGCCGATCCGTGATTTAGATAATCCGCAACATGTCTCTGCAGCAGTTGTCTCTTTTACCGATGTCACCCAAAGTCGGTATGTAGAGGCACGGTTTGCATTTGCAGTAGAAGGTGCTGGTGATGGTGTATGGGATTGGAACATTGCTACAGGGGCTATGTCGCTTTCAGGTCATTATGAAGGCATGCTCGAATATGACAAGGGGGAGCTGAAAGGAGACATCAGCACTTGGACTGGCATGGTACATCCACAAGATTTGCCAAATGTACGGCAAAAGTTGACAGCCTACCTAGAAGGCAGTGTATCCCACTACACAGTGGAGTTGCGTTTGCGCTGCAAAGGTGGCAGCTATAAGTGGATTTTATGCCGAGGCACTGTGGTTGAACGAGATAGCAGCAACCAACCTGCGCGCATGATTGGTATTCATACAGATATCTCAGAGCGTAAACAAGCCGAGGACGAACTGATGGTCTTTCGACGGCTGGTAGAGAGCACTGACCAAGCTATTCGCGTTGCCGACCGTGATGGCCGTATCCAATACGTCAATCCAGCTTATCAAAAACTTTTGGGCTACGCTGCCGAGGAGGTGATTGGTCAAGACTTTGCCTTGATGGGAACAGCGCCAAACCAAGACCAACCGTTACGTGACATTATGGATTGCCTCTCCCGAGGGGAGGGCTGGCGGGGCTTTTTCAAACTCAGACGCAAGGACGGTAGCGAATTTATCAGCCAGAGTAATATCCGTAGTATCACTGCACCAGATACCGGCGAACTTTTGCACAGTTTTAACATGTTCGTCGATTACAGCGAGGAAATAGCACGCCAAGAGGCACTGATCGCCGCACGCGAAGCCGCTGACCGTGCCAACCAGGCCAAGTCTGATTTTCTCTCGAGCATGAGCCACGAACTGCGTACGCCCATGAATGCGATCATCGGTTTTTCCCAGATGCTAGAGTACGACAGCGGCATGACGGCTGACCAGCAGGACAACGTACATGAAATTTTGAAGGCAGGACGACATTTGCTTGGTCTGATCAATGAAGTGCTTGATTTAGCAAAAATTGAATCCGGACGCATTGATCTCTCGATGGAGGGTGTTGAGCTGGCCTCGCTGGGTGAGGATTGTCGTCAACTGATGCAACCGATTGCGGATAAGGCGGGCATCCGCCTGAATGTTGAACTACCAGCTGGTGGTGTGGTGTTCGCAGACCATGTACGTCTCAAGCAGGTATTGCTCAACTTGCTCTCGAACGCGATCAAATACAACCGCCCCCAAGGTAGCGTCAACCTCGGCACGACCCTTGGCAAGCTTGGTCATTTGCGCTTGACTGTCACTGATACGGGCCGAGGTATCACATCGGCAAACCTCAAAGAGCTGTTTCAACCTTTCAACCGTCTGGGTGCAGAAACCAGTGACATTGAGGGCACAGGTATTGGCTTGACCATCACGCGGCGGCTGGTAGAAATGATGGGGGGCGAGGTGGGCGTTGAAAGCACCCTAGGTATTGGCTCCACTTTCTGGGTGGAACTACCTATTGGTCAAACCGCTGAATTAGGCATCAATGGGACTGGCCCCAGCACGCAACCCAACACCCCTACTGGGACGGAAACAGCCATCGTACTGGCGATTGACGACAACCCAGCCAACCTTAAACTTATGGCCAAAGTAATGGGTACCCAAGAGGGCATTCACCTGCTTTCAGCCCACACACCTGAACTTGGCATCGAACTAGCGCTAGCCCATCGCCCAGACCTGATCTTGCTTGATATCAATATGCCGGGTATGGATGGCTATCAGGTGCTAGAAGTGCTCAAAGCTGACAGAACCTTGCGCACTGTCCCAGTAGTTGCTTTTACAGCCAATGCCATGCCACACGATATTGAACGTGGCAAGAAGGCTGGTTTTGCTGACTACCTGACCAAACCGATAGAAATCGACATATTAGTCGATACCGTTGCGCGTTGTCTCCAAGAAACCAGAAAGTTACTGCCATGAGTATCGCCAAATTGCTCGACCATGCTCGGATTCTGATCATTGATGATGAGCCAGCAAACCTGAAGCTGCTCGATAAAATGTTGGCCAGCCAAGGCTACAAAGAGCGCATCCTGATTCAAGACCCACGCGAAGTGCTGGCGCGTTACCATGAAGTACGCCCCGACCTGATTTTGCTTGACATCAATATGCCATACTTAGATGGCTACCAAGTCATGGAGCAACTCACGGCACTGAACGATCCTTGTCTACCTCCTATTGTCATCCTGACCGCTCAGCACGGGCGCGATTATTTATTGCGTGCGCTGGCCGCTGGGGCTCGAGATTTTATTGGTAAACCCTTTGACCGCACTGAACTGCTGATGCGTGTGCGTAACCTGCTGGATGCACAACTAGGCCACCGCATGCTCTACCAACAGAAAGAGGTGCTGGAGGAGATGGTACGCATCCGAACCGCTGAACTAAAACAAACACGCTTGTCAGTGGTACAACGTTTAGGCCGAGCGGCTGAGTATCGAGATAACGAGACTGGCAACCACATTATTCGTGTCAGCCAGATTTCAGCACTTTTGGCAACCAAATTGGGGGCAGATGCCGCCTACAGTGAACTTATTTTGCATGCTAGCCCTATGCACGACATTGGTAAGATTGGCATTCCAGATCATATTTTGCTAAAACCCGGAAAGTTTGAACCGCAAGAGCGTGAAATTATCAATACCCACACTGTTATTGGCGCTAGATTGTTAGATGGGGATGATTCTGATTTGGTACGTCTTGCACGGGAGATCGCACTCAGTCACCATGAAAAATGGGATGGTAGTGGTTATCCAAGTGGATTATCTGGCGATGCAATACCCCAATCGGGACGAATCGTGGCGGTAGCGGATGTATTTGATGCACTGACTTCATCACGTCCTTACAAAAAAGCGTGGACGATCGAGGCGGCTATTGCCTTTGTACAAGAAAATGCTGGAAAGCATTTTGATCCAAAGATAGTAACTTGCTTTCTTGACAATTTGTCTGAGGTAATTAGTATCCACAATCAATATTTAGAACCACCTGAAAATATTTAGACATTATTTACATATTCTTTTTAATTTTTTAAATAAAAACTCTATCATGTAAGTTACATATATATCGAATAAAAAGCGTGCAGGATAGTAATAAATACGGCTTATTTAGGTTGCCAGTTAGTATTGGCTGTCCATGGGCGGTGCCGGGGGCGGCTCGTCCAGCACACCCGGCAGATACGTTGGGCGGCCTTTGGACTTGAGAAAAGCCACGACCCGATGCACCTCATCTGCCGTGACCAAGGGGCCATGTACCCGTGCTGGCACACGCTGGCCGGTAGCCAAATACAGCATATCCCCTAAGCCCAGCAGAGTTTCAGCCCCAGTTTGATCCAGGATGGCCCGACTGTCGGTGCGGCTACTGACTTGGAAAGCCATGCGCGTCGGGATGTTAGCCTTGATCAGGGCGGTAATGACTTCACTGCTTGGGCGTTGCGTAGACAGCACCAAATGAATGCCTGTAGCCCGGGCTTTTTGCCCCAAACGGGCAATCCATTCTTCGAGCTGTTTACCAGCTACCTGCATCAGATCGGCCAATTCATCCACCAGCACCACCACATGCGGCAAATGCTCCAGCGGCTCTGGCTCGGCCCACTCTGTCGCTAAGGGGTTGAGAATACACTCGTCGCGCGCTTCGGCTTGGTCTATTTTGGCGTTGTAGGCCGCCAGATTACGCACCCCAAGCTGCGCCATCAGCCGGTAGCGGCGCTCCATCTCGGTCACACACCAGCCCAAACCTCGGGCTGCTTGGCGCATGTCGGTCACGACCGGAGCCAGCAGATGCGGAATGCCTGCATACAGCGACAGTTCCAACATTTTGGGATCAATCAGCAACAGGCGCACATCCGTCGGATCGGCCTTGTAGAGCAAACTCAACAACAGGGCGTGCAAACCCATGAGGCGGCCCGAATCGGCCGTACCTGCCACCAGCACATGGGGCATTCGAGCCAAATCTACGACCAAGGGATGGCCCACAATGTCTTTGCCCAACGCCAAGGCCAAGGCAGAGGGGTGCTCAACGAACGCCGGTGCTGCCAACAGCTCTCCGATACGGATACTTTGGCGCTTCACGTTGGGCAGCTCTAGCGCCATGTGGCCGGTGTTGGGGGTTTCATCTACCACCCGAATCGACACCAAGCTGAGCGCCCGGGCCAAATCGCGTGCCTGCTCTAACAATTGCGCAGGCTGCATCTCGGGGCCGAGTTCTACTTCGTAGCGTGTGACCACCGGGCCGGGCATGGCAGCGACCACCGTGACTTCTACTTCCAAATCTTTTAATTTTTTCTCAATCAAGCGGCTGGTCATCTCTAGCGTATCGCTAGAGACCGCTTCTTGCCGTGTGGCACCGGCTTGGAGCAAGTTCAAAGGGGGTTGGTAGCCACGGGGCCGTGGCTGCGATACAGCCGCTGCCGCTGGCCCAGAAGGTGCAGTGGCAGGTAGATCGCGCATCAAGGGGGCCGGTGCCGTATCGGCTGCTGGCTCCGTCCAACTCGGGGTGGCATGGTCGGGATCGATAATTTTGAGCGGTTGCGGATGGTGCTCTTCTAGCTCAATGCGTTCTTCGTGTACCACTTCTTCACGCAGCCGGGCGGCCCGTTTGCCTTCGGCGATGTCTTTGGCTTCTTCGCGGCGCACTTGGCCTAAACGTACCACAGCATCCAAACGCGCCCCCAAAGCCTCAGCCAAGCGCGCCCAAGAAAAATGAAACACCTGGGCTGCACCCAACACCGCCAAGGCAAAACCCAACAAACCCGAACCATCAAAACCCAACCAGCGCATGGCACTCGGGCCGGTGATGTAACCCAAAACCCCCCCGGCATGGCCGGGCAGCAGGGGCTCGAAATGGTACAAACGTGACCACTCTAGCCCAGCACTGGTACACAGCAACAAGGCCAGCCCGCCCCAGAAACTGGCGCGCCGGGCCAATACCTGCTTGATTGATGGCGTATGGGTGGCCAACAGCTCATCGCCACGCAAGCGCCGGGCCAACGATGACAGCCAGACAAATGCCCCAGCCACCAAACACCACCAGACTGAAAAGCCAAAAACAAAGTAGCTCACGTCGGCCAACCAAGCCCCGGCCCGACCCAGCCGGTTACGCACCAACCCATCGCCCACCCCAGAGGTAGACCAAGCCATGTCCAGCGGCGAATAACTGAGCAAGGCCAACAGCCAAAACAACAGCGCCAGCGCACCGGCCAGCAAAGACAATTCATGGCCCAGCCGGGCAACGATCAGGCGCAAAGTGGACTTGCCGGGGGGAACAGCGTTGAGGGTGTTGGAGGAAGAATAAGTCATGGGCAGCACGCGGGCGAACTTAGATGATACTTGCAGCTTCGTGCAACTGCATGTTTGCGAGGTTTCAAATCCTATGTCTTCCACTACCCAACACGCCCAAGTCCTGATCCTCGGCTCTGGCCCTGCAGGCTATACCGCCGCCATTTATGCCGCCCGTGCCAACCTGAACCCGGTACTGATTACCGGCATGGCCCAAGGCGGTCAGCTCACCACCACCACCGAAGTCGACAACTGGCCCGCCGATGTGCACGGGGTACAAGGCCCTGAACTGATGCAGCGCTTTTTGGAACACGCCGAGCGCTTTAAGGCACAAATTATCTTTGACCACATCAACCAAGTTGATTTTTCCAAGCGTCCGTTCACCCTCACGGGCGACAGCGGCAGCTACACCTGCGATGCCTTGATTATCGCTACCGGCGCTTCGGCCAAATACTTGGGTTTGCCGTCCGAACAAGCATTTATGGGTCGGGGCGTGTCTGGCTGTGCTACCTGCGATGGCTTTTTTTACCGTGAGCAAGATGTGTGCGTGGTCGGTGGCGGCAACACCGCCGTGGAAGAAGCCCTGTACCTGTCTAACATTGCGCGCAAAGTGACGCTGGTACATCGGCGCGACAAGTTCAAGGCCGAACCCATCCTGATCGACAAGCTGATGGAAAAAGTAGCGGCGGGCAAAATTGAACTCAAAACCTTCTTTACCCTACAAGAAGTGTTGGGCGACCAAACCGGCGTGACCGGCATTCGCATCCAAAGCACCCAAGACGGCCACAGCGAAGACATCGCGCTACAGGGCTGCTTCATCGCCATCGGCCACGCCCCCAACACCGACATCTTCCAAGGGCAACTGGAGTTGGAAAACGGCTATATCGTGACCCAAGGCGGACGCAATGGCTTTGCCACCCAAACCAGCGTGCCTGGCATCTTTGCCGCTGGCGATGTGCAAGACCATGTTTATCGCCAAGCCATTACCAGCGCTGGCACAGGTTGCATGGCAGCACTCGATGCCCAGCGGTTCTTAGAACAAAACCCCAGTGCCTAAGCCACAACGGCTATAATCTCAGGCTTTGCCAAAACTAGCCTGCGTCTGTTGCAGACCAAGCTAGGGTTTTGATAGCTATGGCAATCGGGTTACCGCCACCCTTCTGGCGAGGTGAGGTTGTGCCACCAGGCCAACGCCGTCAAGGTGTTATGCCCCGCAGTGGCCAACCGTTCTACATGATCGGAGTGTCCTTATGGCACGCGTATGTGACGTTACGGGCAAGAAGCCCATGGTCGGGAACAACGTTTCCCACGCCAACAACAAAACCAAGCGCCGGTTCCTGCCGAACCTGCAATACCGCCGTTTCTGGGTCGAGAGCGAAAACCGCTGGGTGCGCCTGCGCGTTTCCAGCGCCGCGCTGCGCCTGATCGACAAGAACGGCATCGACTCCGTGCTCGCAGACCTGCGTGCACGTGGTCAGGCTTAAGGAGAAGCACCATGGCAAGCAAAGGCGGACGCGACAAGATCAAGCTGGAATCCACTGCGGGTACTGGCCACTTCTACACCACCACCAAAAACAAGAAAACCATGCCCGAGAAGATGCTGATCATGAAATTTGATCCTAAAGCTCGCAAGCATGTCGAATACAAAGAAATGAAGCTGAAGTAATTCAGTTTTCTGTCTTTGGACAACAAAAAACCGCCTGTGCGTTTGCACTAGGCGGTTTTTTTATCGCCGCCCCCACCGATCAGATCAGGGGCGGGCAAGGGCCAGTTAGGGCTTGCGTGTCCAAACGGCAGCAAAGAAGCCATCGGTTTGATGCTGGTGTGGCCACAGGCGCACATACTGCGTGCCGGTGTCACCACCGCTGCACAGGCTGGCGGCAGCCTCCACCTTGAGTTGCTCCAAGGTTTGCCCGGCATCCAGCACCACAAAATCGGGGTGGGCAGCAGCAAAGGCTTCGGCGATGCGTTCGTTTTCTTCGGGCAACACGCTACAGGTAGCATAGACCAAGCGCCCGCCCGGTTTGACCAAACGCGCAGCGCTGGCCAAGATAGCGGCTTGTTTGGCTTCTAACTCTTGCACCGCCTTGGGGCTTTGTCGCCATTTCAAATCGGGGTTGCGGCGTAGCGTGCCCAAGCCAGAGCAAGGAGCATCGACCAACACGCGGTCAATTTTGCCCGCCAAGCGCTTGACGCGCTCATCGCGCTCATGGGCAATGGCAGCCGAATGCACATTCGACAGCCCACTGCGCGCCAACCGGGGCTTGAGGGCATCAAGCCGGTGGGCTGATACATCAAAGGCATACAAACGCCCTGTGCTGCGCATGGTGGCACCAATCGCCAGCGTTTTACCGCCTGCGCCCGCACAAAAGTCCACCACCATCTCACCACGTTTAGCGTCCAATAACAGCGCTAACAGTTGCGAGCCTTCGTCTTGCACTTCAATCGCGCCGCGCACAAAAGCGGGCAGCTTGGTCAGGGCGGGTTTGCCCACCACACGCAAGCCCCAGGGTGAATAAGGTGTTGCTACCGTCTGGATGCCCGCCTGTGCCAGCTCACGCTGCACCTCGGGGCGCTTGTCTTTCAACATATTGACGCGCAAATCGAGCGGCGCACTGCACGACAGCGCCTGTACCAAAGGCCAGAAGCCATCGCCCAATTGGGTTTTCAGCGGTTGCGCCAGCCATTCGGGCAGGTTGTGGCGGTGGCGCTCCATCAGTTCATCGTCGCACACCGCATCGCATTGGGCCAGCCATTGTTGTTCGCGCTCGTTCAGCGCAGCACGCAAAAAATCACGCTGGCCGTGGATGGCTTGCGGGTTTGAGCGCCGAGCTTCTTCGTCTTGCCAATGGGCAAAGCCCAAAATCGCCAAACGCCGCTCACGCGGGCCGGAACCCGAGGGTGCCATGTGGTCAAACAGCAGTTTTTTACGCAGCACCGTATAGACGGTTTCGGCCAATGCCGCGCGTTCGCGTTGGCCCAAGCCGCGATGGTCGCGGAAAAAACGCGATACCACGGCATCGGCGGGATGTTCAAAGGTCAGGGTGAGCCGTACCAATTCGGCACAGGCTTCAATAAGGGCTTTCGGATGCATGGGCTGGATTGTCCCACTTCCCACACTTCAGGCGGGTTCTGGCGTGGCAATGCGCCCGGCATTCAAGGTGATACAACGGTCGCAACGGGCGGCCAGCCCCCGGTCGTGCGTGACCAACACCAGCGTGGTTCCTTGCTCGCGGTTCAAGGCCAACATCAACTGCATGATGGCCTCGCCGGTGGCAAAGTCTAGGCTGCCGGTGGGCTCATCGGCCAGCAGCACCGCAGGCTGCACCACAAAAGCGCGTGCCAAGGCTACCCGTTGCTGCTCGCCGCCACTGAGCAGCTTGGGGTAATGTTGCAAGCGCTGGCCCAAGCCCACATGCTGCAACATCTGCGTGGCCCGCTGGCGCGCATCGCGTTGCCCGGCCAGCTCCAAGGGCAGCATCACGTTTTCTAGCGCTGTCAGGTTGCCCATGAGCTGAAAACTCTGGAAGACAAAGCCCATTTTTTGCGCCCGCAAAGCGGCGCGATCGTCTTCACTCAAGGCAAACAAGTCTTGCCCGGCCAAACGCACGGTGCCGCTGCTCGGGGTATCTAAACCGGCCAAAATAGACAGCAAGGTGCTTTTGCCAGAACCGGAAGCACCCACAATGGCCACCGTCTCACCAGCCAATAATTGGAAATCAATATCGCGCAAAATCTGCAGCTCGCCGCTGGCATCGGCTACCGATTTGTTCACCTGTTCCACAACGATGATAGGGCTGACAGGGGGCATGGTAGCGTTGGACATAGTTCAATCACTGTAAAAGATGAGATGACAACAAAGCAAAAAGTGTATCGGCGCAGCGTATTGCTCGGCAGCAGCATGGCCCTGCTGCTGGGTGGGTTGTTCACACTGGCGGAGGCTGCGGCACAAACGCCAGCGAAGAAAATTTTGGTGCTGGGTGACTCTATCAGTGCCGAATACGGCTTACCACGCGGCAGTGGTTGGGTGGCCCTGTTAGAGCAGCGCCTACAGGCCGAAAAATGGCCGTTTACGGTGGTCAATGCCAGTGTCAGTGGCGACACCACGGCTGGTGGCCGTTCACGCTTGCCCGCCTTGCTGGCACAGCACCATCCCGCCGTGGTGGTGATTGAGTTGGGTGGCAACGATGCCCTGCGCGGGTTACCCTTGGCCAGCACGCACCAAAACCTGCAAGCGATGACGCAAGCGGCCCAAGCCGCTGGGGCCAAGGTGTTGCTGGCGGGTATGCAAGTGCCCCCCAACTATGGGCGCGACTATGGTCAACAATTTGCCACGCTGTTTTCTAGCGTGGCCCAAGCGCAACAAACCGCTCTGGTGCCCTTTTTATTACAAGGCATTGCCGACGGCCCAGACCCGCTGGCCTTGTTTCAAGCCGACCGCATCCACCCCAACGCTGCCGCCCAGCCACGCATTCTGAACAACCTATGGCCTGCCCTGCGTCCACTGCTGCGTCCGGCTAAATAGCCCTAGTACCGCGCCAGCCTTGCTATCGCGGCAACAATGCGGCTATCGGTTTTTTCTCTGGATTGTTCACTATGTCTCTCGCCCACAGCAACGTTCGGATGCCTACTTGGTTTATTCCCCACGGCGGTGGCCCATGCTTCTTTATGGACTGGAACCCGCCCGACGAATGGAAGCGGATGGAGCATTACCTGCGCAACGCCGCCAGTAGCTTGCCGCAGCGGCCCAAGGCCATCCTGATGGTGTCGGCACACTGGATCGAGCCGGTGCTGAGCGTCACGAGCGGCCCACAACCCGAACTGATCTACGACTACTACGGTTTTCCGCCGCACACCTACCAACTACAGTACCCAGCTCCCGGCGATCCCCAACTGGCGGCGCGGGTAGTGGAACTGCTGGGGCAAGCGCCTTTGCCAGCACGCATGGATGCGCAGCGCGGTTTTGACCATGGCATGTTTATTCCGCTGATGCTGATTTTTCCGCAAGCGGATATTCCAGTGGTACAACTCTCGTTGGGCCACAGCCTAGACCCAGAGCTGCACTTGCAAATCGGGGCTGCGTTGGCCCCCTTGCGCGATGAGGGCGTGCTCATCATCGGCAGCGGCATGAGTTTTCACAACCTGCGTGCCAGAGGCGATGCGCGCTACGGCCCCATGTCCGAACAATTTGACCACTGGCTGACCACTGCAGTAGAAGCCGATCCAGCCACCCGCCACCAAGCCCTACTGCATTGGGAGCAAGCGCCCTTTGCCCGCCAATGCCACCCACCGCGCGCCGAAGAACATCTGTTGCCACTGATGGTAGCTGCCGGAGCGGCTGGGCAAGATGCGGGGCGGCGCGTGTACAGCGATTGGGCGATGGAGCGGGCCATGTCCGGATTTAGTTTTGGAGCCTGAGCGCGTGCTATTCACACCATCCACCACATGCTCACGTCCAATGCTACTCCCCACTGCTTGGCTGGCCGCACTGCTGGTCACAGCCACCATGGGCTTGGCCCCTACCAGCGCATGGGCACGCGATGGCTTGGCAGCGCCAGCAGCAGCCAGCACGACCCATGCCAACCCGGCCCCCACAGCCACCAGCCCACTGTGGCCCTTATCGCACCCGGCTGGGCAACAACGCTTACTGGAAAGCGAGTACCAACAAGCCTACTGGCCGCTGGCCAGCTATTTTGAAACCCAGCTAAACCAAGCCTATTGTGCGGTCGCGACTGCGGTGATGGCTTTGAATGCTTTGGGCGTGCCACGCCCAGACACCGCCTTGTACCCGGATTTTCCGTTTTTCACCCAACAAGAGTTTTTTAACCGTATCCCGGCCCAAGTAGCCAACCCCAGCACCGTCGCCAAAGAAGGAATGACCTTGGCGCAGCTACAAGCAGCGCTGCAACATTACCCGGTAGCGGTGGAAAAAATCAGTGCCGACACCCTACAGCTAGACAGCCTGCGCACGCTACTACAGCAACAACTGCGCCAACCGGATCGCTTTGTGCTGGCCAATTTCCATCGGCGCTTCATCGGCCAACCCGGTGGCGGTCACTGGTCACCGCTGGCAGCCTACCATGCGCCCAGCGACTCGGTGCTGCTATTGGATGTGGCCCGTTACCGCTATCCGCCAGTGTGGGTCTCCTTGGCCGATTTGCTGCGTGGAGCACAAAATGCCGACAGCGTAAGCGGCACAGCGCGCGGTTTTCTGCTGGTAAGCAAAGCACCGTAGTTGTAATGCAGATCACAGCATGGTCATGAAGATCGTTCGATAATTCAACGAAATATGTAAACCATCGAGCAGACACCATGCAATGCCGCCTTTCCGCCCTTACTTTGGCTCTGGCAGGGGCCATGCCCGCCTTGGCCTGTGCTGCCACCGACACTGCGGTATGGCAAGGACATCCATTCGCTGGCCCTACCGCCCCAACGTGGCCTGGCACCCCCGTGCCAGCCAGTGCCCCGACAGAGCGCACGCTGGCCAGCAGCAGCACACAAAACTCGGGCTACCAAGTCACCCCTGCCAGCCGCGAGGCGGCCCGTTTGTTCTACCAGACCGTATTTACCTCTTCCCAACAAGTTGCCAGCGGCTGGACGGGGGACATCAGCACCTGCAATGCAGGCACTACCAGCAGCGACTACCAAGCCGCCACCTTGCGCCGCATCAACTGGTTTCGCGCTATGGCGGGCGTACCAGCCTATATCAGCCTTGACAGCCAATACAGCCTGAAAGCACAACAAACGGCCTTGATGATGTCGGCGCAAAACGCCCTGAGCCACTACCCTGGCAGCAACTGGGCCTGCTACAACGCTGCCGGGGCCGAGGGAGCGCGCTACAGCAACCTGTCACTCGGGCATGCGGGGGCTGATGCAGTAGCGAACGGCTATATGCGTGATGCAGGCAGCAACAATGGGCCGGTGGGGCATCGGCGCTGGCTGCTGTACCCACAAACCAAAATCATGGGGGTAGGGGACGTTACCCCCACCACCGCCAATGCCCTACCTGCCAGTGCCATTTGGGTGTTTGACAACAACCTACAAACCGCACGCCCGGCGGTGCGCGATGACTTTGTGGCTTGGCCGCCTGCTGGTTTTGTGCCCTACAGCACCATTTACCCACGTTGGTCATTTTCTTATCCGGGGGCTGATTTTTCTGCTGCCAGCGTCAGCATGACCGAGAACGGCCAGCCTTTGGCGACCCGGCCCGAAGCCCTGCACGATGGCTATGGCGAAAACACCCTCGTCTGGTTGCCCGGCAGCTATACCGATGACAGCCTCTGGAGCCAACCCAGCGCCGATACGGTCTACCAAGTCACCATCAGCAATGTGAAAATAGGCGGACAGACACGCGACTTTAGCTACCAAGTGATTGCGTTTGACCCGAATGTGCCCGGCAGTGATACCCCCGTGCTGCAACCCACCGGGGCCACCGCACTACAGGCGGGGCAAACCAGCAGCTACCAATTTGCCGGTCACGCCGCGGCCACGGGTTTTCAGTGGCGCGCCATCAGCCCTACGGCCTTGAACCTGAACGAAGGTGCCGAAAGCGATAGCACCACATTACTGGCCAGCACCAGCAGTGATTACAGCCCGATTGCCAGCGATGTATCGGCCAGTGGTGGCCGCTCGTTCCATTTGGCCCATACCCAACGCAGCGACCAAACTTTGCTGTTACAACACACCCTGCTGCCCAACAGCAGCACCCTCTTAAAGTTTGCCAGCCGTTTGGGCTTGTCCAGCCCCAACCAAGTGGCTTTGGTTGAGGTTTCCACCGACGAAGGACAGACTTGGCAAGAAATTTACCGCCAAGCCGGACAACAAAGCGGATCCACCTCCAATTTTGGGGAGCTCAGCTTTAGCAGCAAATCGATTTCCTTGGCTGCTTTTGCCGATCAAACCATCTGGCTGCGCTGGCGTTATGCGCTGTTGAATGGCTCTTTCTACCCACAATCGAGCAAGGGCATCGGCTGGTACATTGACGATATCCAACTCTCTGGGACAGAGGCTATCGCCAGCGCCAGCACCCCCATCAGCACCAACAGCAGCACGCATTTTGATTACACCGCGCCCGCCAATACCGAGCAGGTGTTGTTACAGGTACGCCCCGGCATGTATGGCTACTACAACGGCTGGAGCAAAGGCCTGCGTGTCCAGCTGGAAAACGCCCCCATCCAAACGGCCACCAATTGCCTGTTCAATTGGGCCGAGCGCACAGTGCCCGATCTGCTCTGGCCTGCCGCCAACACGCAAAGCACAGGCCGTGCGCCCTTCAACGCCTACCGCTACTACAGCGGCAGCTCGTCTTATTTGGGCATCTCGGCCTTAGACCAACGGGTTTATTTCCAACAAGGCGGTCAATCTTTTGACTTAGGGCCAGCTGCTGGCTGGATCAGTGCGGCTGGTTGCCAATAATGATTGTTCGTGATCGCCCCGCCGGTTGGCGTTTGTTTCTGGCTGTGCGGGGCTCCATATTGCAGCGCATCCGCTTGACCTTGTTTCTCAATATCTTGCTGGCTACGCTGGTCACTTTGGCACATGGCAATTTATTCACTGTCAAAATCACCCTGACGGCCATCCCGTTCACCCTGATGGGTTTGCCGTTGGCGATTTTTTTGGGCTTTCGCAACACCACTGCCTATGACCGCTTCTGGGAAGCACGCAAACTGTGGGGAGAATTGGTACTGCGCACCCGCTCTCTTTCGCGCCAATGCCAAAGCCTGATCCAAGTGCCACAAGCCTTAGATTACCGCCAACGCGATAGCGACGTGCGCGTGCGCATGGTGCATCGCACCATTGCATTTATCCATGCCTTGCGCCTGCAACTGCGCGGCCAAAAAGACGAGGCCCTGCTGCAACAATGGCTCACCACCACCGAATGGGCACAGGTGCAGGGGCGTTCCAACCTGGCCGATGCCCTGATGCAGGCGATGGGGCGCGATTTGGGCACCTGCATACGCCAGCAGCAAATCGACCCGGCACTGGCCGCCGGTATCGATCAAACCTTGTCGGCCCTGACAGCAGCGGCGGCCTCGTGCGAGCGCATCAAGTTCACGCCGATTCCGTTCTCCTACACCTTGCTGCTGCACCGTACCGCCTACATGTACTGCTTTTTGTTGCCCTTTGGCCTAGTAGACGTGACCGGTTTTATGACCCCGTTTGTGGTGGGCATTGTGGCTTACACCTTTTTTGGGCTGGATGCCTTGGGCGATGAAATCGAAGAACCCTTTGGCTTAGAAAACAATGATTTACCCCTCGATGCTCTGAGCCGCAGCATCGAGGTCAATCTGCGCGAATCATTGGGCGAAACCGACTTGCCGCCCCCGCTGTTGCCGGTTAATTTTCGCTTGACGTAGGCACGGGCAAGCCCAACTCTTGGCACAGGCTCTCTACTGTCGCCTGCAAGGCCGCTACTTGGGCCTCTAGGGTGGCTACCCGGGCTTGCAGTGCGGGTGCAGGGCTCTCGGTGGGGCTGGTCAGCCCCATGCTGCTGGCATCCACCGGGCCACAGAGTAAATGCGCCCAACGCTGCTCACGCGCACCGGGGGCACGGGGCAATTGCAGTACCAAGGGGCCGCCCTTTTCTGGGCTGCGCTCTTGCAGCTCGTCCAAAAACGCCTCGACCGAAGAAATATCGGCAAAACGGTACCAACGTTCGGCATTGATCCGCAATTCGCCCGCTGTTTGCGGGCCACGCAACATCAGCAAGCCCAACAACACCGCCGATTGCTCGGGCACACCAACACCCCGTTGGAAATTGTGTTCCCAACGGGTAGCACGGCCACCACTGTGATCAAAGGCCAGCGACAGGTGCTTGAGTTCATCCAAGGCTGCTTGGGCTTGGGCTTCGCTCACGTTCATCACCGGATCGCGGGTGGTTTTTTGGTTGCAGCCCAGCACCACGCTGTTGAGCGTGAGCGGATAGCTGTCCGGCACGGTGCGTGCTTTCTCCATCAAGGTCGCAAGAACGCGGGCTTCAATGGCGGTCAAAGGACGAAGGGTGGGATCAAAGGGCATGGCTGGGATAATCCTATGCAATGAAAAACATCGTGATTTTGATTTCGGGCGGTGGCTCTAATATGGCCGCCATTGTGCGCGCAGCGCAGCAACAACATTGGGCTACCGATCTGGGGGCGCGGGTAGCCGCCGTCATTAGCAACAAGGCCGATGCCAAAGGGCTGGAGTTGGCGCGCGCCCAAGGCATTGCCACCGCCGTGCTAGACCACAAACCCTTTGGTAGCCGCGAAGAGTTTGATACCGCACTGGCCGCATTGATTGACCAGTATGAGCCGTCCTTGGTAGTCCTGGCCGGTTTTATGCGCATCCTGACACCCGGCTTTGTGGCGCATTACACCGGACGGTTGCTCAACATCCACCCCTCCTTATTGCCCGCTTTTACCGGCCTGCACACGCACCAACGGGCGCTGGATGCCGGTTGTAAATTTGCCGGAGCCACCGTACACCAAGTCACTGCCGAGTTGGATGTGGGCCCGATTCTGGCGCAGGCCGTGGTGCCGGTGCTGCCAGACGATACCGCCGACACCTTGGCCGCACGTGTCCTGACGCAAGAGCATCTGCTCTACCCCAAGGCGATTGCCCAGTTCTTGCGGGCCTCCGAGCCAACTTAGCCCTATGCAAGCCCTACTCGATACGATTGCCACCCTGCCCTGTACCGACCAGGCCCAGCGCCTGTTTCATGGGCGCGGTGGCCTCTATCCCGGTTGTGAACACTGGACGCTGGATGCCTACCCACCCGTCTGGGTACTGACCAGCTTTGCCCCAGTGGCGGAAGCGGATTTAGACCACATCGGGATGGCACTGGAACAGCGTTGGCAAACCCTGTACCCCGGCCAAGCCTTGAACTGGGTGTTCCAATGCCGTACCGAAGGCCAGAGCGAAACCCGCCTGATGGCGGGCAGCGTGCCCGACCCCCACATCGTCACCGAGGGGGCAAGCCGCTTTCGGGTGCATGTGCTGCGCGGACAAAACCACGGCCTGTTTTTAGACATGGCAGCGGGCCGCACATGGGTACGCCAGCATCTGCAACGCCATCCGGGGCAAAAGGTGCTGAATCTGTTTGCCTACACCTGCGCTTTTTCGGTCGTGGCCTTGCAGGCTGGAGCCAGCCATGTGGTGAATGTGGATATGGCACGCGGCGCTTTAGCGATTGGACAGCAAAACCACCAGCTCAACGGGCTGGGCGGCGGGGCCAGTTTTTGGGGACATGATATTTTCAGCTCGTGGGGCAAAATAGGCCGCAGCGGCCCCTATGGACTGGTGATTGTCGATCCACCCAGCTACCAAAAAGGCAGTTTTATTGCCAGCAAAGACTACGCCAAGCTGATGCGCCGCCTGCCCGACTTGCTCGCTCCCGGCGGCCATGCCTTGCTGTGCCTGAACGCACCCGAGCTGGGGCGGGCTTTTTTGCAAGAGCAAATGCAAAGCCTGGCCCCCACGCTCACCTTGGTAGAGCAGGTAGCCAACCCAACCATCTTTGCTGATGTATCCGCCGACCGGGCACTCAAGGTGTTGGTGTACCGCGCTGCGGCTTAGGCTTGTGCGGGCTGCAAACGTACGGCATAACCCTGGCCCGAGGCCAACACCTCCAACAGCCGGTCAATATTCGGGTGCTTGCCGGGGTGGGCACGGGCATCCTCGGTATGTTCGGCAAACAATGCCAACCCTTGTTCGGCCGCCGCCGGGTTGATGCTGCCATGTTGGGCGGCCAAAGCGGCATACACAGTCAAAGAACCGGCCTTGCCGGGCTTGTTCTCAATGCGGGCCACCACGTTACCGGCGCTATCGAGCAGTTCCAGTGCCGCCAAATGGGCGATAGAGGGCAGTTGTTGCAGATTGTCGGCAAAAGCCATGGTGGTTCCTTGGAGTAAAAACCGTTGATTTTCTGACAAATCGACCCCGGCCCGCACACAGGCATAGCAGGTATTGCTACCATACCGCCCCTGTCTTGTTTCCAAGGAAATTGTATGTCTGGTGGTGGATTTCACGTTCATGGCCCACACGACCACGAGGTGGAGCACGTAGCCCATCATGGTGGCGATGATTTCACATCGCGCTTGGCGGTCTTGACAGCCGTTATCTCGACCATTGGAGCCGTGTTTGGCTACATGGGCGGCCATTCGCAGAACATGGCGCTGCTGTACAAAAACGAGGCCTCGATCCAGAAAACGGCGGCCTCGAATCAATGGAACTATTACCAAGCCAAGAGCAATAAGCAAAACTTGGCCGAGCTGTCGGTCACCCTGACATCGGGCGAAGATAAAGAAAAATTCCGCCAAGAGGTCAGCCGCTACCAACAAGAGAAGGTAGAGATCAAAGCCGCAGCGGAAAAGCTAGAGCAAGCCGCGACCGATGCCAACAAAAAGAGCGACATAGAAATGCGCGTGCATGAGCGCTGGGCTATGGGCACCACGCTGCTGCAAGTCGCCATCGCCTTGGCCGCTATTGCGCTGCTCACGCGCAAGCGCTGGATGCTGCTCGGGGTCTATGGCTCTACCGCGCTCGGGCTGGTCGCTGGTGTCATGGGTTATTTGCACTTGTGATGCGCTTACACCGTCTGCGCTACCGCCTGCTGGGCGGCCTGTTCGGCTGGTGTAGCCTGCTCAGCGCCCAAGCCAGCGAGGTCGATACCGACTGCCGTGTCGCTTTTGATGTCGGCTCGTCCGGGATTCGGGTGGGAGCCTCCAACAGCCCCCACAGCGCACGGCGCAATATTGATTACCTCAGCCCGCTGTGGGCAGGGCGCGGACTACAAGAGATTATTGAGCCCACGAGCCAGGCTTTGCGCCAACTGCCGGTGCAGGCGGGCTTAGATGCCCAGTGCCAACGGATGGCGGGCGGCTTCTCAGCTTGGCGGCTGGCTTGGAGCCAATCGCCAGCACAAACCACCACGGCATTAGAAAAGATTTACGCCGCGAGCGGCGTGCCCCTGCTGGTGGTGCCGCAATCCGTCGAAGGGGGCTACGGCTACAGTGCAGCGCGGCAAGCCCTCGGGTCTCGGCTGCAAACCAGCCATATCTTGGATGTGGGCGGCGGCAGTCTGCAAATTGCAGGCGCGCGCTACAGCTACGGCAAAGCGCTAGGGCAAAAATTTTGGCACCGGCTACTGTGCCAGCAACTGCGCCCCCAAGACAGCGCCCCTTGCACACTACAACCGCTCAACAGCACAGAGCTGGCCCAAGCACGCCAATTACTGCAACAACAATTGCAAGACCTGCCAGCCGCACTGCCCGAGCCGGTCAGCATGACGGCCATTAGCCGTCCCATCACACAAGGGGTACAGCAAGCGGTACAACGCCTACAAGACCCCCAGCAATACGGCAACGACGACAGGGTGCTAGAACGCACCGCTTTAAGCACAGCGATTGAACAGCTGGCCCCGACCTCGCTGGCAGCCAGTGCCGCACAAACAGGCATTGCACTGCCTTATGCGACCTATTTACTCTCCGACATGCTGTTGACCGAGGGCCTGCTACAGGCCAGCGCCAGCCAACGGTTGCAACTGCTAGAACTGAAGCTGGCCAATGTGCCCGGCTTACTGGCCGACGAACAAGCCTTTGCTTGGGCAGCACAATACCCCTGTTACTTGCAACGCTTGCAAACACAAGGCCCAAACGCTTACTTTAGCGATCCGCGCAGCTGCACTGCAGCCCCGGCCCAACCACCCCAGCCGGTGCTATCGCCCACGGCCATCTCTGTGGGCGAGCAACCAATTTTTTAACGCACTCTGATAGCGACTGGCGCAGGCAAAACCAACTGGGCCGTTTTTGCCACCTGCACGCAATCGCACAGGTGCTGCTCGCCCAAGTAGCGCAGGGTGGCATAGCCCAAGGCAGCCGACAGGGCCTGCCCAGCCAGCGGCACCAACTTAGCCACCTGTTTACTGCCCATGCGTAGGCCCACGGTTTGGGCCAGCTTCAACACCATGTCTTGGGTGACCAGCTTGCCAATCAATACCGAGCCGACCACTGCTACCGCTTTTTGTACCTGCTCGCGTTGCTGCGGGTCGAGTTGGGCGATTTGTTCTGGCAACAAGCCAAATTCGGCATTGATTTTTGGCAGTAAGCGCGACAACAACGCCGCATCGACCGCCCAATCCAACCCCGGCACCGGCACCGTGCTGGCAAAGGCTGCCACCAAAGCGCGCCGGTGCAGCAAACGGCGGCTGCGCTGCACGGCTGCCTGCAAAGCAGCATCCGAACCCGCCAGCACCTCGGCACTGGGTAAAGCGTTTTTCAGCAACATTAAGCCTTCTTCTTGAAGAAGCTGTACAGCACCAACAACACGATGGCCCCCAACACCGAGGCCACCCAGCCCGCAGCCTGACCGGGCCGATACCAACCCATCGTCGTGCCTACCGCCGTCGCCACGAACGACCCAGCCACTCCGAGCAGCGAAGTCATGATCCAACCCAACTTATCGTCACCGGGCTTGAGCGCGCGGGCGAGCAAACCAACCACAAAGCCGACCAACAAGGTTCCAAGCAAAGAAAACATACCGCACCTCCAACGCTATCTAGCGCCTATCAAAGTCAGCCACTGTACAGGGAGAAACCCCCGCTACCGCCAGAACCTTTTGGGTACACCCTCAGTATCCCCAGTTCCCGATTTGCGGCTAAGCTTGCGCCCCTTGCCAGACTTCTAATAACAACATGCCAAAAATTTCTTCTGACCAATGGGCCCGCGAATGGGGTCGATTGTTGGCAACCGTGCCGCCAGCGGTGCTGGATCGCATCTCTTTGCAAGCACAGATACACCAAACCAGCTTGGCCAGCTATTTTTACCAGCAAATGCTCGATGATGCGGTGGTGTCACAGTTTCTGTCGCATGAGCAGGTGCAAGAGCGGCTGCACAGCTCTATGCAGCGTTGGATTACCACGGTGTTTTCCGCCCGCAGCGAAAGCGATTTGCTACCGATTGTGGCCCAGCAAATTCATGTCGGTGAAGTCCATGCGCGTATCGGCATTCCGGTACATTTGGTACTGCGCGGCGCGCGCTGCCTGAAAGAAAAGTTTGTCGATGTGCTCCATGCCGATACCGACCTGCCAGCCGAAAGCGTACACCAAGCCACCCGTTTAGCCGTGGGGGTGATTGATGCGGCGATGGAGATCATGAGCCAAGCCTATTCATCGGCCAATGACCGCAACTCGCGCGCCGAAGAGGCTTACCGACTGTTTTCGGTATCACAACATGTCGGTTCAGAGCGCGAGCGCCAACGCGCAGCCTTGTTGGCCTGGGAAAACCAGCTGATGTTCGATCAGGCCATCGGGGCCGATGCTGCCCATCTGCCCCGCTTAGGGGCCTCGGAGTTTGGCTTGTGGTTTCGGCACAAAGGAGCCCATGCCTTTCATGGTGCCACCGAGGCCACCATGATCTTGGATGCCATCGACCGCATTGATGAAGTGCTGCTGCCGATGTTTGCCCTCAGCACCGGCTATATACGCGAAGACCGGGTACTGTGCCTGCGCGAGCTGCGCGATGCCACCAAAGGGATTGCCTACCATCTGGATTGCCTGTTTGCCCAAAACAACGAATTAGAGGCTGGGCGCGATGTCCTGACACGCCTGCTCAATCGCAAATTTTTGCCCGTGGTGCTGAACAAAGAAATCCATTTTTCCCGCCAGCGCAAAAGCAGTTTTTCCCTGTTGGCGATTGATATCGACCATTTCAAACAGGTGAACGACCAATACGGCCACGAAGCGGGCGATGTGGTGCTGCAACAAATGGCCGCCATTTTGACCAACAGCAGCCGGGGCGGTGACTATATCTTCCGCATGGGCGGTGAAGAGTTTTTGGTGTTGCTGGTCGATAGCAAACTGCACGATGCCATGGCCATCGCCGAGAAACTGCGCCGCTTGATTGAACACGAAACCTTCCGCCTGCCGCAAGACCGCTGCTTGCAACTGACGATCAGCGTGGGTGTTGCCGCACACAACGGCCACCCCGATTACCAACGCCTACTGCGCCGTGCCGATGATGCTTTGTACCGTGCCAAACACAGTGGCCGCAACCAAGTGGTGCAAGGCGCGACTGAATAAGCCCGCCACCACAGCACTCAATAGGTGCTGACCGTCGTGCCAGTGCTGGCTGCATCGGCCACACGGCGCGCGCCGTTAAAGCGCTTGGCCCAGTAGCTTTCGCTCATGTTTTCCACCCGCACCTCGGAGCCACTGCGCGGCGAATGGATAAATTTACCATCGCCAATGTAGATACCCACATGGCTAAAGGCGCGGCGCATGGTGTTGAAAAACACCAAATCCCCCGGCTTGAGCTCTTTTTTATCAATCACTTGCGTGGCGGCAGCTTGGTCACTGGCGCGGCGTGGCAGCAGCATCCCCACGGTTTGCTGGTACATGGCACGCACAAAACCACTGCAATCAAAGCCTGTGTCGACACTGTTGCCACCGCGGCGATAAGGCAGGCCCAAAAAAGCCATCGAGGTGATGACCAAATCAGCCGTGCTATCGGCCACTTGGTGTGCAGTTTGGGCCACGTTTTGCCCCACCGCAGACAGCTTACCTTGCGCCTTTTCTGTCACGTTGTGTTGAATTTCGACGAGCTGGTTGAGCAGGCTTTTGTCATGCAAAGACTGCACTGCCTCGTCGGCGGGTGCCGCACCAGGGGCCGCGTGGGCGCTGGCACAAGCGATTAACAGGATGCAAAACCATTTAGACATGGGCGCGAAGGGTAACACGGCTTGAAAGCCTTAAAGCCAGAAAAACCTGTGCTTGCACTCGCGTTTGTGTGTTCCATGCGGTCAACCCTGCTGTTAGGTGGGGCTATTCCGGTGTAGTCTTGCGCCTATGTCTGCTGAAATTACTTCCCCTTCTGCACTGGCTGGGACTGAGCCCAGCCCCACGGCAACCACGCTGCCCCTGTCCCAACTGGCGGTGCGCCGCGTAGCCATCGACACCTGGCGCGAAAACGTGGCCTATCTGCACCGCGATTGCGCCGTGTACCGGGCCGAGGGCTTTCAGGCACTGTCGAAAATCGAAGTGCGTAGCAATGGGCGGCACATTTTGGCGACCGTCAATGTGGTGGATGATTTGTCGATTGTGGGCTGCCAAGAATTGGGGCTATCCGAAGATGCGTTTGCCCAACTGGGCGTGGCTGATGGACACACCGTGACGGTCTCGCAGGCCGAACCGCCAGCCTCGATGGGGGCGCTGTTTCGCAAACTGGCGGGCGAGCGATTAGCACGCGACGATTTTCATGCCATCGTGCGCGATATTGCCCGGCACCGCTATTCCAAAATTGAACTGACCGCCTTTGTCGTGGCCTGCAATCGCGACGAACTAGACCGCGAAGAAGTGTTCTTTTTGTCCGATGCCATGGTGGGCACCGGCCAACGCCTAGACTGGCACGAGCCGCGTGTGGTGGACAAGCACTGTATTGGCGGTATTCCGGGCAACCGCACCTCCATGCTGATCGTGCCGATCGTGGCAGCGCATGGCATGTTGTGCCCCAAAACCTCTTCGCGTGCCATTACCTCACCGGCCGGCACAGCCGACACGATGGAAGTGCTGGCGAACGTCGAGTTGCCCTTAGAGCAACTGGCCGACATTGTGCGCGACCACCGAGGCTGCTTGGCTTGGGGCGGTACAGCACAGCTTTCGCCCGCCGATGATGTGTTGATTTCGGTCGAACGGCCTTTGTCTATGGATTCACCGGGGCAAATGGTAGCCTCGATTTTGTCGAAAAAAATTGCTGCGGGCTCTACCCATCTGGTGCTGGACATTCCGATTGGCCCCACCGCCAAAGTGCGTTCCATGCCCGAAGCGCAGCGCCTGCGCCGCTTATTCGAGTATGTGGCGCGACGCTTGCAGTTATCGTTGGATGTGGTGATTACCGATGGCCGCCAACCCATCGGCAGCGGGATTGGCCCGGTGTTAGAAGCGCGCGACGTGATGCGGGTGCTGGAAAATGACCCACGCGCCCCCAATGATTTACGGCAAAAGTCGCTGCGCTTGGCCGGACGACTGATTGAGTTTGACCCCGACATTCGCGGCGGTGATGGTTACGCCATTGCGCGCGACATTTTGGACTCGGGCCGCGCGCTGGCCAAAATGCGCGAAATCATCGCCGCCCAAGGGGGCAAAGAATTTGACCACAACCATCCCCCCTTGGGCTCGTTGAGTTTCGAAGTATTGGCCCCATGCAACGGCTTCATTACCAGCATCGATAACCTCCAAATTGCCCGCGTGGCCCGGCTGGCCGGAGCCCCCAAAGTCCAAGAGGCTGGCGTAGATTTGTTGTGCAAACTGGGCGATAGGGTCAGCGCTGGTGATGTGTTGTACCGCGTTTATGCAGGTTATCCGGCGGATTTAGAATTTGCCCGCCAAGCCAGCCAACGTGCCAGCGCCTACCGTATCGGCACCGCCGACGAGGTGCCGCGCGTGTTTGTGGAGTTTTGACATGGCCCCATTGCATACAGCGCCAGCCTGTTTGTTGTTTTTTGCCGATGAACGCACCAGCGCCGAGCGCTTGGCTGCGGCAGCGGGTTTACCTGCGCGCCCGATAGCCCGCCATCGCTTCCCTGATGGTGAACTCAAGCTCACCCTGCCCGTTGATGCCCAAGGCCAGTTGCCCCAGCGGGCGGTGTTGCTGCGCAGTCTGCACCAACCCAACGACAAGCTAATAGAACTGCTCTTGGCGGCGCGCACAGCGCGGCGCTTGGGGGTAGCACACCTGACGCTGGTGGCCCCGTATTTGGCCTATATGCGCCAAGATATCGCCTTTCAGCCGGGCGAAGCCATCAACCAGCGCGTGGTGGGAGATTTTTTGGCCGACTTGTTCGATGCGGTCATCACCGTCGATGCCCACCTGCACCGGGTGGCTACCCTGCACGAGGCCGTGCCCGCAACGCAAACGGTATTGCTCAGTGCGGCCCCGTTGTTGGCCGATTGGATTGTGCAGCAGCACACCCAGCCCCTGCTGGTAGGGCCAGACGAAGAATCGGCCCAATGGGTCGCCCAGGCCGCTGCACGCCACAGTTTAGCCTCTGCCGTCTGCACCAAGCAGCGCCACGGCGACCGACAAGTCAGCTTAGAACTGCCCGCCGTGGTTGTGCAAGACCGTGCTGTAGTGTTGTTGGACGATATCGCCAGCACCGGCCACACCCTGATCCAAGCGACACAATTGCTCAAAGCAGCTGGCGCAGCCTCGGTGGATGTCGCCGTGACCCATGCACTGCTTGATGATGCCGCTTTGCACGCCCTGCACGCTGCAGGGGTTGGGCAATTTTGGAGTACCGATGCTGTGCCACACACCAGCAACTGCGTGGCCTTAGCGCCCGCGCTGGCTGCAGCTGTGCAAACCTTGCAGCCTTGAGCCGCACTGCGACAATCGCCCCCTGTTTTTAGCCCCAGAAGAAAGAATTGCCCATGCTGCTCGATGCTGATGAATCCCAATTGGTGTTGGTGGACTACCAAACCCGCCTCATGCCCGCCATCCACGAAGGGCCTGCCGTACTTGCCAATGCCGTGCGGCTGGCCCAAATCGCCCAGATGCTAGAAGTACCAGTCTGGGGTACCGAGCAAAACCCCAACCGACTCGGCCCCAACGACGCGGCCTTGCGCGCCCTGTGCCGCAAAACGCTGAGCAAAATGCACTTTAGCGCCGTACCCGATGGCTTGGTCGATTGGTTGCGCCCCCCGACCAAGCCCCAACAAGGTGGTAACGCGCGCAGCCTGCCCAAGCACCTGCAAAAACCAGCCCAGCCTGCCGCCCCAGAGCGCCCTAGCATCGTGATTGCCGGTTGTGAAGCCCATGTCTGCTTGCTGCAAACCGCCTTAGAGTTGCTGGCCGAAGAGTTTGAAGTCTGGGTGGTCACGGATGCGTGCAGCTCACGCACCGAGCGCAACCGCGATGCGGCGTTTGACCGCTTGGCCGGGGCCGGGGCCGAATTGGTCACCACCGAGATGGTGGCCTTTGAATGGCTGGGCAGTTGCGAACACCCAGCCTTCAAAGAGATGCTGGCCTTGGTCAAATAAGCCCCTGCAACCTGCCTGTGGCACACTTGCCCGTTTTTTGAGCGCTGCCGCAAGGCCCATTGTTCTCAGCCATGCAAAAAATCATCGGGCAAATTGCCACAGAAATCCGCGTTACGGCGCAGCAGGTACAAGCCGCGCTAGAGCTACTCGACGGCGGCGCTACCGTGCCGTTTATTGCACGCTACCGCAAAGAAGCCACCCAGGGGCTGGACGACATCCAACTGCGCCAGATTGAAGAACGTCTGTCTTATCTGCGCGAATTAGAAGACCGGCGCGCCACAGTGCTTAAAGCGATTGATGAGCAAGGCAAGCTCACCGAGGCCCTGCGCGCAGCCATTGCGGCCGCCCCGACCAAACAAGAATTAGAAGACATCTACCTGCCGTTCAAGCAAAAGCGGCGCACCAAAGGCCAAATCGCCAAAGCAGCGGGCATCGAGCCACTGGCCGATAAGCTGCTGGCCGACCCTACGTTAAATCCAGCCGAAGAAGCCTTGGCTTTTTTGTGCCCAGCACAAACTTTGGACGATGGCAAGCCCGGCCCCGACTTTTCTACCGTGGCCGCCGTGCTGGACGGGGTGCGCGACATTCTGTCCGAGCGTTGGGCTGAAGATGCCGTATTGGTGCAATCTTTGCGTGAATGGCTGTGGCAAGACGGTTTGTTGCGCAGCAAGAAAATCGACGGCAAAAACGAATCCGACCCCGAAGTGGCCAAGTTCCGCGATTACTTTGACTACGACGAGCCGATCTGCCGCATTCCCTCGCACCGCGCCTTGGCGGTGTTTCGCGGGCGGGCGCTGGAGATTTTGGATGCCAAGCTGCTGCAACCGCAAGAACCCGAACCCGGCCAGCCCAGCTTGGCCGAAGGCAAAATTGCCCTGCATCTGGGCTGGCGGC
Source organism: uncultured Simplicispira sp. (assembly GCA_964478155.1). Classification (GTDB taxonomy): domain Bacteria; phylum Pseudomonadota; class Gammaproteobacteria; order Burkholderiales; family Burkholderiaceae_C; genus Simplicispira. Next base: position 99,038 of record CAYZGT010000008.1, read on the forward strand.
ATGCGGGCCGTGCCGCCGATGATTTGATTCGCAAATGTGTGGCTTGGGCGTGGCGCGTCAAGCTCAGCCTCTCGACCGAGCGTGATTTGTTCTCACGCCTGCGCGAAGAAGCCGAAAAAGTCGCCATCAAGGTGTTTGCCGACAACCTGCGCGATTTGCTGCTGGCCGCCCCGGCTGGCCCGCGCGTGGTGATGGGCCTAGACCCCGGCATCCGCACCGGTGTCAAAGTGGCGGTGGTCGATACCACCGGCAAGCTGGTGGCTACGGCCACCGTTTATCCGCACGAGCCCCGCAAAGATTGGGATGGCGCTTTGCACACGCTGGCCCAGTTGTGCCGCCAACATGGCGTGCAACTGATCGCCATTGGCAACGGCACCGCCAGCCGCGAGACCGACAAACTGGCCGCCGACCTGATCCAATTGCTGGAAAAATCCAGCCCCGCCCTGACCGGGGTACAAAAAATTGTCGTCAGTGAGGCCGGAGCCTCGGTCTATTCAGCCAGCGAATACGCCAGCCAAGAAATGCCCGAGGTGGATGTCAGTTTGCGCGGTGCCGCCAGCATTGCGCGCCGCCTGCAAGACCCGCTGGCCGAACTGGTCAAAATTGACCCGAAAAGCATCGGCGTCGGCCAATACCAACACGATGTCAACCAAAGCGAACTGGCCCGCACTTTGGGCACAGTGGTCGAGGACTGCGTGAACTCAGTCGGGGTCGATTTGAATACCGCCAGCGTACCGCTGCTGTCGCGCGTTTCGGGGCTCTCAGCCAACGTCGCTAAAGCGGTGGTGCGCTGGCGCGAAGCGCACGGTGCTTTCCGCAACCGCAAACAACTGCTCGAAGTGAGCGGCTTGGGGCCGAAAACCTTTGAACAGGCGGCAGGCTTTTTGCGTATCCGCGGTGGCGACAACCCCTTGGACATGACCGGCGTTCACCCCGAAACCTACCCGGTCGTGCAAGCCATCATCAGGCACACCAACAAGCCGGTAGCGGAGCTGATGGGCCGGGCAGAAATGCTCAAAACCTTGCGCCCAGAACTGTTTGCCAACGACAAGTTTGGTGTGATTACCGTGCAAGACATTTTGGCCGAACTGGAAAAACCGGGCCGCGACCCACGCCCGGACTTCAAGGTGGCGCGCTTCAACGAGGGCATCGAAGATATCAAAGACCTGCGCGAAGGCATGGTGCTCGAAGGCACCGTCAGCAATGTGGCCCAGTTTGGCGCTTTTGTCGATTTGGGCGTGCACCAAGATGGCTTGGTGCATGTGAGCCAATTGGCACACAAATTTGTCAGTGATGCGCGCGAAGTGGTCAAAACCGGCGCTATTGTCAAAGTCAAAGTGCTGGAGGTGGACGTAGAGCGCAAACGCATCAGCCTGAGCATGAAGCTCGATGCCGCTCCGCCACGGCGCGATGGCCCACGCGACAACCGTTTTGCCGCCCCGCAGCGCCAGCAAGCACCCGTGCGCCGACGCGAAGAAGCCTCGGCCCCCTCGGCCATGGCCTCGGCTTTTGCCAAATTGCAGCAGCGCCACAAGCCCTAAGCCGCCGCACCACTATGGATGTCCACGCCCTGCTGGAGATGTCGCCCGCGTTGCCCAGTCTGCCCCGCGCAGTGGCCTTGCTCATGACCGAGTTGGCGCACGACGAACCCAATCTGCGCCGCCTGAATCAACTGTTCGGCACCGACCCAGCGCTGGCCGCACGGCTGTTAGAACAAGCCAATGGGGCTGGGTTTGGTTTGTCCGGCCAGGTAGCTGGTGTGGCCGAGGCGCTGGCGCTGCTGGATGTGACGCAATTGCGCGCCTTGGTGCAAACCGCACCCTTGGGCACCACTTCGCGTTCGGTGCCGGGCATGAATCTGCAACATTTTTGGCGCTATAGCCGCAACACCGCCAAGTTGGCCCGTTCTTTGGCAGGCACGGTGCAGCAAAGCCCGATCGCCGCTTATACCGCCGGTTTACTGCACGCACTGGGCGAATTGCTGATCCACTGGGGCCACCCCGACCGCATGGCCTCGATGAACAGCATGCTGCCACCGCTGGACTTTCGGCGTAGCAAACTGGAACTCAAGCTGTTGGGTTACCACTATGGCACGGTCAGTGCCGCCTTGGTACAGCGCTGGCAGCTGCCACAGGCGGTCATGGATGCCATTAATTACCAAGATGCCCCGTTTGACAACCAAGCCTACGAGCCACTGGCCGGTGTCATCCATCTGGCCGCTTGGCGTGCCCGTGCCCGTGAGGCCAACATGACCGACCGAGAGCTGGCCGTCACCTTCCCGGCCGAGGTGGGCTTGGCCTTGGGGCTGGACATTGACATGGTGCTACAACAAGACCCAATAGATTGGTACGCCCGCCCCGATGGGGACGATTAACGCTGCCTATAGAATGCCCTTGTCCCACCATTCTTTGTTCTGCCCTGCCCGTGTCTGATCGTCTTGCCGTTTTGCCCCAATACCTCCTGCCCCAACAGGCACTCACCCGCTTGGCTGGCCGTGTCGCCAATACACAGGGGGGGGCTTGGACTACGGCGCTCATCAGCCGTTTTATTCGGCGCTATGGCGTAGATATGTCCGAGGCCGCCGAGCCAGACATTGGCAAATACGCCAGCTTTAATGATTTTTTTACCCGCGCCCTCAAGCCGGGCGTACGCCCTTTGGCCAAAGCCGACCTGATTTGCCCCGTGGATGGAGCCATCAGCCAATTCGGCCCGATGGAAGGCGAACAGATTTTCCAAGCCAAAGGGCACCACTATTCGGCCACGGCCTTGCTGGGCGGTGATGCCGCTTTGGCCGCACGCTTTGCCAATGGGCACTTTGCCACCATCTATCTCAGCCCACGCGATTACCACCGCATCCACATGCCCTGTGCTGGCAAGTTGCAACGCATGGTGCATGTGCCGGGGGCTTTGTTCTCGGTCAACCCAACCACAGCACGCGGCGTACCGGGCCTGTTTGCCCGCAATGAACGGGTGGTGTGCCTGTTTGACACGGCCTACGGGCCAATGGCCTTGGTACTGGTGGGCGCGACCATTGTCGGCAGCATGGCCACCGTGTGGCACGGCCAAGTCAATCCGCCACGCACTGGGGACTTGCGCAGCTGGGACTACACCGGGCAAAACATCCAACTCCAACAGGGCCAAGAAATGGGGCGTTTTTTGCTCGGCTCGACCGTGGTATTGCTATTTCCGGCAGGGCCGCTGCAATTCAACCCCGACTGGGCAGCCGCCCAACCGGTGCGCTTAGGCCAGCGCATGGCACAGTGCAAAAACCAAGGCCGCTAACGCTTTTGGCGCTCCAGCGAGAACAAAGCCGGGGCGACGCGCAGGGTTTCGGGGCGGGCCGGAGCCTCCGAACCATTCAGATACACCCACAGCTCACCTTTGCGGATCATCACATAACTGACGGTGTGCCTTTTACCGCTGCGCAGCACCACCGTGCCGGGCCGAAACAGCGGCATGCAGAAAGTCTTGCCATCTACCGGAGTGGCATCCAGGCCCAAGACTTGTTTTTTGGCTTCCGACGGAACTAAACTCATTTCCACAATACTATCGCACTCCATGCCAACTGGGCCGGTGTGCTGCTGATGGTCGGTAGCACTGGCAGGGCATTGTGGTTTTATGGCCCCGACACAAGGGTCATGTAAGCCACACCGGATAATAACGGGCATGTCTCTTTTGCCCTACCAGCTTGAACTACTCTCCCCGGCCCGCGATGCCGACATTGGGATCGAAGCGATCAACCACGGTGCCGATGCCGTTTATATTGGCGGCCCGGCCTTTGGTGCCCGTGCCAGTGCTGGCAATGATTTGCGCGACCTAGAGCGCCTGATCGCACACGCACACCGCTTTCATAGCCGCATTTTTATCACGCTCAACACCATTTTGCGTGACGACGAACTGGAAGCCGCACGCCAAATGGCTTGGGACGTGTACCACGCCGGGGCCGATGCGCTGATTATCCAAGATATGGGCCTGCTCGAATTGGACTTGCCACCACTGCAACTGCATGCGAGCACGCAAAGCGACATCCGCACGCCCGAGAAAGCCCGCTTTTTACAAGATGTGGGCCTGAGCCAAATCGTGCTGGCGCGCGAATTGACGGTGCAACAAATTGCCGCCATCCGCGCCGCCACCGACCCTAGCCGCTGCGCGATAGAGTTTTTTGTGCATGGTGCGCTGTGCGTGGCCTACAGCGGCCAATGCAACATCAGCCACGCACACACCGGGCGCAGTGCCAACCGGGGCGATTGCAGCCAAGCCTGCCGCCTGCCCTACCAAGTGGTGGATGACGCAGGCCGCTTTGTTGCGCACGACAAGCATGTGCTGAGCATGAAAGACAATAACCAGAGCGACAACCTGCGCGCCCTGATTGATGCTGGCGTGCGTAGCTTCAAGATCGAAGGCCGCTACAAAGACATGGCCTATGTGAAAAACATCACCGCGCACTACCGCCAACTGCTGGATGAAATTTTGGAGGAGCGCCAGTTCTCCGAACAACCCTTAGCCCGCGCTTCCAGCGGCCAAACTAGCTTCACTTTCACCCCCGACCCACTGCAAAACTTTAACCGCGAGTTCACCGATTATTTTGTCAATGGGCGCAAAGACGACATCGGTGCGTTTGATACCCCCAAAAACCCCGGCCAAGCGATTGGTTGGGTGACCAAGCTGGGGCCAGATTTTGTCGAATTGGAAGTCAGCAACCCCGACACTGTGCTGCACAACGGCGATGGTCTGTGCTACTACGATTTGCAAAAAGAGCTGGTCGGCTTGGCCATCAACCGGGCCGAACGGGCATCCGCGCGCAGCAGCACCCAATGGCGCGTCTTTCCCAAAGACCCGATGGCAGGCTTCAAAGATTTGCGCAAAGGCACCGAGATCAACCGCAACCGCGATATGGACTGGGTACGCACGCTGGAGAAAAAATCCAGCGAGCGCCGCATTGGCCTGTGGGCACAATGGGCGCAAACCCCCAACGGCTTTGCCCTGACGCTGACCGACGACGATGGCTTTGTTGGTCAGGCCCAAGTAGTGCAAGCGCACCAGCCTGCCAGCGATGCCAACAAAGCCGAAGCCAGCCTGCGTGAACAATTAGGCCGCTTTGGCAACACCATTTTTAGCCTGCACGCACTGAGCATCACCCAAACCCAGCCGTGGTTTGTACCGGCCTCGGTACTGAATGCCCTGCGCCGCGATGCCGTAGCCGCCTTGGAAGCAGCACGCGCTGCTGGCCTGCCACGCCTAGCGCGCGCCCAGCCGGTAGAGCCGCCCGCGCCCTACCCCGAAGACACCCTGAGCTACTTGGCCAATGTGTTTAACCACAAGGCACGCGATTTTTACGCCAAACATGGTGTGCGCGTGATTGATGCCGCCTACGAAAGCCACGAGGAAGAGGGCGAAGTCAGCCTGATGGTGACCAAGCATTGCGTGCGTTTCAGCTTGAGCTTGTGCCCCAAACAAGCCAAAGGGGTAATTGGGGTCAAGGGCACCATCAAGGCCGAACCCTTGCACCTGATCAATGGCAAAGAAAAACTCACGCTGCGTTTTGACTGTAAACCGTGCGAAATGCACGTGATGGGAAAAATCAAGCGCTCGGTATTGCAACAACAGCAAAAAACGCTGCAAGAGCAACCCTTACGCTTTTACCGCACCAGACCCAGTGTGGCACAAGGCCCGGTAACTACACCAAGCGCCTAAGCCACACACGGCCATCACGACGGCCAACGGTTGGCTGCTGCCATTGTGCAAGCCCCCCACCAAAGCTCCGGCCACGGTGGCAAACAAGAAGGCCGAGGCCCCATTAAAGGCGGCTGCTGTACCAGCACGCCGCCCTTGGCTGGCCAAGGCACAGGCGCTGGCATTGGGGCCAATCACACCGACACTGGTCATAAAGACAAAACAGCCTAGCACAAACCAAGGCAGTGACATCCAGCCGGCCAGCGCCAACACGGCCAAGGCCAAACCTGCCAGCACTGGCAACCACAAGGCACGGCGCAACAAGGTGCTGGCAGGAACGGTTTTCAGCCAATAAGCATTCAATTGACTGGCGGCAATCAGACCGAAAGCATTGGCCCCAAAAAACCAACCGTAGTTTTGCGGGCTAATGCCATAGAGCTGCATCAACACAAACGGTGAACCCGCAATATAGGCAAACATGCCCGCACGGATCAGGCCTGCACTAAGAACAAAACCCATGAAACTGCGGTCGCGCAATAGACCGGCATAGTTGCGTGCCACGGTACGCCACTGCAAGGGCGGCTCGTGGGTGGTATCGTGGCTTTCTTCCAAGCCCAGACCCAAGCCGAGCAAACAGAGCAGACCAAACAGCACCAGCAAGCCAAAAATAGCCCGCCAGCCCGCCCATTGCAGCAACCAGCCGCCCACCAAGGGGGCCAAGATCGGGGCCAAGCCCATCACCAACATCAACAAAGAAAAAATACGCGCCGATTGGCTCGGCCCCATACGGTCGCGCACGATGGCACTCGGAATCACCAGCCCGGCACAACCGCCCATGCCCTGCAAAAACCGGCACACCCAAAGCATGGTGATGTTGTCGGCCAAGGCACAGCCCACAGAAGCCAAGGTGTAAAGGCTAAAACCCACATACAGCGGCAGCTTGCGACCAAAGCGGTCACTGACCGGGCCATAAATCAGCTGGCCTAGCGTCAGGCCAATAAAAAAAGTGGACAGTGTCCACTCCATGCTACCAGCGGGTGCCCGCAAGTCTTGCTCTACCTGCACAAAACTGGGCAGGTACATATCAATCGACAGGGGAGCCACCGCTGTCAGCACCCCCAACAACACAATCCACAGGATAAAACGCCCCCCGGTAGGCTCTGGCAGGCGGGGAACAAAATGGGGCTCAGAGGATGATGTGCTACTCATAAGATACGCCATCACCTGCGCAGCAGGCAATGCAAAAGCGTGCCATTATCATCCTTGCGTCTGTTTTTTGCAGCGCAAGCCGGGCTGGCCCCACGCATGAGCACATGCGCAAAACAGCGCTAGGGCCTAGGCCACCCATGCCACAATCCTTGCCAGCTCCGCACGGGCGCGGAGCCCGCCTTTGAGGAAAAAATTGTATGCACCTTGACACCCTTGCCGTTCACGCTGGTTACTCCCCCGATCCCACCACCAAATCGGTCGCAGTTCCGGTCTACCAGACCGTGGCCTATGCTTTTGACAGCGCCCAACATGGCGCAGACCTGTTCGATTTGAAAGTACAGGGCAACATCTACACCCGCATCATGAACCCGACCAACGATGTGTTGGAAAAGCGTGTGGCGGCCTTAGAAGGCGGTATTGCTGCCCTGGCAGTGGCTTCGGGCATGGCCGCCATTACCTACGCGATCCAGACCTTGGCGGAAGCGGGCGACAACATCGTGTCGGCCAGCACGCTCTATGGCGGCACCTACAACCTGTTTGCCCACACGTTCCCACAACAGGGTATTGAGGTGCGCTTTGCTGACCCGCGCGATCCGGCCAGCTTTGCCCAACACATTGATGCCCGCACCAAAGCTATCTTCATCGAATCGATTGGCAACCCACTGGGTAACGTGACCGACATCCGGGCACTGGCCGATGTGGCCCATGCCCACGGCGTGCCGTTGATTGTGGACAACACCGTACCCAGCCCTTACCTGCTGCGCCCGATTGAGCACGGGGCCGACATTGTGGTGCATTCGCTTACCAAATACTTGGGCGGCCACGGCAACAGCGTCGGTGGTGCGATTGTCGATAGTGGCAAATTCCCTTGGGCCGAGCACAAAGAGCGCTTTAAGCGCCTGAACGAGCCTGATGTCAGCTACCACGGCGTGGTCTATACCGAAGCCTTGGGGCCAGCGGCGTTTATTGGCCGCGCCCGTGTGGTACCGCTGCGCAATATGGGTGCTGCACTGGCCCCACTGAATGCATTCTTGATCTTGCAAGGCATCGAAACCTTGGCTTTGCGTATGGACCGCATTTGCGCCAATGCCCAAGCACTGGCCGAATACCTAGAGCAGCATCCCAAGGTAGAGTGGGTGCGCTATGCCGGTCTGCCGAATCACCCTGACCATGCTTTGGTACAGCGCCAACTGGGTGGCAAGGCTTCGGGCATTTTGTCGTTCAGCCTGAAAACCCAAGACACCGACCCGCGTGCTGCAGGCGCGCGCTTCTTGGACGCGCTGCAATTGTTTACCCGCTTGGTCAACATTGGCGATGCCAAATCCTTGGCTACCCATCCCGCCTCGACCACGCACCGCCAACTCAACCCCGAAGAGCTGGCCAAAGCCGGTGTGAGTGAAGGCATGGTGCGCCTGTCCATCGGTATTGAACATCTGGATGATTTGCGCGCCGATTTGGCCCAAGCGCTGGACAAGGTGTAAGCCGTAAACACCCGTGTAGCCATTGCGGCATAAAAAAAGCCCTCATCCTGAGGGCTTTTTGCTGCAAAGCGCCAACCAAGGCGCTCTGGCTTACTGGCAGATCAGCCGCCCTTTTTCGAGCGCTTGCCGGGGTTCTTCTTGCTGCGTGTCGCCACGCCGCGCTCCAAGCTCACGCGTTGACCACGACCGGGGGTGGGCAGGGTCACGCCATTGGGAGTTTGGGGACGGGGGGTGCGCTTGCGATCTGCTTCCGTAACGATTTTGTTGCCCATGAATGGCCTCCGTTCAAAATAAAAATAAAAAGAAAAGCCCTCTATTAGGCCACAGCCTGAGAAAGCAGGAAACCTACAGTGCTGGCGAGTAAGCTCTGGTGCGGCTGGTTAGTGTGCTGCCGGGCCACGCAAGCGCTGCGCGCCCAACACCACTGCCAGCACCATGGCACCGGCCAACACACCCAACAAGGCATTGAGCAGGTTGGGTACCAGCATGTGCCACACAACCCCTGCAGGCCATTGCAAAGCCGCCGCGCCCGCAGCTTCAATGGTGTGGTGCAACCAAGGCACACCATGCGCCAAAATGCCCCCACCGACCAAGAACATGGCAGCCGTGCCTGCAATAGACAACCCTTTCATCAACCAAGGGGCGGCCCCCACAATCCCCCGGCCCAGTGCTTGGGCCATGTTGCTGCCTTGGCGCGTCAGCCACAGGCCCAAATCGTCCAACTTGACGATACCAGCCACCAAGCCATACACCCCCACCGTCATGATGATGGCAATGCCCGACAACACCGCCACCTGCTGCACAAAAGGCGCTGCTGCCACCGTACCCAAAGTGATGGCAATAATTTCTGCCGACAAAATAAAGTCGGTACGCACGGCACCCTTGACTTTGTCGCGCTCAAAAGCGGCTAAATCGGCCACGGGGGCACTGACTTCGCCTGCTGGCTCTGCATCGTCTTGGTGCCAAAAGGCATGGGCCAGCTTCTCGCAGCCCTCAAAACACAGAAAAGCCCCGCCCACCATCAGCAATGGCGTGACGGCCCAAGGGGCCAACGCACTGATGAGCAGCGCCAGCGGCACCAAAATAGCCTTGTTCAGCAGTGAGCCCTTGGCCACTGCCCAAACCACCGGAATTTCGCGCTCGGCACGCACGCCAGCCACCTGTTGGGCGTTCAGGGCCAAATCATCGCCCAGCACGCCAGCGGTTTTTTGTGCCGCCACTTTGGTCATGACAGACACATCATCGGCCATGGTCACGCTTTTCTTGGCGGCGACTTTGGTCATCAAAGCCACATCGTCGAGGATGGTGGCAATGTCATCCAACAGGGTTAATAAACTGGCTCCGGCCATTGTGGTTCCTTGAAAGGTTTAATCGATCCAACGCACGTTCTGCAACATTTCTCGGAAAAAGCTGCGCAAGCTCTCAGCACCCATGCAGTACGGATCAAACTCGGTGCCCGCCGAATACTTCAAAAACAATTGGCGGTTGCTTTCCATGGTCGGCAACAACCCCATAGACCAGCCGGTAAACTGGCGGCAGGCAATCTCTGCATAGTCCAACACGGCCGTATCGCGGTGGCGTGTGTCTTTCAGAATACGGTGGTACAGCGCATTCACGGCCATGCGATCACCTTCTAGCTGTTGCAAGAAAATGCCATTGTTCAAGCACAGCGCACCCGTCACGCCCAAAATGGCATTGTTGCGCTGGGAAGTAGCCAAAATATCCTTCACATCGGCAGGCCCCAACACTTTAGCGCAGCGGCTGGCATAGGTCAGTTGTATCAGCATAAATCGGCTAGTGAAAAAAATACCAGTGTGGCACAGCTACTGCAGGGCCTGCATTGCACGGCCACAGTAGCCCCAGCGCAGCGCGGATAAGCCCTGCACCGTAAAATCGCCCACTTCCTCCCCCACCACCCCACCCCCTCCTCTGATTTGCATGAACGCCCCGGTTGACGTTTCCTTTTTTGCGCGCGCTGCCAAGCCCCTGAGCAGCTACCGCCCCTATTGGGCCAAGCGCTTTGGCACGGCACCGTTCCTGCCCATGAGCCGGGCCGAGATGGAGCAACTCGGCTGGGACAGCTGCGACATTGTGCTGGTCACGGGCGATGCCTATGTCGATCACCCCAGCTTTGGCATGGCGGTGATTGGCCGGGTGCTGGAGGCGCAGGGCTTTCGCGTTGGCATCATTGCCCAACCCGATTGGCACAGCGCCGATGCCTTCAAGGCGCTGGGCAAGCCTAATTTGTTTTGGGGGGTGACGGCGGGCAACATGGACTCCATGATCAACCGCTACACGGCTGATCGCAAAATCCGCACCGACGATGCCTATACCCCCGGCGATGTGGGCGGCAAACGCCCCGACCGCGCCGCCATCGTTTATAGCCAGCGTTGCCGCGAAGCCTACAAAGACGTGCCCATCCTCTTGGGCGGTATTGAAGGCAGCCTGCGCCGCATTGCCCATTACGACTACTGGAGCGACAAGGTGCGCCGCAGTATCATGGTCGATGCCAAATGCGATTTATTGCTCTACGGCAATGCCGAGCGTGCCTTGGTGGAGGTCGCCCATCGCATTGCTGCGCGCGAGCCCGTCGAAAACATCACCGACGTGCGGGGTACCGCTTTTGTGCGCCGTGCCTCTGACACAGGTTGGTTTGAGCTAGACTCGACCGATGTCGATCAGCCCGGCCCGGTTGAAGCACACATCAACCCCTACCAAACTACCAGCGAACAAGCCGCAGCCCAAGGCAGCAGTTGCAGCCAAGAAGATGGCAAGGCCACCGCACCAGCGCCCACCGAGCAACCGATTCACTTTGCCCCCAACCCAGCACTGGCAGGCAAACACAAGTTGCCACCGCGCAACCGTACCGTGATTCGGCTGCCCAGCTACGAACAGGTCAAAGCCGACCCGGTGCTGTACGCCCATGCCAACCGGGTGCTGCACCTCGAAACCAACCCCGGCAACGCCCGCGCTTTGGTGCAAGCTCACGGCGAAGGCCACACCGCCCGCGATGTTTGGATCAACCCACCTCCCATCCCGCTGACCACGGCAGAGATGGACTGGGTGTTTGGCCTGCCCTATGCGCGCAGCCCGCACCCCCGCTACGCCGATGAAAACGGCAGCCACGATGGAGCCACCAAGATCCCGGCGTGGGAGATGATTCGCCTGAGCGTCAATATCATGCGTGGCTGTTTTGGTGGTTGCACCTTCTGCTCTATCACCGAGCACGAAGGCCGCATCATCCAAAGCCGTTCCGAAGACTCCATCATCCACGAGATCGAAGACATCCGCGACAAAGTCAAAGGCTTTACCGGCACTATCTCCGATTTAGGCGGCCCCACGGCCAATATGTACCGCTTAGGCTGCAAAAGCCCCGAGATCGAGGCCGCTTGTCGCAAACCCAGCTGCGTTTACCCCGGCATCTGCCAAAACCTGACCACCAACCACGACCCGCTGATCCAAATTTACCGCCGCGCGCGGGCGCTCAAAGGCATCAAGAAAATTTTGATTGGCTCTGGCTTGCGCTACGACTTGGCCGTGAAATCGCCCGAATACGTGCGCGAGCTGGTGCAACACCATGTGGGCGGCTACCTGAAAATTGCCCCCGAGCACACCGAGCAAGGGCCACTGTCCAAAATGATGAAGCCCGGCATTGGCAGCTACGACAAGTTCAAACAAATGTTTGACAAGTTCAGCGAAGAAGCGGGCAAAAAGCAATTCCTGATCCCTTACTTCATTGCCGCCCACCCCGGCACCAGCGATGAAGACATGATGCACTTGGCACTCTGGCTCAAGAAAAATGGCTTCCGCGCCGACCAAGTGCAAACCTTTTACCCTAGCCCGATGGCGACTGCCACCGCCATGTACCACAGCAACCTCAATCCGCTAGCGGGCATCCACCGCGATGAACGCAGCGAGCGGGTAGACATTGTGCGTGGCGAAAAACGCCGCCGTTTGCACAAAGCCTTTTTGCGCTACCACGACCCGAACAACTGGCCGCTGCTGCGCGAAGCCTTGAAAGCTTTGGGTCGGGCCGATTTGATTGGCAATGGCAAACAACACCTGATACCCACCTTCCAACCCGTCACCGATGGGGCTTACCAAAGCGCACGGCGCACCAACTCCACGCCGGGCAAGGCGGTGCCCAACAAGCCGATCAAAGGCCGTGTACTGACCCAACACACCGGCCTACCCCCGCGCGAGACGGGGCAGGCGGGCAAGAAACCGGCATCCACGCCACGGCCATTGGGCAAATCTGGGCGGCGTTAGGCAGCACTCCCACTCCACCCCGGACACACTGGGTTTGGGTGTAGACAGCCCATTTTTTGCTCCCACACGCTTGGGTAGGCTGCTCAGTCCTGTATTCTCTGTGCTGCCCAGCCTGAGAGGAGATTTTGCCTATGCCCCGCACTACCCACGAGCGCCTGCAAGCCACCTTGCGGCGCGGTCAAGAAGCCCTTTCGCCGCGTGCTTTGCGTAAATTGCTGACCGATTTACAGGCCGCTGCGGCCCCCCAAGTCAGTGAGGTAGAAGGCGCACGCCATGCCCAAACTGTGGCCGAATGGTATGCCCAAGCCCGCCCTGAAGAGCGTCAAGACCTGTGGTGGCTGTTGTGCGAACAATTTGCCGCCGATGCGGCCAAAGTACAAGCCGCAGGCCAAGGGTACGAGGTAGCCGTGGGTACTGAAAACGAGGCCCAAGCCGAAATTGCTTTGCGCCGGGCTTTGGTCTCACCACGCACACGCCTGCTGCAGCGTTTTGTTGTTTTTCCCGGTGGGATGCGTTTTTTGGTCGATTTGCGCGCCGAACTGCTGCCAGAACTGAAAACCGACAAACGCCTGCTGGCACTGGATGCCGATTTAGAGCAACTTTTCTCTACCTGGTTTGACGTGGCCTTTTTGGAGTTGCGCCGCCTATCGTGGGATTCGCCCGCCTCGCTGCTAGAAAAGCTGATCCAATACGAAGCGGTACACGACATCCGCAGTTGGAGCGACCTGAAAAACCGCTTGGATAGCGACCGGCGCTGTTACGGCTTTTTCCATCCCAGCTTGCCACAAGAGCCGCTGATTTTTGTCGAAGTGGCCTTGGTGAACCAATTGTCCGACTCCATCACGCCCTTGCTGGATGAAACGGCTGCGCCCGTGGACATCACGCGCGCCAGCACCGCTATTTTTTACTCGATCAGCAACACCCAAACCGGGCTGCGGGGGGTCAGTTTTGGTGATTCGCTCATCAAGCACGTGGTGGAGACCCTATCGGCAGAATTTCCACGCCTGCGTACTTTTGCCACCCTATCGCCCATTCCAGGCTTGCGTGCTTGGCTGCAAAAGAATGCCGATAACTGCTTGACCGATGTACCCGCCAAGCGCCAGACCGAATTGGCCCGCGCTTTGGGCCTGGACAGCGCACAAACACTAGAGGCCAGCCACCTGCTGGCTGCCCTAGAGAAACCTTTAACCATCGAAGCCAAATCGCCGTTGGGCCAATGGTTATTGCACTGCGCTGCCCGTTACTTGGTGACAGAACTGCCCGCAGGCAAACCCGCCGACCCGGTAGCGCGCTTCCATCTGGGCAACGGTGCCAAGGTGGAGCGCATCAACTGGGCTGCAGACCCGTCGGCCAAAGGAGTGAAACAATCTTATGGCCTGATGGTCAACTACCTCTACGACCTGAAAGGCTTAGACAAGCACCGCGCCCTGTTGGCACAAGGCCGGGTGGCGGCCTCGCGTGAGTTAGAGCGTCTGTGCCGCGCCTGACAAAGGGGGTAAGGCCTGTGCCAGTGCCTGCTGCAAATCTTGTTGCAAATCGGGCACGGCCTCTAACCCAATGGCAAAACGTACCAGTTTGCCGGGGCGCAGGTGCGGCGTTGGCAGGCTGCGCAAACCCGTGCGCGCATAGGGCATCACCAAACTGATCGGCCCACCCCAGCTATAGCCAATTTTGAACAGGCGCAAGCTATCGCAGAAGGCATCGACCTGCTGTTGACTGTAGCGCTCGTCCAATACGACACTGAACAAACCGGCCGCAGCCCCTTCGCCACCGTGGGCCGCACCGCACAGAGTTTTCCAATCGGCATGGCCGGGAGCACCGGGCAAGGCTGGGTGCAGCACCTGCACAACTGGGGCTTGTTGTTGTAACCAAGCCGCCAAACTGCGGGCGGCCATGTCTTGCGCACGGTAACGCAGGGCCATGCTGGGCAAAGAACGCAACAGCAATTCGGCATCATTGCCCGCAATCCCTAGGCCCAAGTGCATATGCAGCAGTTTGATTTTCAGGTGCAGCGCCGGGTCGCGCGTGATGATGCTGCCCATCAGCACATCGCCACCGCCGCTGGGGTATTTGGTCAGGGCATGGGCAGAAATATCCACCGCCAATGCACCGTCCCCCAACAGATCAAACGGCGCAAAAGCGAGGCCTGCGCCCCAAGTGTTGTCTAAAGCCGTCATGACTCCTTGGGCTTGGCAAATGCGCACCAGCGCCGGCAGATTCGGAAACTCCATCGTGATAGAACCCGCCGCCTCTAACCAAACCAAACGGGTAGCTGGAGTGATTTTGGCCGCCAAATCGGCTGGATTCATCGGGTCGTAGACTGCATGTGTGATGCCAAACTGCGCCAGTGTCGCCTGCGCCATCGCTCCATTAGGGCCGTAGGCATTGTCCGGAATCAACACCTGATCACCGCTGCGCAACAAGGCCAAAGACACCGTGGCAATCGCCGCCAGTCCGCTGGGCACCAGCACGCACTGCAAGCCACCTTCTAGCGTACATAAGCGTTCTTCTAACGTGAAGGTAGTGGGCGTGCCATGCAAGCCATAGGTATAACTGCTCTTGTCCTTCCATTCACGGCTACGCATGGCGGCCACATTAGGAAAAATCACTGTCGAAGCTTTGTGTACCGCCGGGGCTGGGGCCATAAAACCCTCAGGGGGCTGGTAGTCGTGCTGGATCAAACGGGTGGAGAGCGCAGGGGTAGGTTTTTTCATGGTGTGGATGGTATAGCGGATGCAGCTTTTGGCAGCAGGCTGTTTTTTAGGTATATAATTTGGGTCTTTCCTCAATAGCTCAGTCGGTAGAGCGCCGGACTGTTAATCCGTAGGTCCCTGGTTCGAGCC
>CAYZGT010000009.1:0-20449 GCA_964478155.1 uncultured Simplicispira sp.
CGCGCTCGTAATCGTCTTGGTGTGTAGCGGTCATAGCGATGCCTTTGCTAAATCGTGGATTTCTAGGACGCGCGCAGTGGCTTGCTTGAGGCGCTCGAATGTTTCGGGGGCGATTGTTTTGGTGTGGTGCATATCGCTGGCCACGACAAAAACAAACATCACTTCGGCTGCCAGCACTTCCAATGCTTGGCTTGGGGCGATGGCACGGGCTAGGCGCTTAGGCTCACGGCCTGTACGCTGCTGGGGCAAGAACAGGTCGGACATATCCAGCCCCATAGCGGCGGTGATTTCGTGGACGCTGCACCCAGCAAAGCAATGCAACAACACGCTGCCTTCCGTGGTTTCGCGCACAGACAGGGATGGCCCCTTGTCGGCATGAGCTGGACAGCGGGCGCTCCATTGCCCTGCTTGGCGCTGGCGCACTTTTTCAAGGCGGGACAGTACGTTGTCGATGGGGGCGCTACTCATGCTGGCTCCCTGCTTCGCTATCGGTAGGCAACACCGGCGGCTGCCCTTGCGGGCATTCATACAGTTTTGGCATGGTGGCCTCTAGTTGGTGAGGTTTTCGGGGGTGTTGGGGGTGTGGCTGGCGATGAACTCGCGCAGCATGGTTTTGGCGACCATCAGATCGGTCAGGCGCTCGGCGGCATCCGCTAGGCCGGGGCCAGCTTGCTCGCGTAGGTCTTCCGTTGTGGCCTCGATCTGGGCATCCAGCCAGTGCAGGTAGGTGGCAGTGGCGCTCATTTCTTCGCCCCCTTGGCTTGGTCAGCCGCATCGCGCAAGATCGCTGCCGTCATCAATGCCGCTGCAAACTCGCGGGCCGATTTGGTACACAACTTCACATGGAAGCCATCGCCATCTATCGCCATCCCGAGGTTGATTTCACCGGGGTTGGTGGCTGAAATGAACGCGGGGCCACCCACCTTGGCCGAAGCTGCCAACCGGCCATTCCTGCCGTACAGGTCTAGGCCCGCCACAAAGCAGATGTCGGGGTTGAATTTTGGATAGTTCATGCTGCACCCCCTTCAGCCTGCATGGCATCCGCTTGGGCCACCAGTGCAGCGGCCAATTGGCGGGCGGTGTCTGGGGTCAGTTCAAGACTGAAGTGGCTCCATGCACCACGGTCAAAAACGCGCATGGCGATACGGTCAGGAAACACCAGCGATGGCGATACGGTGGCCGCGCTGTTGGTTGCCAGCTCGATAGTGGTGGTATCAGGCATGGGCCACCTCCAAAGCGTTGAGCGCTTGCAGGGCTTGGAGCAACTTGCGGCGCGCTTGGGCCACGTTGTCACGGCGAACGTAGAAGCCAGCCAGGCTGATGCTGGTGACGGCTTGCAGCAGGGCGTGGGCCTGTGCTTCGGTGCTGGGGAGGGTGGCCTGTGTGGCCTTGGGGGTGGGCGCAGCGCAGCGGCTGGCCACGGTGGACGTGGTCATGGTTTCGGCTCCTACTTGAGACTGAAAGCCACCCTTTGGCTGACTAGGCCATTGGGTGGGGCTGGGGATAGTCACATGGAAGTAGCCATGCTGCCGTCCTTGCGGATAGGCACTCCCAGCCCCAAAACCATACACGCGGCGCAGGGCCGCATTGCTAAATTCAGGACGTGAAAAAACCTCACTATCGGGGAGGTTGCCCGCTACTTCTATGGTGTGACTAGCACCGGGGTGAACTCTACCACGGCCACGGACGGCCAAGCAAGTGCAAGGCAGCGCCAGCCCTTGCGTAGCCTTGGCGGTGATGGCAAACTCAGCCTTGTCTGTGTGGCCTGCCGGTGTCTTTGTGATGTCGGTGGGCTTTCCCATTATTGGCCCCCTTTGCGCTGACGAAAGCGCAGCACCAGATAGAAAATAGCAGCCACCATTAGCGTACCCCCATTGCCAGCGGCACAACATTGGTGGTGGTATCGGTGGTGCTGGTGCCTTGCAAAGGCTGCATCAGGATTTTGAAACGCTCCATGCGCTGGGCGTGAAGCTGATTTACCAACTCGCGGATTTGTTCCTTCGTTTGGCCTGCCACTTGGGCCGCTACGATGGCCTCCACCTCGTAATCAGGCCAGCCTGTAGTTTTGCTTCCAATTTTCACGGGCGTAGTAAATAACCCTTCTTTGGCAGCACAGTAGATGCTTGTTTTAGAACGCTGCCCCGTTTTGCACAAAACGCCATCAATTCGCAAGATAGCCATGCTTGTCCTCCTTTGTCTGTAGTTGCAAAGGTGGCTATTGGGCCGGGTTTTCGGGCTGGATGATAGCGGGGGGGCATTCAAAAAACTATCCCCCCCAACATTTGGCAATAAGGGGGGTGGGTTGCATATTTTGGGGGGTAGAGATTGCCTAGCCACCAGCACCACAGCAGCCATGAAAAAAACCCGCAAAGCTAGTAGCCATGCGGGTTATAGGGTTAGGGGGGGTTACTTTTCCAATAGAGGGGGGCTGTTGCCGGGGGTCTTTGCTGGGCCGCCCTGTTTCCTCCAATTAAACACAGAGGAAATATGCTCTATTGTCCCTTTTCCCAGTTTGTAATGGGCGAATGCAGGGCTTTGCAGAACCTGCGTTAGCGCCTGTTTGGGGGTCTTGCCTCTTTCGTGCAATCTATTGGAGACAACAATATCCCATGCTTCTTTGCCAATCCGGGCATCTTCTGGCGAACATTCGTGTTCTGGGTCTAAAAATTCTGGCGCTACCGTAAGTAACTCGGGCTTGTTTTTGGGAATGCTGACTAGCGCGGGGCTTACTGCTTTTGCACGCATTACCTGTTGCCGGTAGGAGGGGATATTTTTGCTTGCTACCCACTTCAAAAAGGCCGCTTGATTGATTCGCGTCAAGTGTGTGGCAATAGAACTTGGGCTTGGTAAATCTGGGAATTGGACTTTGGTGCATTCGCCGTTATATTCGTAGTGTTCCTCCCATGCCTCCGTAAACGGCAGACTCCCAGCGCATACTGCCTCCGAAACCGCGCGCAAAAATAAAAACGCCTTTTTGTATCGCTTGGGTGGGATGTCGCGTTCCAGCTCTATTAACCTTTTCCGGTAATGATCCATCGGGTCGATAGCTGCCCATATCATCGCAGCCTCTTCTAGCGTCCAGACTTCAACGTGTCGCCAGTCGGACAGGTCGGGCAATTCGTCTGCATCCATACTCCCCCCCATATCGTCGCCCCCTGAAACAAGAAAGCGCCCCAAACCGGAGGGGGGTTCCGGTGTACCAACGGGTAATTAAGCCGTGGCTTGGGGCGCTCTCTGGTTATTGTGGCATAGGTCAGGTGCGGGCACCGCTACCGGGTCGAGGGGTTTCGTCGGTTTTGTCAGTACCCTTCCAGCACCTTTGTGAAAAAGCGTGGGGTACTTTTGGGGGTTCGCTTCGTGGCCTTTTGTAGATTTCAAGCGGCTTTGTGCATGGGGATGATGTCGGCCCCGGTACGCAGCTTGTCCAAGTAATCAGCCCATGTCTGCATCATGGCGCGGCGCTGCTCTACATAGCTGGTGCGGTTGTAGGCCCGGCCATTGGCATCTTTCACCGCATGGGCCAACTGGGCTTCTACGATCAGCGGGTCTATCTCCAGCCGCTCAGCCAAGATAGTGCGTGCCGTAGCCCGAAAGCCGTGGACAGTCTGGGTGTCGCTGGCATAGCCCAAGGTTTGCAGGGCGGTGCGCAAGGTGTTGTCACTGATAGGCCGGGTGGTGCCCCTCTCCCCCGGAAACACCAAAGCTGTGTGCCCAGTCAAGGGCTGCAAGTCTCGCAGCAACTCCACGGCTTGGCGTGGCAGTGGCACCAAGTGGGGAGCGCCGTTTTCCTTACCATCCTTGGTGCGCTTCATCCGGGCCGGGGCAATGCTCCACAAGGCAGCCTCTAAATCCAGTTCTGCCCACGCCATGCCGCGCAGCTCGTTGGGGCGTTGAAACAGCATGGGGGCCAGCGCCAGCGCCGTGCGTACCACTGGCCCACCCTGATAGCCCCGGATGGCGCGCAGCAGTTCCCCCAGCTTGCCGGGATCGGTGATGGCAGCAAAATGCTTGGTGCGGTGCGGGGTCAGTGCTCCCGCCAAGTCCAGCGCCACATTGCGGCTGGCGCGGCCTGTAGCCACGGCATAGGCCAGTACGCCACGGGCGGTACTCAATACCCGGTGTGCCACGTCCAAGGCCCCACGATCTTCTACCCGGCGCACGGCGGCCAACAACTCCACGGCCTCCATATCGCCCACCTTGCGCGCTCCTAGCCACGGGATCAAGTCTTTCTCTAGGTTGCGCAGTTCGCGTACTTGGTGGTGGCTACTCCAACCGGGGGCACGCTTATCAAACCACTCACGGGCTACCAGCTCAAAGGTTTCCCCCAGATTTGCGGCGGCCTTGAGCTGGCCCACCTTGCGTTCTTGCACCGGGTCAAAGCCCCCCGCCTTGACGTTCTTGGCGGTATCGCGGGCAGTACGGGCCGCAGCCAAGCCCACGTCAGGGTAGCTACCCAAAGCCATACGGCCTTCCTTGCCCTGCTTGCGGTATTTCCAGAACCAACGCTTAGAGCCGTTGGGGCTGACCTCCAAATACAGGCCACCAGAGTCGGCAAAGCGTTCGCGCTTCTTGTCTGGTGGGCAGGTGGCTTTCTTGCAGGCGGTGTCGGTCAACATGGGGCAGTTCCTCCGGGCGGTGGGGGAACAGTGGAAATTGACCTGCTACAGAGGGGGATGGGGGAACAAAAACCCCATTTTCCCGAATCCGTGCCAATCGTTCCCCCGTTTGTTCCCCCGTTTTGTGCTGGCTTGTAGTGTACCGGCTTGGCCTAACTTGCACAGTGCCCTAGTGGATCGCCCAATTAAAAAGCCGCCCACCTGTACTAGGTTGGACGGCTTTGTTCTGGTAGATGGTGGTGATAGGTGGATTTGAACCACCGACATCAGCATTATGAATGCTGCGCTCTAACCAACTGAGCTATATCACCGAACGACCGAGATTATAGCCTAAAAATTACTGGTGTGTGAAGACAGCCTTGCGCTTGTTCACAAAAGCATCCATGCCTTCTTTCTGATCGGTGGTGGCAAACAAAGAGTGGAACAAGCGGCGCTCGAACATCACGCCATCGGCCAGAGTGCCTTCAAAAGCGCGGTTGACCGATTCTTTGGCCGCCATGACGGCAATTTGCGAGAAGTCGCTGATGATGAGGGCTGCGCCCAAGGCTTCTTCTTGCAATTTGTCCAAGGGCACCACGCGGCTGACCAAACCAGCGCGCTCGGCTTCTTCGGCATTCATCATGCGGCCTGTCAAGGCCATGTCCATGGCTTTGGCCTTGCCCACAGCGCGCGGCAGGCGTTGCGTGCCACCAGCACCAGGAATCACGCCCAGCTTGATTTCAGGTTGGCCAAACTTGGCGTTGTCGGCAGCAATGATGAAATCGCACATCATGGCCAATTCGCACCCGCCGCCCAAGGCAAAACCGCTGACAGCGGCGATCACAGGCTTGCGAATGGTACGGATGGTTTCCCAGTTGCGCGTGATGTATTCACCCTTATAGACATCGGCAAAGCTGTAGGTTGCCATCGCGCCAATGTCTGCGCCAGCAGCAAAGGCTTTTTCGCTGCCGGTGATGATCATGCAACCGATTTTTTCGTTGGCATCAAAGGCTTTCAGAGCTGCGCCCAGCTCATCCATCAGCTGGTCGTTCAGGGCATTGAGCTGCTTGGGGCGGTTCAGGGTGATGATGCCGACTTTTTCGGCTTCAACGCGCACTTCAATCATTTCGTAGCTCATGTTATCTCCTAGGGTTGATGTGAGGAATAAGGCTCGCCAATATAACCAAGCCGCAAGACAGCATCATTTCAGCGGCCAGATAACCACTGGGTGGCACGTGTGGCATCGGTTATTTTCCAGTGGCCCACGGTGGTAGCCGCATCGGCGGCGGGCAGCTCTAGTGCCAGCCGCAACAGCCGGTCGCCCCGGCCTACCACTGCCGTCACCTGTGTGGCATTGCCCGCATACAGTGCCACATCGGCCAGCTGCTGTAAGCGCCAGCCTTGACCTTGCACTTCCAGGCCCAACCATTCATCGCCTGCGGCCATGCCCGCGCGTTCGGCCAAGCCACCGCGCAAAACACCTTGCACCCGGATACCATTTTTATCGCTAGCACGCAGGCCCAAAGCTTGGGCGATGGTGGCTGGCTCGGTGCTGGCCTCAATACCGTGGGCTGCCAGCAACGCGGCCACGGGCAATTCTGCGGTGCTGTGCACCCAAGCGTCTAGCTCAGCATCCAGACTGCGCCCAGCCAGCTGCTGCAATACCGCACGTACATCAGCCTCGGTCATGGGGCCACCTGCACAGCGTTGCCACAATGCTTGTATCACGGCATCCAAACTGGTTTGGCCTTGTTGGCGCAGCGTTAAATCCAGACACAGGGCCACCAACGCGCCCTTGGTGTAGTAGCTGATGGTCGCGTTGGGGGTATTTTCGTCTTGGCGGTAGTATTTGACCCACGCATCAAAGCTGGCTTGGGCCACGGTTTGCACCAGCCGTCCGGGGGTTTGCTGCACCTGGGCAATAGTTTTGCCCAGCAGCTTCAGGTAGCCTGCATCGTCCAGCAGTTCGGCCCGGCGCAGCAGCAAGTCGTCGTAATAACTGGTAAAACCCTCAAAAAACCACAGCAGCTGGGTGTAGTTTTCTTGGCTGTAGTCGTAACGGGCAAACTCGGCTGGGCGCAGGCGCTTGACGTTCCAGGTATGGAAGTATTCGTGGCTAATCAGGCCCAGCAGGGTGGTGTAACCCTCGCTGGCTTGTGCCTGGCCTAAACGGGGCAAATCTTTGCGCGCACAGATCAAGGCGGTGGAGTTGCGATGTTCCAGCCCACCATAACCATCGGCGGTGGCGTGCAGTAGAAACAGATAACTTTCAAACGGTGGCGGCTCGGTACCATGCCAAAAAGCGATCGCAGTTTCGCAGATGCGCTGGGTATCGGCCAACAGGCGATCACGATCGAATGCCGCAGTGGCCCCGGCCACGACCAGCCGATGCGGCACGCCCGCCGCCGTGAAATGACCGCTCCAAAAATCCCCCATCTCTACCGGGCTGTCGGCCAACTCATCGTAGTCGGCCGCGTGGTAGCTGCCAAAACCAGCTGCATCGGTGTGCAAGGGAGGCAGGCTGGTAGCGCATTGCCAAGGTAGGGCTTCCGGGGCGGTAGGCTGCTGGGGCGCGACGATATCCAACACGCAAGGCTGCTGCGCCAAGCCTTCAGCACGCAAACAAAGGCTGGTGCCATTAAAAAACCCGCGCTGTGCATCTAAGCTGGCAGTACGCACGGAAGGGTCGTTGGCATAGACCTGGTATTCGAGCACCAGCGGCTGGCCAGCCTGGTTGACGGTTTGCCAACACTGTTTGCTTTGCTGCTGCAAGGCCACAGGTTGACCGCCTTGGCTGGCACGCAGATGTTGCAAGTTCTTGGCAAATTCACGCACCAGATAGCTGCCCGGAATCCAGACCGGCAAAGACAACACTTGTCCGGCCAACGGCTCGGTGATGGTGAGCGTGACGTGGAACAAATGCGCGTGTACATCGGCAATGGCCACGCGGTAATGGCAGGCGGGTGCTTGGGTGCGGCTGGACATAGAGCCCCTGTGTGCTGCTTACGGGGCCTTGCTGGCGGTGGTTTCTATCTCGGTCAGGCGCTTTTCAATTTCGGCACTGCCCACAGCCCCTGGAATACGCACCCCGTTGGCAAACAACAACGTGGGCGTGCCGGTGATTTTGTGCTTTTTGCCAAAAACCAAATTGCGTTGCAGTGCAGCGGTATCGCAACTGGCGGCAGGTGGGGTCTTATCGCGCAGCATCCAGTCATTCCAAGCGGCTAGGCGGTCTTTGGCGCACCAGATATTGCGCGATTTTTCTGCCGAATCGGGACTAAGAATGGGGTAGAGGAAAGTGTGGATGGTAATGTTGTCCACATTCAGCAAGTCGCGTTCAAAGCGTTTGCAATAACCGCAGTTGGGGTCAGCAAACACCACCAAGCGGCGCTTGCCATTGCCACGCACGGTCACAAACGCATCTTGCCAAGGCAGCGCATTAAAGTCTACCGCTGTGAGTTGTTTGATCCGATCCTCGGTCAGGTTGCGCCGGGCTTGGGTGTCGATCAATTCACCTTGGATCAGAAAGTTGCCCTTGGCATCGGTGTAGAACAGATCCGTGCCTACACGCACTTCGTACAACCCCTTCATCGGGGTAGCCCGAATTTCGTCGATTTTTTCCAGTTGTGGGATGCGCTCGACCAAGGTGGTACGAATGGCAGATTCTTGGGCCGTAGCACTCAAAGCTACGCCCAAGCTGGCAGCGGCCAGCAAGGTGCGAATGAAGGTCATATCAAGCAAACAAAAAAGTGGCGGGTTCAATGGCTACCCATCGCACGGCGAGCCATCCAGTGTTTCAGCGGGCCGCTGCGTTCAAAGCTGTTCATGCCCCAGTTGCGCAGGGCTTGCAACGGCGCTTCGGGGCGCGAGAACAGCTGTTGTAAGCCATCCATCAGTAAACCCACCGGCAGTAGGGCTGCTTTGCGCTCACGCTCGTAGCGGCGCAACAAGCGCATATCGGCCACACTGCGCCAGTCTTCACGTTGGCTTAGGATGCGTGCCAAGGCCTGGGCATCGCCCAAGCCAAGGTTCAAGCCCTGCCCAGCCAAAGGGTGTACGTTGTGCGCAGCATCGCCGGCCAGCACCCAGCTCTCATCACAAGGTTGACCGTGCTGCAACACCGGGCCGCACCAACGGTTGGCTTGGGCCTGTTGCAATGGCCAAGCCACACGCGCTGCACTGAGGCTCAATGCACCCAAGGCACCATAGCTGGCTTCATGCAAGGCTTGGGTAAAGCTGTCGTCGTCCAGCATCAGCAGTTCGGACACCTGTTCGGCGGGCACCGACCACACCACCGCCACTTCATGGCCGTTGTGTCCTTCTAGCGGCAACAGCGCCAAGATACTGCCTTGGTGGAACCACTGGCGCGCGGTATAACCGTGGTGTTGCTCACACACCAAGCGGGTGGCAATCGCATGTTGGGCATAGGGGGTTACCTCAAAATCCACCCCCAGTTCGGTACGGGTTTGGCTGGCGCGGCCTTCGCAAATGATGGTCAGTGGTGCGGCCACCGCAGCGGAAACCCGCTCTACCTGCGGTTGGTAGCGCACGGCCTCGGCTAGTCGGGTTTCTAAGGCGGGCACATCCACAATCCAAGCCAGCGCCTCGGCCCCTTGGCTGGCGGCATCAAAGTCCAAAGCACCATCTTGGTCGCCACGCACCTGCATCTGCAATACTGGGCAGGCGTGGATGGCATCGGGCCAAGTGCGTAACGATTCGAGCAATTGGCGCGAGGCCGCATTCAGCGCATACGCCCGAATGTCCGGACTGCGCGGTGGCGCGGCAGTGCCCACCAGCGCCACGCGCAGCCTCTCGCGAGCCAATAAAAGCGCCAAAGTGTGGCCCACCACACCGGCACCACGGATACAGACATCAAAGGTTTGCGGCATGGGGCGATTGTAGAAGCCTACTGCGGGTAATAACTGCACCGCTGTGGTGCGTATTCGGTTAATCTTACCGCTACGGGGAGGGCTATCTCGTGATCGATTTCGGTTTCGGTGCTGCGGCAGGCTGTGCTACGCCGGTATTGCCAGACCCAGTGCCCGAGCATCCTTTGCTGGCTGGCAAAGAAGAGATCGGGCGCGGGCAATATTCGATTGTGCTAGACAAAGGCGATGGAGAGCGGGTGTACAAAGTAGTCAGCTCGCCCGCCGATTATTGGTTGCACACAGCGCAAGACCGCCCCCAAGGCAAGCATTTTCCGATCGTGTATGCCGACCACGGTGACATCGGCCAAGCCCAGTCAGGGTATCGCTTTTATTTGCTGGAGATGGAACGGCTGTACCCCCTGACCCCAGAATCACAGGCAGCGATCGTGGCCGCCCAATTGAGCAGAGCCTACTGGGAAGGCTGCCGACGCTGGAACCAGCTCGGGCGGCGCATGGGGCGCATGGCGATGTACCACTTGGCCAAAGGCGAAGCCCCCTCATGGGACGATCAGATGCAATCGGCCCTGAAGGCGCTGTCAGAATTTATCGAAGAGTACCAACTGCTACCGGATATTCTCAAATCGGACAACCTGATGGTGCGCAAGGATGGCACCTTGGTGTTTTCCGACCCGGTGTTCGTCTCTTAAAGGTCTGCCTCTGTGGCGGGTGCAGCACCGCTCAGTTGCTCGCGCAACAGCGCAAATAACTCACGGTAAGCCCGGCCTTTGCGCGGTGCCAAACCCTGTGCTTCGGCTACGTTGGCCTCGTGCGCCGCCGGGGCATCTTTGCGCGCTTGCCGAACCAAGGCCCGCAGTTGTTGAATGTCGGTGCCGGGGTATTGGGCCATCCACTCGGCTTGGGCGGCATCTTGGGCCATCAGCACGTCGCGCCAATGTTCGGCTTGGTGCAATAACAGTTTGTCTGCTGCCGAGCCATTGCGTTGCTCGTCTAAGGCAGCACGCGCCGCCACCACGGTCTCTTCATCGAGTTTGCGCATCAACTTGCCGACAAATTGCATCTGCCGACGTTTACCCTCAAAGTTGGTAATGCGCCGCGCCTCGGCCAAAGCGTCGAGCAGCTTGTCGGGCAGGCCAATGCGGTGCAATAAATCGGCGCGCAGGTCTAACAACTCTTTGCCCAACTCTTGCAGTTCATCGCTTTCGCGTTTCAATTCGGTGCGGCTGGCATCGTAGGTGCCTTTGAGTTCGGCTTTGAGTTCAAGGTCGCGTTCACTGCCTTCGGCCACAAACTGACCGCGAACAAAATAGCCTTTTTTGGGTTTACGTGACATAGAGAAAGAAATCTGGAGAAGAGAGGCTAAGGCCGGGCGCAAGTATCATAGCCTTGTCATGAAGAAACCCACACGCTCTGCTACCTCTGCCGCTCGCCGCGCCACCTCCGCCACCTCTACCGATGTCCCCGATACCGGCTTTAGCTACAGCCGAGCCTTTTTTGAAGGCTTGGTTGATAGTGCCTTGGCCCACGCCAAAAAACTCGGGGCGACCGATGCCGGGGCCGAAGCCTCAGAGGGTTGTGGCCTGTCGGTCAATGTACGCAAGGGCGAACTAGAAACGGTGGAGCGCAACCGCGATAAATCCTTGGGCATCACCGTCTATCTGGGCCACCGGCGTGGCAATGCCAGCACGTCAGATTTCTCGCCTGCCGCCGTGGAGCGCACTGTGCAGGCAGCCTACGATATTGCCCGTTTCACGGCGGAAGATCCGGTGGCGGGTTTGCCCGATGAGGCCGATATTGCCCCAGCCGATAGCCACCGCGATTTAGACTTGTTCCATCCTTGGGTATTGAGCAGCGAAGAAGCTGCCCGTATCGCCATGGAATGCGAAGCTGCGGCCTTTGCCACCCACAAACGCATCACCAACAGCGAAGGGGCGGGCGTTTCGGCACAACAAAGCCATTTCTTTAGCGCCCATACGCACGGCTTTCGGGGCGGTTATGCCACCTCGCGCCATAGCATTTCGGTAGCCCCGATTGCCTCGCTGCCGGGACGCAATGCGGAAATGCAGCGCGATGCGTGGTACAGCTCCATGCGCGATGCCGCCGATTTGGCCTCGCCCACCGCCGTGGGCCGCTACGCTGCCGAACGTGCTTTGAGCCGCTTGGGCAGCCGCAAAATTGCCACCACTGAATGCCCAGTGCTGTTTGAATCCACCTTGGCCGCTGGTTTGTTGGGTGGCTTTGTGCAGGCCATCAGCGGCGGTGCGCTGTACCGCAAGAGCACGTTTTTGCTCGATTCGCTGGGCAAGCAGGTGTTCCCCAAGCACATCGAGTTGCTCGAAGACCCGTTTATCCTGCGTGGTAAAGGCAGCTCTCCATTTGACGAAGAGGGCGTACGCGTCGCCCCGCGCAAAGTGGTCGAGGCAGGCCGGGTGCAGGGGTATTTTCTGTCCAGCTATTCAGCGCGCAAACTGGGCATGAAAACCACAGGCAACGCCGGGGGCTCGCACAATTTGGTGCTCAGTTCACGCCACACCCAGGCCGGCGACAACCTCAGCGCCATGCTGCAAAAACTGGGCACGGGGTTGTTCGTGATTGAACTGATGGGCCAAGGCGTGAATTACGTCACCGGGGACTACTCCCGCGGGGCCAGCGGTTTTTGGGTTGAAAACGGCAAAATCGCCTTCCCGGTGCATGAAATCACCATTGCTGGCAACCTGCGCGACATGTTCAAAGGCATCGAGGCGATTGGCGCGGATGCCTACAACCACGGCGCGAAAACCGTGGGGTCTGTGCTGATTAACCGGATGAAGGTGGCGGGCAGCTAAGCGCTAAGCCATCACTGGCCGCTGCACAAGTGCTGCAAATGGGGCTGCAGCGTTCCCAGTGTGACAAAGCTCATGTCATACATGGCGTTCAGGCTGCTGGCTTGCGCATTATCCAAATCCAGAGCGCAGATGATGAAACGCTCACGCGGAATGCCTAGGCGCTTGCGCAAGCGCAGCAGTTTGTCCAAATCGCGGCGGAATTCCCCCGTTTTGCATTCAATGCACACCGGGGCTTGGTTACCAGGCAGCGCCAGCACGTCCAATTCTTGCAAATCTTCATTGGCAAATTTGATACGTGCGCCCCGCGCAACCGACAACGGTAAACGTGGCTGATGGGTGTTCCAAACCGTGAGAACCTCCATCAAGGCAAACCACTCTAGCCATCCCCCTTCAAAGAAGCGACGTACTGCCGGAGCGGATTGCAAGCTCAAACGGACAATTTTTTCCGGCTTTTGGTAGTGATAGCGTGAAAAAAAGGTGTGTTCATAGAGGTTGCGGCACAACTGATTAATGGCCTGAGCATCCTTTTGGGAAAGACGCGCCAACTCCAGATTTAAACCCGTATGCGCCTTGCGGTAACCCCAACAGACACGACCAATCAGCTCACCAAACAGCTCGTAGCACGTACCAAAAGCTTGCGCTGCCTCGTCAAAGTAACCTGCTGTATTGACATTTTCAATATCAAAATCTACCTGCAACTGGCGCGACTGGAACCAAGCCTGCAATGGTGCATGTTGGGCTACAGTGGCTAAATTAGCTTCTGTGGCTTTTTGTGCGGCGGCGGGTGCCGTTACTCTTTCTTCTGGCGCGACGGGGGGAGTCTCTACCCGTGGCACCTCCAAAGCGCGCAGAGCCTGCAACTCACGCCGAATTTCGGTATAACGCTCTAACAGCTTTTCTACATAAAACACCGTACCAAACACCGTCACGGGTTGAGCGCAACGGTTGCAGGGCATAGATTTGCCCACAGGCGTGATGTTTTCTTCGGCGACATAGCCGCAGGCATTACAGCGATACAAGGGCATGGTTTGAATGTGCGTGCAAGGGTTTGGGTTGCACGCCAAGTCTGTGAAAACCTGCCAGTGTAGATGGAGTGCAGCTTGTCGCTGTTATCAGATGTTGGTCAAAGCTGCCTTCACCGCAGCCGACACTTGACCCATATCGGCCTTGCCAGCCAGTTGCGTCTTCACGGCACCCATCACCTTGCCCATATCACCGGGGCCTTTGGCTCCCAGTTCAGCCACGATGGCTTGCACAGCAGCGGTAATTTCTTCGGGCGACATACGCTGGGGCAGGTAAGTTTGCAGCACGGCCAGCTCCGACTTTTCCTTGTCTGCCAAGTCTTGGCGGTCGGCTTGCTCAAAGGCGGCAATGCTGTCTTTGCGCTGCTTGACCAGTTTGTCCACCACCGCTACCACGGCCGCGTCGTCCAGCACCACGCGCTCATCCACTTCTTTTTGCTTCAGGGCAGCCAGCAGCAGGCGGATCGTGCCCAGGCGTTCGCTGTCTTTGGCGCGCATGGCGGTTTTCATGTCTTCGGTGATTTGGTCTTTGAGGCTCATGGTTCTTTCCTACAAACAAGGCAACGGCAGAATGGGCAAAAGCCGTTCCAGCTAGGCGTGTTGCCGCAGACAGTAGTGTGCTACGGCAAGGCAGCGCAACAACGCTGAGATGGTTTTTGCCCGTTCGGAAAACAAAAAACCCGCGCTCGGCGTCCCTAGCGCGGGTGTGTCGGCACGGGGCCGGCGGCGATCAGTACAGCTTTTTAGGCAGTTGCATGGAACGCACGCGCTTGTAGTGGCGCTTGACGGCAGCCGCCTTCTTGCGCTTGCGCTCGGCAGTGGGCTTCTCGTAGAACTCGCGGGCGCGCAGATCGGTCAGCAGGCCCAGCTTTTCGATGGTGCGCTTAAAGCGGCGCAGGGCAACGTCAAAGGGTTCGTTTTCTTTTACACGGATGGTGGTCATTAGCTAATGTTTTCCAAAATGTGCCTGCAGAGGGTCTTGAGGAGATCGGGCCTCAGGGCCGTACATGGCGGGTTCCCCGTCTTGTAACTAGTATTGGCCGACGGGGTGATGCCAGCAAAGCCGGACATTATAGCGATTACGCTCTCAGGTTCAATCAGGCCGTGTGCTCTTAATAGCGCGTCTGGCCTAATTCGGCAAACAAATCGGCGTAGATGCGGTAACGCTGGGCACTGATCTGGCCTGCCTGCACTGCCGACAACACACTGCAACCAGGTTCGTGCAGGTGGGTGCAGTTGTAAAACTTGCAAGCATTGG
Source organism: uncultured Simplicispira sp. (assembly GCA_964478155.1). Classification (GTDB taxonomy): domain Bacteria; phylum Pseudomonadota; class Gammaproteobacteria; order Burkholderiales; family Burkholderiaceae_C; genus Simplicispira. Next base: position 14,587 of record CAYZGT010000009.1, read on the forward strand.
CATGGGTGGCAATGTCGGGCATACAGGCGGCCAGTTGCATGGGTGCAATATGTTGCAGGCCAAACTCCTGAAAGCCGGGCGAGTCAATCAAGGCGGTGCTGCGTTGTGCATCGACCCAATACAGGGCGGTGCTGGTGGTGGTGTGCTTGCCCGAGTTGAGCGCCTGCGAGATTTCGCCCGTCAGCACCGTGGCCCCCGGCACCAGCAAATTGATGAGGGTGCTTTTGCCCGAGCCCGACGGCCCCAAGACCAACGTGGTTTTGCCTTCCAAGTGGGGCAACAATTGCGCCCGTTGGGCGGCAGGGTCGGCTTGCAAGGACAAGCCCAGTACCGGGTAATGGGCTTGCCCTTCGGGGCCAAGGATGCGGCCATAGGGTTGCAAGCGCTCCCAAGCAGTGGCAAATGGCGCGGCCAAATCGCTTTTGTTCAGGGCAATCAAGGGCCGGATATGCGCCGCTTCCGCCGCCACCAACGCACGCGCTAGTTGACTTTCGGAAAACACCGGCTCGGCGGCAATCAAAATCAGCACCTGATCCAAATTGGCGGCAAACGACTTGGTGCGGATTTCGTCTTGGCGGTAAAACAGGTTGCGCCGTTCTTGCACTTTTTCTATCGTGCCCTCTTCACCTTGACCGGGCGGAGCAGCTTGCCACAGCACCACATCACCCACCACGGCTTGGCTTTTTTTGCCACGTGGGTGGCAAATGCGGCGCTGACCGTCGGGGGTTTCTACCACGCAATGGCGACCATAACTGGCTACTACCAACCCTTGTTGCAGCGCACTGGCTGCGCTAGCGGCTGCCGCTTTCTTGGCTTTAGAAACATGGCTCATGCGCTGGCCTCCACCACGGGCAGACGCGCTAAACGCTCGCTGGCCGGGGGATGGGAATAATAGAAGCGCACATAGAGCGGATCTGGTGTGAGCGTAGAAGCGTTGTCTTTGTACAGCTTGAGCAAGGCACGGGCCAAATCAACTCCATTGGCCTGTTGCATCGCATAGGCATCGGCTTGGAACTCATCGCGGCGCGAAAACTGGGCCAGCAACGGCCCCAGAAATACCGTGAACACGGGCACGGCCAGCAAAAACAACAACAAGGCCAAGGCATCGTTGGGGGCGTTGGAGGCGCTGGGCACCAGCAAGGCCAAGCTGGGTTGCACGCCTAAGCCGGTATAAAACCATGCTTGGGTCGCCAACCAACCCAACAGGGCCAGACCGAGCAAGCTCAAACCAAACACCCACACCATGCGCTTGAGAATATGGCGGTGGTGAAAATGCCCCAATTCATGGGCCAATACCGCTTCTACCTCGCCGGGCGAAAGCTGCTTGAGCAAGGTGTCGTAAAACACCACCCGCTTGGCCGCGCCAAAGCCGGTAAAGTAGGCGTTGGCATGGGCACTGCGTCGGCTGCCATCCATGACAAACAAACCCTGTGCCTGAAAGCCACAGCGCTCCATCAAGGCGGTAACGCGGGCTTTGAGGGCCTCATCTTGTAGCGGCTGAAACTGGTTAAACAAAGGCGCAATCCACATCGGATAGACCACCATCAGCAGCAGGTTAAAACCCACCCACAGGCCCCAAGCCCACAGCCACCACCACGGGCCAGCGGCTTGCATCAACCACAGCACCGCTGCCGCCAAAGGCACCCCCACCACGGCCGCCACCAAGGCAGATTTGAGCGTATCGGCCAGCCACAAACGCCACGTCATGCGGTTAAAACCAAAGCGTTGCTCCAGACCAAAGGTTTGGTACAAGGTCAGCGGCAACTCGACCAGCGCACCAATCAGCACAAAGCTGGCCAACAGCGCCAGTTGTTGCACCATGCCAGCGCCCAACCCATCCAATAATGCTTGGTTGAGGGCATTCAAGCCACCCAAGAGCGTCCAGCCCAACAACACCGCCGCCCCCAAGGCCAGCTCCAGCAGGCCCAGCTGTGCCTTGGCCAAGGTATAGCGGGCCGCTTTTTGGTGTGCCGCCAAGGTGATATGCCCCACAAAGGCTGCGGGCACACTGTGGAAATGCTGGGCCACATGGCGAATTTGGCGCGTAGCCAACCAAAATTTAAGCAGCAGGCCCAACACCAACATGGCGGCAAAGGCCATGCTCAAGGCCAAGCTGGGCGTGAAAAAAGCAGAAGAAGCAGCAGGCATGGAGCGGGAGTGTAGGGCATGGGGGACAATCGCACCCCATGTCAGAAATACCGCACATTCCCGTTTTATCCCCCACTGTCACCTTGGCCAAATCCGACCAAAACCTGGTTTGGCTCGATTGCGAAATGACCGGCCTGAACCCCGAAGTGGAACGCATCATTGAGATTGCCGTGGTCGTGACCGATGCCCAGTTGAGTGTGCGTGTCGAAGGCCCGGTACTGGTGATTCACCAGTCCGACGAGCTGTTGGGCAAAATGGACGCTTGGAACAAAGGCACGCATGGCCGCAGTGGCCTGATTGACAAGGTCAAAGCCTCGACCCTCACCGAAGCCGAGGCGGAACACGAGTTGCTGCTGTTCCTGAAAAAATACGTGCCCAAGGGCAAAGTACCGCTGTGTGGCAACAGCATCGGCCAAGACCGGCGCTTTATGGCGCGCTATATGCCCAAGCTAGAAGCCTACTTCCACTACCGTAATGTGGATGTCAGCACCTTCAAAGAACTGGCTAAACGTTGGAAGCCCGCCGCCTACAGCAGCTTTAAGAAGGCACAAAAACACACCGCGCTGGCCGATGTACACGAGTCGATTGACGAATTGCTGCACTACCGCCAACATTTCTTGGCGTTATAGCGCTTGCGGGGAAACCCCTATCCGTGTGATAATCTGTAACTTGCACAGCACATGCTGATGCAAATTGTGCATCTCCCTTCACACAGCGGGTCTGCAAGCCAGCAAGCCAAATGCCTTGTAGCTTGTGCTAGATACCCAGCCGCGCCAACTCTCCGTTCGTGCAGGTTTCGTTTGATGGTTGATGTTTTTTAACCATGAACGGAACCACCGCTGGCGCCTGGTCAGCGTTTGTTCTCGTGTGAGAAAAATATGACTGACACTTTCCAAGTGCAGGGCGACTTCGCCGCTGCCGACGCTGCTATTTCCGAAATTTCGCTGCAAGACGACAACCTGCTGGCCGATGATGCCGCTGTGACCGCCGAACCCAATGGCTTTATCGAGCTGGGCTTGGCCCCTGAGCTGGTGCAAGCCGTGGCCGATTTGGGCTACACCCAACCCACCACCGTGCAACAAAAAGCCATTCCTTTGGCGATGGGTGCCGGTGGCGAAAATGGCCGCTACATTGACCTGATGGTCTCTAGCCAAACCGGCAGTGGCAAAACCGCCGCCTTCTTGCTGCCGGTGTTGCACACCTTGATTGGCCAAATGGCCGAAGCCGAAGCCCAAGCGCGCGCCGAATACGAACGCGCCGCTGCCGAAGCCATCGCCCGTGGCGAGGTGCCGCCCAAGCGCGCACGCCGCAAAGACCCGACCAACCCACGTAACTTTAAAGCCGCCACCCCCGGTGCCTTGATTCTGTGCCCCACGCGCGAGCTGGCCCAGCAAGTAGCCCATGATGCGATTGACTTGGTCAAGCACACCCGTGGTCTGCGCGTAGCCAACGTCGTGGGCGGTATGCCCTACCAATTGCAAATCGCCAAACTGCAAAACGCTGATTTGGTGGTGGCGACTCCGGGCCGTCTGTTGGATTTGCAACGCTCCATGCAAATCAAGCTGGACAAGGTGCAATTCTTGGTGGTAGACGAGGCCGACCGCATGTTGGATCTGGGCTTTGCCGACGACTTGGCAGAAGTAAACCAACTGACCAGCCAGCGCAAGCAAACCATGATGTTCAGTGCCACGTTTGCGCCACGCATTCAGCAACTGGCCATGCGCGTGATGCACGACAATGGCTCCTCGGTCAAGAAAATCCAAAACGACGCACCGCACGAGAAGCACGTCAACATCAAGCAAGTGCTGTACTGGGCTGACAACGCCCAACACAAGCGCAAGATGCTCGACCACTGGCTGCGTGACACCTCCATCAACCAAGCCATTGTTTTTGCCAGCACCCAAGTAGAGTGCGATGGTCTGGCCAACGACCTGCAACAAGAAGGCTTTAGCGCCGTGGCACTGCACGGTGCCCTGAGCCAGGGTTTGCGTAACCGCCGCCTGATGGCCTTGCGCCAAGGCCAAGTGCAAATTTTGGTGGCTACCGACGTGGCCGCACGTGGCATTGACGTGCCCACCATCACCCACGTGTTCAACTACGGCCTCCCCATGAAGGCCGAAGACTACACGCACCGCATTGGCCGCACGGGCCGTGCTGGGCGCGATGGTTTGGCCATCACTTTTGCCGAATTCCGCGACCGTCGCAAGATTTTTGACATTGAAGGCCATACCCACCAGCAGTTCAAGCCCGAAGTGATTCCGGGTCTGGAGCCGGTGCAACGCTTCCCACAGCCCGGTAGCCGTCCACAAGGCGACTTTGGCGGTGGCCGCAGCGGTGGTGGTGGCCGCAAGTTTGGCGGTGGTGGCCGTGGCGGTTTCGGTGGTGGCTTTGGTGGCGACCGCGAGCGCAACTTTGGTGGTGCCAGCGGCTTCAATGACCGCCCGCGCGTACAAGGTCGGCCCGATGAGCGTGGCAGCCATTTTGGTGGCCCACGCGAAGACCGTGGCTTTGCCGCCCCGCGCCGCGACGGTGAAGGCTATGGCCGTAAGCCCGGTTTTGGTGACAGTGGCCGTGGTGGTTTTGCCGATGGCCCGCGTGGTGGTGCCCCGCGCGGTGATTTTGCACCCCGTGGTGAGTTTGCCCCGCGCAAACAACCGGCATTTGGCAAGCACCCCAGCGTGGCTGCGCCCGGTGGCAAGCCCTTTAGCCCACACGAAGGCCGCAAGCGCCCAGCCCGTCCTGCACGTTAAAGCATCCTGCTAGGTGCTGCTGAGAGCAGCGGCACCCGTAGCCCTCCAAAGCGCCACCCGTACAGGTGGCGCTTTTTGTTGTCTGGGTGCTGTTTTAGGCCGCCAAAAACAAGGCCGGATCAACCATCGCCCGGTTCAACATCACACCCCAATGCAGATGCGGGCCGGTGGCCCGGCCTGTAGCACCTACCGCCCCCACCCGCTGCCCCGTCTGGAGGCGGTCGCCGACCTGCACATCGATGCGGCTGAGGTGGCACACCATCGACAACAAACCACCACCGTGGTCTAACCATACGGTTTGGCCGTTGAAGAAATAATCGCCCACATCAATAACCCGCCCGGCCAGCGGGGCTAGCACTGGCGTACCGGCAGCAGCAGCAATGTCCATTCCACTGTGTGGCGCGCGGGGTTGTCCATTGAAAACCCGGCGCAAGCCAAACGAGCTAGAGCGCCGCCCCGGTGTGGGTACCTGCATCTGCAAGTGCTGCGGCCAAGGCTCGCTGAAGGTGGCCATGATGTCGCGCTGGTGGGCGCGTTCACGCTCATGTCGGGCCAAGTCTTCCAGGGCCAAATCGACGGTACGCGGCGCCACTTTCAGTTGTTGTTCTTGGTATTGCTTAGGGGCCACCTCATAAGACAAGGTACGCACAGCAGCACCGGGCAGCTGTACGCTCACTTGAGCACTACCGGGGCTGGCAGCCAGCGCAATACCGACCAATGCCGTCCACTCGATGGCATCGCCCAGCACCAGCACTGGCACCTCCCCAGCGCGCACCACAGGACGCTGGGCTGCTGCACCGAGCGACAGGCGCGCCACACCACCGGGCACTGGCAAATGGCGCGGCCAGACATCAGAGGCCGCAGACTCTGCGGCCAAAGGAGCCGCCAAAGCCAGCGGTGGCAGCGTCAGACAGGCCAAGCCGCCCAGCAGGGCCGTGCGGCGCTGCAAGCGTGGAAAAACAACA
>CAYZGT010000009.1:20549-39393 GCA_964478155.1 uncultured Simplicispira sp.
GAAGCAGAAGCAGAAGCAGAAGCAGAAGCAGAAGCAGAAGCAGAAGCAGAAGCAGAAGCAGGAGCAGGAGCAGGAGCAGGAGCAGAAGATGTCATAAAAAGCGTTCTAACAAGCGGCGCGAGTGTTTGTCAAGCAAGCTGGTGTCGTCAATTTTGAATTGCAAGCCGTCAGCACTGGCAATGAGCAGTCGGGTGCGTCCGGACAGTTTACGGATGTCTTCTTCGGCTTTGAGCACCAACTGGGTTGGGCCTCGGTCGGTTTCTACCTGCCAAGTGCTGGGGGTGGAAAAGCTGGAGATAGCGCAAATTTTTTGAATCGCCGGAACAAATTCGCGCACGGCCAATTCAGCCTCGATCAGACTGCGCGGCACAGCGGGCAAATCGGCCAAGCGTTCAATCCACAGCAGTTCATGCCCATCGGTTCCCACCAAGGACAGCCCCTCGCCGGGGGCCGCAATGGGAAAGGCGCGTACTGGCTGCACATCGCTGTGTTGCGTGCCGTTGGGCAAGGTTAAAACCAAGCGCCCGTGGGCATTGCGCTCTAACAATACGCTGGTGGTAGAGGGAGAAGGATGGAGCATGGTCAATGTTCTTTCAGGGGTTGCCCGCTGGGTGGGCCGAGTGCGTCAGGCTGCTGTCAATCACCAGCCCGGCGGCTTGGGCATCTTCTTCGGCGCGGCGCGCTTGGGCTTCGTACAAGCGCCAGTAAGCCCCTTGTTGCGCCATCAATTCGTCGTGCGGCCCGACTTCGACGATTTCGCCCCGATCCATCACCACCAGCCGATCTGCCTTGCGCAAGGTGGACAGGCGGTGGGCAATGGCGATGGTGGTACGGCCTTGCACGAGGTTGTCGAGTGCTTTTTGGATTTCCTTTTCCGTCTCGGTATCCACCGCCGAGGTGGCTTCGTCCAAAATCAGGATGCGCGGGTCAATCAGCAGGGCACGGGCAATGCTGATGCGTTGGCGCTCGCCACCCGACAAGCCTTGGCCGCGCTCACCCACCAGCGAGTCGTAGCCATGCGGCAGGCGCAAAATGAACTCGTGCGCGTGGGCAGCGCGGGCAGCAGCCACAATCTCCTCACGCGTGGCCTCGGGTTTGCCGTAGGCGATGTTTTCCGCAATCGTGCCAAAGAACAAGAACGGCTCTTGCAACACCAGCCCGATATGGCGGCGGTAATCGGCCACGGCCATGCGGCGCACATCGACCCCATCGAGTTGGATGGAGCCATCGCTCACATCGTAAAAACGGCAAATCAAATTGACCAGCGTACTCTTGCCCGAGCCACTGTGGCCGACCAAGCCAATCATCTCGCCGGGGCGGATGTCCAAGTTCAAACCTTTGATAACGGAGCGGCTACCGTAGCGGAAATCCACATCGCGCAAGGCAATTGCGCCCGCCACCTTTTGTACTTTGACCGGCTGGGCCGGGTCGGGGACATTGCTGACATGGTCGAGGATGTCAAAAATGCGCTTGGCCCCGGCAGCAGCTTTTTGTGTGACCGAGACAATGCGGCTCATCGAGTCCAAACGGCCATAAAAGCGGCCAATGTAGGCAATAAAAGCCGTCAAGATACCGACGGTGATTTCGCTTTGGGATACCAGCCAAATGCCAAAGCCCCAGACCACCAACAGGCCGATTTCGGTCAGCAGCGACACCGTGGGGCTGAACAAAGACCAGGTTTTGTTCAGTTTGTCGTTCACTTCCAGATTGTGCTGATTGGCATCGTGAAAGCGCCGGGCCTCGCGTTGCTCTTGGGCAAAGGCTTTCACCACCCGAATGCCGGGGATGGTATCGGCCAGCACGTTGGTGACTTCAGACCAAACGCGGTCAATTTTTTCAAAGCCGGTGCGCAGTTTGTCGCGCACCGTATGGATCAACCAGCCAATAAACGGCAGTGGCACCAGCGTGACCAGCGCCAACCACGGGTTGATGCTGAACAAAATGGCCGCTGTCATCATAATCATCAACACATCGGTCAGAAAATCCAAGGCGTGCAAGGACAAAAAGACGTTGATGCGGTCGGTTTCAGAGCCAATGCGCGCCATCAAATCGCCGGTACGCTTGCCGCCAAAGTAATCCAGCGAGAGCTTGAGCAAATGCTCGTACGTGGTGGTGCGCAAATCAGCCCCAATGCGCTCGGATACCAGCGCCAGCACATAAGTACGCGCCCAGCCCAAGCCCCAAGCCACCAGCGCAGACAGCAGCAAACCGCCCAGATACATCAGCACCAACATCGGATCGATATGCTTGCCGTTTTGGAACGGAATCAGGATATCGTCCATCAGTGGGATGGTCAGGTAGGGCGGCACCAAGGTAGCGGCCGTAGAAGCCAAGGTCAGGCCAAAACCAGCCGCCAGTTGCCAGCGGTAGGGCCGGGCAAAACGCCACAAACGCAGCAAAACCCAAGTAGAAGTTTTGGCCGGTTGGGTACGCGCACAGGCCGGGCATTCTTCGCTGTCGGGCGGCAGTACAGTCTGGCATACCGGGCAAGTGGGCGTGGCCTCAGCTGCGGGCTGCACCACGGCCCCAGGTTGCAACTGCGCTAGCTGCTGCTCAAAACGCTGCACCAGCTGCAAAGCAGCGGCATGTTGGCCCATCGTAAAGCGCCACAGGGCCAAGCGTTGCTGGGCATCGTGCAGCTCTAGGGTGGCTACGCCCCCCTGATCGAACAATTGCAGGCTTTGGCCCAAGGCCAAAGGCCATGCTTGTACCTCGGTATCCGGGGCTGTTTGGGCCAGCAGGCGCTGCTCGGTCAGTAGCACTTGGCCGCTGGCAAAACGCAGATCGACACTCAAGTCAACCGCCAGCGTGGCTAGGACGTTTTCATGGGGAGCGAGCTTGGCCCGCAGTTCGGCCCCAAGGGGGCCGCCCGGAACCTCCGAGATATTCACAGGATGATGTGGCATTTTTGCTTGGTCTTTTCAGTCCCGATAGCCCTGGGTGGCTGCCTGCAAGGTGGCTTGGCTTATCGCCCCTGTGGGGCATCGGGGTGCTTACGCACTCTGCAATAACGCTGCCAAGCCTTTGCGCGCTGACACCCACAATGCGCGCACAATCACTTTCTAGCCCGCCGGGCCTGCAATACTCCCTTCTTCCACTTGCTTGACGCTGCCCCCATGCCGACATTCAACGACATCCAATTGCTACGCATCAACTATTTGCGCGGCCCCAATATCTGGACTTATCGCCCAGTGCTAGAAGTTTGGCTCGACTTGGGCGCACTCGAGGACTACCCCTCTAACCTCTTGCCCGGCTTCAATGAACGCTTGACGGCTTGGCTGCCCGCCCTGATTGAACACCATTGCGGTGTGGGCGAACGTGGCGGCTTTTTGCAGCGCCTGCAAGAAGGCACTTGGTGCGGCCATGTGCTAGAACATATCGTGATTGAGCTGCTCAACTTGGCCGGTATGCCGACTGGGTTTGGTCAAACCCGCAGCACCTCGCAGCGCGGTGTGTACCGCATGGTGTTTCGCGCCCGCGAAGAACAAGTAGCGCGCGTGGCCTTGGCCCAAGGCCATCGTTTGATTATGGCGGCCATCAACGACCAGCCGTTTGACGTGCAGGCCGCCGTGTCCTTGGTACGCACCGAGGTGGATGACCGCTACCTTGGCCCCAGCACCGCCTGCATTGTGACGGCAGCCGGGGATCGGGGCATTCCGCACATCCGCCTGAATGATGGCAACTTGGTACAACTGGGCTACGGGGCCAGCCAACGCCGCATCTGGACGGCAGAATCCGAATACACCAGCGCGATTGCTGAAGGCATCGCCAGCGACAAAGACCTGACCAAGAGCTTGCTCAAGTCCTGTGGCGTACCGATTCCCGAAGGGCAAATTGTCAACAGCCCCGAAGAAGCCTGGGAAGCCGCCCAAGACATTGGTCTGCCGGTGGTGGTCAAGCCCTCCGATGGCAACCACGGCCGGGGCGTGACCTTAGACTTACGCAAACAAGAAGACATCGAAGCCGCCTACCATGTGGCCTACCCCGAGGGCAGCGACGTGATGGTGGAGCGCTACATCCCCGGCGATGAGCACCGTTTGTTGGTGGTGGGCGGCAAGGTGGTGGCTGCTGCGCGGGGCGAGGTGGTCAGCATCACTGGCAATGGCCGCAACACTGTGCGTGAACTCATCGACAGCCAGCTCAATTCTGACCCCCGGCGCGGCCATGAAGAAGAATACCCACTGGAGTTGATTGACGTAGCCACCGATGCCAAGGTGCAACTGGAACTCAAACGCCAAGATTTAAGCCCCGAGGCCGTGCCCGCCGCTGGACAGCAGGTGGTGGTGCAGCGCAATGGCAATGTGGCCGTTGATTGCACCGACGAGGTACACCCCGAAGTCGCCTACATGGCCCAACTGGCCGCCAAGGTGGTCGGTTTGGACATTGCCGGCATTGACATGGTGGCGCAAGACATCTCCAAGCCCTTGCACAGCCAAGGTGGCGCGATTGTCGAAGTAAATGCTGGCCCCGGCCTGCTCATGCACCTCAAGCCCGCCGTAGGTGCCCCCCGCCCAGTCGGGCAAGCGATTGCCGAGCATCTGTTCCCGGCAGAAGAAGGCGAAGATGCACCCGCACCAGGCCGTATCCCGGTGGTAGGGGTAGCGGGTCGCCGTGGCACGGCCACCATTGCCCGTTTGGTAGCCTGGCTGCTGCATCTGGGCGGTCACTTTACTGGCTTGGCCTGCCGCGAAGGCATGTTCATGAACGAACGTTGCGTCGATACGCGCGACAGCGCCCACTGGGCTGGCGCGCACCGGCTGCTGGTCAGCCAGATGGTGCAAGCCGCTGTGATCGAAAACGATGCCCGCATCATCTTGCAAGACGGCTTGGCCTATGACCGCTGCACCGTAGGCATCGTCACCGACATGGACGGCTTTGACACGCTGGCCGAGTTTGACATCCAAGAGCCAGCGCAGATGACCAAGGTGCTACGCACCCAAGTGGATGTGGTGCTAGAGCAGGGTGCCGCGGTACTCAATGCTGCCGAGGCCCAAGTGGCCGATTTGGCCCCGTTGTGCGATGGCGATGTGATTTTGTACGCCGTTGACCCTGACTTGCCTGCAGTGGTGGCCCATCGCAACCAAGACCAAGGCCGTGCCGTGTTGCTGCACGATGGCAAAGTGGTGCTTGCAACTGGCAGCAGCGAAAAATCCATTGGCACCTTAGAGCGCCTCACGGCTGGCCGTGAAGCCTTGGCTGCAGACGTGCCTACCCTGCTGGCGGCTGTGGCTGCCGCTTGGGCGCTGGACATCGCCCCCGACCTGATTGCCGCTGGTATCAAAACCTTCGAGCCAGCTGCCCCAGCAGCCAGCACGCCGCGTGCGTCCGTACTGCCCCTGTAAGCCTCGCCCCTTTAGCTGCCGAAAGAAGAACCCATCATGGACGTTTCCCGCATCCGTGCCCTGCGTGGCCCCAACCTGTGGAGCCGCAATACCGCCATTGAGGCCGTGGTCTCCTGCACCCCCGCCGAGCGTGCGATGGCGCAACTCGATGGCTTTGAAGCCCGCTTACGCGCGCTGTTTCCCGCCATTGGGACGCTGCACCCCGAAGGCAGTGACAGCGACATCTCTTTAGCCCATGTGCTGCAGTCCGCTGCGTTAGCGCTGCAAGCGCAGGCGGGTTGCCAAGTCACCTTTAGCCGTACTGCCAACACCACCGACCCCGGTGTGTACCAAGTGATTGTGGAATACACCGAAGAAGCGGTGGGCCGCAAAGCCTTTGAACAGGCACAAGCCCTGATTGAAGCCGCACTGAGCGGCGGTCAGTTTGATGGCGTGGCCGCAGTGGCCGAATTGCGCGAGCTGGACGAAGACGAGCGCCTTGGCCCCAGCACTGGCGCGATTGTCGAGGCTGCGGTGGCGCGTGGCATTCCCTACCGCCGCCTGACCCAAGGCAGCTTGGTGCAATTTGGCTGGGGCAGCAAACAGCGCCGCATCCAAGCGGCTGAACTGGACTCCACCAGCGCCGTGGCCGAATCCATCGCCCAAGATAAAGACCTGACCAAACGCCTGTTGCACGCCGCTGGTGTGCCCGTGCCACTGGGCCGCCCGGTAGAAAGCATGGACGAAGCCTGGGGCGTGGCCCTCGAGGTGGGCCTGCCGGTGGTGGTCAAGCCGCAAGACGGCAACCAAGGCAAGGGCGTGACGGTCAACATCACCGAGCGCGCCCAACTGGAAGATGCTTACCGCGTAGCCGAAGAATATGGCACGGTGATGGTAGAACGCTTCTTGCCCGGCCACGATTTCCGCTTGCTGGTGGTGGGCGACCATTTGGTGGCCGCTGCCCGGCGTGAGCCACCCCAAGTGCTGGGCGATGCCATCCACACCGTGCGTGAACTGGTCGATTTGGTCAACCTCGACCCCCGCCGGGGCGAAGGCCATGCCACCTCCCTGACCAAAATCCGTCTGGACGATATTGCCGTGGCCCGTTTGGCCGCCCAAGGCTTAACACCCGACTCTATTCCGGCCAAAGGCCAGCGCGTGGTGTTGCGCAACAACGCCAATCTGTCCACCGGCGGCACCGCCACCGATGTGACCGACGATGTCCACCCCGACTTGGCCGCCCGTGCTGTGGCAGCCGCACAAATGATTGGCCTGCACATTTGCGGTGTCGATTTGGTCTGTGAAAGCGTATTGCACCCGATTGAAGAGCAAGGCGGTGGCATTGTCGAAGTCAACGCCGCCCCCGGTCTGCGCATGCACTTGGCCCCTAGCTATGGCAAACCGCGCAATGTGGGCCAAGCCATGATCAACGAGCTGTTTGCCCCCGGCCAAGACGGCCGCATCCCGGTTGTGGCGGTGACGGGCACCAATGGCAAAACCACCACGGCGCGCCTGATTGCCCATCTGTTCTCGGCCCAAGGTTTGCGCGTGGGCATGACCAATACCGATGGGGTCTATGTGAATGGCCGCCAAATTGACAGCGGCGATTGCTCCGGCCCCCGCAGCGCCCGCAATGTGCTGCTGCACCCCGAGGTCGATGCAGCGGTGTTTGAAACCGCACGCGGCGGCATCCTACGCGAAGGCTTGGGCTTTGACCGCTGCCAAGTGGCTGTGGTCACCAACATTGGCGAGGGCGACCACTTGGGCCTGAACTACATCACCACAGTAGACGATTTGGCAGTACTCAAGCGGGTAATTGTGCAAAACGTGGCCGCCGATGGCTATGGTGTGCTCAATGCTGCCGACCCGATTGTGGCGGCAATGGCCCCGGCTTGCCCCGGCAAAATCATCTTCTTTGCTGCGGACCGCCACCACCCCGTTATGGCAACGCACCGTGCCCAAGGGCATCGCTCGGTCTATGTGGATGGTGACTCCATCGTGGCCGCCGAAGGCTCGTGGCGCGAAACCATCCACCTGCGTGATGTACCCATCACGCGCAACGGCAAAATTGGCTTCCAAGTCGAAAACGTGATGGCCGCCGTGGCCGCCGCGTGGGGCGCTGGCCTGCCGTGGCAAACCATCCGCCGGGGGCTGTCTGGCTTTGTCAATGACAGCGACAACGCACCGGGCCGCTTTAACCTGATGGACTATAAGGGGGCCACCGTGATTGCCGACTACGGCCACAACCCCGATGCCATGCGCGCCTTGGTGGCCGCTGTGGATGCGCTGCCCGGCAACCGGCGCAGTGTGGTCATCAGTGGTGCGGGCGACCGGCGCGATGAAGACATCCGCGCCCAAACCGTGATTTTGGGCGCGGCCTTTGACGATGTCATTCTGTACCAAGACGCTGCCCAACGGGGCCGCGACGATGGCGAGGTGATTGCCCTGCTGCGCGAAGGCTTACAAGGGGCCAGCCGCACACGCCACATCGAAGAAATCTACGGTGAATTCAAGGCCATTGATGCCGCACTGGCCCGCCTGACCCCCGGCGATTTGTGCTTGGTGCTGGTCGATCAGGTAGAGGAGGCGCTGGCGCATTTAGCCCAGCGTTGCAGCCAAGCTTAAGCTGCACAAGGTGCAAGGTGTACGGCACAATCCGGACACCATGCACACTTCCTTTTCTCTTGCTTGCCGTAGCGCGGCCGGGCTGCTGCTGGCGCTAGCCAGCCTGGCGGCCCAAGCCAGTGGTGGCGAAAAAATCGGCACGGTCGATACCGCCTTTAAGCTGATTGGCCGCGATCACGACATTTTGGTCGAGGCGTATGACGACCCCGGCGCGCCCGGCGTGACTTGCTATGTGTCGCGGGCACGCACCGGCGGCATCAAAGGCAGTTTGGGCTTGGCCGAAGACCGCGCCGAAGCCTCGATTGCCTGCCGCCAAACGGGCCCCATCAGCTTTCCCAAGCCGCTGCGCCAGCAAGAAGAAGTGTTTAGCGAGCGCATGTCCTTGTTGTTCAAACGGCTACGCATTGTGCGCATGGTAGACCGCACACGCAACACGCTGGTGTACCTGACCTATTCAGAAAAGCTGATTGATGGATCGCCACAAAACAGCGTCACAGCCGTGCCGGTAGACAGAAGCATCCCGATTCCGGTGCGCTAAACGTAGCAAAATTTGACGATGCCCGACGCTTCCTCCCCTGCTTCTGCTGCCACCACCACCCCCCCTGCCCCCGATAGCCCCTTGATGTCACTCTACCGCCACGCCTTAGGGCCGGTGGGCGTTGAGCGCAATATCCGGGTGTTTTCGGTGTTTGAGGCCACAGGCCGTACCCGCCCCAGTTGGAACTGGGCTGCCGCCTTCCTGACCCTGCATTGGATGGTGTTTTACCGCCTATGGCGGCCAGCAGGCCTGTACGCTTTTTTGGCAGCATTGTTGCTGGGGCTGTTTTGGCTGGTCGATGCAGCCAGCATGCCCACCTTGGCCTCCGTGCGCTGGTGGCTGTTGTTGGCCTTTGCCGTGGCTGGCACGCTGCTGCCAGGCTTGTATGGTGATGCGTTGCTGTATGCCCAAACCGAATTGCGTGTCCACAACGCCATTGCTGCCTCCCAAACCTTGGGCCAAGCGCGCACCTTGTTGGCACGCCGGGCAGGTACTGGACGGCGCATAGGCTGGCAAGCATTGGCCCATCTGCTCCTGCTGGCGCTGGGTGGCGTATTGGCCTTGGTGGGCATGGCCCCACCGCCAGCACCAACTTTGCAAAACGCCGGGCCAGAACCAACGATGGCCAGCCCCCTGCCCAGCCCTGCCACGCCCTCAGCCGAGTCTGCCCCGATTTTGCCTATACAGGGCACGATGCCGATCACTACGGCCCCCTCTGCGAACGTAACCACGCCACCACCATCAGCGCTGGCCGTGCCTGCCGCTACAAGCTCGCCCCCCACGGCGGTCGTCCAAGCTGCCCCCCCAGCCACAGAAAAAACCACCTCTCACGCAGCCCCAGCTCACTCAGCAGCCACTGCAGCAGCCGTGGTGCCAGCGCAAGAAGCACCAGAGCCCCACCGACGGCCCGCCAAAATAGCCGTTAAACCAACACCAGAACCCCCCAAGCCCCAAGCCAAGGTGTACAGCAGCCGCGATGCCAGCCAGCCAGCGCCGCCGCCAGCCCCCATTCCAACCCCGATAGTGATCCCCGACCCCCCCCCGGCACGGCCTAGCAGTAGCCAGAAAACACCCGCCAAAGCCCCCGCCAAAGTGGCGGTGCAAGCCGCCACACGCCCAGCAGCCACCGCCAACGCGGTGGAGAGCAAAGACAAAGAGCAAAGCAAAGACAAGGCTGGCGGACGCTTTTTCATCCACGCTGGTACGTTTGCCCTGACCAGCAATGCAGAAAAAGTCCACGCGCGCATTGAACGGGCCGGTCTGCCCGCCACACTGCAAAACTTTACCAATGCCGATAAGGAATTGGTTCGGGTGCGTGTGGGGCCATTTGCCAGCCGGGCAGAAGCCGACCGCGCCGCCGCCAAACTGCGCGCGATGGGCCTGGATGCCATGATTTATGGCCGTTGAGCGGTAGCAGCCTCGGCGGAGGAAGATTCGGTTTGCGGCAGGTTCTCGGGCAGGCGGCAAGCCAAAATTTTGTCGATGGTTTTGCCATCCATATCCACCACTTCGAGCTTCCAACCTTCCCATTGCACGGTATCGGTCACTTTGGGCAGGCGGCCTGTGAGCAACATGATCATGCCGCTGAGGGTGTGGTAGCGGCCCCGTTCCTCTTCGGGCACGGTGGACAAGCCCAAACGGTCTTTCAGTTCAGGCACCGGAATATGGCCATCCAACAGCCAACTGCCATCTTCGCGTTGCAGCGCCCAAGAGGTTTCTGGGTCACGCGGTTGAAACTCACCCGTAATGGCTTCAATCAAGTCTTGTAGCGTGACAATGCCTTGCACCTCGCCATACTCGTCAATCACAAATGCCATGTGGACATCGGACAGGCGAAAATTGTCCAGCAGTTCCATGCCAGTGATGGTCTCGGGCACGTACAGGGCCGCCTGCAAATGTTGGCTCGACAGAGCATGATCGCCCTCACGCAGGGTGCGTGCCAACCATTGGCGCGCATTGATCACACCCCGGATGTTGTCCATGCCGCCCTGCACCACCGGAAAACGGGCATGGTCAGAATCTTCAATGCGGCGCAGGTTTTCTTCAAACGGTGCATCCAAGTCCAAGCAGACCACATCGCCCCGTGGCACCATCAGTGAGCCAATTTGCCGATCATCCAAGCGGAACACATTGCGCACCATGGTGTGCTCGTGCGATTCGATCACGCCAGCCGTAGTACCTTCTACCAGCATGGCGTGGATTTCTTCTTCGGTCACGGGGCTGCCGCTGGTTTCTTTCACGCCCAACATACGCAGCAAGGTACGGGTAGAACCAGACAACAACAGCACAAAGGGTTTGGTCGCCGCCGCCAACAGGTGAATGGGCCGCGCCACCAACCGAGCAAAGGTTTCGGGGTGCGATTGGCCAATACGCTTGGGCACCAACTCACCCACCACAATCGAAAAGTAAGTAATCAGCACCACCACCAAACCAGTAGCGGCATAGCTGCCATAGGGTTGGGGTACACCGATACGTTCTAACCAAGCAGCCAAGGGCGCTGCCAAGGCCGCCTCGCCCACAATACCATTCAGCACCCCAATCGAGGTGATACCAATTTGGATGGTCGATAAAAAGCGCGTGGGGTCTTCGCCCAATTGGGCTGCAGCTAACGCACCGTGGTCGCCCTCATCAATCATCTTTTGCAGCCGGGCTTTGCGCGCTGTGACCAGCGCAATCTCCGACAAAGCAAACAAGCCATTGAGCAGGATGAGGGCGAAAAGTATTGCTATTTCCATACGAAGGGAGCCTATGTCCCCCTGAAAGTGGTGAAGCGTTGCATTGTATGGCCCCCGTGTGTCAGCCACCGGTGGGGATAAACGCGTGGATAGCCCTAGGCGTTGCGCCCGCGCGGCACTTCCAACTCGGACAGGGTGCGCAACAACGCCCGGTTCACTTCTTCAGGGTGTAGCTCGTTTTCTTCACACAACTGCTCAATCGCAGTAGCATCGCTGCCCTCTAACAACCCCGCCAATTGCAAACTGGGAGCGTAGGGGCCCGTATGCTGCACGACGGCATCGTAGATGCGCTCGGACAAGGGGATGCGGTTGAGGATGTTGCTCATCGGCTCGCGCAACAGCAAGTCTAATTGCGAGAACAACCCGCACAGATAGACTTCGCGGCGCAATTCGTTTTCCACCCCGGCATCCAATAGGCGCGACATCAATTGCGCCCGCATCACCATCGACTGGTACACCGGCTGTAAGTCTAGTTCGGTGCTGGCATGGGGCAGTTGGCTGCCCAACCAACGCTGGATGGAACCATAACCCATCATCACCAAGCCCCGGCGCAAAGAATCGATACCGGTACGCAACCCCAGCGCTGCCGAGTTGGTGTAGTTCATGAAGCGATAGGCCAGTATCGGGTCTTCGCTCAGGATATCTTCAAAGGTTTCTAGCGATTGTTCAGCATCAATCGCACGCATCAGCTTGGCGATAGTGGCGTGGGCCGCTTTCGGGTGTTCGTGGCGCAGACTGTAGAGCACATCTTCGGTCGGCCAACCCACCAAGGCCAAAGCATTGCGCTGGTCTAAACAGTGCTGCATGACCAAGCGGCTGGCCACCCCTTCGTACATTTGCCCGGCCAAGATCGGACTGCTCTCTGGCCTCGCGCGCAAAGCCGCCAAGGCGATTTCGGGGCTTAAGCTCAACAGGCTACTGGTGAAGTAGCGTGCAATCTCGGCCGGTGGCAAAACACTTAAATCACCACGCCACACCAAGCGCTGCCCACGGGCATGGGCAGCACGTACCTGCTCCAAAATGTCGGGATTCAGGAGCCAGCGCCCCTGCACTTCGATCCACGGGGTGCCGGGGTGGGCATGGCGTAAAAATTCTTGCAACAAGCCGGGCTGTTGGGGCGAGAGCAAGACTGGCGGTGAAGTATCTGACCAAATTTCGCGCAAGGTGCGCAGCAGGTGCGGCAAATTCAGCGCTACGCCTTCGTCGCGGGGATGGACATACAACTGCACCCCCATCAGCCGCCGGGCGCGGCTCCATAGCGGGCGATACCCCAGCGTCAGGCTGCCCAGCACCGATTGCACCATAAGCGACTAGAACCTTTTTAGGCCATGTAATTGAATAACGAGGTCTTTTGTACCATAGAGTAAGACTTGAGTGCGGCCTCGTAGCCGGTTTGCAAGCCTTGAAACTTAGAGATGCCACTGACCATATCCAAGTCTTCGGCGCGCGAGCGGTCAGCCTCTAATTGGATAGCACGGTTCTCTTGGTCACCCATGATGCGGTCGGCACGGTTGAGCAACTCGCCCGCATAACCACGCACGGTATGGATGCGCTCTAGGGCCTTGTCGAAATTGCCCAAAGCCTGTGCGCCAGCCTGAATGGCAGCGTTGTTGTCGGTGGCCCCCTTGAGTTCCGCAATCGCGGTATCAATCACGCTAAACACACTGCTTTGGGGCTGCACGGTAAAGGTATCGCCATCGGCAGGGGCCAAGGTGATGGTGCCATCTACCGCCTTGGTGGGGGTGGCCGAGATAGTGAACTTGACACCGGGGATATCCAACACCTCGATATTCAAGGGCTTGTTGGCTGGAAAATCGGGCAGTGTTACGGTACTGATCGCTGCGCCACCCGAATCGGTCACGGTATAGGTGGCTGTCAGTGTGCCATCGGTGGCACCGGGGCCAACACCACTGAAGGCAATTTGATAGCTGTCGCCTGTTACCAACGTGCGGTCAACCACCTCAATGGTGCTGGTACCAATTTGGCGATTGGGGGTCACAGCAGGGGTAACACCAGAGGTTGCACCAGGGGCTAATGCTGTCAAGGTGCTGGCCTGAAAGGCGGCATGGTACACACCATCACGCTCTGACTGGAACATAAACGCAGCATCCCCGTCCAAGCCAATCGGGATGTTGCTGCCGTTGGCGGCCACCTGCCCAGCCAAACCGTCAAAGCGGTAGTCCAAACCGGTCGATTGCGGCCCCAACAGGGGCGACAGGCCACTGCCCAAGGCGGCAAACAAGGGCTGACCGTTCGCATCTTTGCGGCTGGTCAGCTCAAACATTTGGTCGCGCAGGCTTTGCAACTGGTTGGCCAAGGTTTGCCGGTCTTTGGGGGTGTGGATGCCATTGCCCGCATTGACCAAAATTTCGCGAATTTCTTGGCCCAAAGTAACAGCTTGGCCCAAGGTGGATTCAGCTTGGGCAATCGAGTTGCGCTGCAAATCCAAAGCACGCTGCTCAGTTTGGATGCGACTGATGCGCGTCAGGGCGCGTTCAGCCTGTGCAGCCGCTACCGGGTCGTCGCTGGGTTTAACCACGCGCTTGCCGGAGGTTAAATTTTCTTGCAAATTGGTCAGCTCGCTGTGGCGCTGGGTAATGTTGCGCAAGGCGCTGTCATACTGGTTAGCGGTACCAACGCGGTAGATCGAGGTGCTCATGGCGGACTCCGTTCAGGGCAGTATTTAGCGGCCTACGGCCTGGATGAGGTTGTCAAAGATGTTTTGTGCGATTTGCACCATCTTGGCCGAGGCTTGGTAAGCCTGTTGGTATTGAATCAAGCGCGCGGCTTCTTCGTCCAGATTGACTCCTGAGACGGCTGCGCGTTCATTCTCTAAATTGCCAGCAATCGTGGTGGAGAGTTCAGCGGCAAATTGGGCGCTTTGGGTGCGGGTACCAATTTGGGCCATCGCCCCAGCAAAACCATCGGTCAAACTGCCACCGTCAAAAATTTTGGCATCGCGCAAGGCCATCAAGGCTTTGGCATTGCCCGCATCGCGCAAGAAATAATCACCATATTGCGGGTCTTGGGCATCGCCCACCACCACGGTATCGCCGGTTTTGGGCACACCATTCAGGGTGATTTCCCAACCATCTACGCTGATCGGCTGTCCGGGGGTATAGGTGAACGGAGCCGCCAGCGGGGTGGGCGGGTTGGTCGATAAGTCCAACGGGGCGGCAGTGTTGCCCGTCAGAGTGAAGGTAGTGGGCGAAGCCGTGGCATCGAACGTCAAGGTCACGCCAGTGCCCACGGGGGGCAAAGTCAATGCCGGATTGCCCGTGGCCTTGAGGCTCACCAGTTGCAACGAGCCATCATTGCTCGGCCCCATCTTGGCATTGATAGCATTGGCCGCCGCCAAGTCGCGTGGCGAAAACTGTGCCGCCTGCATTTGGCTGGCAGCGCCTTGCAGCGGGTTGATCAGGAACTGGTCACCGTCATTGGCACCCGGAAAAGCTGCCGCCGGAGTTGCACCATTGGTCAGGCGCAATCCCTGACCTAACATCAAGGCATCAAGCTCGGTGTTGTCAGCAAAACTAAACACCTTGCCATCGGCTTGGCGTGTCACGGTGCCACCGCCACCCACAAAACGCACCACATAGCTCGACGCTTGCAGTTTGCTCGGGTCTGCCACCTCAAGGCCCATGGTCAGCGCTGGATCGGCATTGCGCTGACCGGCAATCGCATTACCCAAAGCAATCGGGGTAAACAGGTTGTCGCCCAACTCGCCATCCAAGGTCAAGCCTTGGCGGTTTTGCAGGTTCAGGGTTTCGCTGATCCCCAAGGCCAAACGCCCCAGCAGGTTGCGCCCTTCGGCCAAGTCACTGTTTTGAAAGCGCATCAAGGCCGAGACTTCCCCCCCACCCAATACGGCCTCGTTCAACTCAATTTTTTGCGTGCTGCCCGAGGGAGTGAACAGCAGCTTCTTCATCGCACCGTTGGTGTTGAAGTTTTCTGGATCACCCACCGATAGACTACCGGCCCGATCCCCCATCACCAAGGGCTGGCTGTTCGCGACAAACAACGTTACCGAACCATCATCGGCAGCGACTTGCGAGGTTTGCACATACTGGTTGATATCACGGATCAGTTGGTCACGCCGATCCAGCAAGTCGTTGGGCTGCTGCCCCTTGCCGCGCGCCAAAGAGATTTGGCGGTTCACCTCGGCCACGTCTCGGGCCAGGTTGTTCACCACGTTGATACCACTTTGGATTTGATAGTCCACAGTGGCAGCGATTTCATCCATGCGGCTGGAGGCATCGCGCATACGTTTGGCGGTTTCGTCCATGCGCGTCAGCACCACGCCCCGCGCTGTCAAATCGGTCGGGGCATTCACCACATCAGACAGCGCATTCATCATGTCATTGATCGCCGCCCCCAAGCCGGAGGTTCCGCCCGTAAACACGTCTTGCAATTGCTTGAGCCGATCCAAGCGCACCGCATCGCCCGCCTGTACTGAAGCCGCCGCACTGGCTTGGCGCGTCAACAATTCACTGTGGTTACGTAACACGCCCTCAATATCAACCCCTTTGCCGATGTAACCATCGGTGGTGTATTGACTGGGCATAGTCCGCAACGATACCGTCTGGCGCGAGTAGCCCTCGGTGTTGACGTTGGCAATGTTGTGGCCGGTAGTTTGGATGGCGGTCTGGTTGACCTGCAAGGCGCGTGCGCCCACGTTCAAGAGGCTCATGGTTTAGCTCCTTACTAGGAAATCAAGCCTGATCGCGTTGCTGCGCGCGCAGGGCACTTTGGATCGCCCCGCTCAGCTTGCGAGCGTAGGCGGGATCGGTGGCATAACCCGCTTTTTGCAGCGCACTGGCGTAGGCTTCTGCCGAGCCGGTTTGGGCGCGAGCCTGTTCGTAACGCGGGCTGTTGTTGATCAGGCGGGCGTAATCACGGAAAGAGTCTTCGTACGAGTCGTAGGCACGGAACTTGTCCACCACTTTGCGTGGCACACCGTCGATGTATTCAGTGGTCACAATTTCAGCCACCTTGCCCGTCCAACCCTTACCGGCCTTGATGCCAAACAGGTTGTAAGAGTTGCTGCCATCGCTGCCGCGAATCTCACTCTTGCCCCAACCAGTTTCATGACCCGCTTGGCCCAACATAAAACTGGCCGGAATACCGCTTTCTTGCGCCACGCGCTGGGCAGCGGCTTCATGGAATTCGACAAAATCGTCACGCCCTTTGGGCGCGGGGCCGGTGTTGGCCACGGCAGCGGTGGGGCGCAAGGCAGCGGCCGTTTGGCTGCTGCGCGCCAAGCTCAGGGTAGAGGGCACCGCTAACGTCGCATCGGCTCCGCCCATTTGCCGCGACAGTTGGCGACTAATGGCCTCCGACAATCCACCGGGCAGGCCAGACATGCTCACCGACAATTGTTGGTCTAGCAAATCAGTGCCCAAATCGGCTTGGCTGCTCTCCATCAGGCCCGATTTCATGGTGGCCTCGCGCATGCTCTTGATCATCTCGCGCATAAAGAGCGACTCAAACTGCTTGGCAGCCTCTTTCGTGGCGGCAGCACTGTTATTGCCAGCTTCGTATTTGAGTTGATTGAGCGAGCGCACATCGGCTGCCAGTGCATTGGTGCCTAACGATGTGCCAGCGGAAGAGGGGGTGAGGGCCAGCGCCATGATCAGATGACCTCCAATTCAGCATTGAGCGCGCCCGCTGCCTTGATGGCTTGCAAAATAGCTAACAGGTCTTGTGGCGTAGCGCCCAATTGGTTCAACGAACGAATAACATCAGCCAACTGCGCCGAAGGCGGCACTTGGATCAGCGCGCCCGGCTCTTGGGTGATCTTGATGTCGGTTTTTTCCGTCACCACGGTTTGGCCTTGCGACAGCGGATTGGGTTGGCTGACTTGGGGCGTAGAGCTGATGGTGATCGACAAATTGCCGTGTGCAATCGCACAAGGCCCCAAGGTGACGGCTTGGTTCATCACCACCGAACCCGTGCGTGCATTGATCACCACCTTGGCAGCCGGGGTACCGTTGTCGATCGCTAGTTCTTCTAATTCCGCAATAAAGTTCACCCTGCTGCCGGGGTCGGTAGGTGCTTGCACTTGCACGGTGCGGCCGTCCAAAGCGGTGGCCCGGCCAGCGCCCATACGGGTGTTAATAGCCTGCGCTACTTTGCGGGCTGTCTGAAAATCGGAACTGTTCAAGCCCAGCGTGATGGAGTTACCTTGGTGCAGTGGCGTGGGCACAGCACGCTCCACCTGCGCTCCTTGTGGAATGCGCCCGGCACTCAGGTGGTTAATTTGTACTTTGCTGCCACCTTGGGCTGCACCTGCTCCACCCACCACCAAATTGCCTTGGGCCAAAGCATAAATTTCTCCATCGGCACCACGCAGGGGGGTCACAATCAGGGTGCCCCCTTTAAGCGATTTGGCATTGCCCATCGACGAGACACTCACGTCAATCATTTGACCGGGCTGGGCAAACGCCGGCAATTGAGCTGTCACGACTACCGCTGCCACATTTTTCAACTGCAACTGCCCAGCCGCATTGGCCGGCAAACTGATACCCATTTGTTGCAGATAATTCTGCATGGCTTGGGTGGTATAGGGCATCTGGGTGGTTTGGTCGCCCGTGCCATCTAAACCCACCACCAAACCATAGCCCGTCAATTGGTTGCTACGCACGCCCTGCACAGCCGCCACTTCTTTGATGCGCAAAGCATGTGCAGGCAGTGCCGCACAAACGGCCAGCAGCAACACACCCAGCCAGCGCGGCGCTACCAAGCGAGAGGACAAAGAGGGAGTGGTGACAGCATTCATGCTGCCGATTGTGGAATTGACCGCTCCATGTGAAATGGCGGAAAAGCGGTGACTTCACCAGCTAATTGAAGCACTCGATGGGTTTTGGTTACTCCATACACAAACCTGGAAAATAGTTGAGTTATTTCTAGGTAATTGGTGTCACTACGGTATAAAGGCAAGATATGGGGCAGTCTTGCGCCATCGTTTGTCTATCCTGCGCCAACACTACGCTGTTGTAGCCTTGGCTCATATAAAAAACTACTGCGCCTAAGGGAGGCTGCTTATGTCTTGGATTTCTTTTCTCGATACCGCAGGAGTGGCTGCCTTAACTCCCGACAACATCCGAACTCTCACTACAGCACAAATTCAAGAGTTCAGTACCTTGCAAGTGCCCGCATTGAGTACTGCAGCGCTTGCTGCCATGTCTAGCACACAGGTTTTGGCCTTAGAACTAGCAGATATTGCAGTACTGACATCCGGGCAGCTGGCAGGCATCACCAGTGCCCAGTGGCGAGCCTTGCGTACCGAGCAGGTACGCGCTTTCAACACCGATGCCATTCCTGGTTTAACGACCTCACAGATACCCCATTTAAGCACCGCCCAAGTGCAGGCCTTAACCACTGGACAAATTGCAGCGCTAGAGAGCGCAGATGCGGCCCAGTTAAACACCAGTCAACTCCGTGTCCTGACCAGTGCACATGTTGCTGCCTTCGCTACTGATGCCTTGGCGAGCCTGAGCTCAGCTAAGCTAGGCGCTTTGAGCACCGACGCGCTGGCTGGTCTGAACAGCGACCAAATTGCGGCACTGACCACCGCCAACGTGACGGGCCTGAGCACCGCACAACTGCGTGCTTTGAGCAGCAGC
>CAYZGT010000009.1:39493-42628 GCA_964478155.1 uncultured Simplicispira sp.
AGTCCACAGGCATCGCCCGATTGAGCACTGCCTTTATCAAGGCGCTGGGCACCGGTGCCATCCAATCGCTCAGTACCGCACAAATTCCGGGCCTGAGCAGCGCCCAATTGGCCGCCTGGACCAGCTCGGATCAAATCCGTGCCCTAGAGACCAGAGATGTCGCGCAATTGACCACCGCACAAATCCGTGGTCTGTCCACCGCGCAGTTGAGCTACCTCAGCAGCGACCAATTGGCGGCCCTCTCCAGTGCTGGCACCAACGCCCTGAGCACCAGCGCCATTCAAAACATGGGCAGTGCTGGCATTGCCGCACTCAGCAGCGCCCAAGTGCGCGCCCTGACACCGGCACAATTGGCCATCCTCAGCAGTGCCCAAGTCGCACAACTCAACAGCGATGCCTTTGCTGCGCTCAGCACCCAGCAAGTGGCCGCTTTGAGCAGCGTTGGGGTACTGGGCCTGACCACCGACCAACTCGCCAGCTTGAGCACCGCCAACGTGACGGGCCTGAGCACCGCACAACTGCGTGCTTTGAGCAGCAGCCAAATCGCCGCCTTGGAGCCAGCAGACTTCAACGTCTTGAGCAGCGTGCAGTTGGCCGGCTTGGCCAGCAACCAAGCCTTGGGCTTGACCACCGACCAACTGGCAACCCTCGAGTCCACAGGCATCGCCCGATTGAGCACTGCCTTTATCAAGGCGCTGGGCACCGGCGCCATCCAATCGCTCAGTACAGCGCAAATCGCTGGTTTGAGTAGTGCCCAATTGGCCACATGGACTGACTCTGCACAAATCCGAGCACTAGACACCCAAGATGTGGCACAACTCCATACTGGACAAGTCAAGGCCCTCTCAACTGCACAAATTAGTGCTTTGAGTACAGCACAGCTTGCAGCACTCAGCACTGTGACTATTCCAGTGCTCAACACTGCTGCAGTACTAGGATTGAATACGGCAAGCATTGCCGCACTGACGACAGCGCAAGTCAAAGTGTTGACCACAGCACAGATGAAAATTCTGAGCAACACCCAGTTGGCTGCCTTGGACACCCAAGATGTGGCGGTGCTCAGCTCTGCACAATTGGCAGCCTTAGGTACAGATAGCTTATCAGGACTGACCACCGATCAAGTAGTCGCCTTGACACCAGCTAATACGGTTGGGTTGACTACAGCACAACTGCGTACCTTGAGCAGTGCCCAAATAGCAGCATTCCAAACAGCAGACTTTGCGGTGCTTGGGACAGCACAGCTTGCGGCTTTGGGCGCAGTTCAAGGGCCAGGTTTGAGTGTCAATCTGCTGGGAACATTGGATGCGACCGAAATTGGTAAGTTGGCGACAGCGTTTGTTCAAAACTTGAACACTACGGTGATCAACTCTCTTACATCAACCCAAGTCGCAGCCCTGACCACAGCGCAGCTCAAGAACTTGACTGCTACACAACATGCAGCCCTGAACTCGGCGCATCTGACATCGCTACAAACTGCAGCCTTCACTAGCATGGCTTCACCCTTGGTGCTGGATCTGAACGGCGATGGTGTCCGTACAGTATCCGTAGCGCAAGGCGTGCAGTTTGCTTTAGGTACCGATGGCTTATTGCGCCAGACCGGCTGGATATCTCCGGATGATGGCTTGCTGGTGCGTGACCTGAATAAGGATGGCAATATCAACGATGGTCGTGAACTGTTTGGCACTGCCACTGAACTTAGCTCTGGTGTAACTGCAGCAGACGGTTTTGCTGCGTTGCAAACCCTTGACAGCAATAACGACGGCCGTATTACGCCAAAAGATGCAGCCTTCTCTGAATTGGCTATCTGGAAAGACAGCAATAGCAATGGCCAAACCGATGCTGGTGAGTTGTTGAGCTTGCAAGAAGCTGGCGTAGCAGCGCTGCACTTAAACGCCAATGCTTCTACCGAAACCGACAACGGCAACTTATTAGGTTTGGTGTCATCGTATGTAACTACCGATGGTACGGAGCGTGATTTGGTCGATGTATGGTTCCGCCAAGGAACTGCGGTCGATGAAACGCTTCGTGGTGCGGTGAGCAGTCTGACAGAGTCTTTAGGCAGTTATTTGGAAGGTGGTGGCAGTCACCCTGTGGCAGCCTCCGAGCCACCACAGCAAGGCAATGCCACACCAGAGCAGCTGGTGGACAGTGCTGCAGTGACACCAGTCGCTCAAGCATCTCTTGCCACCTCCCTGTTGATCCCATTAGCAGATTACTACCAAAGAACCACAACACCAGCAGCCTCGGGTGTCGAAGTTGGTACCAATTTGGCAAGGCTGTTGTCTGGCCAAAATGGTACGCCACCATCGTTATCGGCATTGGCTTCGGCAGAGATGCCCCAAGGCAAATAAGCTAACGATTGGGTATTCCAGCCTCCCACTGAGGCCTGCACGGTAGGCACATGACGGGCCATGTCGAGATAGACATGGCCCGTTGTTCAATTGTGTGTTCTGTACAGTGAAAAGTTAAAAAGACTGTGCAATTGTGTGTACTTGGTGCTATGGGCCCCTAAGCAAATAGTTATAGTGACTTCTACAGACACTATCGACCTGTAGTGCGTGGTTGCAAATTTGGGCTTTACTTGGTCAAAATTTGGTCGATACTGTCTCTGATGCTAAAGTCGGCATCCGATCCGTTTTATCTGTTCTGCGCTGGGGCTGCCCTGCTGTTAGTCTGAACTGTGCAGAGTTTTCGCTCTTCGAGGGGGCCATCATGTCTTTTGTCACTGTTCTCACACCACAACAAATTGCAAGCCTGAACTCCAGCCACATTGCTGAATTCACTACTGCGCAAATTCAAGCTTTAACCACGGCACAAATACCCGCACTGACGACCGGGCACATGGTGGCTCTTAGCAGTGATCAAACAAAGGCGCTCACGACCCGTCAACTTACGGTTCTGACCAGCAACCAATTGCGTGCGCTACAAACACAAGACTTTGACACCTTAAGTACGAGTCAGTTGGCTGTCTTAGGCTCCGCACAAGGGTCAGGTTTAACCACAGGTCAGGTGGCTACCTTAGATACGGCAGAAATCGCCAAACTCAGCACTGCCTTCTTTAAAACTTGGAACACAGCTGCGATTGCAGGCCTGAGCACCGATCAAATCGCCGGCTTGACCACCAGCCAGCTGGCC